>JAJPHV010000060.1 GCA_021325095.1 Chloroflexota bacterium | reverse complement strand
TGGCCGAACCACAAGCCGAAAGCGCAAATTGGGGGTATATTAACCGCGCGCTGGCTGATCGGGCGCGCGAAGGTCTCCGGTACTGCACACGAGCAACAGGTATTTAAGCACCAAGCACTTTATACGCTGGGGCATCTCTAGCGGAGGAATGGATGGCCGATACCGTAAGGATTTTCATCGACGATATTGAATATCAGGTTCCGAAGGGAGCGAACCTGGTTGACGCGGCGAAGCGCATTGGGAACGACATCCCGGTGTTTTGCTACCATCCGAAGCTGGAACCGGTAGGCATGTGCCGCATGTGCCTGGTGGAGCTTGGGCAGGCCGCTGTCGATAAGGAAACCGGGCAGTTCACACTTGGCCCCGACGGGAAAATGGCGGTCCGCTGGCAGCCGAAATTGCAAACCGCCTGCACCACCGTCGTGAGCGATGGCATGACCGTTCGGACGGCGAGTCAGCTCGTTCAGGAAGCACGCGACGACATCCTTGAGTTCCTGCTGACCAGCCACCCGCTGGACTGCCCGATCTGCGACAAGGGCGGCGAATGTCCGCTCCAGAATCTGACACTGCGGCACGGCCCCGGCACGAGCCGTTTTGTCTTCGACGAGAAAATACACCTCGCCAAGCACGTGCCGCTCGGTGACCTGATCTACCTTGACCGTGAGCGCTGCATCCAGTGTGCCCGCTGTACACGCTTCCAGGATGAACTGGTCGGCGACGACGTGTTAGGCTTCCACGAACGCGGGCGCAGTTTGCAGATCATCACAACCAGTAACCCGCCCTTCGATACCTACTTCAGCGGCAACACGACAGACATTTGCCCGGTGGGCGCGCTGACGACTACCGACTTCCGCTTCGGCGCGCGCCCCTGGGAACTGACCGAAGTGCCCAGCATCTGCCCGCACTGCCCGGTGGGGTGCAATCTCAGCCTGACCACCCGCGCCGACCGGGATTACAACGGGATGACCATCGTCAAGCGGGTGATGCCGCGCCAGAACGAATCGGTCAACGAAATCTGGATTTGCGATAAGGGTCGTTTTGGACACCACCACAGCCGCAGTATGCAGGGCCTTGCCATGCCCCTCGACCAGCGCCGTCGCGCCCACGCCGTTACCGTGCTGGATCAGCGCGGCAGCATCGAGCGCCTCACCAGCCCGATGATCAAGCAAGACGGCGCGCTGGTTCCCACGACCTGGGATAAGGCGCTGTCGATCATTGCCGATAAGCTGAAGACTGCCGAAGGTGTGGCTGCCATCGCCGGGCCGATGGCCTCTAACGAAGACCTGTGGGAACTGCGCCGGCTGGTGGAGGGCGCGGGCGGCAGCCAGCTTGGTGTGTGGCCGTATCACATGACCGGTGGCGACCTGATTGCCAAAGTCGGCCTCGCCAGTGGCAGCAACTTCAAGGACATGGGCAAGGGCACAACGATTGTCGTCGTCGCTTCCGATCTGGAAGAGGAAGCGCCCATCTATTATCTGCGCGTCAAAGTTGCCACAGATCGCGGCGCGCGGCTGGTCGTGCTCAATGCCCGGCGCACCGAACTAGATCGTTTCGCCAAGCAGAGTGAACGCTACCAGTACGGCCACGAGGCCGAAGCGCTGCGCAAGCTGGACATTGGCGACGCGCAGAACCTGGTGATCATCGTCGGTGGCGAGGGCCTGGATCGGGCCGGACACGCGGCCCTGATGCACACGGCGGCGGACATTCTGATCAGCAGCGGGCACGCGGGCAAGCGCAACAGCGGTCTGCTGGCGGTCTGGCCGGGCGCGAATACACAGGGCGCGTTTGACCTGGGCTATACCAGCGAAGCCACCGAAGCCATTCTCGGACAGCGGCCCGAAGTCCTTTTCCTGGCCGATGCCGACGTAGTGGGCGAGGACGCCTTGAGCGCCAGCCTGTTGCAGAGCGGCTTCACCGTCGTCAGCGATCTGTTCCTGACTGAGACGGCGGCGCTGGCCGACGTGGTGCTGCCCCGCCAGAGCTTCGCCGAGCGTGACGGTTCCTTCACCAACGGTGAGCGGCGCGTGCAGCGCTTCTACACCGCGCAAACGCCGCTGCCCGGCACGCGCCCGGATTGGAAGTTCTTTGGCGAGATCAATGCACTGCTTGGGCGCGGCAAGTCCAGGTTGTCGGCGGCAGCGGTCATGCATGACATCACCCGGAACGTGCCGCGTTACGCGCAGATGAGCTACCCTAACCTGGCGCACGTCGAACCGCAATTCCCGGATGTGGGCGGCAGCGATCTGTATTATGGCGGCACAGCTTACGACAACCGGGGCGGCCTGGGCGTGCAGTGGCCCGTCGAGGCCGAGCAGGGCGCGGTTACGCTCGATGGGCAAGGCAAACAGGCGGCCCGGAAAATTCGCAAGGGTGAACTGCTGATTGTGCCCATCGTGGAACTCTATGATCGCAAGCCGACCTTTCGCGCCAGTGAGCATTTGATGCATGCGCATATTCCTGCTCCCTACGTGGTGCTGAACGCGGACGACGCTCAGAAGATGGACATTGCCGACGGCGACATCGTGAGCGTGGCCTACGGCGCGCAGGCCGTCGAGGTGAAGGCGCGCGTCGATCTGGCTGCGCCCGCCGGGGCTGCACTGCTGCCACGCAACTTGAGTGACCGGCCTGCGCCTGCGATCCCGGTGTCGGGCACGGTGCGCAAAGTAGAGGTGATGGCGAATGTTTGAACTTCTCGGTATTCACCCGACCATTGTTGAGTGCAGTGCCAGCACTGACTGTGCACTGGCACGGGCGATCATTATCAGCGCCCTGCTGTTCTTCACGTTGCTGACGGGCTTCGCCTATACAACGCTGCTCGAACGGCGTTTCATCAGCTTTTTACAGCAGCGCGTCGGGCCGAACCGGGCCGGGCCGTTTGGCTTCCTGCAGCCGCTGGCCGATGGCATCAAGCTCATATTCAAAGAGGATGTGACGCCCCTCGGCGCGGACAAGGTGGTGTACTGGCTTGCGCCGGTGATGAAGGCCGTTCCGGCACTGCTGGTCGTGGCGGTCATTCCTATCGGTCCGCCGCTGCTCATCCCCTGGTTCAATGGGGTGTGGTATCGCGTCCCGCTCGGCCTGGCCGATGTGAACGTGGGCGTGCTGTACATCCTGGCCTGGATGAGCCTGGGCACGTATGGCATCGTGCTGGCGGGCTGGTCAAGCAACAACAAATACAGTATGCTCGGCGGCTTGCGTGCCTCGGCGCAGATGGTCAGCTACGAATTGAGCATGGGCCTGACGATGGCCGTGCCGATCCTGATCACCGGGTCGATGAGTTTGCAGACGATCATTGATGCCCAGAGTACGCCAGTGGTATTGGGTTGGCACGTCTTCCAGAACCCGCTGTCCGCTGCCATCCTGATGATCGCCATGCTGGCCGAAACCAACCGCGCGCCCTTCGACCTGCCCGAAGCCGAGTCCGAACTGACGGCAGGCTACCACACCGAGTACAGCGGCATGAAGTTCGCGCTGTTCTTCATGGGTGAATACATCAGCATGATCTCGGTCAGCATGATCGTGATCGCATTGTACTTTGGGGGCTATCACTTCGCCCTGGTCGATCAGGTTCCGATCCTGGGGCCAGTGGTGTTCACCGTGAAAGTTATCCTGTTCCTGATGGGCATGATCTGGGTGCGCGCCACGCTGCCGCGCATCCGCTATGACCGGCTGATGCAGCTTGGTTGGAAGGTCATGCTGCCGCTGGCGCTGCTCGGCGTCTCGTGGACGGCGGTTTCGCTGGTCATCAGCGACCAGTTTGAAAGCCCGACGCTGTATTTTGTGGTGTCGGCAGTGTTCTTCGTCCTGGTGACCGTCGGTATGCTGGTGGCGCTGCGCCCGCGCCCGGAAACACAGTTGCGCGGCGACGTGGTAACGCTCCAACAGCGCGGCGTCGGCTGGGTCATCTTGCAGATCGTGGGCGGCCTGCTGAGTATTCCGTTCGTCATCTTCGGCGTGACGCAGAAGCAGATTCGCAACGTGCAGTCCGCGCTGCGCGCTGATGACCGGGCCAGGTAACGTGCTTGCCGCATGAACCTGTCCCGTCATCTCCCGTTGGTCGGAGAGGCTCGGAGTTTAAGCGCTATGCTTTCCAGCCTGGAGGGAATGTCAAGACAGTTATTTATGGGCGAGAGTATTCCGCCCACGCGCTTGATCGAATGCAAGATCGCGGAATGGTTCCTTCGGTCGTCGAACATGCTGTCCGGACAGGACAGAGTTCGCCAGGCAATTTGGTGGGAACTGTGGCATACTATGATGCGGAGAATGACCTGACTGTAATAACAGATTCCGAGACGGGCAGAGTGATTACTGTTCGATGGGGAGAACCTTGAGGTAAGCGCTTATGGGCACAGAATTGACCTACGATCAGCGGCAGTATAAGCTGATGACTGAGTCGCTGGACCTCTATCTGGCTCGGAAGATCAGTCTGGGAACACTAATTGCCAGGCTGGAAGGGTTGGTCGATGTGCTCGAAGAACCCGATCCCAATTGGCGGCGAGCGTTTCTTCGCAAGATGGGCGTGCTGGAAGATGTATATGCAGCTATGCTTGATCGACAAGCCGAGCAATTGGATGTTGAAGGTGAGCGCCTTGTGGCCGAAGCAACGACAGCACTGAGCGAACTAATCCAGCCCATGTTAGAGCATCATATTTCGGTCAAGTAGCCGCACGGGTGAGAGGTTGACATGAATGTCATCAGGGGGTTTGCGACAACCTTCAAGCATCTGCTTGAGGAGCCGGTCACGATTCAGTACCCGGAGGAAGAGCGCCCGGTTCGTGAGCGCTTCAAGGGTAAGCACGAACTGAAACGCTACGACAACGGCCTGGAAAAGTGTATCGGGTGTTCATTGTGCGCGGCGGCTTGCCCCGCCGACGCGATCTGGGTCGAGGCGGCGGAAAACACCGATGAGGAGCGCTACAGCCCCGGTGAGCGCTACGCCAAGACCTACGAAATCAACATGCTGCGCTGCATTTTCTGCGGCTACTGCGAGGACGCCTGCCCGACGGAAGCGATTGTGCTGGAACACGACTATCGCCTGAGCTTCACCAATCGTCGTGACGCGATCTACACCAAAGAAATGTTGCTCGTGCCCGTGCCGCCGGGCGGCAAGGATACGCCGCAGAAGACCGAACCCGGCAAATTTGACCGGGCCATTCCCGACATGGAGAACCCGAAGTAAGCAGACGGCTCGAATCCGGGAATAAGCCGAGGGCGCACGACGTTGCGCCCTTTTTGTTACAATGAGCATCGAGATTGTGATTTGCGAGGGGTGGTCATGAAGCGGATTCTGGTCTTGTTCATGCTGTTCGCTTCTCTGGCCGGTACAACGGCATTGGCATTGACACCCTGTTGACCATCCATGCAAATGACGTGAAACGCTTTGAACCAAAAATTAGACTTATATCGCTGGGAAAAAAGACCTGATGTTTCCATGCAAACGAAGTCCAGACATATTGCTACCCTAAGCCTCATCCTGACATTGACCACAACCTGCTACCGGCCCGCCTTTGCCGATCCCCCCTGCGTCGCGGGCGTGCCGAATCTGTTCCGGCGGCTGTGCGCAGAGACGATCATTCCGTCCGACCCGGCGGTTGAGATGCTCGAAAGCCAGGGCATTGACTCGATCAGCGGCATCGCTTTTGGGCCAGACGGATCGTTATACTTTGCGCGCCCCGCGACCGGGGAGATCATCCGTCTGGCGCCCGATGGCAAAGGCTTTTTTGCCGCGCCGCAGGTCTTCGCCTCAAAGCTGCCGGAGCCGCCCAACGGCCTGGCCTACGACGCCGTGAGCGACTCGTGGTTCGTGTCCGCCGACACGACCATCACCCGGCTGCGCGATGCCAATCACGACGGCGTGGCCGACGAACAGCAGATCATCGTCAGCGGCCTGCCGGGTGGAGCGGGCGGCTGGCTCGGCAACGTGCGCATCGGGCCGGATCGTCGCCTGTACGTTGCCAAAGCCAGTAGCTGCAATGCCTGCCTCGAGTCCGACCCGCGCCGCGCCGCACTGCTCAGTTTTGCGCTGGACGGCAGCGATATGCAGATCGTGGCGCGCGGCCTGCGAGACAGTTATGACTTCGACTGGAACCCGGCGGATGGCACGCTGTACGTTGTGGATAATGAGCGGTCAACCATGCCCGCCGAATTGAACGCCGTCCGCAAAGCTGGAGAAGATTTTGGCTGGCCGGTGTGCGACCCATTGGGCCAGCCCGTGCCGGGCCTCGCTGACCCAAACGTGGATCAGTGCACAAAAACAGTATTGCCTGTCGTTCGCTTCGATCCGGGCAGTCATCCGACGGGCGTTTCGTTTTACCGAGGCTCGGCCTTCCCGGCGTACCAGGGCGGGCTGCTGGTGGCCCTGTCCGGTTCGTGGAATACGCCCACGCTGGCCGGCTACGAAATGCTATTCATTCCGTTTGACAGGGGGAAACCGGGCACACCCGTGCGCATCTTGCCCGACACGCCGCGCAATACTGCCGATGCCTCGCTGATCAGAACGTCCTTTTATCCGTATCACCTGACGGCGATGGCGATCAGTCCCGAAGGTTGGATTTACGTCTCGATTGCCGAAGGGCGCATTTATCGCTTCCGGCCCCGCAATGGCTGACCGTTGCCTGCGCTTGAGCGCGATCAGGTCTGCCAGCCCTGTAAGATTTCAGCTCTGTCGTCGGGCACAATCGAATAGGGGCCGAGCCGGAACGGGATGAAGGCCGATGTCCCCGTTGGAAGCGTCACAGGCGTGTATCGCCCCTTTTCGTCGTTAAGCGTGACCTGACCCGCGATGACTGTCAGCGTGTGGGCGGCTTCATATTCGACGGTGAAGGTCGTCTCGCCCAGGTTGCGCCGATCCAGCCGCAGCAGATCGAGCGCAAAATACGGGCCGTGAATCAGCTTGGAAATCTCGATCCCCGGCGTATCGTTCTGGATGCGGTAATTGACCTTTGCCTGCGGGCGGACGTCGTAGCGCGTGCAGATCAGCGATTTCTCGATGTGCAGTTCGCGCGGCTTTCCGTCCAGTCCCACTCGATCCCAGTCGTAGACGCGGTAAGTGGTGTCGCTGGTCTGCTGTAACTCATAAACCAGGACACCCGGCCCCAGCGCGTGCAACGTTCCGGCGGGCACAGAGATGAAGTCGCCTGGCGCAACGTCCACGTATTGCAAAACTTCCCGGACGCGGCCTGCTTCGATCACCTGCCGGAAGCTCCTGGCGTCCAGTGCTTCCGACAACCCGTAGGCGATCTGTGCGCCCGGCGCAGCATCGACCACATACCAGCACTCGGTCTTGCCGCGCGGCTGCCCCTCCAATTGGGCGGCCAGCTTATCGTCGGGGTGAACCTGCACGGACAGCCATTCCTGGGCATCGATGAACTTCACAAGCAGGGGGAACTCCGGGTCGGCGTCCAGCCAGCCCATCATCTTTTCCGGGTAGGCCGAGATCAGATCGCCTAACGTCTCGCCCTTGAAAGGGCCGTTCGCTACGCGATTCCGCCAGTAAATCTCCCACGATTCCCCGATGGGCTGATCGGTGGCAGGCTTCTTGCCGAGGCGCGCTTCAAGCCGATGCCCGCCCCAGACTTTGGCGTGTAGGGAAGGTTCAAACACCAGCGGATACATACGTGGATCGGATCTAGGCATACCCTGTTCCTGACATCGAAATTCTGCACGCTGAAGCCGTCTGAGCCGCTATTGTACCCAATTTGCAACGATTCCCTTGATCAGGTCAGGAGGACGTGCTACACTCGTAACTATGAACTCTGCAAGAATGCCCACTAACCGAAATTGCGCCCGTACCATGATGGTCTGCATGTGTATGTGTATCAAGTCGCGCCCACGTCCGGGAAGCCTGGCATTGTCGGAGTTCTAGTTTCGCTGTTTCTGATGAATGCACAGAGCCAACCGGATCGGTTGGCTCTTTTCGTTACCTTGCTTCGTTACACTGCACAGAAAAGGATGCCGAATATCTTGACGACTGTGGTGATTAATCCTTCGCTGCGCGCTCGTATCTTCGAGCAGCTACAGCGCAGCTACCCCAATGAAGGTGGGGGCTTTCTGCTGGGTGAGCAGCGCGGCCAGACGGTCACGATCCGTGACGTTCGCCCGGTGGAGAACGTCTTCGATACGGATGAGCAATATCACCGCTATGCGATGACGCCCGCCGACTGGATGAGGCTTGAGGACGAGGCCGATGCAAGTGGCCTAACGCTGGTCGGTTACTATCATTCCCATCCCGATCACCCGGCCATCCCGTCGGAATATGACCGGACACACGCCTTGCCAAACTTTCGCTATCTGATCACGTCAGTGCAGCAGGGCAACGCCGCCGAATTGCGGGCCTGGCAGCTCTCCGAAGATCGCAGCCGTTTTGAGGAGTTGACGCTGCGCATCGATGGACAATCGTGATTTTCAGCGCCTTTTGAACAGACACACAGCGAGGGAGAAGGTTCACAATGACAACAGACGTACTGGTTTCAACCGATTGGGCGATGCAGCACTTGCAGGACCCCGACAAGCGTTTTATCGAGGTTGACGTAGACACCACGCAGTATGAGTCCGGGCATCTGCCGGGTGCAATTGCTTTCAACTGGCAATCGCAGTTGCAGGATCAGGTCACCCGCGACATCATCAGCAAAGAAGGTTTTGAAAAACTGGCCTCAGAGGCGGGCATCACGCCCCAAACCACCGTTGTCCTGTACGGCGACAACAACAACTGGTTTGCGGCCTATGCTTTCTGGCTGTTCAAGTATTACGGCCATGAGGATGTACGGCTGATCGACGGCGGACGCAAGAAGCTGTTGGCCGAAAACCGCCCGCTGGTAACCACCGTGCCGACCTATCCCAAGACAGATTACAAGGTGAGCAAGATCAACGCTGACCTGCGGGCAGATCGTGACTACATCCGCCAGCGGCTCGACAAGGTGAACGCTTCCTTTGCCCTGATCGATGTGCGTTCACCCGCCGAGTTCGTGGGTGACATCATCGCACCGCCCGGCATGACCGAAACGGCCCAGCGCCCCGGCCACATCCCCGGCGCGAAGAACGTGCCCTGGGGAACTGCCGTCGCCGAAGATGGCACGTTCAAACCTGTCGAGGAACTGCGAAAGATTTACGGCGCCAAAGGTATATCCGACGACAAGGATGTGGTGGCCTACTGCCGCATTGGTGAGCGCTCGTCACACACCTGGTTCGCGCTCAAGTATTTGCTCGGCCTCAAGAATGTCCGCAACTATGACGGCTCGTGGACGGAATGGGGCAACCTGATCGGCGCGCCGATTGCGAAGGGCGCAGAGAGCTAAGAAGGATTGACCTCACCCCTACCCCTCCCCAACTGGAGAGGGGAGTCAATGCAAATCATCGTAATGAGGAGACAGGAACACAGACTATGGCAACGATCAAAATCCCGACGCCGCTGCGGACGTATACCGGCGGCAGTGCGGAAATCAGCGTGAACGGCGATACGGTGGGTGCGGCGCTTTCCGATCTGGTGAAGCAACATCCAGACCTGCGCCCGCACCTGTACAACGGCGACGAATTGCGCAATTTCGTGAATGTGTTCATCGGCGACGAGGACATTCGCTACCGGGACGGCCTGGACACGAGTCTGGAACCCGGTGACAGCCTGCGGATCATTCCGAGCATTGCGGGAGGGAGTGCGGCATGACTGATCTTCAGCCTAACGGCGCTGTACCAAAAGATCGGCGCGTTGACCACAGTGCGCTACGCACCAACCAGGCGTTCATCATCACGCTGCTCATCCTGGCCTTTGTGTTGAATGCGTGGTGGCTGGTTGCTTTCGTCTCGGCGGTGATGCTGGTCGGCACAGCGTTTCCGTCGGCGGGGTTGTTCAAGGCGGTGTACTTCAACGTGTTGAAGCCCGCCGGAATCGCCCGGCCCGACGTGAAACTTGACAACCCGGAGCCGCACCTGTTCGCGCAAGGGTTGGGCGGCGTATTTACGCTGCTCTCGACACTGGCTCTGCTGGCAGGACTGTCTCCGCTCGGCTGGATACTAAGCTGGATCGTGGTCGCGCTGGCCGCGCTCAATCTGTTCGCCGGGGTGTGCGTCGGCTGCCTGATCTACTACCAGTTAAACCGCCTGGGCATTCCCGGTTTTACCCGCGCGCCGATCCGCTCTTGAGTTTCGTAAGGGGACGAGATGCTTGAACGTCTGTTGATCGCAGGGATTCTCATTATCCTGGGGACGGCGGCCTGGGTTGTTTTTAACCGCCTGAGCGTGCGCCGTGTAGCCAACGCTGCCCCCGGCGACCCGCTGCTGTCCAAGCTGCGCAGCAATACGCCCGCCATCCTGTATTTCACAACCCCATACTGCGAGCCATGCCGCACGCTGCAAAAGCCCGCGCTGGCGCGCTTGCAGGCCGAACTGGGCAGCGCTATCCAGGTTATCCAGATCGACGCAACGGAGCAGCCAGAGGTGGCTGACCGTTGGGGTGTCTTCTCGGCCCCGACGACGTTCATTCTGGATCGCAGCCTCACCCCCCGGCAGGTCAACCGGGGCGTCGCTTCCGTTGAGACACTCAGGAAACAAGTCCGGGCCATCAGCAATTAGGAGTGATGAATGACTGCAATTGAACGCATTGCGCCAGAAACCGTGCAGCTTTCCCATGAGGAAATCCGGCGCTACAGCCGCCACCTGATCATGCCAGAGGTCGGCATCCAGGGACAGCGCAAATTGAAGGCCGCCAGTGTCCTGCTGATCGGCACGGGGGGGTTGGGCAGCCCGCTGTCCTTGTACCTGACCGCGGCTGGCGTCGGACGGATCGGGCTGGTCGATTATGACGTGGTGGACGAGACGAACTTGCAGCGGCAGGTGATCCACTTCACCAGCGATGTGGGCAAGCCCAAACTGGAAAGCGCGGCTGGCAAGCTGTCTGATATCAATCCCTATGTGGTCATCGAAAAACACAATGTCCCGCTGACCAGCGAGAACGCGCTGGACATCCTGGCGAACTACGATGTGATCATCGACGGAACGGACAACTTCCCGACTCGCTACCTGGTCAACGACGCCTGCGTGCTGCTTGGCAAACCCAACGTTTACGGCAGCATCTTCCGCTTCGAGGGGCAGTTGACGGTATTCTACGCCAAAGAGGGGCCGTGCTATCGCTGCCTCTTCCCGGAGCCACCGCCACCCGGACTGGTGCCAAGCTGCGCCGAGGGCGGCGTTCTGGGCATCTTGCCCGGCACGATTGGCACGTTGCAGGCCACCGAGGCCATCAAGCTCATCCTGGGTATCGGCAAGCCGCTGATCGGGCGCATGATCCTGTACGATGCGCTGGACATGAGCTTCGACACGATCAAACTGCGCAAGAATCCGGATTGCCCGGTGTGCGGCGAACACCCGACGCTGACGCATCTGATCGACTACGAGCAGTTCTGCGGCGTCCCGGCCCATGACCGAAGCGTGTACAAGGAAAAGAACGTCCAGCAGCAGGTCAAGTCCATCACGCCAACGGAACTCAAGGCGCGCCTGGATGCGGGTGACAATATACTGATTGTGGACGTGCGCGACCCGCACGAATGGGAGATCAGCGACATTCAAGGCTCGCTGCACATCCCCAAGTCGCAGATCATTGCGCGCATGGACGAAATCCCGCGTGACCGCGAAGTGGTGCTACAGTGCAAGACGGGCGCCCGCAGTCGTGACGCACTGTTGATGCTGCAAGACAAGGGCTTTACCAACCTGGTCAACCTCAAGGGCGGCATCAACGCCTGGGCGCGCGAGGTTGATCCGAGCCTGCCGACGTATTAGGCAGGCTCGGCGCGGGTGGGGGACCGAGGGCGGTTTTATAGCCGCCCTTTTTGTTTGCGGTGAGAAAATTCTGGCAAACTCTTCGATAGTTGCAAAATAATGAGACAAGGCTGGCGGACAATTGGGAAGATGTAAGATTCATTTGGGATGGCATATGCCAACGATACTGCGTTATTGAGAAGGATTCTGGATATAGTTGAACAAAATCAAGATCAGCTTCTAGCGGAGTGGGACAAATACTATCCTGAACGCTAGATAGCTGGAAAGGGATGGTATGACCGACCAATCTGCGGCAACGAACGATCAAGTTGTAGCAGTAGATATTCGTGAGAATAAAGTATACGTCTCCCTGGCTAATGGTCGTGTCATCGGCAACCCACTGGACTGGTATCCCTGGTTGGCCCAGGCAACTCCTGAGCAGCGAGCCAACGTCGAAATGTACATTCTCAGCGCCTACTGGCCCGACCTGGACGATGGGATCGACGTTGTGGAGATGCTGAAAGGCATTCCGCCGCGCGTCATTCGGGCGACTTAAGACATGACTAAAGGATATTTGTCCAATCGCCAAACCGTTTGGAAAGATGCTGTTTTGGTCAAACTAAAGGGGCGATCAGGCAAAAGGGAGCAGGGGAGAGTGCAGGTTTGCGTCGCCCGGCCTTGCCGGGCCGGGCGACTGTGAGGCAGCGACGTAAATTCCTAATCGCCTGCTGCGGCCTGCGCTGCCGAGGGCAGTTTACTGTTGCCGTTGACGGCAGCTTCCTCCGGCTGATCTTCGCGCCGGAACTGGCTCATGTACAGTTCGTAGTACGCGCCGCGCTTCGCCAGCAGTTCGTTGTGCGTGCCGCGCTCGATGATCTGACCGTCGCGCAGCATCAACACCTGGTCGGCGTTGCGGATCGTGCTGAGGCGGTGCGCGATCACGAAGCTGGTGCGGCCTTCCAGCAGCTTTTCAAAGGCTTTCTGGATCAGGCGCTCCGTCCGCGTATCGACGCTGGAAGTGGCTTCGTCCAGGATCAGGATGCGCGGGTTCGCCAGCGCTGCACGTGCAATTGAGATCAACTGGCGCTGGCCCTGGCTCAGGCCGCTGCCACGCTCGCCGAGCATCGTCTGGTAGCCCTGCGGCAGCCGCTCGATGAACTGATCCGCTGAGGCCAGCTTGGCCGCTGCGATCACTTCCTCGTCAGTGGCGTCCAGCCGCCCGTAGCGGATGTTGTTCATGACCGTGTCCGAGAACAGGAACGAGTCCTGCAAGACGATCCCGATCTGGCGGCGCAGGCTGTCCATCGTCACGTCGCGCACGTCGATGTCGTCGATCTTGACTACGCCGCTCGACACGTCGTAGAAACGCGGGATCAGGTTGATGATCGTCGTCTTGCCCGCGCCTGTCGGCCCGACGATGGCAATCGTCTGGCCTGGTTCAGCCTTCAGGCTGATGCCACGCAAGACAGGCTGATCCTTCTGGTATTCGGCCTTCACATCGATGAACTCAACCTTGCCCTTGATGGTCGGCATTTCCTTTGCGCCTGGCCTGTCCACCAGGTCCGGCTGCACGTCGAGCAGGCCGAAGATACGCTCGCCGCCTGCGATGGCGCTCTGGATGTTCGTCCACAGCACGGCGATCTGCTGGATCGGCATGTTGAAGCGCTGAACGTACTGCAAGAAGGTGAAAACCATGCCGAGTGAGATGACCGTCGTGCCCAGCAGCGGTTGATCGCGCAGCACGGACAGGCCACCCACCACCACCACGACAGCAAGCGCCACGTAGCCGAGCGCTTCAAGGACCGGTGTCAGCGCGCTGGTGAAGCTGGCGGCGCGAATATTCGCGTCACGGTTGGCGGCGTTGGTGCGTCGGAAGTTGTTGATGTTTTCGGCTTCACGGTTGAAGGCTTGCACTTCGCGCACGCCCGCGATGCTTTCCTGCAAATCGGCGTTGACGCTGCCCATTTCCTGGCGGCTGCGTCGAAAGGCTTTTCTGGCCTGGCTGGAGAAGTAAACAGTCGCCAGCACCATGAACGGAACTACCGCCAGACTCAAGAGCGCATATGGCACGTTGGTTTGCAGCATCTTGACCATAATCCAGACGATCAACAGGCTGCCGCTGATCACGTTGACCAGCGCGAAACCGAACGCCTGCGAGATCGTGTCGGCATCGTTGGTGAAGCGGCTCATGATGTTGCCCGCCTCATTCTCCGCGTAGTAGCCCATCGATAGGCGGTTGATGTGCCGGAATACGTCGATGCGTAACTGGCGCAGCACGTTCTGCCCGGCCCAGTTCATCGTATAGAACATCGCGCCGCCCAGGATCGAGCCGATGATGTACAGCACAACCAGCGTCAGCACCATGCTCAGGACGCCCGCTATCTTGGTGTCCAGGGTCGCGTTGGCGTCCACCGTCGTATACCAGCAGGTTGCGCCAGGGCGCGGGAACAGGTAGCAGTCCACCGCCTGCCCGACGATCTCCGGCGCCACGACCTGTGCCCAGGTGTTGACCACCATGAACACAGCTACCAGCACCAGCGCATACCAGTAATGCCGGAAATACTGCCAGAAGCGGCCCAGCGTGGCGGTGACGTTTACCGGCTTGCTCGTCTCGCCCGACATCAGACGGCGCGCGCCGTCAAGTCCTCCTCCAAACATCCTTAAGCCTCCTGAGCAGCGGGTGCAGCCTCGGCCTGTTCGACCTCGACATCCCCGACCAGTTGCGAGTGATAGATTTCGGCGTAGAGCGGGCTGTTTTCCATCAGTTCTTCGTGCTTGCCGCGCGCCACGACCTTGCCCCGGTCCAGCACCAGGATTTGATCGGCGTTGACCACTGTGCTGATACGCTGTGCGATCACGAAGCTGGTGCGGCCCTTCATCAGGTTGTCCAGCGCCTTCTGGATGTGATACTCCGTCGTCAGGTCAACGCTGCTCGTCGAATCGTCCAGGATCAGCAGGCGTGGGTCGAGCAGCAAGGCACGCGCAATGGCGATGCGCTGCTTCTGCCCGCCGGAAAGCGTCGTGCCGCGCTCGCCCACCGGCGTGTCGTAGCCCTGTGGGAAGCTCATGATGAAGTCGTGTGCGGAAGCCGCCTTCGCCACCGCAATCACTTCTTCGTCTGTCGCGTCAGATCGCCCAAAGGCAATGTTGTCGCGGATCGTGCCGCTGAACAGGTTCGTTTCCTGCAAGACAATGCCGATCTGCGAGCGCAGGCTGTCCAGCTTCACATCTCGCACGTCGTAACCATCGATCAGCACCGCGCCCTGGGTCACATCATAGAAGCGCGGGATCAGGTTGATGATCGTCGTCTTGCCGCTGCCCGTCGCGCCGAGCAGCGCCACTGTCTGCCCAGGCTCGGCCACGAAGCTCACGTCTTGCAGCACGGCCTCACCACTGCCGAAGTAGCGGAACGTCACGTCTTTGAACTCGACCTTGCCCTTGATTGGCGGCAGCGCGATTGCATCCGGCTTATCGGTCACGTCGCTTTTGGCGTCCAGTATCTCGAAGATGCGGCCTGCCGAAGCCGATGCCTGGGACATCAGCGAGATGATGAAACCAAGCTGGCCGAGCGGGAAGAACACGTAGATCAGGTACAGGCTGAATTTCTGGTATTCGCCCAGCGCCAGCGTCCCTTCCAGGATTTGCTTGCCGCCAAAGTACAGGATGGCGGCCTGCCCAAGCTGCGCGATCAGGAAGATGATCGGGAACAGAAAGGCAAATGTGCGGCTGACGCGCAGGCTCTGCGCGAACAGATCGTCTGCCGCCTTGTCGAAACGCTCCTGCTCGTACTTCTCTCGCGCGAAGGCTTTGACGACCTTCATCCCGGCCAGCGCCTCTTGCAGGATGGTGTTCAGCCGCGAGATGCGAATCTGTACCTGGATGAACAACGGCTGCGTGACCGCACCGAAAAACATGAACAAGACCAGCGCGATGGGCAGCGTCGGCAGCACGACGAGCGTCAGCCGCCAGTTTGTTGCCAGCAGAATGACCAGCGTGACACTCAGCAACAAAAACGCCTGCGCTGCCAGGACAAGGCCCTGAGCGATGAACAGCCGAACCTTTTCCACGTCGTCCGTGGCACGGATCATCAACTGGCCGGTCTGGTTCTGGTCATGGTAGCTAAAGGATAAACGCTGCACTTTGGCAAAAATCTCGTTGCGGAAGTCGAAGGCCACGCCCTGCGAGGTCTTTTCCGCCATGTACGCCTGCACAAATGAGAACAGGCCGCGCATCGCGGCAAAAGCGACAATGAAGATCGCAGCGTTGATGAGCAGGCTTTCCGCGTTGGCCTGGTCGATCTTGAGCTGATCGACAGTCGTTCCGGCACGACTGGCCGCGACCCCTTGTACCAGCGCTGGCAGTTTCAAGATCGTATTGGCAACCGTGCCTCTGGTCACGGCGTCAATCATGTTCTGCACAAGCTGCGGTACGGCCAACTGTGCCAGAGTTGCGACGACCAGCGCGCCGTAAGCCAGAATGGCCGAGCGTCGCTGCTTGCCGAGATAGCGAATAGCGCGCATGAGCGCCCCTTTGGTGGCAGGCGAAGCGCCCTGCCCGCGTCCTCCCCATTGTTGTTGCCTGGCTTGAGCTTGCAACTTTTTCCTCCTTGCGTTCCTTTCAGCGACTCAGCCGGTTGTCTGTGCGCCGAATTCAACCGTTATATCAACATAATACGCATAACTCAAGTCCGAAGTTGCAAAACTCAATATCGAACTTAAAAATTATGCGTATTAACTTGATTATATTCAGTTGTGCGCGACAGAATAGCGATAGTTCTACGTCGAATAACTTTTAGTAGTCTAATCCCACTTTTTCAAATGTCAATACCGAGCTTTGTCATTCACCATTCTAGGAGTATCGGCATCGATCAAGAGTCTGTCCGCCATTCAGCGACTTCCAGCAATGATGAGCCATCGAACAACCTGTTCGGTTTTAGCAAAATGGCGATTGGATGAAACTGTACCAAAGATCAGGATCACGCTGTGAGCGACCAGAACCCATCAATTATAGAACCTTTCTGACCTTTTCGCAACCCTTTTAATGCAAGATAGCCCTTCTACAACCCGACTGACTCACCTGAAAGGCGGAGAACAAGCTGAATCGGTTCCCCCTCTCCGCAAGCAGAGAGGGGTCAGGGGGTGAGGTCAATCCCCGCCTATGCCAGCCGACGGTTGCGCGGCGTGCCGGCTGATACGCCCGGCACAACAGAACGGCGTCCGGGCAGCGTCGCCACGCCCTGCCCACACAGTTGCAGGAGTGCCACCAGTTCGTGTGCGGAGTAACGGCGCGCCCAGTCGTGTTCGTCAGCCGTGACGCCGACCACTGTCAACAGCCGGACATCACCTTCGGGCAGATGCAGGGTCGCCGGCAGTCCCGGCGCTCTGGTGAAGATCAGGGCACTCAACGTGTCGTCCACATCCGTCAGCGCGCGGGTCAGGGCGATGGATTGGCCGGGTATGAAGCGGCTATCGGTACGCTTAACATGGGCGGCCAGCGAAATGAGCAGCGTCACGGGCCAGCTTGCGCCGGCGGGCGCGATCATTTGAAGCTCGAAGCCGAAGCCGAGCGGTTCGTCAGGCGTTGGCGCGCTCAGGCCATTGGTCACGTAGAGCGCATCGGGCCGGGTCTGGGATGGGCGCGTTTCGTGGATCACCAGGGAAGGCAGCAAATCGGCATAATATGGAAGCTGGCGGGCCGCCTGATGGATTTTGCCCTGTCCGTAAAACATCGTGATCGCATCGGCGCGAACCTGATCCATTGCACCACCTCCACTGAGCGGTATTATGGAACGAATGTTCTCATAATGATACCATAGTGCCGCTCAAAAGGCCACAACTTGGCCGGGCAAAATTCTTCCAATTTGGCAATTCTGACAGGGTTCCGATGGTAAGGGAACGAGTGGACGTAAACTCCCCTCGCTACCAGGGTGGAGAGGGATCGGGGGTGAGGCCGATGATACCGAATAGCTGCTATGATCAGGGTTATGAAACGTCTTCAAACCACCCTTCACTCGATCCTGAACTATTCCGTTCTGGCCGTGTTTTTCTTCATCCCCTGGTGGCTGCGCCCGGATTGGCTGCCGGACAACCCGTATTATCTGGGCTTCCTGGTCACGATCCCGGTCATCCTGACGCTCGCCGCCTGGCTCGCGCTCGGACTTCCCGGCCTTCGCACTGCTTTCCAGGATAGACGCTTCTGGTGGATCACGTTCCTGACGGCGCTGGTGCTGTGGGCGCTGCTTTCGCCGCAGTGGTCGGAGTACCCCGGTGTGGCGATGACCGCCGCGCAGCAATTCGCGTTGGTGGCGCTGTTTGCGCTGGCGGCAGCCTGTGCCGGGCCAACCGCCCGGTCAGTGGCGGGCGCGCTGGCCGCAGGCGTGATCTTCCAGGGCGTGATCGTGTTCATGCAGGTCTGGTTGCAACAGCCGGTTGGCCTGAGTGCGCTGGGCGAGTTCGAGATCAGGCCGTTCAACGCCGGCCTGAGCATCGTTGCTGCCGGGCGCGATCATCTGATGCGGCCCTATGGCATGACGATCCACCCCAACGTCATCGGCGGCTATTTCACCGTAGCGCTGCTGTGTTTATCAGGCTGGCTGGTTGTTGATCGCGGCCTGGCGCGCTGGCGGCAGTTCGTTCGCCTGGGGACGCTGGCGCTGGGCTTCTACGGCCTGCTGCTCACGTTCAGCCGGAGTGCCTGGGGTGCGCTGCTCGGCGGGCTGGTCTTGATCACGTTGACCTGGCGGCGGGCGGGCGCGCCGCGTCCCTTGCGGCAAGCTGTGGCGTTGGCCGCTGCGGGAGCGGTGCTGCTGACCCTGGTTTTCGCGCTGACCTACCCCAACTACATCCTGGCCCGTACCGGCGTGGGCGGCGACGTGACCGAGCAGCGCTCCGTTTCAGATCGCCGCGTGTTTATCGAGATCGCGCTGCAAGTGATCCGTGAGAACCCTCTCAAGGGCGTCGGCGTCGCGGTCTTCCCCTGGCGCGCCAACGAAATCTTGCGCTCGCCGGAATACCTCGCGCGCGGCATCGATCTGCGCGGCGACTACGTGCATAACGTCCCGCTGCTCGTCCTGGCAGAGTTGGGCATGGTTGGCTTGGCGCTCTTTGTCGCAGCGCTGGCCGTTGGCTTCGGGATCGTGTGGCGTTCGGTCTACGATCCGTTTGCCATCGGGCTGGCGGCGGGCGCAGCAGCGCTGCTGGCAATCGGCCTGCTCGACCACTATCCCTGGTCGATCTTTCACTTCGCCCTGCTGTTGTGGGGCAGCCTGGGGATTGCGCTCAGGGGCCAGTTGAAGACCGATGTCATGCCCGCTTTTCCGGCGGATTAAACGGCAACATCCTGAAAAAGCTGTCGAAGTCGATCTCGATCTTTTCGCCCTTCGTCACGATGCGGTACAACGTGCGCAGCAGCGGCATGGCGTTCGGGTCGAGCTTGCCGCTCTCGATCTGGCGCTCAATGGCCGGGCTGATCGCCAGCAGCGCGTCAATGCCCTCAATCGTCTCGCCGGGCATTTCCTCCACCGCCGCGCTGTAGGGAATGCCCATGCCCAGCAGACGGGCCATCCGCGAATTGCGCCCGCCCTGCACCGTCACGTACAGATCGCCCGCGCCGGGCAGGCTGAACACCGTTTCCGGGCCGCCGCCCATTTTCTGCACCAGGTAGGCAATTTCCGCCAGACTCTGCGCAAAGATCGCCGCCGCAAAATTGTGCATCTTCGCCCCGGCGGGATCGGGCGTTTTCTGCGCTTCGAGCAGGCCCGCTGCCAGCCCCACCGCCAGCGTGTACGGATTCTTGAGCGCGACACACACCTCCACGCCGATCATGTCCGTCGAAGTCCAGATGTGGTAGTACGGTGTCGAGAACAGGGCGCGCAGCCCCGGCAGAATGTCAGGATTGCGCGAGACAAACACGACGTTGGTATGGTGGCGCGCCGCCAGTTCCCCGGCAATCGAGGGGCCGCCGATGGCCGCGTAGTGCACTTTATCACGGATCGCGGCGGGCAGGTCAGCCGCCAGCACATCGGGCAGCACGCGCAGTTCGCCGTCGGGCGCGCCTTCAAGCCCTTTGGTCACCATCAAGATGATCTGCCCCGGCTGCAAATGTGGGCCGATGGCCTGGGCCGCCCAGTGCACGCCCCTTGAGTTGACGCCCAGCACGATCACGTCCGCGCCCTGCATCGCCCCAGCGATCTCGGTGTGGAAAAACGGCTGCACGTTGGGCGGGATTTCACGCTTCAGCCGGGGATGGAAACGCTTCGTCCGGCAGCTTTCAATGATCTCGTTGTCGAGATGCGTCCCGACCAGGCGAATCTCGTGCCCGTTATCGGCGGCAGGGAAGATGACGGCAGTGCCCATCAGCCCCGCCCCAACCACTGTCAGAATTGCCACTGGTGTTGTCCTTCTGGATTAGGCTATGATAGCGCAAACTGGACTTTCATCCGCTTCGGGTCATGTTCGGCCAGCTCCAGCCCGTCGCAGAACCGATCCAGCGGCAGGCGATGCGAGATCAGCGGTTCGACCTGCACCGCGCCGCTCTGGATGAGCGCGATGCTCTCCTGGAAAGTCCGGTTGACGGCGAAGCTGCCGATGATGCTCAGGTCTTTGCGGAAGATGTCGTAGGGCATGATCGTAACACGCGAATCGCGCGGCGGCACGCCGAACATCCACAGCTTGCCGCGTGGCCGGGCATAGGTGATTGACTGCTCAAAGACCTTCGGCACACCCGTCACCTCGATCACCACGTCGTAACCCCTCGGCGACAGCGCGCGCAGGCGTTGATCCTGTTTGCTATCGGCCAGGATGGTTTCCGTCGCGCCCAACTGCGCTGCCTGTTCCAGCCGCCAGGGGACAGTATCCGTGACGATAACCTTTGCCGCGCCGGAATGCCTGACCGCCTGCAAGATCAGGCAGCCCATCGGCCCTGCACCGAAGATCACCGCCGAGTCGCCGGGCTGAATCTGCACGCGCTTGAGGCCCCAGACGACGCAGGCCAGCGGCTCAACCAGCGCCGCCTGTGCGAACGACAGATCGCCGATGGGGAAGACGTTGCCCTCCGGCGCGGTGACGTACTGTGCAAAAGCGCCGTTGCGCGTCACGCCAATTGCTGCCAGCTGTTCACACTGGTTCGGCTCGTTGCGCTGGCAGGCCGGGCAGCGGTTGCAGGGGATGTTCGGATCGGCAGTGACACGATCCCCGGGCCGGTAGCGCTCCACGCCCGCGCCCACTGCTACCACGGTTCCGCTGAACTCGTGGCCGGGAATCAGCGGATACTTGGCCTCGTACTCGCCGTGAAAGATGTGCAAATCTGTGCCGCAAATGCCCGCCGCCGCGACTTCAATCAGGACATCGCCGGGGCCGGGCATGGGCTTTTCGGCCTCAATCACCCGGGCCTTCTCCGGCGCTTCAATCTGTGCAGCCAGCATATCAGTCTCCTCTAAATACTTGCCTCAACTCAGTCCTTTATTCACTTCACCGCGCCTGCCGTCAATCCACGCACAAGCTGGCGCTGCGCGATCCAGCCCGCGATGATCACGGGCAGCGCCGTAATGGTCGCCGCCGCCGACATTTTCGCCCAGAACAGACCCTCGGACGTTTTGAAAGACACAATGAACACCGAGAGCGGTGGGGCCTGGGTAATGGTCAGGTTGAAGGCCAGGAAGAACTCGTTCCAGGTGAAGATAAAGCACAACAGTGCTGTGGAGATCATGCCGGGCAGTGCCAGCGGCAAAATGATGCGCCGAATCTCCTGCCAGAGGCTCGCCCCGTCGATGCGCGCCGCTTCAAGCACCTCGTAGGGCAGATCGACCAGGAACGAACGCATCATCCAGATGACCAGCGGCAGGTTCATGGCCGTGTAGAGCAAGATCAGGCCCAGATGTGTATCGAACAGGCTCAGGTTCTTGAAGATGATGTACAGCGGTACGATCACGCCGACGGGCGGCAGCATCCGCGTGGACATGATCCAGCTCAGGGCAAAGCCGCTGCGCTTGCCGGGGAAATAAGCCAGGCTGTACGCCGCCGGGATGCCAAGCGCCAGTGCGGCGATCATCGAAAAGAGGGTGATGATCAGCGTGTTTACCAGGTGATCCAGGTAGCGAGACTGGTTCAACGCAATCTGGTAGTTCTCCAGAGTCGGCTGGAAGATGAGCGGCGGCGGGTAAGTAAAAGCGTCGGCTTCTGTTTTGAACGAGGTCACGAACATCCAGAAAATCGGGAAAAAGAAGACCAGCGCCAGCACAATCGTCAGGCACGAGAGGAAGTGTCCGGTCAGCTTGCGGCGATTCATGCGGCGACTTTCTCCGTATTCTGGCCTCGGATGATGCGCAGGAAGAAGAGCGTGATGATATTGGCGAGAATGACTGCAATCACGCCGTAAGCGCTGGCTCGCCCAACGTTCCAGCGTTTGAAGCCTTCCAGATAAATATCGAAGGTCAGGGTGGTGGTGTCGAGGGCCGGGCCGCCCGTCGTCGTCACGAAGATTTCCCCGAAGATGTTCAGCACAAACAGCGTTTCGAGCAGCACACCGATCTCGATATAGCGCATCAGGTGTGGCAGGATGATGAAGCGGAAAATGCCCACCGGCCCGGCCCCATCGATCTGCGCCGCCTCGACGTGTTCCTGTTCAAGCGATTGCAAGCCTGCCAGCAGGATCAGCATCATGAAGGGCGTCCACTCCCAGGTCACGATGGTCACGATGGACGCCATCGGAAACTGGTTGATCCAGTCGATGCGTGGGCCGCCAAGCTGCACCAGGAACGAACTGAACAGCCCGAAAGACGGGTTGAAAAGCATGTTCTTCCACATCACGGCGGATACGGTGGGCATGATCAGGAAGGGCGTGATCAGCAGGGTGCGCGCAATGCCTCGCCCCCGGAATTCGCGCGTCAGCAGCAGTGCCAGCATCAGGCCCAGTATCAGCGACAGGATGACGACGGAGAACGAAAACACCAGGCTGTTCCCGACAATGGTCAGCGTATCTGAATCCTGGAAGAAATCCAGATAGTTGTCCAAACCGATGAACCGTGTGCGTTCCGGCCTGAGAAAGTTCCAATTCGTCGTGCTGTAATACAAGGTAAAGACGACGGGAACCTGGGTCAAAATGATCAGATAAATGATGGCCGGACGCGACAGCAGCGAACGAAAGTGCGCCTTCGCCTGTCGTGGGGCAGCCGCTATGGGTAGTTGAGCAATCTTTTCGCCAGTGGTCATAAAAGAAGTACTTCTTTTAGATGGTCGGTACGAGGACGGGGCAGGGGCAGAGAGGCGAACCCCTGCCCCGTCTCAGCGCGCTGTGCTATTTGAGTCTACTTGAGATAGCCAGCGTCTTTCATGGCCTTGGTAGCAATTTCCTGGCCCTTCTTCAGCGCCTCGTCAACGGAGATCTTCCCGGCAATAGCCGCCGAGATCTGCTGCGAAACGTCTGTGCCGATGCCCTGAAACTCCGGGATGCCGACGAATTGCACACCGACATACGGAACCTTGTCGCGGGTCGCATCGGTTGGGTCAGCCGTCTCGATGGACTTCAGCGTGATCTCGGCAAACGCTTTGGCGGCCTTCAGGTACTCAGGATTCTTGTAGGTCGATTCACGAGTCCCTGGTGGGACCGTCTGCCAGCCATAGGTCTTGCCGACCAGTTCGATGTAGTCCTTGCTGGTGGACCAGGTCAGGAATTGTAGCGCTTCGGGCTGGTGCTTGCTGGTCTTGGGGATGGCATAGGCCCAGCTCCACAGCCAGTGGTAGCCCTTCTTGACCGGGCCATAGGGAGCCATCGCAAAGCCGACATCGTTCACGATTTTCGACTGTTTGGGATCAGTCAGGAAGCCCGCCGCAACGGTGGCGTCAACCCACATCGCAGCCTGCCCCTGCGCCATCGCCGTCAGCGACTCGGAGAAGCCGTTGTTGGCTGCGCCGGGCACGCCGCACTTCTGGATCAGATCGACGTAGAACGACACCGCGTCGTGCCACTCTTTCGAGTCCAACTGCGGTTTCCAGTCCATGTCGAACCACTTGCCACCGAAGGTGTTGATCACGGTGGTCAGTGGTGCAAACACCTCGCCCCAGCCCGGTAGCCCGCGCAGGGCGATCCCGTACTGCTTCTTATCGGGCTTGTGGAGCTTGCAGGCGAACTCCTTGATCTGATCCCAGGTTGGCTCTTCTGGCATCTTCAGGCCAGCTTCGGCGAACATCTTCTTGTTGTAGAAGGTCATGCTGGACTCGCCATAGAAAGGCAGCGCATACAGCTTGCCCTCGTAGGACAGCCCCAGGCGGATCGGCTTCAGGAGGTCGTCCACGTCATAGTTCGGCTGAACGTTCTTCGGGTTGGCCGCCATCAGGTCGTCCACGGAGGCCAGCCAGCCGTTCTTGGCGAAGATCGGCGTTTCAAACGTGCCGATCTGAACGATGTCGAAAGACCCGGCGCCAGTTGTGATGTCCGTCGTCACACGATCACGCAGTTCGTTCTCCGGCAGCATGACGAACGACAGCTTGATGTTCGGGTAGGCCGCCGCGAACTTGTCCGACAATTCGAGCAGTTTGCGCTGGTCGGGATTGTTGACGACGGCCACCGTTATGGTGGTAGTCGCCTGCGCCCGGATTGGCGCACCCTGTGCCAGCATAAAGCTCACCACGAGCACCAGGGACAGCACCACAAACAATCGTCTTCTCATCTCTAACTCCTTTTAGCGAACACAGAATCTGCGATCACGAACGTTGAGGACGGCTGGTTAAGCAGCGATTCACCTCCTCTCACGTCAGCTTCCCACATCAGCGGGGCGGCTCTGTGGTATGCTTGCCGGGGTCTCGACGCCTCTGCCCCGTCGGCCCGGGCATCGCACGCTCTAGCAAAGCGCTGGCAGTCTGTTCGTCTGTGATCAGGACGTTACAATACTTACCGTGCAGCGCGCCCCGAATGGCATCGACCTTGCGCAATCCTCCTGCCAGGCCCACCGAGAGCGCCTTGGCCCGCAGATTGGACAGTTCGACGGCAATCGTTCGCTCGGCCAGGTCAGGCGCGCGTGGATTCCCCTGGGCATCGTAAAATCGCCCGCCAATGTCGCCGACGATGCCTTCCGCGCGCAGCCGCTGCAATGTCTCTTCATCGACAAAACCCGCCTTGTAGGGCGAGGAGTGCTCGGACAGGTCGCCGATGCCAAACAGCGCAAAGTTCGATTGACAGGCCAGCTCAAATGCAGCCGCCACCCGCGAGTCGCTCAACAGGCTGGCACGGATGTCCGGGCGCTCCACGAACATGGGCGCGCCCAGGATGACCGGCTTGCCGCCCAGCATCTCTGCCATGCGGTGAATAACGTATTCGGCGTGGGTGGGGAAGGAAGTGCGGTTCAGGCTGCCATTCAACTCCACGACGGTCACGTTTCGTGTGCGGGTGGGCTGCATGTGGAGCGCGCACTGATAAACGGTAGTGCCCCAAGACAGTGCCAGGATGTCGTTGTCTTTGATGCGGCGCTGGACAAACTCTGCCGTCGCCTTGCCGATGGCTTCCTTGATGGATTCGTCTGTGTCGGCGTGCGGCTGTACAACGACGGCCTCTGCCAGCCCGAAGGCTTCTTCGAGTGCCCATTCCAATTCGGAGGCGTAAGACAACGGGGAGCGGATTTCGACGTGTACAATGCCCAGGTCGCGCGCCCGTTGCAAGAGCCGTCCTGCCGTCTGCCGAGACATGCCCAGACGGTGCGCAATCTCGTGTTGCGAAAGCTGGCTCTTGTAGTAGAGCGTGGCTACTTTCGCAAGCAGCCGGGCATCATCACCCACGAGGATCTCCCTGTGAGCAAATGCTCAGATCGTAAGCAAAAGTTATCATGCTTTGGGCGAAATGTCAAGCGAAGAATGTCTGAGGCGAGGGCTGGATCAGATTTGTAGTGCGAGTGGGAAGTTGGACACAGGGTTGAGAAGGGATATGCCTGTAATGCGGTTGAACGGTTGGACAGAATTGAGCGCAAGAAGAAGGAGACAGGCTTGCCCAAGCAGCCGTCTCGAACTCAGCAGGGGTAGCGCCTAATGCAGGGCCGAATGAATGCGCTGGGTATTGTACTCAAGCGCTAACCCGTGCGCGATTTGGCGCAAAGCGTCCGAGAAAGCAGTCTCGGTGAATCACGGTTTGGGCGACGACGTTGACAAAAGGGCTATGCCAGTTACGGTTTAGGTGCAACCAAACTTGGCTGAGTGCGTGCCATCAGCCATACCGAAGCGTGGGTTAGAGATGACTGTTGACTTTCACGGCCAGCCGTATTACGGCCACAGCGAGGCGCTGCACGCCTATACCTGTCTTAGGCGTCCCCGGCGGGAATCGAACCCACGCTTTTGGCTCCGGAGGCCAACGCTCTATCCGCTGAGCTACGGGGACATTATTCCTTTACCTGAGAGGCGAATCTTACCTGTTCATTGGGCTGCCGTCAAGCGTGGGTTGGCGTGTCTGCAGGGCAATCGCATCTAAAATGAAGAAGGCAAAGGTGGCGTCGATACGCCCAAAACCTTCAAGAGATACCGTGATTGCTAGTTGAAATCGTTCATGCAGCACTCGTTAAAATGGGAGTTGCGAGACAACCATTCGACGAGGGAACCACATGAACGACACCTATATTGCCCAGCGTCTCGGCCAGCTTCAGCAGCCCCACTTTGTTCTTGATGATCTTCTGTTCCGTGTTCATGCTCGACACTCCTCAAATTCACATTGAATTTCCCAGAAGTGTCAGATTTAGTCTTGACTATTACATTAAACCCTGGCTGCGCTTCTCAGTGCGAGTTGCTGTGGGTTACCCGTTGCCCTGCTGACGTTGGGGTTCACCAGCCTCGGCCCATTTGCTTTCTTGATGCAGTATCGCCCCATCACCCTGCCCTTTAGCTTCTTCATGTTGGCGGCCTCGTTCTACCTTGTGTACCGGCCCCAGGCCCAGACCGATTGTGCCCAAGGGGTCTGTTCACCCCAGGCGCTCCGCCGCCAACGTCTGATCGTTTGGTTCTCGGCGGTGTTGATGATTATGTTTTTCATTTTGGCCTCACTGCCCACGACAATGACTGGCACAATGAGTCAATAACTCGAATGTGGGTCAATGCTCATTCGATGACAGGCCAGGATAAGTGTACAACCTCACTTATTCAACGATAGATCACGTGCTTTGGGTATAACGCTTTGGGCGAGAGGGCGCTTTTACAGAGCTTGCCAGCGGCAGCTTGACTTCCGGTTGATTGTTCTTCTTTTGCTCACCAGCAGTGTGTTGCTCCACCTCTGCCAACAGCTTTCCCAGGTCGATGAGCCGCGCCACCATCTGCTTGAGTTCAGTTTCTCCAGACATCTCCGCTCTTGACCGCTATGCGGATACTTTCACCGGCAAGGTGACAGACCGGAAAAATTATCAACGGCTGCTGGCTGATGCCCGGCAGGGCAAGTTTTCCCACGTGGCGATTGCCTTCGTGGATCGCTTTGGCCGTAACGATGTCGAAGGGCTGCGGGCCTTTGATGAACTCATCGCGCTGGGGATCACTATCCGCATCGCTACCTACCCCAGCCTGGACCCGGCCAAACCCGATGGGCGCATGATTGTCGGCGTGCTGTTCAACATGGCCCGCTTTGAGTCGGACCGCATCGGCGAACGCTGCCGTGAAGGGATGCACACCAAGCTGCGCGGCGGTGGTTGGGCATGGCTGGCTCCTGATGGTTATCTGAACCGAGAAGAGAGGCTCTCGGGTGCGGATCACGATGAGCGGCTGAAACATGCCCGCTACAAGCGGTGGGTCGAGCCTGACCCGGTGCAGTTCAAGGTGTGGCACGAAGCGTGGGACTTGCTACTCGAAGACAAATCTACTTTGGAGCAGATTTGCGAGACGCTTCATGCACGAGGTCATCGTATTTGCACTGGCCGTCCCTTTGTCGAGATTAGAGAGGATGGCAAGCGCAAGCCTGTCGTCAAGGCGTTGTCCAAAGCCTTTCACAATTGGTTCTACGCGGGCTGGGTCGTCGTGGACAACGATTGGGCGACTATTCCGCCTAAGACCGTGCGCGGCGAATGGGAACCCGTCGTGACCACTGAAGAATTCGAGTTAGGGCTGGCGATTCTCGCTCGACGTAACCAGGACCGTGACCATAAACCCAAGCACTTTTATCTGCTACAAAACCTGGTGTATTTGCAACTGGATGCCAAGCACTCGCCGATCAAGCTCACGTGTTCAACACCCAATGCCAATCGGGATCGCGGCGGTGTTGCGTATTACTGTGTGCCCAGCAGCAAGCACAACTTCTTGTGCCGTGACATTGATCAGCAAGTCCCGGCCTGGATCCAGGCTATTCAGGTCGAGGAGAAGTGGCTCCCCAAAATCCGCGAGACCTTCATGGCGGACGTGGAGCATTACCTGGGCAGACCGAATGTGAGCGAGCGGGCGATGTTGGAGAAAGCGCTCAAGAGTTTGGATGAGGAAGAACTGGCCTCAGCGCGGTTGCACGCGAAGGGGAAAATGTCAGAGGAGGTGTGGGACATTCTGTGGAAAGGCTGGCAGGATCAGCGCACTGCCATTCAGGTGACGCTGCAAGCGATTGACGAAAGTTGTGAAGCGCACATCGCGTCCCTGGATGATGCACTGAGATTGATCTCGAAAGCGGGTATACTCTACGAGAAGTTGGAGCAGCAAGGCCAACGGCGCTTGCTCCAACACATGGTCGAGCGGGTGGTGATCTGCCCGGAGGGTCGAGTCTTGAGGATGGAGTTGCGGACGCCGTTCAGCTATCTGCGTGATCTGGTCGATAGCGGCAAAGCGGGATCGGCAACAAGCTCAGGCGAAGCGCGTAGAACAAAAAACAAAACCAGCATTGCTGCTGGTTCGTTTTTGCTGTCAACTGGTGCCCCCGGAGGGATTCGAACCCCCGACCTTGCGCTTAGAAGGCGCCCGCTCTATCCCCTGAGCTACGGAGGCTAACCGGTAGCGGGTTCCTATTCTAGGGAACGATCTGTGGAACGTCAAGTCAGTGTCAGGATCGGATGTACACTGAACCCTGCCCGAGCGATCTGGGCACCCGATGGCGAACGACCTCGCCACCGCGCTGGATCAAGCCCAGGCTGGCCTTTGAGCCGTCCACCACGCCCTGGCTCCTCACCACTTCCGAATGGCCCGGCCACGATGTAGATTTCATCACATTCAACTTCATCGCTCAGTTGAACTGGCTTTTTTGACAGCAGTCCCTTCGCGCAATAGGGTGGTCATCGCCTGCACAACACCCACAACGGCTGATGATGCCCCTCAAAGATTGGCCCGCCCAAGTCATCGAATTGTGCCACCCACAGGAAGCCTTACTCCTCGTCCAGGTTCGTCTCCTCTGGCGCGGAGCGGGGTGGATCGACGCGCAGCCAGGTGCGGCCCACACGGAACAGTGTGCCCGGTTGCAGCGGCACACGCCCTGTCAGCCGTTCGTTGCCCACAAAGGTTCCGTTGCGGCTTCCGGCATCTTCCAGGTAGAAGGTGTGCGTAGCGGGCGTATATACGATCCGGGCGTGCAGACGCGAGACCTGTGTGTCGAAGTCCAGCGGAATGTCGCAGCCTTCGCGCCGCCCAATGGTCAGCGTCATGTCGCCCTCTTCGCTGCCCGGCCTGTCCCATTCGAGCGTCCTGCCATCCTGCGGCCCACTCATCAACGTCACCGAAATGCGTCCCTGTGAATGTTGACTCATCGGCGCTTCTCACTCCTCGCCACTGTCATGCCGTCGTTTGCGCGCTTCGGTGCGCTTCTGCCGTGATGCCTCGTGCTTCGGGTCGATCTCCAGCGCCCGGCTCAGAACATGGATCGCCTCGCTGAAACGCCCCAACTCGACCAGCGCCTCGCCCCGGTTGTGCCAGAACCAGACGTCCGAGTCGTCGTACTGGATGGCGTGTTCGTAGCAGTCCAGGGCCTCCGTCCAGCGATTCAGGGCGGCATAGGCCAGCCCCTTGCCGTTCCAGGCCCAGGCGTAGTCGTTGTCGAGCCGGATCGCTTCGTCGTAGGCTTCAATCGCCTCCGCGTAGCGTTCCATTCGCCGCAAAATCTGGCCCTTACGCGCCCAGGGAACCGGCTCCGTCGGCACGTGTTCAATGGCGTTGTTACATACTGCCAGTGCCTCCTCGCGCCGCCCCAGTGCAAGTAGCGGATCAAGCTGGTTCAGGTAGTACCAGACGCTGGTCGGGTCTTCCTGCGCCGCCCGCTCGTAACTGAGGATCGCTTCCTCGTGGCGGCCCATCTGTTCCAGCGCCAGCCCGCGCCCGTTCCAGGCCCAGGCGTAGTGGGGATCGATGGCGAGTGCGCTGTCGTAGGAGTTCAGGGCTTCCTTGTAGCGCCCCAGACGGCGCAGCGCCTGCCCGCGCTTGGCCCAGCTTTCCATGTGCGCCTCGTCTATCAGGAGGGCATGGTCAAGAATCTCCAATGCCTGCTGGTAGCGGTTGAGCGTCAGCAGTTCGTCGGCCTGGTTATACCAGAACCAGATGTCCGAGGGGTGCTTTTCGGCGGCCCGCCGAAAGCATTCCAGCGCGACCTCGTGCTGCCCAAGCGCACTCAACGCCAGACCCTTGCCATTCCAGGCCCAGGCATAGTTCGGATCGAGCGCCACAGCGTGGTCGTAGGCGTCCACCGCTTCGTTAAGCTGGTTGAGCCGCCGATAGGCTTGCCCCAGCTTGGCCCAGCCGTGATAGTGCGCCGGGTCGATGTCCAGCACCGCTTTCAGCGCCGGAATGGCTTCCTCGTAGCGATTCAGCGTGATCAGCGTATCGGCCAGGTTGTAGTGGTAGCGTGTTTCGCGCGGCGCAGCCTCCGAAGCGCTGCGATAAGCGGTGACAGCCTCCTCAAGGCGCTCCAGGGCTTCCAGCGCCACGCCTTTTTCGTTCCAGGCCCAGGCATAGCCGGGGTCGATCCGCAGCGCGCGGTTGAGATTGGTCAGGGCCTGTTTGGGTTTGCCCATCCGTCGGTAAGCGCTGCCCAGGTTGGCCCAGCAGCCCGCGTGCTGCGGGTCAATCTTCGCGCCCCGTCTCAGCAGCGGAATGGCCTCCTCATACCGGCCCAGCGAGAGCAGCACATTGCCCTGGTTGTACCAATTCCAGGCATCGTCAGGGTCAATGCGAGCTGCCTCGGCAAACTGAGCCAGCGCTTCCTCGGCTCGCCCCATCCGCTCCAGAACGCTGCCCTTGCCGCTCAGTGCTCGACTCAGATCGGGTTGTAGCTTCAGGGCACGGTCGTAGGCTTCCAGCGCTTCGGGATAGCGGCGCAACTGGCGCAAGACCTGGCCCTGCCGCACCCAGAGTGCTGCCTGCTCGGGGGCCACCCGGCACGCCTGCTGGATGACGGGCAGCGCTTCGGCGTAGCTGCCCTGCTCCATCAGGGCTTCAGCCAAGTGTTCCCAGGGCCAGGAGCGTGAGGGCATCAGGCGGGTGGCTTGCATCAGGGTGGTCACGGCCTCGGCGGTGCGGCCCATCTGTTTGAGCGTCAGCCCCTTGACGTCCCAGGCCATGCCGTCGCTCGAGTCGAGCCGGATCGCCTGCTCACAGGCGGACAGCGCCTCCGCGTAACGCTGCAAGGCGCGCAAGATCTGGCCGCGCCGCACGTAAGAGGGCGCGTGGCGCGGGTCGATGCGCAGTACGGCGTCGATGCGCTGCAAGGCTTCTTCGTAGCGGCCCATATCGCGCAGCACGCCCGCCTGGTGGTAGATCGGCCAGATGTCCCTGGGGCGCAGCGCCGAGGCCCGCTCATAGGAAGCCAACGCATCCTCGAACTGGCCGAGCCGTTCCAGGATAATGCCCTTGCTGCGGTGCGCCCAGGCAAAGGCCGGGTCAAGTTCGAGTGCCTTTTCGTAACAGGCCAGTGCCTCCTCGTAACGGTTAAGCAGGCGCAAGGTACGGCCCTTGCTGGTCAGCGCCCAGGCCGAGTCCGGGTTGAGTTGCAATGAACGATCATGCACCGCCAGTGCTTCATCCAGAAAGCCCAGTTCAGTCAGGCTGTAGGCCCGATCCATCAATTCACGGGCTTCGAGTGCCGCGCCAGCGCTCTCCACGACGGGTGGCCGCCCGGCCAGGCGCTCGTACAGCGCGGACAGTTCCGCCACCAGCGCTTCCCAACTGGCCGGGCGATTGTCGCGCTCTTTGTCCAGGCAGCGCAGCACCAATGCCCGCACCTCGTCGGGCACATCCGGCGTGGGCGGGAACTGCGGCATTTCGTTGAGGTGAGCCGTGATCCATTCAGCGAAGGTACGCGCCTTGAACAGCGTGTGCCCGGTCAGCATCTCGAACAGGATCGCGCCGAAGGCGTAAATGTCCGTGCGGGCATCGACCTTTTCGCCCCGGCACTGTTCGGGCGACATATACGGCGCCGTCCCGACAATGGCCCCCGCTCGCGTCAGATGTGCTGCTCCGCCGTCCGCGTCCTTGTCCGCTGTTCCATTTTCTACCGAGTGCACCAGGCCGAAATCGGTTACTTTGGCGAGGCCGTCGTACCGCACCAGGATGTTGGCAGGCTTCAGGTCACGGTGAACCAGTCCGGGAACGCGACGGACAGCGTACTGCATTCCCATCGCAATGTGCAGCCCGATTTCCAGCGACGTGAGCAGGTCGAGCCGGTTGTGCTCGATCCAGCTTTTCAGGTCGGGGCCAAGCCCTTCCGGGCCGACGATGTGTTCCAGGACGATGTGCGGGCGCGACCTGACCCGCTCGCTGCCCATCTCTTTGACCAGCCGGGCCTGGACGATGTTCGGGTGCTTTTCCAGGCGTATCCAGGTGCGCGCTTCCTGCACAAAGCGGGCGACGGCGCGTTCCTTGTCCAGAAAGCGCCCCTGAAAGGTCTTGATGGCAACCGTGCTGCTCGCCTTCCGGTCATAGCACAGGTAGATGATGCCCATGCCGCCGCGCATGATGTTCCGTACCTCGTAGCGGTGGGCGATCACGTCGCCCACCCGGAAGTCGTCGAGGTGGACTTCCTCGTCCGGCGGCTCGGCAGGTACAGGCGGGACAAACACGGGCGGTTCGGCAGGCACGGCTTCGGCGTCGAGGCTTGGCAAGATGGTCGGCGCAATTGAGGGCGGCGATGTGGCCCACTCGCTGTTGTCGTTCAACGAGTCTTTGGGGACGGCGCCACCCGTCACAACGCTGCCCGAGATCGGGCCGTGCAGGGCGTCGTCCTGCGTCTCAAAGATGTCCGATTGGGTATCAACCAGTTCCGGCGGCTGGTCTTCGTGCGGCGTGAACGTGGGCGGTTCCGCCGGGCTGCCGAGCGGCGGAGGCGTGAACGCAGGCATTGGCGGCTCCGCAGTCGGGGACGTCGCCGCCGGTGCCGCGCCTGGATACAGGCTGACCAGGTTACTTACAGCCCTGCGGAAGTCATCCGGCTGCTCATCGGGTGGAATCTCGCTGGCCGCCCACAGCGCCACCGCGACGTTGCGCACTTCGGGGGCTTGTCGAGCCACATCCATTACCCAGCGGATGTAGGCCATGATGGCGGCGTCGGCCACTTTGCGTTCTTTGGAACTGGTCACGTAAGTGCGGGCACGTCGATAGGCCACCAGCGTCTTGCCGACGTAGAAGATCAGCAGTTGGTCCGCCGTCAGCGATAGCCGCGCACACAGGTCGCCGAGCGCGAACGAGTCGTTGGGGTCGGGTTCACCGCGCCGCAGCGCCAGCCGACCCAGGAGGCGCACCGCCTCATTGCCGTCCGTCGCAAAGGGATCGGTGCGATCCGCGATGACTTTACGCGCCAGGAGTTTGCGCTCCTGCTCCGGCGTGATGGTGATGGGCTTGCGGCCTGTTTGCGGCACAGGTGGGAAGGATTTGTTCATATCACCATTATTGGAACCCCATCAGAGATTTTCAAGGGTGAGATTGAGGCTTTATCCCAATAGGGTTCTCAACTTCTTTAGCACCGCAGTCATAGTCGTGTCGGGCACTGCGTCAAACCGTTCTGCATTGCGGGCGCGCCAGTCCAGGCTCTTGACTTGATCGGCCAGAATTACACCTGACACACTCAGGCCGTTGGGGATTGGCACTTCAAATGAAAAGCCTTTTACCTGACTGCTGATCGGACATAGCAGCGCCAACCCAACCTTGCCGTTATACGCAGCAGGCGATAGCACTACAGCCGGATGTCTTCCTGCCTGTTCATGTCCAGTGTGTGGATCAAAGTTTAGCCAGACGACATCACCGCGCTCAGGAACGTAGGCCATAAGCGCTACCATACTTCTCTGCCGACTGCCGAGCCAGTTTCTATTTCGCGGTGAATATTCTCCTCGGTTATCCCCGCCAGAAGATCATCCAAGGTCGGCTCCGGCTCGACAGGCACCAGAATCAGTTTGCCTTCTACCAGAGAAACTTCGACCTCGGAATTGGGTTCCAGATGCGCTTCCTTCGCAAATGCTCTCGGAATACGCAAGGCCAGGCTGTTTCCCCACTTTTGAATACGCACCCTCATTTTCAATCCCCCGGTAAATTGTTTCTACAATGAAGATACTACCTTGCCGAGGATTTGCAAGATGAAGAATATTGCGGATATGAGGAAACTCTAGCGCGGCAAACTGACAACTAACGCCACAGCCCGCCGCGCCACATCTGAAAAACCCTCTCTGCCGAACGGAAAGGGCCAGGGGGTGAGGTCAACCCCGCTACGCTTCGCCAGCCGTCGCCGCTTGCTGCGTCTCAAAGACGAGCTTGTCGCCGCTCGCGTGGGCCACGATGGTCGTGTTGGAAGGGTAGCTGTTTTCGAGGATCGACTGGCTGAGTGGGCGCGTCAGCAGGCGCTCGATGGCGCGCCGCAGCGGGCGAGCACCGTTGGCCGGGTCGTAGCCCTGGCTCAGGATCAGCTCGCGGGCGCTCTGGTCAAGCTGCAAGGTCAGCTTTTGCTTGGCGAGTCGATTCCGCAGGTCTTGCAGGTTCAGGTCCAGAATATCGACCAGTACCTTTTCGCTCAGGGCGTTGAAGACGATCACTTCGTCCAGCCGGTTCAGGAATTCGGGGCGGAAGAACTTCTTGAGGACAGTGGCATAGGCGGGCGCGCGGTACGTATCCTTGCCGTCGGCGCGGAAGCCCAGCGCCTTGCCGCCTTCCGCCGTGCCGATGTTGCTGGTCATGATCCAGACGGCGTGCCGTGCGTCGAAGGTCGCCCCGCGTGAGTCGGTCAGGCGGCCATCATCGAAGACTTGTAGGAAGATGTCGAACACTTCCGGCGCGGCCTTCTCGACCTCATCCAGCAGCACCACCGAGTACGGCTTGCGGCGCAGGGCCTCGGTAAGCTGGCCGCCGCGCTGCGAATCCTTGTAGCCGGGCGGCGACCCGATCAGGCGGGCGACGGTGTGTTCGTCATGGAATTCGGACATATCCAGCCGGATCAGCGCGTCCTCGCTGCCGAACAGGAAGGCGGCCAGGGCCTTTGCCAGTTCGGTCTTGCCGACACCGCTTGGCCCCAGGAACAGGAACACCCCCACCGGACGGCTCGGATCGGACAGCCCGGCCCGATTGGTCTTGATCGCGTCGGCGACGGCACGGATGGCGTGATCTTGCCCGACCACGCGCGAGGCCAGGGCGCTCTCCATGCGCTGGTATTTGCGCCGCTCGTCCTCGCTCAGTTCGGCAATCGGAATGCCCGTCCACTCGGAGAGGACTTCGGCTACGATCTCCGCCGTTACGACGCGCGGCGCACTGTCGTCGGTGGGCTTGCTCTGGATGACCAGACGGGCGCAGGCTTCATCCAGCAGGTCGAGCGCCTTGTCTGGCTGGCGGCGGTCTATCATGTACTTGGAGGACAGGGTCACGGCTGCCTGTAGCGCTTCGGGCCGGATTTCGACATGATGGTGGTTGGCGTAGTGATCCGACACGTTGGTCAGGATGGTCAGCGTATCTTCGGGGGATGGCTCTTCGATAGGAATGGTGCGAAAGCGACGATCCAGGGCGGTGTCCTGGGCAATCGCCTTGCGGTATTCTTCGTTGGTCGTCGCGCCAATGCACACGATCTCGCCGCGTGAGAGGGCCGGTTTCAGGATGTTGGCGGCGTCCAGGTTGCTGTCAATCGTGTCGCCGGCGCCCACGATAGTGTGGATTTCGTCGATGAACAGGATGGTGTCGGGCGAATTGCGCACCTCGTCCACGATGCCAACGAGGCGTTCCTCAAACTGGCCGCGCAGGCTCGTCCCGGCGACCAGCGTGCCGATCTCGATCTGCACAATGCGCTTGCCGAGCAGCGACGCAGGTGCAGTGCCTTCCACGATGTTATAGGCCAGCCCTTCGACCACTGCCGTCTTGCCAACCCCGGCATCGCCGATCAGCAGAGGATTGTTCTTCTTGGAGCGGGTCAGTGTGCGCGCCATTGCCCGAATCTCACGTTCGCGCCCGATGGCCGGGTTAAGTTTGCCTTTGCGGGCCAGTTCCGTCAGGTCGCGTCCGTACTTGTCCAGCAGCGGCGTCGGCGCGCGGCTGGGCCGCTCGATCTCGACCTCGGCATTGTCGTCGCTGCTGACCACCAGGGCATTTTCACCGCCGTTGCGCTTCAATTCGGTAAAGATTAAGTCGATCCAGTGGTCAATGTCAACGCCGAGCGCAATCAACTTACGAGCGGCGATCCCTTCGCCTTCCTGCAAAATCGCCAGCAGCAGGTGAGATTCCTGAACGCGGTCATCGCCGTAGTCGTCGGCATGGTAAACCGCCATAGCCAGCACCCGGTAAGCGCGCGGGCTGAACGGCGGTTCTTCTTCGGGTTCGTCTTCACCGCCGAGCGCCTCACGCCGAATCTCGTGACGTACCGTGCGAGGATCGAGACCCGCGCCCAGAAGCAGTCGCTGCGTGATTCCGCCTTCGATCTTGGACAGCGCGTTGTAGAGATGCTCTGTACCAATGAAGTTGTGGTGCAGACGAGCGGCTTCATCGATGGCTGCGCTCAGAAGCGGCGCACAGCGTTCCCGGATTTCCTGTTCGCTAATATCGAGGGGCGAAGTCACGATGGAATCTCCCGACCTTAGAATTCGATGATGTACTCTCGACTATAGTATACCTACCCTTTCTGTACATGGAATATATGGCTGTTGATTTGTGATGGAATCGGAATAAGTGTCAAAAAGGCGTGAATTTTGCGATCAATATGGCTGAAATCGCTGAATACAGATTTTCCCCGGCCTGTCGGCTTCTCCACACGGAAAAAGCGCCGTCTGGCGCAGCCACAAACGGAAGGCGGGGCTAGCGGAAACCGCCCTCTGCCTGGCCTGCGCGAATTCTGCAATCTGCGCAGTCAGGTTATAATTGGCTGAAAGCAGTTGTGCAGAGCGTCCGGCATTCACGGGATAATCATGTCTGATCCACTGATTGGCAAGCAACTCGGCGATTACGTCATCCAGGGCTTGTTGGGGCGAGGTGGCATGGCCCGTGTCTACAAAGGCTACGATGATCGGCTCCAGCGTTATGCTGCCGTCAAGGTCATCAACACCGATTTCACCACCGCCGATCTGGCCGAATACACGGAGCGCTTCCGGCGTGAAGCGCGCGCCATTGCCCGTCTGAACCACCCGAACATCGTCGGCGTGTACCAGTTTGGCGAATTCGAGGGCAACCATTACATGGCAATGGTCTTCCTCGACGGGCGCGACTTGCGTCAGATACTCAAGGAGTACGCCGACAAACATCTGTTGATGCCCATCCATGACGTTGTGAGCATCATCCGGGGCGTTGCCAATGCGCTGGACTATGCCCACAGCCGGGGTGTCATCCACCGTGACATCAAGCCCTCGAACATTGTGATCGATACCGAGAATAAAGCCATCCTGACGGATTTTGGCCTCGCGCTCACCATGTCCGAAGGTACACTCGGCGACACCTTCGGCAGCGCCCATTACATCGCGCCGGAACAGGCCGTGTCTTCCGCCAAAGCTGTGCCGCAGAGCGACCTGTATTCGCTGGGCGTGTGCCTGTACGAAATGCTGGCGGGCAAAGTGCCGTTCGACGATCCATCCGCAATGAGCGTGGCGCTTAAGCATCTGAATGAACCGCCGCCGCCGCCGCACCTGTTCAACCCGGCACTGACACCCGCTATTGAGCAAGTCATACTCAAGGTGCTGGATAAAGACCCGGCGCGCCGCTACCCCAGTGGTGCTGCTCTGGTGCAGGCGCTCGAAGCAGCAGTCTACGCAGATGCGCAAACGGCGCAGGCCCTGGCGCAGACGGAGCAGGAATCTACCGTCCGGCTCGATGTGAGGAGCATTCCGCCGCCGGTTGCGCCGGAGCCGGTTCAGGATGCAAGCGCTGGCGCAAGATCGATTGAAACGCCCCGGCCCAAGCCGACCAACCGGAACATCAACAGGCCAGAGCTACAGCCTGTCGTCGGGCGGCCAGGTGACAACGAAGACAATATCAGTACCGCCGTCGTGGACACCAGCGCGGTCAACGCCAACGTTACCCCGCCGCCAGCAGCAGAGCTTGCTGCTGGCATGGCCCCAGCCTCTGGCGACTCGAAAAGCGCCCTGACCGAGTCCGAAGCGCAGCGAATCGCTGTCTTCGGTGCAGAAAACGTCAACTGGGGCGACGAGAAAACGGATGTTCCGGTCCGCAGTGAGGCCGGGCCTCGCAGCCAGGTGCCGTTGATCCTCGCGGCGCTGGTCGCCGTGCTCGTGATCGGCGGTGGGATCGCCGTCGCCAGCGGCGCATTCACGGGCCTGGCGGTCGGGCGGACCCCGACGCTGACCGTCGCGCCTACCGATACAGCCTCAACGGCTATTAGCGCGCTGGCCTCAGAGACCGCCGGGCAGACGACGCCCGAGGCGACAGCGGTTGTGGCCGTGCCGGGCACAGCACCGGCCACCGCACCGCTCAATGTTTCGCCGACGACGCCCCCAACCAATACCTCGTCCGCCGTGTTCAGCCAGACGCCTCGGGGCAGCATTCTGGCTACGCCCGGTGCGAGCGGCCAGACGCCAGCCACCGCTGCAACCGAGGCGCTGATCGAAGGCAGCCCCGAATCCGCTGCTACGACCAGCGCTACGGCCAGCAGCACGAGCGGAGACATCGCGCTCTACTACGACGAGAGCCAGTTGGTGCTTGTCAACGTTGGCAGTCACCCTGTGAACGTTTCTTCCCTGAGCTTCGTCCAACGCGGTAAGCAGGATTTACGCTTTGACACATCCTTCTGGCGTCGTGCCGACGTACTGATTACGACGGATGCACTGCCCTCGCAGTATTGCTTCCAGGTTTATCGCAATGACCGGGCGCAACCGGACGTACTGAAAGGCTGCCGCCGGGTGACATGGGCCCGTGTGGCCGAGTCGCGGTGGTTCTGGCTTGCTCAGGATACCAGCGTGACGACCTTCGACGTGCAATCCGGAGATCGCATCATTGCGACGTGCCGCATCAACGCCGGACACTGCGAGTTCATGTTATCCTAGTATCCAAAACCTCCAACGGGGGGGCTATGGCAGACACCAGCCAGACATTGCAGGCCCGTCAACTCGAAGTCCTCGTGCAGATTGCGCAGCTTATCGCCACGCTCGATCTGGATCAGGTGTTGCTACAGACTGTCAAATTGACCACAGAAGTCGTCGGGGCTACGAAAGGCAGCTTTTTCTTGCTGGACGAGCAAGGCCGTACCCTACAACGCTTCATTGCGGCGCGCGACATCGACCCCCACATGAAGCAAGTGGTGTCGCATCGCGTCCTGGAAGACGGTCTGGCAGGCTGGACACTGAGCAATAAGCAGGCCGCTATCATTGACGACACGGCTGAGGACGAACGGTGGGTTGTACTGGACGACGAACTGCGGGTGCGTTCGGCGCTGTGTGTGCCGTTCTTCGTGGACGGCCAGGTGCGCGGCGTCATGACACTCGAACACCCCGAACCTCATCATTTCACAGTAGACGATTTGCGATTGGCGCAGGCCGTTGCCAACCAGGCGAGCGCGGCACTGCGCAACGCCCAGCTATTTGACCGGGTGCAGTCGCAGCAACGTCAATTACAAGCCGTCCTGGCCAGCATCTCTGAGGCCGTCCTGGTCGTGGATCACGATTGGCGAATCAAGCTCATGAACCCGGCGGCAGAGCAATTGCTGGCCGCCCAGGCCCAGGAGGTGGAGGGCCGGCGTCTGGATGAGCTGTCCAACAGCACGTTGTTCACCAGCCTGACGCAGGCCATCAGCGCAGCCAGCGCCACTTCCAGCACGCAGTCTTACGAACTGCGCGATGAGTCAACAGGCAAAGATTTCGTGGTCAATGTGGCAGTGCTGCGCCGCCAGGATACCGAAGAGGTAGACTACGTGATTGCGCTGTACGATGTCACCTCCATCAAAGACCTGAACCGCTTGAAGACCCACATGATCCGGATGGCTTCGCACGACTTGAAGAATCCATTGGCCTTGCTGGTCGGCTACCTGGATATGATCTACGACGACGTGAGTCGGGGCGTCCTGCCCGACCTGTCGTACATTGAAAGCCTGTACCGGGCCGTCACCCGTATGGAAACGATGATCGCGTCCCTGCTCGAAACGGAACGAGCCGAACACGACTCGCCGATGAAGCGTGTCCCGATCAACCCTTACGATTTGATTCAGCACGTGCTGGATGACATGTTGCCGCTGGCCGAGCAACACGGCCACAAGGTCGTCAAGAACATTCAGCCGAACCTGCACCCGATCAAGGGCGACCTGGTACAACTGCGCGAAGCCTTGAACAACCTGTTCAGCAACGCCATCAAATACACGCCCGACGGGGGCACGATTACGCTCAGTGCCTATGTACAGGATGATCGCCTGTACTTCTCGGTCTCGGATACGGGCTACGGCATTCCTGCCGACCAGCAGGCACAGCTTTTCCAACCCTATTTTCGCGCCCGTCAGGCCATCACTGAAAAAGTGGAGGGATCGGGCATCGGTCTGAGCCTGGTCAAAGAAGTGGTCGGGCGACACGGCGGCAACGTCTGGTTTAACAGCCAGGAAGGCGTGGGCAGCACCTTTGGTTTCTGGCTGCCTATACTCTGATGTTCCTTAAAGTACCACACACCAGCGATGACCTTTGAAACGATCCTGTACAGTACGGACGATGGCGTTGCAACCATCACTCTCAATCGTCCGGATCGGTATAATGCTTTTAACGAAACGATGATCCAGGAAAACATCGAGGCGGTGAAGACCGCCGGGCGCGATGAGGCTGTGCGCGCCCTGGTGCTGACGGGCGCGGGCAAGGCCTTCAGCAGTGGTCAAGATTTGCACGAAATGCAGGCATTGACGCAGGGCACAGAGGCAGCCAGCGTGATCAGCGATCACCTGCGCAGCGGTTATAATGTGTTGGTCACGCGGCTGCGCACCCTCGAAAAGCCGGTGATCGGCGCCATTAATGGCCTGGCGGTGGGCGCGGGGGCCAGTATCGCCCTGGCCTGCGATCTGCGACTGTGCTCGGATCAGGCGGCATTCGTCTTGGCGGGTTTCGTCAACATCGGCCTGATCCCGGATGGCGGTGGGACGTTCATGCTGCCGCGCCTGGTCGGCCAGGCCCGTGCCTTTGAACTGGCGATCCTGGCCGACAGCCACCACCCCGTGAGCGCGCAGCAAGCGCTGGCGCTCGGCCTGGTATCCAAAGTTGTGCCCGCCGACGAACTGGCAGGCGAAAGCCACGCTCTGGCCCACAGGCTGGCGCAGCTTCCGACGCGCGCCATCGGTCTGACCAAGCGCGCTCTTAACCGATCCTGGGACAATACGCTGGCCGAGTCGCTCGAACTCGAAGCCCAGTTGCAGGGCGTGGCCGGAACAACGCACGACTTCAAAGAAGGCATCGCCGCATTCCTTGAGAAACGACAACCTCAGTTCCGGGGATCGTGATGCGCAGAGTTGGACGTTTTCGAAAGTATCTTTCGGGTCGTCTGCTGTTGATCGCCGGCCTGATCAGCTTTCTGGGCGCGGCGGTGTTTTCCATCCTGAGCATTGTCAGCGACAGTGCGTCAGCGACGGCTTGCCTGTTCATGGCCGTTGTGCTGGTCACGCTCGCCTTGCTTGCGCTGTTTTCAGCCCCTCACGTCGAAAGTGCGAACCTGATCGAGCGAGCCAGGTGGCTGATTCAGGATGGGCAATTCGAGGCAGCGCTGTCCAGGCTCAACCGCGCTGCCCAGCTCTCGCCGCGCCGCGCCGAGACCTATACCATGCGTAGCGCCGCCTACGCCGGGATGGGTCAGCTTGATCTGGCCGTTGAGGATGCCGGGCGCGCCGTCCAGATTGCGCCCAGACAGCCTGGGCCACGCCTGACGCGCGCCCGCCTGTACAGTTACCAGGGCCTGCACGAGGAGGCCATTGACGATCTGCGCACGGCCATCCGCGAAAAACCCGATTGGACGGCGGGCTACCTGGAACTGGCACAGCTTCACATCAAAATGCAGGATTACGACAGCAGCCTTGCCACGCTGCGCGACCTGTCACTGCAAACGAAGTCCGAGGAGACCCGTTACGAGTCACTGATGATGGCCGGGTGGGTCTATGAGGAAAAGCTGAAGGACCTGGACGGCGCGATTGCGACTTATACCCGCGCTATCCCTATCCAGCCGGATCGCAAAATCGGCTACCTGCGGCGGGCCTATGCCTATCGGACGCGCGGCGATCTGTACCAGGCGGCGGAGGATTTGCTGCGAGCAGCGCAGCGCGCGCCCACGCCGGAAGACGATGGACAGTACCATTCGCTGCGGGCCGTCTGTTACGGACGCCGCTACACGATCACGGGCGATGAGCGCGATCTGGCGGCGTGGATTGACGCGCTCGAACAAAGCGTCCGCGAGGACGCGCCGTCATTTAGTGAGCAGTCTCGCCAGTGGCTCCAGATGATCCGCGAGAGCCACGACGGCGCCGTGCGCAGCCTGATGGGTCGCCCGCCCACTTCCGAGATCTTCCCGAACTAGCGTGGCCGGTGTATTGGCTGGTGAGAAGATACCCGTATCGAGCACCGGCAGCTTGTCTCGCAGATGCCCCGTTCGACTTCGTCCATCCGCGCCAGTTGCCCCGCTCCGCTCCGGAGCGGAGCGGGGCCGGGGGTGAGGTAAACGGCCTAGAAGTAAGACTGCTTAGATAAGCCCTCACCCCAACCCCTCTCCCGCAGAGCGAGGGGCTTTTCCCCTTCCCCTGGCGGGGGAAGGGGCCAGGGGATGAGGGCTGCAACAGGCTACTCGCCCTTAACTTAACTAAGAGGTATTGAGCCTAGAAGTCGTACATCAGGCGCGGGTTCAGCACGATCCGGTTAAAGATGTTTGTCTCGTTGGGCGACAGGCTCACCCGTACTTCGAGGTGCAGGTGCGGGCCGCTGGAATTGCCCGTATTGCCCAGCAATCCAAGCTGCGTGCCCGCCGTGACCGGCGCTTTGTCCGCAACGTCGATCCGGCTCATGTGGGCGTGGATCACGTAGGCATAGCCGCCGCTCAAGTTTTGCGCGGCCATCGCGTCGCGCATCGAACTGGGCAGGTCGGCCCAGGCATAGCGCACCACGACGTGGTTGCCGAAGCCGTAGCCCCAGGCGGGGTCGCGGATCGCCTGCGGGTCCCAGAAGCCCAGCCCCTGGCTCTGGAAATTGGGCGCGTCGTCCCGGCATTTCGTGCAGCGCATCGTGTAGGCCACGATGCCGCTGCCGCTGGCGTAGATCGGTACACCTGGCTGGCGGGACAGATCAGCACCCTTGTGCGCCGGGCCGAAGCGGGTATCGCCAAATTCCTGGAACACCTGGTACGGGTCCCTGAGCGGCGACGGGAACCTGACCTGTGTGTTGAGTGTCGCTGACGCCGACGGCGCGGACCCTGGTTGCACGGCAGCGGGCTGGACGGCGGGAGTCGCCTTGAAGCCGAACGCGGCGCAGTTGTCGGAGAAGTTCAGCAAGTCTTCGCGGATGTAGCCGACAATGCCGTTGAAGTTGATCTTCGCCCAGCGGAAAGGTTGCCCATCCTGCCCGGCTTCGCCGCTCGTTACGATGACCTTCATTCCCGGCTCCACGAAGCCGACCTGATCGGATTGAATAGACGGCGCGGCGCGAATCTTGGCGCGGATGTCGAGGCGCACTGTCGCATCTCCGGCTGCAATTCCTGCTGCGGGAGCCATCGGCTGGGCGGGCTGTGTTGCAGGCTGCGCTGGCGGATTAACCGAGACCGTCACGCTGGGCGCGGCAGGCGGAGTGTTGACGGAGACCGTTACAGCGGGCTGTGCTGGCGCGGTGGGCGCGACGTTGACCGTCACCGCGGGCGCAGCGGGGGACGCCGGTGCAGGGGCCGGTGCGGCGGGTTGCGCGGCGGGCTTTGGTGCAGGTGCCCCGGCACTGAAAGCAAAGGTGCGCGAGGTATAAGTGCCGTAGCCAAACTGGGTCAGATCGCCTTCCAAGTCGAGCAGGTCATCGCGCACCCAACCCGTCCGGCCATCGCTAAAAGTCAGGTTAAACCACTTGTAAACCTGGCCCTGAAAATTATCGTTGGCTGGATCAGGCTTCACGTCGGTGCAGGTGGCCGTCGTGCCCACCGGGATGCGGAACGGCGCATCCGTGTTCAGGCCCGGCGTGACGTGAACCCGTACATCCTTTACTTGCGTGTTTCCTGGAATCCCTCTGATGTAAATGGTGTGAGCCATATGATCCTCGACTGCCCAGGCAATAACCCCTGGCAACTAAGGCGGTTTGTATTGGAGTGACAACCCGGCCTAGGACGCTGGCCCTATCATAGCATTCTCCCCAAATAAGAGGAAACGCCCAGACCAGGCGGGTCATGTGCCCACCCTCACACCGGGTTGACCATCGACGACAGCGCGGCCCCGATGATAGAATGCAACTAGAGACAGGTAGTTGCGGATTGCAAAAAACGATGAATGGCAGTGACATTCTCAAACTGGGCTACCGTCCTGGCAAAGTCGTTGGTCTGGCGCTGGCAGCCGCCGAGGCGGCGCTGGCGGCAGGCGTGTCCGAGGAGGACGTTCGGAGCACGCTGGTCAATGTCCTCAATCTGCCCGATTCGTACAGGGACGATCCGATCTATGGGCCGGTAGCAGCAATGCTCATCAGCCAGCGCAGCAAGCGCCCGGATTACGAGCTTGAAATTGCCGCACCCTACCGGGTGTGGGGCAGCGACATCGAGCCGGAAGCGATGGAACAGATGAAACGCGCCGTGCGCCTGCCCGTCGCGGTGCGCGGTGCGCTCATGCCCGACGCGCACCAGGGCTACGGGCTGCCGATTGGCGGCGTGCTGGCAACCGTAAACAGCGTTATCCCCTACGCCGTCGGGGTTGACATTGCTTGCCGGATGCGCATGACAGTCTTCGACGTATCGCCTTACGTCCTGGAGCAGAAACGCGAGATGTTTCGGCGCGTCCTGGAAGACAACACGCGCTTTGGTACGGGCGCAGCCTGGAGCGTGCACCAGGAGCACGAGGTCATGGACGACCCGGCCTGGCGCGAACTGCCCATCGCGCGGCAACTTAAAGACAAAGCCTGGGAACAGCTTGGAACCAGCGGATCGGGCAATCACTTTGTCGAGTTCGGCGCGCTGACAGTCTACAGCGAGATCGATACTTCGCTCGGCAAGGTCGCGCCGGGCAAATACCTGGCGCTACTCAGCCACAGCGGCAGCCGACGCCTGGGCATGGAGATCGCCAACCACTACACCGACATTGCGATGCGCCAGCGTTCCGGCCTGCCCAAAGACTTCCGGCACCTGGCCTGGCTCGATCTGGATCAGGAAGCCGGGGCCGAATACTGGGCGGCCATGCAGCTTGCAGGCAAATATGCCAGCGCGAACCACGCCGTTATTCACCGCCGGATCATTGAGGCGCTGCGGATGCCCGTGCTGGGCGGCATTGAGAATCACCACAACTTTGCCTGGAAAGAACTGGTGGACGGGCAAGAGCTGATCGTTCACCGCAAAGGCGCAACGCCTGCCGGAGAAAACGTGCTGGGCATCATTCCGGGCAGCATGAGCGCGCCGGGTTACGTGGTGCGGGGCCTGGGCAACCCGGAGTCGCTTTCCAGCGCGGCGCACGGCGCAGGCCGCCGCATGAGTCGCGGCCAGGCCAAGCGCACCTTCGATTGGGATAACGTCAAACGCAAGCTCAAGCAGGAAGGCGTGGAGTTGATCTCGGCAGGTCTGGACGAAGCGCCCGGCGCTTACAAGGACATCAGGCAGGTCATGGCCGACCAGGCCGACCTGGTCGTCGCGCTGGCTGAGTTCCAGCCCAAACTGGTCAAGATGGCAAGCGGGAACGAGCGCCCCGAAGATTGACAGCGCAACTTGCTGTTTACTGGCGCTTGCAGTCTACATTTGCCAGCGTCGGCCCGTCGATGGTGGCGATGGACAGATAGCCTGCCGAAAACTGCACCTGATCGTCCGGCGACACGTGAAGGAAGCGGGCTGCCGCGTGCCCGTGCGGCCCGCCGGCGTACAGAGTCAGAATGCCGCGCAGCGCCCCGTCCGAGGCGCGGTAGGCCAGCAGTGCCCCGTCGGAGGTCAGGACGTAGGCCAGGCAGCCTGCGCCCACCCCGACCAGGGCGGGCTGCGTCTGCGGTGTGGAGAGCTTCACCTGCCAGCGCAAGGTTCCGCTGGCGGTATAGGCGTACACGAACTGTCCCTGGCCCGGATAGAGGAAGACGTTACCCTGCGGGTCCCGCGCGATCTGACTGGTGCGGCCAAGTGTCTGTCCAACGTCCATCAGCGGCTTCCAGGCCATGTCCGTGCCCAACCAGCCCACCTGGCTGGCGACCATAACGATGAAGCCGCCATCAGGCGCAGCTACCGGCATCACCGGACTGGGCGCGGTAGCCTGGTAGCGCACCGCACCCGCCGCGTCGATCACCCACAGCTTGAACGTGCCTTCCTGCCCGCTGCTGACCGCCAGCAGGTCGCCGCTCGGCGCGTAACGCTCGATGTACGCGCCGAGCGGCGGCGTTTGCCAGCGCAGTGTACCGTCGATGTCGTAGGACACCACCCGGTTATCGTTCGCCAGGAAGACGACGGAATCGCCCAGGCGCAGAGGTGGGGAACGCAGTGGGCGATCCGCGTGCCAGGACGCCGCGAAACGATCCTCGTCCACGATGATGATCTGATCGTCGGTGGTGCGGCCCAGGATACGGCCATCGGACAGGCGGACGATCCCGCTCAGGCCCTGCACGTCCAGCCGCCACACCGGTTCACTGCTGGCGGTGCGCCGTTCCAGGTGATATTCTTCCGCGAATACGGCTCCGCCATCCGGCCCCCACAGCGGCGGTGCGACCGGGCCGCCGCCCGCCGTCAGGATGGAGCGAAACGCCGGGTTCAGGCGCAGCCGCCACTGTTCGGTGAATTCGATAGGATGCAGCCAGCCGCCATCGAGCGGGTCAACCGACCAGTAGCCGGGGCCGCCCGTGCTGGCTTTCATCTTGCGGATTTCGTAGTGCAGATGCGGCGCGCCGCGCGAAGGATGGCCCACCGAGCCGACGATGTCGCCCTTTTCGACACACTGGCCGATCTGCGGGAACTTGCGCCCGTTGATCTCCTCCATGTGGCCGTACAGGGTGTAGTAGATATTGTCGTCTGGGAAGGTGTGTTCCAGGATGACGACACCTTTTTCGGTGTCCCAGCCCGCCGGGTCGCTGAAGGTCACCTTGCCACGCGCCGCCGCCCGCACCGGGTCGCCGTAACGGTCAAAGGCCATGTCGATCCCGGTGTGATAACCCTCGAAGTTGGCGCGGTACATGCCAAAATCGTCGTGCTCGATACTGATGCCATCAATGGGGTAGTCGATGGAATCGACCACGCCGCATGGGTCTTGCGCCCGCGCCAGAGGGTGAACGGACGATGTGGGCAGACAAAGCGCCATGCTTACGCCGAGGAACAGGCCGAGTCGGGCAATGCGAGCCATCATGCTACCATTGTAGACTCACGTCGGTCTTAACGCCTTGTTACGAATAACACAGCCGTCCTCCACCTGGCAAGCGTTAAGTTGGAAGTCGATTTCCCTGGCCTGCCGCAGGCAGGGAGAACCAGAAGCGGCTGCCCCGTCCAGGCGTGCTTTCGACCCCGATCTGGCCGTGCATCGCCTCGACCCACGCCTTTGCAATTGCCAGCCCCAGGCCGGAATTCCCGCTGCTGCGGCTCCGAGATTTGTCGGCGCGGTACAGCCGTTCAAAGATGTGCGGCAGGTCGTCCGGCGCAATGCCTTCGCCGCTGTCCACCACTGAGATGCAGACGCGCTCGCCATGTTCGCAGCGCTGAGGGGCCGCTGACACTGTGATGCTGCCTTCAGGCGTATGGCGAAGTGCATTTGCCAGCAAATTGCCCAACACCTGGGCCAGGCGTGCCGGGTCGGCGGCCACTTCCGGCAGTGCTTCGCCACAATCCAGCGTTAACTGGACGTTCTGACTTTCGGCAGCCGCCGCGAAGGTGGCGACAGTCGCTCTGAGCGTGGCGGCCAGGTCGATCCGCTGGATATTCATGACAAGCTGGCCCGCGTCGGCCCGCGCCAGTTCGCGCAGATCGTCCACCAGGCGGCTCAACATGCACGTGTTTTCGTAAAGGATGGCGATCTCGTGTTTACTGAGGCTGTAGATTCCGTCCAGCAGCGCCCGCAGGTTGCCCTGCATGACGGTCAGCGGGGTGCGCAGTTCGTGGGCAATATCGGCCATCATGTTGCGGCGCAGCGTTTCGGCGCGCTGAATCTCATCGGCCATTTCGTTGAAGGCGTGCGCTACCTCCGCGATCTCATCCGCGCCCCGTGCCTGCACGCGCTGGCTCCAATCGTGGGCGGCGAAAGCCCGCGCCGCACGCGCCAGGTTGCCGAGCGGCGCGACCAGGGTACGGCTGATGACCAGCCCGATCAGGACGCCGATGCCGCCGACGACCAGCGCCGCCACCGTCAGTGTGTTGCGCAACCGGTTCAGGAAATCTTGCTCAGGCTTCTGGAAAAGGATGTCTACGCTGGGATTGCTGGGGAAGAGATAGCCCGCAGGCTCGCCGCCCGTGTCTACCGGGCCGAACGGCACAGCCACCGACAGCTCGTCGGTGGAGAGAGTCGTGCCCACGCGCTTCTGATCCGGATCAAAGACAATATTGCCTTTGGCGTCCGCCACCAGCGGCGGCAGCGCTTTGGCAAGCTTTGCCTCATCGCTGACCTCGGTGGGCAGCAGTGGCTTTACGCCAGTAGCCGTACCCACCTGACTGTAAAGGAAAATAGCGCCATGTGAGGCCCCGGCAGCAACCACGTCTTTGCGGATGATGTAACGGCGAAATTCGCCGCTGATGCTTGAATTTGCCAGCGCTGCGACCACCACGATGGAAAGCTGTGTCACAACGATGAAGGCGATGGTCAGGCGTATCCACAAACGATTGATCGTCATGTTGATCATCATCGTGACGGCTCCTCGCGCAGACAGTAGCCCACGCCGTACACAGTTTCGATGAAGTGCGGCCGGGCCGGGTCGTCTCCCAACTTTTTGCGCAGGTTCTTGACGTGGGCGTCGATGGTGCGTTCCATGCCCTCGTAAGCGTAGCCAAAGGCCTGGACAATCAGTTCCGAACGGGTGAAAACCCGGTTCGGGTTCTCCATCAACATCTTGAGCAGCGAGAACTCTGCCCCGGTCACGTCCACCTTACAACCGGCAACGCTGACCTGATGCCGGTCCACGTCCAGCCGCAGTGCCCCGACCTCCAGCACGCGCGGGGCAGCCAGGTCCCCGGTGGCCCGGCGCAGGATAGCCCGGACGCGCGCCACCACTTCCAGCGGGTTGAATGGCTTGGTCAGGTAATCGTCCGCGCCCAGTTCCAGCCCGCGAATCTTGTCGGTGTCCTCAACACGCGCGGTGAGCATCAGCACTGGTGTCAGCGCCAGGCTGCCGTCCGCCCGCATCTGCCGGGTGATCTCCCAACCGTCGCGTTCGGGCAGCATCAGGTCGAGGATCACCAGATCGGGCCGCTCGTGGCGGATGAAGCGCATGGCTTCGTCGCCGTTGTAAGCGGCAAAGACCCGCATCCCGGCCTCCTCGAGGTAGCTGCGTACAACCCGCACGATCTGGTGGTCATCGTCCACAACCAATATCCGATAAGCCATAGAGGGTGTTTCGCTCATGCACTGCTCCGAGGCTGTCGTTCCTGATACCGGAGCGCTTCCTGCCGATAAGGCCAGCTTAACGAAAACTTGTGAAGAACCTGTGAATTATAGCGCGCAGAACGGCACAATCTTCGCCTTTTCTGCCCGTTCACAGGTTTTTCATAAGCACCTTCTATGCTTCGAGTATCGGGTATGAGAGGAAGGAGAATTCCTTATGCGCGTTCGTAGACGTTGGCTTCTGGTCATACTGGCGCTGCTGGCGGCCACCGGCACGCTGGCCTCGCCAGTGGCGCTCAGGGCGCAAGACAACAGCGCCGTGACGATCACGCTCGCCGTTTTCGACTTCAACCGCGAGGCGTTCGCCTCCAAACTCGTCGGCGATTTTGAAGCATCGCATCCAGGTATCAAAATCAAATTGATCAGTGTTGATCCGCCTGATGTGCCGCGCTCGACCAGTGGATTGGACGAATATTTCGAGGCCCTTCAAAAGTATGTCAGCACGGCGGACGTGGTGGTTGTGGAGCCAGGCGTTCTGAGTGTGGAAGCGACACGAGCCGGTTACTTCCTCGACCTGGCTCCGCTCGCCAAAGTCGATACATCGCTCAACGCGGACGATTTCTATCCGGCGCTCTGGCAGTCCTTTGCCTGGGATCAAGGGCTGTGGGCGCTGCCCACGTCAGCTCAGGCCATCGCCATGAACTACAGCCCCGCCGCATTTGACCGGGCCGGGTTGGCCTACCCCAGCGATCAGTGGACGCTGGACGACCTGGAGAATGCGATCCGCAAGCTGTCACAGAAAGACGCCGAGGGCAAGGTCACCGTACACGGCATCGATACGCTCAAAGGCTTCAGCGACCTGGCGCTCTTCCGTAGCCTGCTGGGCGAAGGGCTGTACGACAACAGTACCGTTCCCAACGCCCCCCGGCTGGATAAACCCGAAGTTGAAACCCTGCTGGAGGCCTGGGCCAAACTGGATGAGGATGGGCTGCTCGGCACAGATTTCAACAAAGCGCCGATCAGCATTTCGCCCGTATTCGGGGGAGCGGTGATCAAAGCCCAATCTGCCGAACCCAATTCCGACGACAAACGGGTGTGGACTCTGTTGCCGGGCGGCAAGGCCGGTCTACAAGTACAGGGTTACGCCGTAAGTGCAGGCACACAGCACCCGGAGCAGGCTTACGCGCTTGCCAGTTTCCTGACCACCCGCGTCGAGGCATCGCTCCTGGGCGGCGCACCGGCCCGCCGCAGTCTTCAAAATGCACCCGCTGGAGATATTCAGGTGATGCCTGCCGAAAGCCCTGAGGTCAAAGCGCTGACGCAAAAGGCATTTGAAAACGGCATTCCCCTGTCGGAGATGCGCTTCACGGATTATCTGCTCATCGCGCTTCAGAAGATGAAACAGGATAAGCTGGACGCGAAGGCGGCACTGCAAGCCACCGAAGCCCAGGCCGTGACCAACTTGCAAGCGGCAGCGGACAAGAAGGGCAAAACGGTGCTGGCCGTCGCCACGCCTGTCCCCTCCAACCTGACACCCGGCAAGACCGCGCTCAAGTTTGGCGTGACCTCGTTCGTGCAGCCCTTCCCAAACCGGGAAGGCTGGGAGCGGCTCATCCAGGAATTCACCGCCTCCGATCCACAGATCGGCCAGATCGATCTCAATACGGGCTTTTACGACGCGACGACAGCCGCACAGCAATTCGACTGCTTCTACACGCCTTTCAATGCTGTGCCGAGCGCCAGGCTGTCCACGCTGCTCAACCTGGACCCGTTCCTGAGCGCCGACAGCACCTTCGACCCATCTGACGTGGTTGGGAACACGCTGGCCCAACTCAAGCGCGAAAACAAAATCTGGGGCCTGCCCATCGCCATCATGCCCGCAGTCCTTAAGTACGATAAAGATCAGTTCCAGAAAGCAGGCGTGTCCGCGCCGGACAAGGGCTGGACAATTGACGCCTTCACCGATGCGCTCAAAGCCCTTAAGGCCAATACCGGCGACGAAGCGCCCTTTAATGCCATCAGCCCCGGCGGTACGCATCTGCTGATGCTGATCGCGGCCTACGGCGGCGTGCCGCTGGATTACCGCACCGACCCGCCGACTATCGACTTCACCGGCCCGGCGGTGGTCACTGCCATCCGGCAGGTGCTTGATCTTGCCAAGCAGGGCTACATCAAGTACTCGGCGCTTGGCAACGTCGGCAATGCAGTCTTCATCGGGTCGAAACCGAGTGCGCCCATCTACACTACCTCGCTGGATGGCCTCAAGATGATCAGGGGCGGAACAGCGGAAGACCCATACCGCTCGGTGAATTACCCACGCGGCAGCCAGTTTACGCCGCTGTCCTACGCCATCGGCACGGCCTACATCAGCAGCCAGGCCCAAAACCCCGAAGGCTGCTACCGCTGGATCAGCGCCCTTGCCAAGCATCCTGAACTGTTTTCGGCCATGCCTGCCCGCCGTTCTTTGCTCAACGATCCGGCCACCTCGTCCACGCGCGCGCCCGACCTCAACGCCGTCTACCAGCAGATCGACGAACTGCTCAAAGACCCGAACACGATCCCATTCCCTTCGATGTTCGATGGCAGCGGATCGCAGGCCGGCTTCCTGCTCCAACACTGGCTGTACGAAGCATTCGACACCTACGTGCTGCACGATGGCGATCTGGAAGCAGCCCTCAAGGACGCCGAAGGCTATGCGAAAGCTTTCCAGCAGTGCATCGCCAGCATCCCGCCGTTTGATCCCGATGTGCAATCGCAGACTGAGTATGCCAAACAATTCACGCAGTGTGCCGCCAAGGCCGATCAACGCTTGAAGACCTTGATGGACGGGTTCAATACTTCGGTCAACGGGGAAAAGTAACCGGTCTTTGCTCCGAGGTCTGAACAGAGAGGTCGGCAGTTAGCCGACCTCTCCTGATTCGGTCTGAAATTGTCGTTACACGCGGAACGCGAATCAACCCAGTGGCACTATCCCCTTCAGCGCGGTCAGGAATTCCAGCATCCGCAGTGCCGCCACGTTTTCGCCGATCTGCAAGCCTTCCGGCGAGAGGTTGACGACGTTGCCCGGAGCTTGCGTCAACTGACCGTTGGCCGGGTTGACCAGGGCCGGGTTGTCCTTGCGAATCGCGTAGATGTTGAACAACGGGATGTTTTGTGACTTTGCCACTTCATAGATCACGTTGTTGTACTGCGCGACTTTCTGTTCTTCCTGCGGGTTTGCGCCGCCCGTGATGGTGACCAGCACCGGGATCGCACCGCGCTGCATAGCCGCGTTGACCGCATTGGTCAGGTTGGTGCGGAACTGATCCAGCGGGAGGTTGGCTCGTTCGTCGGCGCGCCCCACGTCGATGAACACCGTCGCGGGCTTTGAGTCCAGCGCGCAGTCCAGCGGCGATTTGCCCTGGCACGCGCCTGTACCCTTGCCGGGGTTCAGGATGTCCGCAGAGGTAAAGCCACCGTTGACTGTCGGCGTCTGCACCGATTTTATGCCGGGTGCGAAGAACTGGATAATCGGGTCGAGCTGCGGCTTGAACTGATCCAGGTTCGCGTTCGGAGCATCAGCGCCACCGATGATCAGCAGAGTCGGCTGGCCTACCAGTCTGAAGTTGCCGGGTACAACGCCCTGCTGCTTGCCGTTGTTGTGAATGTCCCTGATCCGGTTCTGGATAGCGGGATCATTCAGATCGGAAATGGGCACGTTCAGCAGATCGACGCCGGGTGGAGGCGCTTGTGTCGGTGGAACAGGCGTCTCCGTAGGTGGGACAGGTGTCGGCGGTACAGGCGTAAAAGTGTGCGTGGCCGTTGGTGGGACAGGCGTGGGTGGCACGGGTGTATGGGTGGCTGTCGGTGGGATCGGCGTCGGCGGCACGGGCGTAAAAGTATGGGTGGCTGTTGGTGGAACCGGGGTGAACGTGTGAGTCGCTGTCGGCGGCACGGGCGTGAAGGTGTGGGTGGCCGTCGGCGGCACGGGCGTAAAAGTATGGGTGGCCGTCGGTGGCACGGGCGTAAAAGTATGGGTGGCCGTCGGTGGAACCGGGGTGAACGTGTGAGTCGCTGTCGGCGGCACGGGCGTGAAGGTATGGCTGGCCGTCGGTGGCACTGCGGTAGGCGGTACAGGTGTGAACGTAAACGTGGCCGTTGGCGGCACGGGCGTGAAGGTCGGTACGACGACGACTGCCGTAGGCTGCTGCTGGACGATGACCAGTGGTGCGCCATTGCGATCCGTATTCGTGGTCAGGGTATAGCCACCATAGGTGCAGCCGCCTGGCCCGACAATGGTCTTGACTTTCGCCGTCACGGTCAGGTTATTCGGTGCGTTCGGAACGAGATTGATCGGAACCTGAGCGGGATTATCGACTGAGAAATTCCCGGACACCTGGAATGCACCCGCCGGTGACGTGACGGTGACCTGCTCGCCGTTGCCGATGCGCACGACGATCACTGCCGTAAGTTCGCTGGTCGGTGAGGTGACAGGCTCGACCAGGAATTGCTCCGCTGTGGCCTGCGGGCAGGGCGTGGCAGGTTGGGTGGCAGCCTGAGTCGCGGGTTGGGTGGCGGGCTGCGTTGGTGGCTGAGTGGCTGTGGCCGTGTGGGTGGCCGTTGCAGGCTGGGTGGCAGGTTGGGTGGCGGTAGCGGTATGTGTTGCTGTCGCCGCCTGGGTCGCGGGTTGGGTAGCGGGCTGGGTGGCTGCTGTCGTCTGCGTTGCCGTAGGCGTGTTTGTAATGGTTGCCGTAGGCGTGGCAGTCAGCGTTGTCGTGGGCGTGCTGGTATGGGTGGCTGTTGCGCCAGGCACAGTCGCCACGACGACCATCAGGTCCTTGAACATCACGTTATCGCTCTTGTCGGTTTCCGCAATGACGTTGCCGCTGTCCGCGATGGCGGCAATGCGCTGCGGCCCCTCGGTGGTGAACGTCACGTTTAGCGTGATGTCGATCTGAGCCTTCGGATTGAGGATCGCCGTCGTCAGTGTGCTGACCCTGGCCCCGACCTGATCAACCGAGAGCTGGAACACGGGGGCGGGTGCATCGCCCGTATTCGCCACCGTGACCCTGACTGGCACGGTTGCCAGTTTCTGGATCGGGTCGAGCACCACCGTGTCGCTCGGCGTCGTGATAGCGATGATCTTAAGGTTGGGCAGTACCGGAGTCGGCGTGATGCTCGGCGTCAGGGTGATCGTCGCCGTCGGCGCGGGCGAGGGTGTGATGCCCGGCGCGGTGGTCGGCGTGGCGGTGGCGGTGGGGAGCGGTGTCGGCGGCTGGGCCAGCTTGGTCTGGGTCGCAAAAATCGCCGTCGAGGTCAGGTCGCCGATGGACGGCCCCTGCGGCCCCTGCGTCGGGATGGGCGTCCAGGTCAGTGTCGGCAAGACCACTATCGGGAAGGTGCTGGACGGTGTGGGCGGAATGACGGTGGGCAGCGGGGTGAAGGTGGGCGGAATGATGATGGGCGTTGCACCCGGCTGCACCGTCGGCGAGGGCGGGATCGGCACGCTGACCAGCCCGGAGCAAATGCCCAGTTGGGTCGAGAAAGACGCGCTTACCCAACCGATCAGGCCCTGAACGTTGACCTGCCACCACGAGCGATCCGGGGTGCTGCCAGTTACGGGAACGACACTGCCTACTGATAGAGCGGTGAGGATATTGTAATTGAGGCCCGGCCCACTCCGCACGTTTAGAGTCACGTCGGCGCGGACGCGACAGGTAGGATCGCTGGTTGGAGAAGCGGTCAGAAACGCGGGCGATCCGGCGGGGACAGTCACCTGTGCGGCATTCTCACGCACCGTCAGGGTAATGGATTTGGGATTGCCGCGTGTGTTGCCCCGGAAGGCAACCACTTCGATGACGTGCCGCCCTGTGGTGGTCGGCGTCCACGACAGGATGCTGTCCATCGTGGGCGCGCCGCTGGCTTCAGGCGAGGCCGCCGTATCGACGATCTGGTTGTCAACCCGCATCTCGATGCGGGTCACGCCCACTTTATCGACGGCGCGAACGTAAACTTGAACTTCAGTCTGGATAACCGCTTCGGTGTTGTCAGCAGGCGAGCGAATTTCCACGTCGGGCACGTCGCTCTGGGCAACGAGCGTTGCCCCGGCAGTACTGACAGGGGTTGTCGTCGCGTTTTGGGGCTGCGCGCCAAGATTGCACGCAAGGGCCGCCAGGGCAAGGAGCGTAACCGGAATTAGAAGACGCGCACGTGTGGCAAGCGTCTGTTGCGGCATGTTCCCTATCCTTGTGTTAAAGACTTTTTGACCAGTCTAGACCATCGGATAGGGCTGCGTCAAATAGATTATCCCGACGCTAATCCGACAACTTCCCGACGCTACCAGGCCAGCGTGCTTCGCTTGGCGTCCGTCTTCTTCTTGGGCAGGTCTTCAGGGTTCTCCACGAAGATCCACGAGCGGGCCTTCTTGGGGTCGTCCGTGACGTATACCCAGCTATGGGCATTCAGCGGTTCCGTCGTCACGTAGACACGCTCTTTGGCGCGGCTGGCACAGTCAGTGATAAACACGACCTCGCGGGCTTTGTTCGGATCATCGGTGATGTATACCCATCTAGCGGCTGGCATGGTGTACACCTCGTTCGATTTACGCCTTTCATAAGTGTATGTCACATTGTGACGGAGGGAATTGGGAATTATGTACCGCTCGCCTGACAGGGGGTGAGGCAAAGAGGGTAAATTTCCGTGTTTGCCGGGCGCTGCCTGCCCCGCTATACTCAGTGCTGCCGATAGCACACGTGAGCGACGGAGTCCCTTTTATGGCAGACCAGCCCTCTGGAAACCGCATTATCAGCGCCAAGCGGCGGCAGGAAGACCAGGATCAGAATCTGCGCCCGCAGTCTCTCAGCCAGATCATCGGGCAAGAAAAGGTGGTGGAGAATCTGAAAGTCCTGGTGGATGCCGCCAAAGCGCGCCAGGACCCGCTCGATCACATCCTGTTCTACGGGCCGCCCGGTCTTGGCAAGACCACGCTTTCGCACGTCATGGCGAAGGAGATGAACGCCAACGTGCGCATCACGGCGGGGCCATCCATCGAGCGGGCGGGCGATCTGGCCGCGATCCTGACCCACCTGCGCGAGAAGGACGTACTGTTCATTGATGAGATTCACCGGCTCGGCAAGGCGGTTGAAGAAATCCTCTATCCGGCGATGGAAGACTTTGCGCTGGATATTGTGGTTGGCAAGGGGCCAGCCGCGAAAAATGTCCGGCTGAACCTGCCGCGCTTCACGGTGATCGGTGCGACGACCCGGCTGGCGCTGCTGACGGGCGCGCTGCGTTCGCGTTTCGGCGCGGTGTATCGCCTGGACATTTACGAAAAAGAAGCCATGACCCAGATCGTGACGCGCGCCGCTGGACTGATGAAAGTGCCAATTGATCCGGAGGGCGCGTTTGAACTGGCCTCACGGGCACGTGGCACACCGCGTATCGGGTTGCGGCTGCTCAAGTGGGCTCGTGATTTTGCCCAGGCACGCGCCGAAGGCACAATCACACAGGCAGTCGCCAACGAAGCGCTGAATCGCCTGGGCATTGATCAACTCGGTCTGGACGACATCGACAGGCGTATCCTGCGCACTATTATCGAGAATTTTGACGGTGGCCCGGTGGGTCTGGAAACCGTTGCAGCATCCATCAGCGAGGAGCCGGACACGATCATGGACGTGTACGAGCCGTTCCTGCTGCAACTCGGATTCCTGGAACGTACCCCGCGCGGGCGCAAGGCTACCCGCAAAGCCTACGAACACCTGGGTATCAGTTACGACGGAATGCCGGTACAGGGGCCGCTACTGTGAGATTGTATGGGCGAGAACAAGAGGCCACGTATGGAACTGGACAGTATCGGGCGGCTGCTGCTCGTACTTGGCGCGGGCGTGATGGTGTTTGGCGGGCTGCTGCTGCTCGCCAGCCGCATCCCCGGCATTAACCAGTTGTTCAATCTGCCGGGCGACATTCGCATTGAGACTTCTGGCTTCTCGTGCTTCTTCCCCATCGTGAGCATGATCCTGATCAGCATCGTGTTGACGATTGTCATCAACGTCGTGATCCGGCTGCTGAACCGCTGACGGAGCCGCATTGGATCGCCCGCTGCAAGCCAGTGATTTTGATTACGTCCTGCCGCCGGATCGCATCGCGCAGACGGCGGTTGAGCCGCGCGACTCGGCTCGCCTGCTGGTCATCCACCGCGCCGATGGACGGCTCGAACACCGCATTTTCCGCGATCTACCCGAATATCTACGCGCCGGCGATGTGCTGGTGCTCAACCAGACACGGGTGATCCCGGCACGCCTGCACGCCACCAAGATTCTGACGGGAGGCGCGGTGGAACTCCTGCTGATCCAGCGCATTGATGACCGTCGCTGGCTGGCGCTGGTCGGCGGCAGGAATATCCACCGGGGATTGCGGCTGGCGCTGCGGGCTGACGGCGTGCCGGACATCGAGGTGACGGTGATCGAGGTGCGCGAAGAGTCGCAGCGCGTCGTTGAGTTCAATGTGCCGGTAGAGCCATATCTGGACAGGCTCGGCGAGATGCCACTGCCGCCCTACATTCACGAACCCTTATCCGATCCGGAGCGCTACCAGACCGTATATGCCCACACACCCGGCTCAGTTGCTGCGCCGACGGCGGGCCTGCACTTCACCGCCGATCTGCTGCTGCGCATCCAATCGATGGGCGTGCAGATCGCCTACTGCACGCTGCATGTCGGGCCGGGGACGTTCCAACCCGTGAAGGCCGAACAGATCAGCGCTCACCGCCTCCACGAAGAATATGCCGAACTGACGCCTGATGACGCACGGAAGATCAACGAGGCCAAGCTGCGGGGCGGGCGGGTGATTGCCGTCGGCACAACGACAGTTCGCACGCTGGAAACGGCGGCCCAGCGCTCGGCGGGCGAGGCCGGGGCGGATGTTTGCCCCTGGCGACCCGTCGTCGCCATTGCGGAGCGGACGGCGCTGTTCATTATGCCGGGCTATCGCTTCCGCGTGGTGGATGCGATGATCACGAACTTCCACCTGCCCAAGTCCACGCTGTTGATGCTGGTCAGTGCTTTCGCCGGGCGCGAACTGATGCTGAACGCCTACGAGGTCGCCAAGCGGGAGGGCTATCGCTTCTACAGCCTGGGCGATGCGTGCCTGATCGTGGCCTGAACGGTTCCAATTGAACGAACTGCCCATTGACACCCACCCGACCCCTTGCTACGCTTCCCTGTCATTTCCTGAGCTAAATCTTAAGGCTGCTGCATGGAACACCAACGTATTCTGACACGCGAACTCGGCCAGCACGTCGGCCAGCAGGTGCGGCTCAAAGGCTGGCTACACCGTCTCCGCAAACTGGGCGAGGTCAATTTCCTGGTGCTGCGAGATCGCGCCGGGATCGCGCAGTGCGTCCTCGGCCCGGCTGACCTGGCCCCACTTCACGGGTTGCTCGTTGAAACGGTCATCGACGTGGTGGGGACGGTGGTCGAGGCGGCGCAGGCGCCCGGCGGCTTTGAACTGCATCAGGTGACCGTTGAGGTCATTTCCCCGGTTCACGACGCCACCCTGTTCGCGCTGTACAAGAATACGATTCGGGCGACGCTGCCCACCTTCCTCGATCATGCGGTTGTCGGGCATCGCGCCCCGGATCGGCGCGCCGTCCTCAAGCTGTCGTCGGGGGTGATGGCCGGGTTCCGCGAAACGCTGCGCGCCCGCGACTTCACCGAGATTCAAACGCCCAAGCTGGTGGCCTCGGCCACCGAGAGCGGCGCGAACGTCTTCGGCGTGGAGTATTTCGGACGGAATGCGTACCTGGCGCAGAGTCCCCAGTTCTACAAGCAGATCATGGTCGGGGTGTTCGAGCGCGTCTTTGAGGTGGGGCCGGTCTTCCGCGCCGAACCGCACTCCACGACGCGCCACGTCAACGAGTACGTCAGCCTGGACGTGGAGTTCGGCTTCATCCGCGATCATTTCGATGTAATGGCACTCCTGACTGAGGTGATACGCGGCATCCTCGGCTACCTCCAACAGCACCATGCAGCAGAACTCAAGCTGCTGGACGTGGAAATGCCCATACTACCCGACTCGATCCCCTGGATTCACTTCCCAAAGGCGCAGCAGATGTTGCACGACCAGTTCGGCGTGACCGACGCGCTGGGCGAACCCGACCTTGCCCCGGAACACGAGCGCCTTCTGGGGCAGTGGGCCAAAAACGAGCACAAAAGCGACTTCCTGTTTGTGACGGGCTACCCGATGGTCAAGCGCCCCTTCTACACGCATCCCGACCCCGCCGATGCGCGCTACTCCAACAGCTTCGACCTGCTCTTCCGGGGGACGGAACTGGTGACGGGCGGCCAGCGCCTGCACCTGTACAAGGATTACCTCGAAGCGGCCAGGCGCTTTAATTACCCGCTCGAACCGTTTGAGACGTATTTTGAGACGTTCAAATTCGGGATGCCTCCGCACGGCGGCTTTGCCATTGGCCTGGAACGCTTTGTGATGCAGTTGCTGTGTCTGGACAACATCCGGCTGGCGACGCTCTTCCCGCGAGACATTCACCGCCTCACCCCCTGACCACAGCGAGCTGGCCCCTCCTCCCCTGAGTGGGAGAAGGGGCCGGGGGATGAGGGGAGCGAAGCTGAGATGCACTCGCCCCGCTAGTGCGGTTTGACTTCGTAGGCAACGTCGCCCACCACCACAATCACGTGGTCGCCAATCGCCAGGTAGTCCTTGATCTCCGGGTGCTCCTCCAGCAGCTTGAAGTATTCGTCGCTCAGGAAGATCACCGGCGTCACCTTCATCTGGTCGGACGTGTAGAGCGTGTCGATCCACGTGCCGTTGCGCAGGACGAACGTCCGGTCATTGACCTGCTTGATCGGCTCGTTGGCGCGGCCTGTGCCCTTGCTCGGCTCGGTTTTGTCGGTGGGGCCGCCTGCACCGCCCGCCGTCGCCGTCATCGCTGGCATCATCGTCGGCGCGGGTTGGGCCTGGACTGCGCCCGCCATGTTGTTCGAGGATTGCGCTGCATCAACAGCCTTTTCACCCGACGACGGGGCTGCACCACCAACAGGCATTGCGCCAGCCGTCGGCTGTATGGCGATGGGTCTGGGCGCGCCGTCGCGCTGTCCGCCCTGCCCGCCGCCTTGCGCCGTGATGTCATTCTCCTGGATCAGGTAGGACGTGTAGGGCGTGATGATCCCGTAGCGCACGCTGAGGCGCACAACGGCGTCCACCAGTTCGGGCTTCTCGCCGTTGAGCCGAATCTGGTTGAGCAGCGCGCCGATCTTGCGGGTCGCCCACAGGCGCGGCACGAATGGCTGCCCACCGGCGTTGTCGGGGAAGTTCAGGTTGCTGTAGGTGTAGGTCTGGGTCTTGCCGTCGATCAGACCGGTCAGTTTGGCCGTCGCCGTTCCCTGGTCCCGGAAGCGCCCGGTGATGACCAACTGCGACCCGGCGAACAGGTCGGGCAGCGGATCAGACGGGTACATATCCTCGACCAGCACGCCGTCAAAGTCGAGCTTGAGTGCGGTCAGGACGGGTGACGTGATCTTGTTATACAGGCTGCTCACCTTCGCTTCGATGTTCTCGTTGGGGCGCACGTAGACGCTGACGCCGTGATAGGTGCTGGACAACGAGTCGAGCAGGTAGGTGTCCACGTCATTGCCCACCCCGAAGGAGAAGATGCGCAGGTTCGGCGCAGCGTTGGCCTGAACGTTCGCCAGGATGTCCTTGGCGTTGGTGATGCCCTCGGTGGGCAGGCCGTCGGTCAGGAACAGTACAATCGTCTGCCGCTCCTTATCCATCATGGACAGGGCCGTTTTGAGCGCCACGTCGATGTTCGTGCCGCCTTCCGCCTCCAGGCCGTTCACCCACTGCGCGGCCTTACCCGCCTCGGAGACGGGTTGCAGCGTCTTGGCGAAGATGCGATAGCCCGTGCTGAAGACAATGGCGTTAAAGCGATCTTGGGGGTTCAGGTGCTTCAAGACGTAGGAGACAGCGGCCTGGGCCTGCTGCCACTTGTTGCCCTGCATCGAGCCGGACTGGTCGAGGACGATGATCACGTCTTTCGGAATCACGCGGTTGGCATCGACTTTGGTGGGCGGCGTGATCATGAACATGAAGTAGCCGTCTTCGCTGGCGCTGGCCCGGTAGGTCAGCAGGTTGGCGTTGATCTCGCTGCTGGCAACGCCGTAATAGATGGCGAAGTCCTCGGCGGCCCGATAGTTCGTCGTCTCGAATCCGGCCTGGAAGTGGTTATCGTCGGGCCGGGAGATGGCGACCAGCGCATTGGGCGAATAGACCGTGCTGATCGGGTCTTTGGAGGTAACGCTGACCGACACAGAGACCTGCTGCACGGGCAGCGGGCTGGCATAGTCGGTCTTGAGCGGGTAGGTGTAGTTGATCAGGCCGTTGTCGGCGGTGACGACCTGGCTGTAGGTGATCTCGATCTTGCGCTGATCGCCCGCCGGGATGGGGAAGATGTTGGCCTGGATAGCGCTGCGCCCAACGTATTGCAACAGGGCCGGGTCACGCAGCCGCCGTACCGTCTCCGTGTAGATGGCCTGGGCCTGCTTGGCGTCCAGAATCTGGGCCTGGATGGGTACGCCGTTGACGTACATGGTCAGGTTGGAGACGGCAGCGCCGGCGGGCAGCGGGAACAGGTACGTCCCTTCGGCCACGTGCTGGCTCTCGTTGACAAACAACTGCTCCACTTTGGTCACGGCTACCTGGTTCTCGATGTTAACGGTGACGCGGTGCGACTTGATATACACGCCGCCAGAAGTCTGCTGGGCGGGCAGGTGCTTGGGGGCGGGCATTGCGCCAAACGCCAGCGCGCTCGTCACGGCGACCAGCGTTACAGCCACTGTTAATAGCCCAGTTAACAGCCCAGCAACCATACTTAAGCGAGTCACTCTGGGTTTCATACAACCTCCGACGATTTTGATATGTTCTGACCTGTAGGACGTGCCTGTCCGCTGAAAAGTTCCCGCACCGCAAAGATTACAATGCCAACTCTCCCTCTCTGCGCAGCGGAGAGGGGGTTGGGGGGTGAGGTAAATTGCAGTATGATTGGCGCGCCTTCCCGCTACTGTGGAGACCATCATTGATGCAACCTGTTCTTCCCCCAGAAGCGCTCATCCTCGCCATCGACGTAGGATCGTCGTCCGTGCGCGCCATGATCTTTGACCGGCAGGGTCAGGCGCTGGACGGCGTGTTCGTGCAGGCGCGTTATTCCCCCGGTACCACGCCCGACGGCGGTTCGACCATTGACCCCGGCGCGATGTGCAGCCGGATTTTCGAGTGCATCGACGCCGCATTGCGGCAGGCCGGGCCGCGTGCCGGACGCATCGCGCTGGTGGCAATGGATACGCTGGTCGGCAACCTGATGGGCATCGACGCGCGCGGACAGCCGACCACGTCCATCTACACCTGGGCCGACGTGCGCGGCGCAAACCTGGGTGAAAGTTGGAAAGCGCGGCTTGAGGTGGCGGGTCTATCTGCCAGCGATTACACGCAGCGCACCGGATGCCGCGTCCACCCCAGCTATTGGCCGCTGCGCTTGCTGTGGCTGCAAGCCGCCGAGCCGGAACAGTTCCAGAGGACGGCCTACTGGCTATCGATTGGGGAGTACGCGCTGTATCAGCTGTTTGGCGAGCGGTGGGTCAGTTTGAGTACGGCCTCGTGGAGCGGGCTGTTCAACCGTCACCGGCTGGACTGGGATGATCTGGTGCTTGCCACGCTGCCCATTCAGCGCCAACAACTCTCGCTCCCGTCATCGAAGCCGTTTCAAGGTCTGAGTGGGGAATGGGCTGGGCGTTGGCCCGCGCTCAAAGATGCGCTCTGGCTGCCCTCCATCGGCGACGGTGTAGCGTCGAACGTCGGTGCAGGCTGCACCACGCCGCATCATGTGGCGTTGTCTGTCGGCACGAGCGGCGCGCTGCGCGTGATCGTGCCCGGCACGCCGGAGCAGGTCCCTGACGGCCTGTTTGCCTACCGGGTGGACGCGGCCCGATCCCTGATCGGCGGCCCACTGAGCAACGCGGGCAACCTGTACGCCTGGATGCAGCGCGTGCTGAACGTTGATGGCCGTTCCAGCATCGGCGAAGCAGTGGAACGGATGGAGCCAGACAGTCACGGCTTGACGATCCTGCCTTTCCTGGCGGGCGAACGCGCCCCCGGCTGGAACGACACGGCGCGGGCCGTCTTTATGGGCATGACCTTCGACACCGGGCCGGAACACCTGATCCGTGCCGGGCTGGAAGCCATTGCCTACCGCTTTTACCAGGTGGCACAGCGCTTGAAGCCGCTGCTGCCCGCCGATGCGGTCTACGTCGCCAGCGGCGCGCCCGTCCTGAACTCACCGACCTGGATGCAGATCATCGCCGATGTACTGGGCGCGCCCGTTTTCGCCACGACGGAAGCCGAAACGACGATCCGGGGGACGGTCTTTCTGGCGACAGGCGACGAACCGCAAGCCCGTCTGGGGCAGCGTTACGAGCCGGATGTGGCCCACCATGCGATTTACCAGCGTGCCATTGAGCGGCAGACGGCGCTTTATCATCGCCTGTTCGGCTAGCGGGGGATAATGAAGCAGGAACAGCTTCCCGATAGATACCAGTTCCGGCGGGTCGCCCTGCCGGAACTGCTCAAGACGTTCCTGATGTTGGGCTTCCTGGGATTCGGCGGGCCAGCCGCGCACGTCGCCCTGATGGAGCGCGAACTGGTGGCACGGCGCGAGTGGCTGAACCGCGCCTATTTCCTCGATCTGCTGGCGGCCATCAACCTCGTTCCCGGCCCGAACAGCACTGAACTAGCGCTGTACATCGGCTGGATCGTGGGCGGCGTGTGGGGCTTCCTGGCGGCGGGGGTGGGCTTCATCGGCCCGGCAGTGGTATTGTCCATCGGCCTGGCGATGCTCTACACGGCGTTCGGCTCTGTCCCAACTGTCACCGGGCTGCTGGCTGGCATCAAGCCCGTCGTCCTGGTGCTGATCCTCAGCGCGGCCTACCGGCTCGGCCAGAAGGCTATCGACAACACCGCCATGCGCGTGCTGCTGGTGCTGGCGCTCCTCGCGGTGGCGGCCAGCAACGCCCCGCTCATGAACCTGATCGGAGCCGCGCCACCGCACGTGTCAGAACTGGCGCTGCTGCTGGTGATCGGCGCGCTGTACGTCGTCTACAAATCGCGCCGCATGCAGTCGATGATGGCCCTGGGGCCGCTGTTCGGCACGCTCGGCCACGTGGCGCTGATCGCTGCCAAAGCGCCCGGCCTGCTTGACCTGTTCGGGCAGTTCTTTATCATCGGCGCAACACTCTTTGGCAGCGGCTATGTGCTGGTCGCCTACATGCAGCGCACTTTTGTGGACGGGCTGGGCTGGATGACGCCCCAACAGTTGCTCGACACGCTGGCAATCGGCCAATCGACGCCCGGCCCGGTGTCCAGCACCGTGTCGGCGGCGGGCTACATCCTGACCGTCCAGCCCGGCAACCTCTGGTCGGGCATTCCCGGCGCGCTGGCGGCAACGGCGGGTGTGTTTCTGCCCGCCTTCATTGTCGTCGCCATTCTGGGAAAGGTTGTGCCCTATCTGCGCCGCTACCCGATCACGCTCGATTTCCTGAAAGGTGTTAACGCGGGCGTGATCGCGCTGCTGGCCGGGGCGTTCGTCTCGCTGGCGGCCTCCACGCTCATCCGGCCCGGCAGCGGGGTCGATTGGCTGGCGCTGGCGATCACGGTATTGGCCTTTGTCGCGCTCGAACGCCTGAAATGGAGCCCACTGCTGCTGATTGTGCTTGGCGCTGTGTTCGGGCTGATGCGTGTGGCGCTCTACCTCTCCCCCTGACCTCTCTCCGATTTCGGAGAGGGGGACCGCTTGGCAACCAGTTTGGTGTTTTCTCCCCTCTCTGCCTGCGGAGAGGGGCCGGGGATGAGGTTAATCTAGAACCACTGGCTTGGCTGTGGCTGGCTTTGCGGCCTGGTCGGCAACCCGCGCTGTAAGATCAAATCCATTGCCCGGTCAATTGGGATGTGAACGATGCCGTTGTCACGGTCTACCCACCCATAAGTGGTCAGGGTGGTGTCTTCGGTGGCGCGCAGTTGCTTGAGGGTGTCGTCGGCTGTGGCCTCCGGGATGGCGGTAGTGGCAAAGGCTGGCGAGCCAGGTCGCCAGGCCGGGTCGCTCAAGATCGCGTAAGCAGCAATAAGCAGCAAACCAAGTATGACCAGAAATACGGCCAACCCGACGTTGGGCTTCAGTGCCAGCGGGATACCGGTTTGATCCTGGCGTTTCGATTCAGCCATTGGCGGCAGCCTCCTGCGGGTGAGTCACAGCAACCGTTTCAGACCGGGCCAGCAAGGGACTCTGCTTGAGTTGCCACAGAAACAATGCCGTCCACAGCCCACCGATCCCGACCAGTGCGGCCACATCCGTCCAGGCCAGCGCAAACCCGTTCTGGCGCAGGGCCGGGATGACCAGCCAGAACGTATCGACCACGTGCATCACCAGGATGAGCGCAGCGACGAAACCTAACGCTGGCCCGCTGCGCTTGACCTGTGGCGAAAGCAACAGCACAAACGGCACAGCAAAATGCAGCACGACGATCAGCAAGGCGACGGCCTGCCAGCCGCCATCCAGCCGCCGCACATACCAGGGGATTTCCTCGCTCAGATTGCCCGTCCAGATGATGAGATACTGCGAGAAGGCCAGATAGGCCCACATGAGCAGGACGGCCAGCAGCAGATTGCCGAGGTCGTTCAACACGGCGGGCGTTACCGCGCCTGCCAGCGGCTCATCGGCGCGCCACCGGCTCAGGAGCGCGATCACCAGCGCGAAAGCCGCCAGCAGCCCGCCCGTCGCCACCAGCGCGGCGTAAATAGTCGAAGACCACTCCGGTTCCAGCGACATCGCCCAATCGGTCATGGCAAAGGTCGCCGTGACCGTGAGCAGCAGTGCTCCGAGGACGCTCAGGTTGCGCAGCCGTTGGGACAGGCCGAAGCCGCCCTCAGTATCCATGCGCCGTGATAGGCGGCGCAGCGCATAGGCCAGTCCCGACCATATTGCAAAATAGAGGACGGCCCGGACGACAAAAAACGGGATGTTCAGATAGGCGTTCTTCTGCTGCAAAAGGGGATTGTTCGCCACGACTTCGGGCCTCGCCCAGGGATACAACGTGCCCATCCCGAACAGCACAGGCACGAACAGCGCCGCCAGCAGCGGGATCGTCAGCGCGCCCGCTTCTAGCAAGCGCCGGATCGCCAGCCCCCAGGTGCCCCTTACGACGAACTGGATCACCAGGAACCCCAGGCAGCCCAGGCCGATCTCGGCCCAGTACAGGTAGGCAAACAGGTAGGATTGCAGCGTCTGTGCCGAATCGGTGATCAAGCCGACGACGCACAGCGCTAACCCGGCGATCCCCACGATAAGCGCGATGCGTCGGGCACGGTCAAAGGCGGCAATCAGGTTCGGGTTCACTTCTGTGCCTCCAACGTCGGACGCACTTCCGGCGGCACGTCGTCCAGGGTGGCGTGCTGGCTGAGTTGCAGGGCGCGGATGTAGGCGACAATCGCCCACCGATCTCTGACCGGAATCTGTGCCGCGTAGGAAGGCATCTGGTCTGCTGCTGAGAAGCCGTTGGTAATCACGTCGAAGAAATGGCCCACCCGTTCGTTGATCAACCGGTTGCTGGTCAGGATCGGCGGCTCGGCGTAGCCCTTCTGCACGACGATGCCTTTGGCGGAACCGGTGCGGTCATGGCACACGGCGCAGTAGATGTTGAAGCGCTCCTGTCCGTGCAACAGCACTTCCTTCGTGATCGGAAACGGGAAAACGTCGGCATCTTCGCCGTTCACCTTGCCCGTGTTCAGCAGGTCGTCGTTGGCCGTATCGCTGTGGAAGACGGTATCCGGCGGCAGGGGGCGCGCCGCCTGTCCATCGGCAAAGAAATCGCTGGCGGCCAGCGGCTTGACCTTCGGCTGGTCGGCCATCTTCTGCGCACAGCCTGCCGCCAGCACCACCGCGCACGCTGCCAGCCACACGCGCCAGCCCTTAGCGCGGCACATCGTACACCTCGCGCGGTTGCAGGCTTCGCAGGAATTCCCTGGTTTTCTGCATGTCAAACTGTGGGTCGGAGGTCTCAATGCACAAGAAAAAACCATCCTGCGAGGCACGGACAAAGTTGTTGACATTGAAGAGCGAATGGTACGGCATGGGCAAGCGGTTCAGCAGCAGCAGCCCGATGACCCCGGCCAGCGCCGCGCCCAGGATGGTCGTCTCGAAGGTGATCGGGATGAAGGACGGCCAGCTATTGAGCGGCTTGCCGCCGACGTTGAGCGGAACGGCAATCACCGCCACGTAGTATTGCAGGCCAAAGCCCGCCAGCCCGCCGATGAGCCCGCCGAGCAGGACGATCCAGGAAAGCGGCGTCCGGGTCAGGCCGAGCGCCTCCGGCAGCCCATCCACCGGGAAGGGCGAATAAGCGTCGATACGTTGGTAGCCAGCCGCGCGGCTGCGCTGCGCGGCCCGGACAAGCTGATCGGCGTCGTCGAACTGGGCCAGCAGACCGTAAAGCGCGGGAGTCGCAGGCGTGGCACTCGTCATGCGCTGTGCTCCTTCTGTGTATCGGTCAGCAACTTGCGCATCTCAAAGATCGAGATGGCGGGCAGGAGCCGGATGAACACAAACAGCATGGCTGCAAACAGGCCAATCGTGCCGAACAGCGTCGCAATGTCCCAACTGGTCGGCAGGTAGATACCCCAGGCAGAGGGCAGGAAATCGTTATGCAGGCTGGTCACGACGATCACAAAGCGTTCCGTCCACATCCCCAGGTTGATCAGCAGGGCCAGGATAAACAGCAACAAAGTATTGTTGCGAATGCGCTTGAACCACAACGCCTGCGGCAGCAGGACGTTGCAGACCATCATCAGCCAGAAAGTCGGCGCGTAGTAGCCGAGCGCCCGATCCACCGCCGTGTGCATCTCGTAGAGGTTGCCGCTGTACCAGGCGTTGAAAAGTTCCATCATGTAGCCATAGGCGACCACCAGCCCGCTGGCAAGCATGACCTTCGCCATGTTGTCCAGGTGGCGCTGCGTGATGAACCCCTGCCAGCCGTACCCGGCTCGCAGCGGGATAGCAATGGTCAGCACCATCGCCATCCCGGAGAAGATGGCCCCGGCCACAAAATACGGTGGAAAGATGGTCGAATGCCAGCCCGGAATGATCCCGGAAGCGAAGTCCAGGCTGACGATGCTGTGCACCGAAACGACCAGGGGCGTTGCCAGCGCCGCCAGCAGAAAATAAACCTTCTGGTAGCGGAACCAGTGCCGGGCCGATCCGCGCCAGCCCATCGCCAGGATGCCGTAGATAACCTTGACCCATCGCCGTTTGGCGCGATCCCGTAGCGTGGCAAGGTCGGGCAGCAGGCCAACAAACCAGAACAGGAACGACACCAATCCGTAGGAAGTGATGGCGAAGAAATCCCAGACGAGCGGGCTGCGGAACTGCGGCCACAGGCCGGTGTTAGCCGGGTATGGGATCATCCAGTAGACGTATTCGGGACGCCCCAGGTGCATCAGCGGGTATAACCCCGCGCAGGCGACGGCAAAGAGCGTCATGGCCTCGGCAAAGCGGTTGATCGAGGTGCGCCACTCCTGCCGCATGAGCAGCAGAAAGGCCGAGATCAGCGTTCCGGCATGGCCGATCCCGATCCACCACACGAAGTTCACGATGTCGAAGCCCCAGCCGACGGGGATATTGACGCCCCAGATGCCGATGCCTCGAACGAGCAGGTTGGCGAGGGCGTACAGGAAGAGCATGACCAGCGCAAAGGCGATGCCAAAGCCGATGATCCAGCGCCCGACACCGGGTCTCAGCACGATCTCGCTGATCCTGCCCGTGATCGAGTCCAGGGTATAGCCGGGCGCGAGGATCGGCGCTTCGTCGGGCACGCTCGCGGGTTGGGTCGGGCGTGTTGTCATGGCCGCATTACCCCTCGATCTCAGGATTCGGGTTGCGCACCTTGCCCAGATAGGTCGTGCGCGGGCGGGTATTCAGTTCGGACAGCAGCGCGTAATTGTGCGGCTGCGCCTTCAACTGCGAAACCAGGCTGTTCGGGTCGTTGATGTCGCCGAAGACGATGGCCTGGGCCGGGCACACCTGCTGGCAGGCCGTCTTGATCTCGCCATCCCGCAGGGCACGCCCTTCCCGATCCGCGTTGATCCTGGCGTTCTGGATGCGCTGGACGCAGTAAGTACACTTCTCCATCACGCCCCGGCTGCGCACCGTGACGTCGGGATTATGCAGCAGCTTCAGGCTGGCTGTGTCGTAATCAGCATACTGGAAGAAATTGAAGCGCCGCACCTTGTACGGGCAGTTGTTGGAACAGTAGCGTGTGCCGATGCAGCGATTGTACACCATGTCGTTCAGGCCCTCGTCGCTGTGGGCCGTCGCACCCACCGGGCAGACCGGTTCGCACGGCGCATTTTCGCACTGCATACACGGCACGGGCTGGAAGTCCGTCGCCGGGTTATCCAGGCCGCCACTGAAATAGCGATCTACGCGCAGCCAGTGCATCTCGCGGCCTCTGGAGACTTCGTCCTTGCCGACGGTGGGGATATTGTTTTCGGCCTGACAGGCGATGATGCACGCATTGCAGCCGACGCAGGCCGAGCTATCGATTGCCATCCCCCAGGCGTGGCCCGTATAGGGGTGCGCCGGGTACAGTGATCCGGCAGGCTGTTTCGGCTCGTTGGCGTGGACGTAATCGGGATGCTTCGTGAAATTGTCCAGCGTCGTGGAGCGGATCAGATCACGGTTCTCGACGTTGTTGTGGCCCTGCGTGGTGACGAGCGGATACTGCTGGCCGGTCTTGGCGATCTCCACGCCCGAAGCGAACCAGGGCGCGTCCGAGGTACGCAGGCTGTAAGCATTGTAGCCCAGGCCGGAACCGATCTTCCCGGCATTCTTGCGCCCATAACCGAGGGTGAGCGTCACCGATTCGTCGGCGTGGCCCGGCTGAATCCAGACGGGCGCTCGCAGGCTGCGCCCCTTGTAGCGCAGTTCGACCACATCCCCGGTGGCAAATTGCAAACGCTGGGCAGTGGCCGGGCTGATCGACGCCACATTGTCCCAGGTCAGCAGGGAGAGCGGCCTGGGAAGCTCTTGCAGCCAGCCATTGTTGGCGTAGCGTCCGTCCCACGTCGCCGCGTCCGATTGGAAAATGACCTCAAGGCCGTTATTCGCCGCAGCCGTGCTCGCCGGGAGCGACAGCGGCGAGGCCAGTTTCACCTCAACCGCCTGCGCCGCGCTGCCCGCAATCAGGCCATCATTCAGGGCCATTTTCCAGGCCGCATCGAAGTTGGCGGACAGATTGGCGGCCTTCGCCTTCCAGTAGGCTTGCACGACATCATGCGCCGTCTGTTTAGGATCGCCGCCGAGCAGCGCCGCCAGCAGTTCGTGAGCCGACTTGCCGTCGTAGAGCGGCAGAATCAAGGGCTGCACAAGGCTTACCGTGCCGTCGTAGGCACGGGCATCGCTCCAACTCTCCAGCGGGTGCGTTTCGGGAATATGCCAGTCGCACAGCGCCGAGGTTTCGTCTCCATACAGGCCCAGGTGGATTTTGAGCGCTGCCTTCGGCAGTTTGCTGGCGAAATCCAGGTCGGCGGGCGCGGTGTAAACTGGATTAGTTCCGATAAAAGCCATTATCCGTACTGAACCGGCCTCCAGATCGGCGGCAAGCTGTTTTAGCGCTTCGGTCTGGTTCACCGGGGCGCTGATCACCGATGCAGTGTAGACCACCGTCTTGTTGGTGTTGCCCAGCACGTCGTTCATGGCATGGACGAGCGCGTGAACCGCTGGCGGCTGGTGATCGCCGGCCACGATCAGGCTCGAACCCCGGTGCTGCTGCAAATCCTTGATCAGCGCACTCAGCCATTGGTCAGGAACGCTGTGAGCCGTGCCGCCCGACAGCTCCACCTTGACGCCAAGCTGCGCAGCCAGGGCGCGGGCGAAGCTCTCGATCTGGCTGGCGCGCTGTGGCAGGCGGTGATCGGCCACCGCGCCGGTGATGGTCGGCGTGCTTTCGACGGCGTACAGGCGATTCATACTCATCCGGTTGCTGCGCACGCGCCGCCCGTCGGTGAAATCCCGCGTGTAGCGCACGCCGCCAGCCGGGGTACGCAGGAAGTCCGCATCCAGGGACAGGATGACCTGCGCCCTGTCGAAGCGGTAGTGCGGCTCCACGACCTCCCCGAACGCCAGACGGCTGCCCTCATAGACGTTATCGCGGTTGACCGGCTCGTACTGAATCCACTTCGCCGCCGGGTATTTCTTGAGCAGCGCGTCGATCTGGCTCGCCAGGGTCGGGGAGCTAATCGCCCCGGTGACAATCCGCAGCCCCGCGCCCTGGCCGGACTCCTGCTCCTTGAGCGCTGCCGCCAACGCTGTCAGGAAATCCGCCCAGGTGCTCGGCTTGCCCGCCTGCAAGACGTGCTGTGAGCGATCCGGGTCATACAGCGTCAGGATTTCGGCCTGCGCAAAGGCGTCCGTTGCGCCCAGGCTGGCGGGATGTCCGGGGTTGCCCTCGATCTTGGTGGGTCGCCCCTCGTGGCTCTCCACCAGAACGCCCGTCGCGTAGCCTGCCAGCGTGAGGGCCGTCGCAAAGTAGAGCGCTTTGCCGGGAACCAGGTTCTCCGGCTGCTTAACATAGGGCACGATCTTTTCCGGCGGCTGGCTGCTGCACGCGGCCAGCCCTGCCAATGCCAGCGCTGCCGCCGTGAACTTCAGGAAATCGCGGCGGCTCAGGGCAGCGGCGGCGTTGGCCTGCCGGGGAAACTCGCGGCGCAAAAGCTCCTGGAATTCCGGCGTCTCGGCCAGTTCTTCCAGGCTGCGCCAGTAGGCTTTGCCCTTCACAGCCGAAAGCCGGGCGCGGATCGCCGCCAGGTCGAGCGAAGTTTGTGTGGTCACATCTTCACCTGTGGCACGTCGAGCAGCTTGTCTTGCTCTCGACGTGATATTCTTCGATCAAATGCTGCCGAACCTGATCAAAATCGGCGGGTGGCTGCCAGTTCATGTTCGTCACCTGGTCGCGGGGGCGGATTTTGGGAGCCGGGTTGCGATGGCAATCCATGCACCAGCTCATTTGCAGGCTCCTGGTCTGCACGACGACGGGCATCTGATCGACCTGCCCGTGACAGGTGACGCAGGCCACGCCTTTGTTGACGTGGGCGCTGTGGTCAAAGTAGGCGTAGTCGGGCAGATGGTGAACGCGCGTCCAGACCAGCGGCCTGCCGTTTGTGCTGCTGTCGCGGACGAGCGCCAGCTTATCGTCGGAGCTAAGGACTTCCGAGTGGCAGTTCATACAGATTTGCGTGGACGGTATGCCTGCAAACGGCGCCCTGTCAACCGTCGTGTGGCAGTAGCGGCAATCGATTCCGAGATTGCCGACGTGCTGCTGGTGGCTGAAGGCCACCGGCTGCGCCAGAACGGGCGCAGCAAATGACTGCGGCGCGAGGATCAGGAACGCCGCAGCAGCCCCAACCAGGAGGACAACCACAACCACGCTGACGGGCGCAATCAGATTCGCGCTACGCGGAAAAACCTGTCCCATTCGCAGCCTTCAGGTTAGCACGCCGAGCAGAACCAGACCATTCGATAATTGTGATCACGCATGGGATATGAGCACACCGTAAGATCGAGACAGCCGATTGCGCCAACGCCTGACAGGTTTTGAAAGATGTCTGCGAATCTTACCCTTTTGCCCCGGCAAGAAATCTTATTAGCAGGAGCGCCACTTGTCTCAGGCGCTCCTGCACTCCACATCAGTTCCGCAGAGATAACCGCTTACGGCTTGACGACGGCCCACACGTTACCGACGTTCTGGCCGGTGGCATCGCCGGGAACCTTGTCCTTGGCGTAGACGTAGAGCGGCATCCCATTGTATGTGACCTGCAACCCACCGTCCTCGCGCTTGATCGTGTCCAGTTTGCCCTTGACGTCGGCGCTCGCCGCCAGACGCTCTTCAGGCAGGACAGTAAATGGCGGCCAGGCTTTGGCACAATCGCCCGTGCAGGTGCTCGTGCCCGCCGAATCCTTCGCGTAAGTGTACAGCGTCATGCCGTCGTAGCTGATCAGGATGTCGCCCAGGTCTTTATTCTTACTGACGCCCACCGTCTCTGGCACGATGGTGTACCAACTGTCGCCCACGCCCTCGCCGCTGGCGTCGCCAATCGCCTTATCCTTGGCGTAATAATAGAGCGGCATCCCGTTGTACGTCACCTGCAGCGTGTTGTCCTTGCGGGTGGTCGTGCCGAACTTGCCGAGCAGATTGACACCCGGCACGATCTCGTCGGCGCTCTTGACGGTCAGCGGCGGCCAGTTCGTCGCGCACTGATCGTAGCAGGTGCTCGTGTCTGCCGTGTCCTTCTTCCACAGGTACAAAGTCATGCCCGTCGGGCCAACCAGCACCGTCCCCACTTTGGGCAGCTTTTCTGCCGCAACCGTCGCCGGGGGCACCACCCACCAGATGCGGCCAACCCGGTGACCGGTGGTATCGCCCGCTTTGGTGTCCTTGAACCAGTAGTAAAGCGGCATCCCGTTGTAGGTCACTTGCAGCTTGCCGTCTTTGCGCGTGGTTGTGCCAAATTTGCCGGGAATGCCTTCGGCTGCCGTGATCTGGTCGGCGCTGTCCACCATCAGCGGCGGCCAGGCTTTGGCGCACTGGTCGTAGCAGACGCTCTCGTTGATGTTGTCGAGTGGGTAGCTGTACAGGGTCATGCCATCTTTGCCGACCAGAAATTTGCCCAGTTCTTTGGATTCACCCAGGCTGATCAGCGGCTTGGCGCTCTGGGCATAGACCGGGCTGGCCGCCAACACAACCAACAACAATAGAATCAAACTTCTCAGTTTCGACATACTCTATACCTTTCTTAGAAGAATCGGATGAAGAGGGTGGGAACCCGTCAACTATATAATCGTTGCTATCTGGCGAATTGGATTGCGCATCGGAGTTCTTTTAGCGAACTCGCCAGCGCTGTCCCTATTTTTTTGCCACGTCACGGCGATGCCAGTCGTCGCGCCACAGGTCGAAGTGCCCTTCCATCTGCGGATGATCCTGGAAGACAGCCTCATTCAATTCAACGCCCAGGCCTGGCTTATCGGGCAGCGCAAAGTAGCCATCCACCATGTCTGGGATGCCCGGTGCAGCCTGTTTGACCCACGAGTCGGCGAAATCATTGAAGTGTTCCTGGATCATAAAGTTCGGGGTGCAGGCGGCCAGGTGCAGCGCCGCCGCCGTGCTGACCGGCCCGCCGACGTTGTGGGGCGCGACCAGGACATTGTGAACGTCGGCCCAGGCCGATAGGCGCCGGGTCAGCGTCAGCCCGCCGAAATGGGTCAGGTCAGGCTGGATGATGTCCACCGCGTTCAGGTCGAACAGCGCCCGGAACTCGGTCATAGTGTGCAGCCGCTCGCCCGTCGCCACCGGGATATTGACGCGCTCGGCAACCCGGCGCAGTTCCGGTAGGTTTTCGGGCGGCACAGGTTCCTCGATCCAGGCCAGCCGCAGGTGTTCCATTTTGCGGGCCATCAGGATGGCCGTTGAGGGGTTGAAGCGCCCGTGCATCTCAAGCAGAATGTCGCAATCTGGCCCGACGGCATCGCGCACCGCCTCGACCAGGGCCACCGAGCGAGCTTGCTCGTCCAGGCTCAACTCATAGCGCCCCGCCCCGAATGGATCGATCTTGAGCGCCAGGTAGCCCCGCTCCACGACCTTGCGCGCCGCGTCGTGAAAAGCCTCCGGTGTTCGCTCCACCGTGTACCAGCCATTGGCATAGGCTTTGATTTTGTCGCGCACCGCGCCGCCCATCAAGCGGTAGCAGGGCTGGCCGAGCGCCTTGCCGACAATATACCAGCAGGCCATCTCCAGGATCGAGACCGCCGACATCGTGACCTCGCCCATCCGCCCGAAGTCGCCGATGATCATGCGCGAGGTCAGCGCTTCGATCTCAAAAGGGTCGTGCCCGATGGCGTAACGCGGGATCGCTTCGCTCAGGTAGCCGAGCAGGGCATTCGTCCGGTTGTTCAGCCGGACTTCGCCCAGGCCGTAAATCCCTTCATCCGTCTCCACCTTGACGAACGTCAAATTGCGCCAGGGTGTTCCGAGTACCAGTGGCGTAACGGCAGTAATTTTCATGGCTGTCCTTATGTGAGTGCGCTGATCGGCAGATTCGATCATAGCATAGCTTCGTTCAGGCCGCACCCCGTTCATCACCGCGTCCGTTCTCCTGCGAGACGGACTTGCCAACCTGCTGACGCTCTTGCTAAGGTTGTTAGGTAATATCGAAATTCAAGCACACGAGGAAAGATACATGGCTGTCGAACCGGCAACACAGTCACAGACCGGCAAACTCACGCAGCTTGACCATTACCGACTGCTGGGCAGAAGCGGGTTGCGCGTTTCGCCGCTCGCGCTGGGGACGATGACCTTCGGCACCGATTGGGGCTGGGGCGCGGACAAGGATGAGTGCCGCAAGATATTCGAGCGCTACGCGGAGCTTGGCGGCAACTTCATCGACACCGCCAACCGCTACACGAACGGCACTGCCGAAACCTTCGTCGGGGAGTTCATTAAGGGGCGGCGCGATCAGTTCGTCATCGCCACCAAATACACGCTCAATATGCGGCCCGGTGACCCGAACGCAGGCGGCTCTCACCGCAAAAACCTGGTTCAATCGCTTGAGGCCAGCCTGAAACGTCTACAGGTGGATTACATCGATCTGTACTGGGTGCACGCCTGGGATCGCTACACGCTCATTGAAGAGGTGATGCGTGCCCTGGACGACGTTGTGCGCCAGGGGAAGGTGCTGTCCGTCGGCATTTCCGACGCGCCCGCCTGGAAGGTGGCACAGGCCAATACGCTGGCGAGTCTGCGCGGCTGGAGTCCGTTCGTGGCCTTGCAAATCCAGTACAGCCTGATCGAGCGCACCTCGGAACGCGACTTGATCCCGATGGCGCAGGAATTCGGCCTGGCCGTCATGCCCTGGGCCATCCTCGGCAGCGGCGTGCTGACGGGCAAGCACAGCCGCCCAGACAACGACTCGCTGCGCGGTGACTGGGGACGCCTGCGCGACGAGCGCAACCGAATCATCGTTGATGAAGTGGTGAAGGTTGCCCAGGAGATCGGTTATTCGCCCGCTCAGGTGGCGATCAACTGGGTGCTGCAACGGCCCGGCGTGACGAGTCCGCTCATCGGGGCACGGACTGTGCAACAGTTCGAGGACAATGTGGCGGCTCTGGATTTCACGCTGTCCGCAGAACAGGTAGCACGGCTGAACAAGGTGAGCGAGATCGATCTGGGCTTCCCGCACAACTTCATCACGCCCGAAGTGGTCAAAGACCTGATCGCTGGCAATTCGATCATCATCGGCTGAACCGTCTAGCACTTCATCCATCGGGCAGCCCGGCATTACGTTTGCCCGGTTCACCCAGGCAATGCGGCTGCCCCTGGGTTGGCGCGCATCAGTAGCTCACGAACCTCATCATCCGTCGTCTGCGAGAAATCGGCATACCAGCGGCTCACCCCGTCAAAGGGGTCTGGCGTCTGGACACAGACCATCTCATCGACGATGTGGCCGAAGCGATCACAGACTTCCTTGGCAGCCACCGGGACAGCCACGATCAGCCGGGCAGGCTCCAGCTTGCGCAGGGCGGTCACCGCCGCGTACATGGTTGCGCCCGTTGCCAGCCCATCATCGACCAGGATCACTGTGCGATTATGGAGATCGGGGTAAGGACGGTCAGCCCGGTACAGGCGTTGGCGCCGTTGAAGCTCGCGCTTTTCCTGGGCAATGACCGTATTGACCTCATCCTGCGTGATGCCAATCGCTCTGATGAGGTGCTGGTTGAGCACACAACTGCCGCCGGAAGCAATCGCACCCATCGCCAGTTCTTCCTGGCCGGGCACGCCCAATTTGCGCACGACGAATACGTCGAGTGGCGCTTTCAGCTCGCGTGCAATCTCGAAGGCCACCGGCACGCCGCCGCGTGGCAGGGCCAGCACCAGTACGTCGGGGCGATTGGCGTAGGTCAACAGCCTCTGAGCAAGTCGGCGGCCAGCATCAGTGCGATTCTGGAAGATCATGCTTGCCTCCTTACCGGGCGCCCATAAGTTTCCCTCCAAGCCGACTTTGTATACTTGTTTCAATTTTACCTCACCTCGTACCTTCAGGCGTTGTGGGCAGACCACCCACCCCCAATATGGCGCCTTCCGCCAGACCGACTTGATGTGTACCCTGAAACCGGAGCTCGTTCCATTGGCGACCCACCGCAACGTAGGTTATAGTTCAACGTATGGAATCTTGTCGGTGTAGCCAGGAGCGTTGTTATGTTTGGAGCGCGTAAGACGCAGACGACCCAGGCCGTCACGCCCGGCGCGGCGTCCGGCCAGCAACCCCCGCCGCAGGCCCCACGCCAGCCCGTCGGCTTCGAGACCGTGCTTGGCGCAAACTCGACCCTGAAAGGCGATTTCAAGAGCCAGGCCAACGTCCGGCTCGATGGCACGCTGGAAGGCACGCTGGAGATCGAAGGCAACGTCCTCGTGGGCGAGACGGCGCGCATTACCGCCGACATTCACGCCCGGAACATCTCTATCGCCGGAGCCGTTCGCGGCAATATCAGCGGCAACAAGATTCAACTGCTGCGCACGGGCCGTGTCTGGGGCGACATCAACGCTTCAGCCATCACCACCGAGGAAGGCGCTTTTATCGATGGCAAGATCACGATGATCGGCCACCCGGCGGGCATCAAAGGTTTTGAGGCTGCCGGCTCATTGCCCGCGCCGGGAGTCAGCGTCGTCCATCCAACTGCCGAAGATGCCGTCAGCGGCGAACCGGTGGAGGCCGAGTTGATGGATGACGACAAAGTGCCGCGCAACAACAGTGAAAAGAACGAGAAGGCCGAGAACGCCGAAACCAGGCCGGAATGAGGGCCGCATTGGCCGTAATCTTTCGCCGGAGACACAATTGGATTACACTATAGGCTACCTGCCCGAACGGAGTCCAGGGTAGGGAGCCGTATATCAGCCATTGGGAGTTGGGCCTATGGAATCCGATGACAATGACCTGCACTGGCTGAACGATTTCGAGCGAATGGCGGACGAAGAGCTGGGCGATGGGTCAGCCTGTGAGCAAGTGCATCCCATCGTGGAGCGCTGGTTGCAGGAATGGCTGGATAGCGAGCTTCCCACGCCGCGCAGTTCCGTGTCGCAGGCCGTCGCCTGCCTTGCGACGGAGATCATCAACAATGCGCCGGAACAGATCGCCAACGTGCTGATGGAACACTGCGACGAGGACGATGTGTTGCAGTGGATACAGGGCGTGCTGGTGACCGGGCAAGCCTTCCAATCAGCCCTGGACAGCGGGCGGTTAGACGATCTGTAGTCGCCAGCCTCTCGATAGACGCCAAACGAGCCGGCCCACGCCGGCTCGTTGCGTCTATACGGGCGGAAGCTATCGGTTGAAGCGCTTCTGATCGTTTTTGACCTTGACCATCTCGCCGTCGTCGCCGAGCACGTAGCGATCTTCGTTCTCGCCCTCGTCGTCAAATTCGTCGTCGTCCGCCGCGCGCGCTTCGTTCTTGCGCTTTTCCCGGATCGGCGCTTCTTCAAATTGCACGTCGCGCCCAAACAGTATGCGCGGGCGACACACTGTACCGCACAACATGCTCAGGCCGAGCAGGATCAACAGCAAAGGCAGACTGAACCCGACGCTGAATACGAGTCCTATTCCGATCAGCCAGATACCGCCTTGCAGCGCGTACCAGCCCCGCCCCTCCGAAAGGCCCTGCGCGATGGCCGCCGCGCCCAGTACGAACAGGATGCCCGGCCACCAGAAATTCGTCAGGAACAACAGGCCCAGGCCGATCAGGAACACGGCTCCCGATACCTGGTTGCCCCGTCGTGGGCCATACATAAAAGTCTCCGATCTACCTCTTTCCCCCAGCCCGTTGCGGTGAGGGGCGCAACACCGGGAGAGACCCTTATGACTGTTCCCGGGCGGCGGGCGCTTCAAACACGGCGTACAGGATCAGGCAGACCGCGGCGACTGCCAGCAACCCGAAGCCCAGGCCAATACCGCGCAACAGACGCGGGAAGAAATGCAGTTTGTACAGATACGAGCCAACCAGCACCGTCGGGGCGACGGCAACGAAGGCCGACGCGCCCAGGTAATGAAAGAGCTTTGCCAGCACGCCACCTCGGATCGGTTTTTCCTTCGCCGATTGGCGGGCGGCGAATACGCCCACGATCAGCCCGAAGGCCCCGCCGATCAGCAGCGCGATCAACCAGTTTGGCATGGACCTCGCCTCAGAACAGCGTGTAGATGAACGGCGACAACACACCCGACGCGCCCAGGATGATCAGCAGCCCAAAGACGAACAGGGCGACGATCATCGGGATCAGCCACCACAGCTTGCGTGCCCAGAGGAAGCGCAGCAGTTCCCCGGCAATGCCCAGCCGTGAGACAAAATCGCTGATCGTGCCCCGTATGCCCACACCGCTGGTCGTGTTGGTCGGATTGGTTGTCATGGCTTCATCACTTTCTGACCAGGAACGGCCCTATAGCGAGCAGATCAAGCCCACTGTTGCTGAAGGTGTGCCAGGCGTTGGCCGGGCTGCTCACAATCGGCTCGCCGCGCAGGTTGAACGACGTATTGAGCAGAACGGGCACGCCCGTCGCCTGCCCAAACCGCCGGATCACTTCATAGTAACGCGGGTTGGTCTGATAATCAATGGCCTGCAAACGGCCCGTCCCGCCTTCGTGGGTGGTCGCCGGAATGACCGTGCGTTTGTCCGGCTTGACCGGGCTGACCATGAGCATGAAGCGCGGTGGGTAGTGGTTCGCCACGTCGGGAAACTCGAAATAATCCGGCGCGCACTCGGTCAGCACCACCGGCGCGAAGGGCCGGAACGGTTCACGGTACTTGATCTTGGTGTTGACGATGTTCTTCATTTCGCTGCGACGCGGGTCGGCCAGGATGCTGCGGTTGCCAAGCGCGCGCGGCCCCCACTCGAACCGCCCCTGGAACCAGCCCACCACCTGCCCTTTGGTGATCGAATCCACCACCTGGTCAAGCAGCCGGTTGTCGTCTGCGATGTACTCGTAGCGGATGCCTGACCCTTCCAGGAAGGCGCGGATTTCGCCCTCGCCGTATTCCTCGCCCCAGTAGGCATCCTTCAAGATCATCTCGCGCGGCTTGTTCAGCACGCTGTGATAGACCCACAGCGCCGCGCCGAGCGCGCCACCGTCATCCCCGGCGGCGGGCTGGATGTAGACTTCCTCAAAGGGCGTTTCCCGCAATATGCGGTAGTTTGCCACACTGTTCAACGCCACGCCGCCCGCCATTGCCAGTTTTTTCAGCCCGGTGGTCTGGTGCAGATGGCGTGCCATCTTGAGCAGCGCATCTTCGGTCACGGCCTGAATGCTGGCGGCCACGTCCGCGTAGTACTGGTTACGTTCCATCGCGCTCTTTTCACCGGCACGCTCCGGGTTAGTCGCCATCGTGAAGAAGTCATCGCTGGGCGTGCGGGGTTCACCGAACAGTTCGATGAAGCGCTGGTTATAGGTGTGCGTGGCCGAATAATGAAAGGCGAAGTAATCCATGTTGAGGCGGAAGCTGCCATCCTCCTCCACCTGGATCAGCTTGCGCACCTTGTCCTCGAAGCGCGGCTGGCCGTAGGGAGCCATGCCCATCACCTTATACTCGCCTTCATTGACCTTGAAGCCGAGGAAGGCCGTGAAGGCCGAGTACAGCAGGCCGATGGAGTGCGGGAAGCGCTGTTCTTCGGTCAGAATGATCTGGTTCGTGCCGTTGCCGTTCCAGTTGGCCGTCGCCCGGCCCATCGTCGTGGTCGTCCATTCGCCCACGCCGTCGATGGTCAGGATGGCCGCCTCGTCGAAGGGTGAGCAGTAGAAGGCGCTGGCCGCGTGCGACATGTGGTGGTCGCAAAACAGGAGGCGCTGCGGGTCGATCTTCAGGTAATTTTGCAGAAGCGTCTTGATCCACAGCTTTTGCGGCAGCCAGACAAACATCGCCTCGCGCCACACGTCGCGCGAGCGCGGAAAACTGCTCAGGGTGTTGAGCAGGATGCGCTCGAACTTGACGAATGGCTTTTCGTAGAAGACCGCGTAGTCCAGGTCTTTGCCGGTGATGCCCGCCTTGCGCAGGCAGAAGTCGATGGCATGTGCCGGGAAGCCGTTGTCGTTCTTGAGCCGCGTGAAGCGCTCTTCCATCGCCGCCGCCACAAGCTGCCCATCCTTCAAGAGCGCCACCGCCGAATCGTGGTAGAAACAGGAAACACCCAGGATGTACATTCTAGAATTGGCTCCGTGCTTCGTCGATGCTGACGCCAACGGGTTTGCGGGTCTTCCAGTGCGAGGTTCCTGACTGGCGCAGGCCCAGCGGGTCGGTGAACAGTTTCGCCACAACAGCAAAAGGAACCAGGATCGTGAAAAAGAACAGGTTGGTGATGAAACGCGCCACATAATCGCCGTTGATACGAGCGATGATGCGCCAGCGTTCCCAGGCAGTTCGGAGGATGAGGTTCAACAGGGTGGCCCTCTTATGCGCAAGCAGCCGTGCCAAAACGAATGGATTATACAGATTGGCCGGAGCCTGGTCAAACCGTGCGGCCCTTAGGGCGCCATGAAATGTTTATCGCGCGACCTGAGAAATCGGGTACAATTTCGATTCCGCAACTCTATGGACCGGGCTGCGTATTAGTTGGTAACTGGGCATCTTGCCATAGTGGAGCGAATGAAGTTGTCCGTAGAACCTGATCGATTGTTGGTGCAGGAGGCACTTGCCGGAGACCAGGCCGCTTTTGGCGAACTGGTTCAAATGCACCAGCACGCCGTCTACAATCTGGCTTACCGGATGCTCGGGGAGCGCGGCGAAGCAGAAGACGCTGCCCAGGAAACGTTTGTGCGAGCTTATTCTCACCTGGATCGGTACGACGCCGAGCGTCCCTTCCGAACGTGGTTGCTGTCTATTGCCTCGAATCACTGCATTGACCGTCTGCGGAAACGCCGTCTGGTCTGGTTGTCCATCGACGAGCCGCTGCCGCCTCACCCTTCATTGAGCAGCGACGAGATCGAGCCGGAAGATGCCGTAATTGCAGGTGAACGGGATGCTGCCATCCAACGTATGTTGGCGGACCTTTCACCCGAATACCGCGCCGCAGTTGTCCTGCGCTACTGGTACGACTTATCTTATACGGAAATCGCTGAAATGCTGGATACGACGGAGAGCGCAGTCAAGAGCCGCTTGTTCCGGGCGAGACAGGCACTCGCTGAAAAAATGACTTCACAGGAGCGCGCAGTGTTACATCTTGCTATGGAGGGATCACGATGATCCGCAAAAGCTTCTCTACCCAACGCAACATTGAGCGCGACATGAATCTGGCGCTTGATGACACGCTGCCGGAAACGGCGGAGGCCGCGTTGAAAGCGCATCTTGCCGGTTCCCCGAGGGACGCTGCGCTGTTTAACCGAATGCGCGACGTAGACAAATTATTCGCTAACGCCAGCATGGTGCAGGCCCCACCAGACTTTGCCGGTAAGGTCATGGCCGCCATTGCCGCGCAAACCGCTGAGGACGGTGCACTGGCTACCAGACCACAAGCCGGAACAGGTGCAGCCTTGGGGCTGCTGCTGGCCTTCCTGACAACGGTTCCATTGGCCGTTCTGGGCATCAATGCCATCCAGAACTGGTTGACCGATCCGGCAGCCATCAACACGTTGTTGCGGCAACTGGTCATGATGTTGAACAATCTCGCGCAGGCCATTGCTGCGCTCTTCCAGGTGATCGCCACGTATACTGTCGAAAAGCCAGTGCTGCCTGCGCTGCTGACCACGACCATTCCCCTGATCATGCTCTGGGGTTGGTTTATGTGGTATACCTCCATGCGCCGCCAGCAGGTCGTTTATCACATTCCCGTGAGGATGGCGTGATCAAAAACCTCGTTCGGGCCGGAGTATTGCTGCTCCTTTGGCTGCTGGCTCTGGCCCCGGCCCGGTTCGTGCTGGCGCAAGAGCCATCCGGAAGCCAGCCGGATCGCATCTCGGTCAACGACCAGTACGTGCTGCGCAGTGGCACAACCCACACTGGCAATTTGACTGTCGTAGCCCGCGAGGCGACGCTCGAAGAGGGCAGTACGGTCAACGGCGATCTGTCCATCGTCTCGGCAGGGCCTGTGACGTTGAACGGTCAGATCAACGGCGACGTATCGATCCTGGCTCCGAGTGCGCAGTTGGGCAAAACGCTGCACATCAACGGCAGCCTGTCGATCTGTGCCCGCGAAGTGAAACAGGCGGCGGAAGCCGTCATTAACGGCAGCCAGAGTACAGGCTGCAACCGCCTGGGCGAACTCTTCAGCGGCGTCAGGCGGGGAGCAGGCAACTTTCCACCACTCGATAATACGCCGTTTGGCGCCACAGCCAGCAACCCGCTTTTTCGTTTCTTCCAGGTCATCTTCACGTCATTGGGCATGGCAGCGCTGGCAGCCTTGGCCGCTGCGGTTTTCCCCCGCCAGGTGAACCGCATGTCTGGCACGGCCATGTCCCAGGCGCTCACCACGACGCTGGTTGGCTTTTTGTCCATCGGCGTGGCGGTGGCGCTGAGTGCGATCTACGTGGTGTCGATCCCGCTGACGCTTGGCCTGACCTGCCTGGGGCTGCCCATTGTGGGGCTGCTCTGGCTGGTGATCGGGATCGCGTTCGTCGCGGGTTGGATCGCAGTCAGCATTCCGTTCGGTACAACCCTGCTGCACCGGATGAAAGTCTATCCGACGCCGATGGTTGCCGCCGCACTCGGCACGCTGGTGCTCACCCTGGCCCAGGGCCTCATCCAGATGATCCCCTGTATCGGCTGGCTCGGCTGGCTGATGTTGATCGTGCTCGGCTCGGCTGGCTTCGGCGCGGTACTGCTGACACGCTTTGGGACACGGCCCTACCCCGAAATGGTGATGGCGCGGGCCAGGTCGGAAATCCTCTAACCCCCCGCCCTGTTTCACGGGGCAGGGAGTCTTCAGCCGGAGGTTTTTAAGTCCGGTTGAGGAATGGCCCGACGAGAGTGACGATCCCGAAGACAATCAGGGCCAATGCGGCTAACTTGCCGACCAGCGGGCCACGTGGCACGACCTTCTCAACAAAGATGATAGCTGTGAGAATGACCATGCCTATCAGGTTCATCATCCCCACGACAAACAACACCAGCATCAGTCCCCAACAGCAACCCACACAATAGGCCCCATGTTCAAAGCCCATTCGGAAAGCGCCTGCGCTGCCATCATGCCAGCCGTGCAGTACGACACTCAATGGCGAACGACAGTGCCGCAGGCAGCCTTGCTTCAGCGGACTTAACTGGTACAGGCCGGTAGCAATGAGAATGATCCCGGCGGCCACTGGATAATCGATGCGAAGCCCGGCGGCCATCATGCCGAGGGATGGCAGGGCCAGTGAAACCAGATAGGCTGCTACGCCGAACAACGTCCAAACAACCAGATACCCCGCCAGGAACAGCCAGGTAGGGGCAGCCCGTTGGCCCATAGCTCGGCGGCTACGGCTGATCGTAGCGAAGAAAGACACCATAGGCGCAACGGCGGGGAACATCATGGCGACCATCATGCTGACCCACAGTGGCAGATAGAACACTATGGAGACCGGTGCGGAGGACATTGGCATTGCTGGCTGTTCCTGGCTCATATCGCCCATTGGGGACATGTTCTGGTTTACGCCGCTGCGGACAGGCATACTCTGGCTTCCACTCATCTGGGCCTGTTGAACAACAATCGCCCATGCCAGAGCCGCCATAATCAGGAGCGTCAGCCAGACGGTAATTCTGATCTGCCTCGACGGCGAAACAGGCGCGCTGTCCATGCTTCCTCCAGGTCGACTCAGCTCGCCTGCCAGTTGAACGGAGCAAAGTGACCGTTATTCCTGCCGCTGGTGTCATCCCAATTGATGCCGAAAGCATGGAGATGACTCCGCACACCGTGCGCCAGAGCCAGGCGCGTACTCGCCGGATGACCAGCATTGTCCAGATAGATCGGCGTAGCGGTGTCTGCACCGGGAATGCCCTCACAAGCCTGATCGAGCAGACCTGGAATGGAGACTGAACGGGTCATGCCATTCTTCTCGTAGCGGATTGGTTTGGACTCTACACCGAGAAATTGACCGAGGAGGGGGCCGAGTGCTGCCGCAGGGCCACCCGCCTGCCCGCTGGCGATGGCTGTCAGTGCCTCCTGCTGTTGGGCGTTGGCCTGTGCGTCGGTGATGAGGCCAACCGACCAGTTGCCCTGACCCATCACATCCGGGGCGTGAGCGACAATGACGAAGCTGAGATTATCCAACTTCGTTCCGCTATAATGGCCCTGATCGATGTGGAAGACCAGCGCCACGTCACAATGTCCTTTGGTAGGTCGGGCTGTCATGTTACTGGGAAGACAGGGGCACAGAAAATCACAACTGCATGTCTCAAAGTAATCACCTTTGATTTGCCAGGGCGTGCTACTCATTACCTATCTCCTTGTTTGCTTGATAAAAAGACTTTACCTAACGGCCATTCAGCGATAGCCCATTCCCAAACGTGGCTGCTATGGGCCGAGTTTGACGCTATCCAACCAACACCGATTGGATTTTGAGAAAGGCGAGTGGAATAGATTGATCTATTATACGATATGAGTCAATAGTTGAGTCTGCTATGGTTTCTCATTTTGGAAATTCTGCCCTGACTCTCCCAATCGCGTGAACACACGGGTTCGTAAATACTCCAGCTACCTGACCCCGGAATGGCTCCGGGCCGGGGCTGCGTCCCGCTGCTATGCCCGGCTTCTGTGTGACACACTGCGAGGCCATCCGCTCGGAGAGACTGGCGAGCGCAGTGGATTACTGCACCGAAGCCTGACTAACGCGCGGTATAATCGCTGCACTTCTCCCCTGATTTCTGGCAAGCAATGGATTGTGGATGACGAGGTGTCATGATGAACCGTTTGAAAGATTCGACTTCACCCTATCTCCTGCAACATGCCGACAACCCCGTAGACTGGTATCCCTGGGGTGATGAAGCATTGAGCCGGGCCAAAGCCGAGGATAAGCCGATCCTGTTGAGCATCGGTTACAGCGCCTGTCACTGGTGTCACGTCATGGCCCACGAGAGCTTTGAGGACCCGGCAATTGCGGCTCTGATGAACCGTGATTTCGTGTGCATCAAAGTTGACCGCGAGGAGCGGCCCGACCTGGACGAGATTTACATGCAGGCCACGTTGATGTTTACCAGGGGCAACGGCGGCTGGCCTATGACTGTTTTCCTGACCCCAGATGGTCGTCCCTTCCACGCCGGAACGTACTATCCGAAAACGGAAGGACGCGGAATGCCCTCCTTCCCGCGCGTGATGGCGGCGGTGATAGACGCTTACCGCAATCGCCGCCACGAGGTCGAAGACATCGCCAGCCAAGTGGCCGAGGGGTTACAAAGTTCAGGACTGGTGTCGAATGGTACGGACGATGCCCTCAACCCGGCGCTGCTTGAAGCGGCCTATCGTGGCATGATTGGCAACTTTGACCCGGTGAACGGCGGCTTGAGCCGGGGCCGGCCCAAGTTCCCCGGCCCGATGAACCTTGAATTCGTGCTGCGCAGCTATATCCACACGGGTAACGCGCAGGCGCTGGAAGCGGTCACGTTCTCACTGCGCAAGATGGCGCAGGGCGGCATCTACGACCAGATCGGTGGCGGATTCCACCGCTACAGCGTCGATGAGCGATGGCTCGTTCCACACTTCGAGAAAATGCTGTACGATAACGCTCAACTCAGCCGCTTGTATCTGCATACCTGGCTGGCAACAGGCAACGAGTTTTTCCAGCGAATCGCCGTCGAGACTTATGACTACATCCTGCGGGAGATGACTTCGCCCGAAGGCGGCTTCTACAGTTCGACGGACGCCGACAGCGAGCACGAAGAGGGCAAGTTCTTTGTCTGGACGCCAGACGAAATCCATGCCGTATTGACGCCGGAGGAGGCCAGCGCGGCTCTCGCCTATTGGGGCGTATCGGATCGCGGCAACTTCGAGGGTCGCAATATCCTCCATGTTCCAGTTCAAGAGGAGACGGTGGCCGCAAAACTGGACATCGACGTGCCAACGCTCCGGGCGCGAATCGCTTCAGCGCGCCAGAAGCTGTACGCTGCCCGCGAACAGCGAGTCCACCCAGGACGGGACGAGAAAATTCTGACCTCCTGGAATGGCTTGATGCTCGCCAGTCTGGCCGAAGCCGCCCGCTTTTTGCAGCGCGACGATTACCGCCAGGCGGCGATCCGCAATGCCGAATTCCTACTGAGCAGGCTACGCCGCGAGGGTCGCCTGCTGCACAGTTACAAAGATGGCGACGCCCGCTACAACGGCTATCTGGAAGACTACGCCAATTTGATCGATGGGCTGCTGGAACTGTATCAGGCCACCTTTGAGACGCGCTACTACAGCGAGGCACAGACATTGGCCGAGGCCGTGCTGGCGCACTTTGCCGCGTCTGAAGGCGGCTTCTACGACACCAGCGACGATCACGAGACGCTCATTGCGCGCCCGCGCAATCTACAGGACAACGCCACGCCGTCGGGCAACAGCATGATGGCGAAAGTGCTGGTGAAACTGGCGGCCTACAGCGGGGAGGCCCACTACGAGGAAGCTGCCCGGGGCGTGCTCAGGCCCCTCGTCGCAGCGATGCAGGAATACCCGACGGCCTTTGGTGAGGCCTTGAATGCCGCCGACCTGCTCATCCGGGGCATTAAGGAAGTTGCCATCATCGGCGATCCAGCCGACGCGGCGACACAGGCACTGCTGGCGGTGGTCAACAGCGGCTTTCGCCCGAACATGATCCTGGCCCTCTCGCCGCAGGATGTCGAAGACACAGCCACACCGCTGCTGTTGGCGTACCGGAGCCGGGTTGATGGCAAACCGGCGGCTTACGTTTGCGAACATTTCGTCTGCCAGCGCCCGGTCACGGAGCCAGAAGCGCTGCAAAAGGCGTTAGGCTAAGATCAATTGGGGCAGGGGCAGGTGACTACTCCACTATTCCCATTTCAGGGTTCCATACAACTTCCCAGAGATGCCCATCCGGGTCCTGAAAAGGCCGGAATAACCGCCCCAAAAACGGTCTCGCGCCGGATCAGTGATTGTAGCGCCGGCTTTCTTCGCCTGCGCCATGACAGCATCGACCTCTGCCTTGCTGCTCACGTTATGACCAAGCGTAAGTTCTGTGGGGCTTGGCATTGACAGAGAAACTTGCGCTTCATAGGCAATGTCACCGCGAGGCCAGATTGCAAGCTTTAAGCCATGCTGCAAATCGAAGAAGGCCACTGCACCATGTTCAAATTCAGTGCCAACAATACCTTCTGTCGGCAGCCCAAGCCCATCGCGGTAAAATCTGAGGGATTTTTCCAGATCGCTCACACCCAACGCAATTACCGTGATTCGCGGTTTCATATGGATGGACTCCAAATGCTGAGTGTTCCTGATGCCACATCGAGTATAACACCTCGTTAGCACACCTGTTCTGTGATCTGGCACAAACTGCCCCAGGGGAGCCAGAACCTATCAACTGGTACGATATACGCGCTCCATGATGCGATCCATCAGCCAGGGCAGGTACAGCCCGCTCAGGTTGATCAGCCGATCCAGCCAGCGCAACGTTACGGTTCGATGGCGACAGCCCGACTCCTCCACGATCCGCCGGGCTACAAACTCCGCCGACATGGTGGGCAGCTTTCCGGCCACCCGCCCAGGCCGCCCGCGTCGTGCCTGCGCGAATTCGGAATGGGTTTGCCCGACCAGAATATTTGTGACCCAGATGTGATCGGGGGCGAGTTCGACGCGCAACGTGCGGGCCAGCGTGTTGAGTGCCGCTTTGGATGCCGCATAGACAGCGGAATACGGGCCGGGTGCGAGGCTGACCACCGACGAGATAGTTACGATATGCCCACCACCCGACCTGCGCATAGCGGGCACGGCAGCGCGCACGCTGTGCAGCACGCCGTCGATGTTGGTTCGCAGCACCACTTCCAGATCATCCCAGGCCGAATCGACAATCGAGCCGCGCTGCCCAAGCCCGGCGTTGGCAACCAGCACGTCGAGGCGGCCCCACCGTTCCACCATGTCCGCGACCACGCGCTGCAAGTCGTCGGCGCTGCGCACGTCCGCCATGTAGGGCTGGATTTCGCCCGGCAAGCCCGTAGCTGCCGATACCAGTTGTTTCAGCCGATCTGCGCGGCGGGCTGTCGCGCCCACCCTATCGCCGCGCCGCGCGAAGGCCAGGGCCGTCTCGTAGCCGATCCCCGCAGATGCGCCCGTCACCAGCACGACGCGCGCATTTGTGGGTTCAGCCCGGCCCATAGTGGGATTGCCAGACAAATTTCTACCCTTTTAATTCGGTCATCCAGGTAGCAAAATATGCGGAACGGCAACTGCCTTCCGTTTGGAGCTAAAGAGAATCTACCAAGCCAATGTACCCTTCTGTCGCAAAGGACACACCACATCCTGGTTTACTACAGCGGTATGAGTACGCGCTGGTGCTCGCACTCGCCATCGTCTTATTGCTCCTGATCAATTCTGTTACTAACGCCAACCCGATAGGCGAGTTTGAAGAACTTTATTCTACCATTGCCGTGAATGGATTCGCCCCAGGGAACCCCAACCTGCAAGCACCAACGGCCTACCGGTTCTTGACGCCTGTAATGTCTGGCGTCGTTGCCCGGCTGTTTTCATTACGCATCTCGACTGGCTTTCAGATTGTTACCTACGCCAGCATTATTCTTCAGCTATTCCTGACGTATGTAGTGGCGAAATCATTCGGGGCCAGTATCGGCGGTGCGTTGACGATTATGCTGGTAGTGGCGCTCTCGGTGGGCCACGTAAAAAATTCCTTGTTTTTCAACCTGGGTCTGGAAAATGTGGCGCAGGCCTTGATGCTGATCTTCGTACTGGCATTTTTCAGACGCAAATTGGTACTGTGCATACTAATTGTCATCGTTGGTCTTTGGACCAGAGAATTCTTCCTGATACCGGCGGCGCTGTTGTGTTACTGGACTGGCAGTAACTTCGTCAGGGAACGGACTCCTGCCAACTTGCTCTGGGCCGCGCTAACGATCACGCTGGTCACGGCAGCCTTCATCTTGCCGCGACTGCTGATTCCCGTCACGGCCACCATCCAGCTTGTTGATCCCATGAACGACCCCGGATCGCTCAGGAAACTGTTGACCGTGCCAGAAGACCTGGCGAGAGACAAAAATATCGTTGCGGCAATGTTGAGCTATATTCTGCCAACGCTGCTTCTGCTTACACCGCAGCGGTTGCGATTCCTGATCCCGCGCCTCGCGCCGTTTCGCACTTTTCTGATCATTTATTGTGGCACAATGTTTGTCCTGACGATGTACGGCGGAACTGACTTATACCGCTATATGACGTATCTGTTTATTCCTCAGATCATTGTGTTGTCCATCATGTTTTCGAGTAGTGCGCCGCGGATTGAGGCGTGGGAGATTTTCTTTGTCCTGGTGGTCGTACTTATTCATAACCGGATACTCCTACCTGTTCCAGATATGCGGCAAGACCTGAATGCTTACCTCGATTTTTGGCCCGGATTCGAGAATCGATTCAATGCCGCTGCCGTCAGGCGTTTACTAGAGATAGTGGTTGCCGTTGCGGGAATAACGCTATCAAGATACCTGTTGGCAGGCCGTCGTAGGGAGCCGAAAAGGGTCGAAAATTCGTAGGATCACCGTGAAACCAGTTATTCACGGCGCAAGCTGGACTTCCAGAAACACGGTTTCACCCGACTTCAGACACACCTGCTTGGCATAGGCGTAACCGCCGTGACCGTTCCTCACGCGCAGGTAATAGCAGCCTGCCGGGAGGTCGCCTACTGCAAAGTTCTCGCTGTAAGTCGGGTCGTTGTGTATACCCGGATCGGCATACGTCCAGCCTGGGTAGATGCTGTTCCGGATGGACAGGGTAAAGCGAATGCCCATTGCCAGGCCACCGTTAGCGTCTACTATCCGCCCGATCAGCGTCGCCGTGCCGGGGCGCGGCGCGTACCAGAGTTCGGGATTGCGCGTGGCATTGTAATCATCGCCACTGCCGACCCGGACTTCAAAATGGAGGTGATACCAGACCGCGATCCCAGTTTTGCCGACGCCGCCGATGATTTGCCCCTGCCCAACCCGCTGCCCCGTCTGCACAGTGATCCCGTTCAGATGCCCATAGAGCGTATATACTGCACTACCATCGGGCGCGGCAATGTCATGTTGAATCACGACCAGATTGCCATAAAAATCGGGGGAAGGACCAAACATCCGCTCTGCATCGTTGCCCGCGTAGTACACTGTCCCATTCGCTGCCGCCAGAACCGGCGTGTTCAAGCGATTCACAATGTCCACGCCGTGGTGGATGGGCGACGTGCCGTTCCGTGTCCAGCCGTAGGGAAAGCCACGTTCAACCGTCAGGTTGGCCGTTGGCGGCAAAGGCCGCGCCAGCCAGTAGTGGGTGGTCGCTTCGGCCCGGCTGGTCGCCGGGGCAGCCAATAAGCAGACGAGGAAAAGCACAATCAGGGCAGGACGGCGACATTTCATTTTGACTCCGTTCGATACGGCTCATTCTTTCCGATTGGAGACGTGTTGGAGCGCGATTAAATCACGGTGTCTTCCCGGTACAGCCCGAATTCCTGGCGGAGCACATCCATGATCTCCTGTAAGGTGGCATAGGCTTTCGCGGCATCAAGCAGATAAGGCATCAAGTTTTCCGTGCCGCGCGCGGCCTGCCGCAGCGCATTCAGTGTGCTGCCCACCTTTTCGTTGTCGCGTTCTTGCCGGAGCCGCTGCAAACGCGCCACCTGGCGCTGGTAGCCCTGCGGGTCCATTTCCAGGATCGGGATGTCGATTTTGCCATTATCAGTGAATTCGTTCACGCCGACAATGGTACGGCGGTGTTCGTCGATTTCGCGCTGGTAGACAAAGGCCGCGTCGGCGATCTCCTGCTGAAAAAAGCCTTTCTGGATGGCGGGCAGGACTCCGCCCAGGTCCTCCACACGCTGCATATAGCGGTATACTTCCGCTTCCATGTCGCCGGTCAGCTTTTCGACAAAGTAGCTGCCGCCGAGCGGATCGACGGTATTGGTGACGCCGCTTTCGTGAGCGATGATCTGCTGCGTGCGCAGGGCGATGGTCACGGCTTTTTCACTGGGCAAGGCCAGTGCCTCGTCCATGCTGTTGGTGTGGAGCGATTGCGCGCCACCCAACACCGCCGCCAGCGCCTGGATCGCCACGCGCACAATGTTGATCTCCGGCTGCTGCGCCGTCAGGCTGACGCCCGCCGTCTGCGTGTGGAAACGCATCAGCCAGGAGCGCGAGTCTTTCGCGCCAAACGTCTCGCGCATCTCCCGCGCCCAGATGCGGCGGGCGGCGCGCAATTTGGCGATCTCCTCGAAGAAATCATTGTGAACGTTGAAGAAGAACGACAGGCGCGGCGCAAAGTCGTCGATGTCCAGGCCCCGGCGCAGCGCCCAGCGCACGTACTCAAAGCCGTCAATCAGTGTGAAAGCCAATTCTTGCGCGGCGGTGCTGCCCGCCTCGCGGATGTGATAGCCGCTGATGCTGATGGTGTTCCACTGCGGCAGGAGTTTCGCGCCATATTCAATCGTGTCCGTCACCAGCCGCATCGAGGGTTCGGGCGGGAAGATATATTCTTTCTGCGCGATGAATTCTTTCAGGATGTCGTTTTGCAGCGTACCGCGCAGTTTATCCATCGTGACGCCCTGCTTTTCTGCTGCGGCGATATAAAAGGCCCAGATGACCGCCGCCGGGCTGTTGATGGTCATGGACGTGCTGACTTCGCCCAGCGGGATGCCATCCATCAGGATTTCCATGTCCTTCAACGACGACACCGCCACGCCGCATTTGCCGAACTCGCCAAGCGCTTCCGGCGCGTCCGTATCGTAGCCCATCAGCGTCGGCAGGTCGAAGGCGACGGACAGGCCCATGTTGCCCTGACTGAGCAGGTACTTGTAGCGGGCGTTGGTTTCTTCGGCAGTGCCGAACCCGGCGAACATCCGCATCGTCCACAGCCGTCCCCGGTAGCCCGTCGCATGGATACCCCGCGTGAATGGATATTCGCCTGGGAACCCCAGGTCTTCCAGATAGTCAAAATCGGCTAGGTCGAGCGGTGTATACAGGCGATTGACCGATGCGCTCGACGTGGTGACGAATTCGGGCTTACGTTCGGGCATCCGTGCCATTGTCTTGTGCAGGGTGGTCTCTTCCCACTGGTCACGCGCCATCGCCAGTTCTTCCAACTTGCGCTTATCAAACATTCCGGGTTCTCCTGGGGCTAACGCTCGTTAGGCGCATTATACCTTAAGCCGACTACCTGAGATCAGCAAAACGACAGCAAAGGCAGCCGTCTCAAGTCGCCAGAGAGAAACCACAGGAGATGGTGAATTTGCCCCGGCTTTTGGGCGTTTCACCACCTGCGTTTGGGAGTCACTTCATTTCTCCTGGGCGGTTCAAACAAAAACGGCCCGATTGGGCCGTTTCACTGTTGGGGTGACTGCAGGGATTTGAACCCTGGACCTTCTGGGCCACAACCAGACGTGCTGCCACTGCACCACAGTCACCATATGAGAATGAGATTGGGAAGCAGTATAGCACAGGCTCGAACGTCGCGCCAGAGTGAATTTCCGTCGGGTAAAAATATAAAAACCTGTAAAAATCTCGCAAAAATTCTCTGGAAATCTTCCCTCAAAAATCCAAACCCCACTCCGCAGGCGTATTCAACCCAGACAGTGCATCCTTGCGTCAATCACATCCCTACACTGCAAGGCGAAGCCCTTTCGCCGCTGTATTTTGCGCTCTGCGTCGTTCATGGAGGAGAGTTCGATATGCTTTTCAAGAAGATCGCAAGTTTAACCCTCATGGCCGTGTTGGCCCTGGCACTGCTGCCCCGTGCCAGCCGTGCCGCCGATACGCCAGCCGCCGAGATTTCCGATCAGGTCATTCAGGATCACTGGGTGGTCGTCAGCAAAGTTGTGGCGGCGGCGCCGGGCTGGATCGTCATCCACAATGGCGACAAAGCCGCTGGCTTCCCGGCTATCGGTGAAACCTACGTCCCGGCAGGTGAAAGCGACAACGTTGCCGTCTGGATCGACATGGACAAAGCGACGCCCGATATGTCGGCCATGCTGCACGTCGATAAGGGAACCGCCGGCAAATACGAGTTCCCCGGCCCGGATGCCCCGGTCATGAATGGCGACAAAGTGGTGAACACGCCCTTCAAAGTGATCGGCGTGGACGTGGACGATCAATTTATCTCGGACAAGAAAACCGTCACGCTGGGCAAAGTGATCGCTCAGGAGGATGGCTTCGTCGTCATTCATGCAGGCAGCGAAGGCTTCCCAGCCATCGGCAACGCGCCAATCAAGGCTGGCGTCAACGAGGACGTTGATGTCCCGATTGATCCATCGAAGGCCACCGACAAAATGACCGCCATGATCCACATCGACGCGGGTGAAAAAGGCAAGTACGAATTCCCCGGTGCGGACGTTCCGGCCAGCCTGGGCGGCGCGATCAGCAACGAACCGTTCTGGACGGTTGACCACGTGCGTGTGCAGGGCATGTTGCTCGGCAGCGACAACACGGTGGTCGTGCCCTATGTGCTGGCGAAGGCGGATGGCTTCCTGGTCATCCACTCCACTGCCAAAGATTTCCCCGTGATCGGCCATACGCCAGTCAAGGCCGGTTTGAATGAGGGTGTCAAGGTCAAGCTCACCGGGAAACCCACCGAAACGGTGCTGGCGATGCTGCACGTGGATGCAGGCAAGAAGGGCACGTATGAATTCCCTGGCGCGGACGTTCCGGTCAAGGACGCGGCTGGCAACGTCATCGCGCCGCCGATGCTGATTGGCAACGGTGTGATGGTGCATGACCAGACTGCCGACGACATCAAGAAGAGTGGCCTGGTCGTCATCGACACGGTGGTCGCGGCCAAGAACGGCTGGCTGGTCGTGCACTCCTCGGCCCAGGGCAACCCCGGCATTGGCGTCGCTTACATCCACGCAGGCTTGAATCACAACGTCATGGTCAAGGTCAAGCCGGAGGACGTGACCGACACATTGCTGGCGATGCTGCATGTTGACCTGGGCACACCCGGCAAGTACGAATTCCCTGGCGCGGACGTTCCGGTCAAGGACGCGGCTGGCAACGTCATCGCGCCGCCGATCAAGACCGGCGCTGCGGCAACGTCTGCCACGATGGCCGCAACGATGGCTCACTGATCGGGACCGAGCGCTGAGGACTGAGCATAAAGATACCTGTTCCCCCTCTCCGCTGCGCAGAGAGGGGGAACAGGTCAGTGTGCCCCCAATTCGCGTCGGGGTCGGCACACGAAAAGTACACGTCCTGGCAGGCTAATACCTGAAAAGCGATCCGCACCGGATCGCATTTTCGCTTTAAGTCAGGGTTGTTGGAGGCAGTGCAATGTTAATCAGGAAGTTGGCGATCCTGGCGGGGGTCTGTTTACTGGTGCTGGTGGCGGCGCGTATCGGCAGCGCTTCCCAGGCGGCGACACCCGCCGTCGAGATCGCCGATCAAGCTATCCAGGGCGGGATCGTGGTAGTGAGCAAGGTGGTCGCTGCCCAACCGGGCTGGATCGTCATTCATAACAGCGACCAGGCAGGCGGCTTCCCGGCCATTGGTCAGGCTTACGTTCCAGCAGGTGAAACGGACAACGTGGCCGTGCTGGTGGACATGGAAAAGGCGACAGCGGACATGTCGGCCATGCTGCACATTGATGCGGGCGAGGCGGGCAAGTACGAGTTCCCTGGCCCGGACAACCCCGTCCAGAATGGCGATAAGGTCGTCAATACACCCTTCAAGGCTATTGGCGTGAGCGTCGATGACCAGTTCGTCTCCGACTCACAGAGTGTCAAGATCAGCCGGGTCATTGCGCAGCAGGACGGCTTCATCGTCGTCCATTCCAGCGCCAACGGCTTCCCGGCCATTGGCAATGCCCCCATCAAGGCAGGCGTCAACACCGACGTGACTGTGCCGATAGACACGAAGAAGGCCACGCCGCTGCTGACGGCCATGATCCACATCGACGCGGGCCAGCCGGGCAAATACGAGTTTCCTGGCGCAGATACGCCCGCAACGGTGGGCGGGGCCATCACCAATGAACCCTTCTGGACGAGCGATCACGTCCGCGTTCGCGCACAGGTAGTCGGCAGCGACAGCACGCTGATTGTTCCGTCCGTGCTGGCCCGCCAGGACGGCTGGATCGTTGTGCACTCTTCGGCGGCTGGCAACCCCGGCATCGGTGTGGCAGCGGTTAAGGCCGGTCTGAACAAGAACGTCGCCGTCAAGATCGACGATCCCAAGACGCTGACCGACCTGGTGACAGTCATGCTGCACGTGGACGCAGGGCAGAAGGGCAAATACGAATTCCCCGGCCCGGATGCGCCCGTCAAGGACAGCGCAGGTAACGTCATTGCGCCGCTCACCCTGACCAAAAACGGCGTGGTCGTCCACGACATCAAAGCCGACGACATCCGCAAAAGCGGTTCGGTGATGGTTGACCTGGTGTTGGCCGCGCAAAACGGCTGGCTGGTCATTCATTCAAGCGCGCCAGGCAATCCGGCCATCGGCCATACCTTTGTCCACGCCGGCTACAACCCGCGTGTCGTCGTCAAAGTGCCGCCGGATGCCGTCACGGACACACTGACGGCGATGTTGCACGTTGATGCCGGTACGCCGGGCAAGTACGAGTTCCCTGGCGCAGATATCCCCGTCAAGGACAATCTGGGCCGGGTGATCGCGCCCGCCATCGTGACGGGCAAAGCCGCACCCACCAAAGTTCCTGCGGCGCCCACACCCAGACCGCCAACCCGTGTGCCGCCCAGGCCGGGGCCGGTTGCCACGCAGCGACGCTAGGAGCGCACTCCACTGTTGCCAAGTCACCTGCAAGCCTCAGGGTGTTGAACCCTGGTCCGTTGAGTTGACCGCCCGACTCATGTCCTTTGGGCCACAGAAAAGCGTCGAGCCAGGTCAGAACCTGGCTCGAACCCTACAGCACGCTCAAGCATTACTGGCAGCCTTCTCGCCACTGCCCCCGCCGCCACCTTGACAGCAACGACGTGGCTGGCTCCGCATTGGCTAGCCTGTCGGCACGAACTACACTTTCATCTGCGCCAACTGTTGTAGCTGCTGCCAGCGCCGCAGAATGTCTTGTTGTGCCAGATGGTACAGTTCCTCGGCACGTTTCGGGTCGGAGCGGCGCAGGATGCTGAAGCGGCCCTGCTTGTACATGAAGTCTTCCAACCCGGTGATGTCCATCTTCGAGTCGAGTTGGAGTGGATTCTTGCCCGCAGGGGCGTCCGGGTTGTAGCGGTACAGCGGCCAGAAGCCCGTGCTGACAGCCTCGTGTTGAAGCTCGTTGCCCTTACTCATCTCAATGCCCTGGTTGATGCAGTGGCTGTAGGCAATGATCAGCGATGGGCCGTTATAGGCTTCTGCCTCGCGCATGGCGTGCACGGTCTGCGTCATGTTTGCGCCCATTGCTACCTGGGCAACGTAAATGTTGCCGTAAGAAATGGCGATCAGACCAATGTCCTTCTTGGGCGTGGACTTGCCGCTGGCGGCGAACTTGGCGATGGATGCGCGTGGCGTAGCTTTCGACATCTGCCCACCCGTGTTGGAATACATGGCGGTGTCGAGCAGCAGCACGTTGACGTTCTGGCCCGACGCCAGCACGTGATCCAGGCCGCCGTAACCGATGTCGTAGCCCCAACCATCGCCGCCGATGATCCAGACCGACTTCTTGACCAGATAATCGGCAACGCTTAACAACTGCTTGCTCAGGTTGTCGCTGCGCGGCTTCAAGAGGTCTTTGAGCTGCGCCACACGGCCCCGCTGCTCCTCGATCCCTTCCGGCGTGCTCATATTGGCGTTGCGCAGCGCGTCGAACAGGTCCTTGTGCTGTGGGAGCACCTCGGCCAATCGGTCAAGCAATTCGCAGGCATAGGTCATCATCTTGTTCGCGGTCAGGCGCATCCCCAGGCCGAACTCAGCGGCGTCCTCGAACAGCGAGTTCGACCAGGCCGGGCCACGTCCATCGCGCCGGGCGGTATAGGGTGTGGTGGGCAGATTGCCACCGTAGATGGACGAGCAACCCGTCGCGTTGGCGATGATGGCATGATCGCCGAACAACTGCGTCATGAGCTTGATGTACGGTGTCTCGCCGCAGGCTGCGCACGCGCCGGAGAACTCGAACAGCGGTTGAATGAGTTGCGAACCCTTGACGGTGAAACGGTTGAACTTGGTCGGGTCGGTATCCGGCAGCGACAAAAAGTAACGGAAGTTTTCTGCTTCGGCCTGGCGCAGCGGAGCCTGGGGCTGCATATTGAGCGCCTTCTTGTCCGTCTTGACCCCATTCACTTTCTCGAAGGCAGGGCAGGCTTCCACACAGAGCTGGCAACCTGTGCAGTCTTCCGGCGCAACCTGCACCGTGTAGGCCATACCCGCGAACTGCTTGTCCCTGGCGCTCACGTGCTTGAACGTGGCCGGTGACTTACCGTTGGCGTACTGCGCATCATAGACCTTGACGCGGATCGCCGCGTGCGGGCAGACAAACGCGCACTGGTTACACTGAATGCAGATATCCGGTTCCCAGACCGGGATCTCGGTGGCGATATTGCGCTTCTCGTACTGTGCTGTGCCCACCGGGAATGTGCCATCGGCAGGCATGGCCGAAACGGGCAGCAGGTCGCCGCGCCCTGCAATGATTTCCGCTGTGACCTTGCGCACAAATTCGGGCGCGCCCTCCGCGATGGCCGCACGCATCCTGATCGGGCTGCTGACGGTGGTTGGCACTTCCACCTTCTGGATGCGTTCCAGGGCGAGATTGGCCGCTTTGACGTTCATATCGACCACGACCTTGCCCTTTTCGCCGTAGGTGTCCTCAATCGCCAGCTTGATCATTTCCATCGCCTGCGCTTCGGGCAGCACGCCGGAGATTTTGAAGAAGGCCGCCTGCATGGTCGTATTGATCCGCCCGCCCAGTCCAAGCGCCTTTGCCACTTTCAGCGCGTCGATCACGTAAAACTGCGCCCGCTTGCTGATCAGAGCCTCTTGCACTTCGCGCGGCAAATGATTCCATACCTGAGTGGCGTCGTAGGGGCTGTTTAGCAGAAATGTGCCGCCGGGCTTCAGCAGGTTGAGCATCTCGTAGCGTTCCAGGAAGCTGAACTGGTGGCAGGCCAGGAAATCGGCCTGTTTGACCAGGTACACGCTGCGGATCGGCTGCTTGCTGAAGCGCAGATGCGAGGTCGTGATCGAGCCGGACTTCTTCGAGTCCAGCACAAAGTAACCCTGGACATACAGGTCGGTGGCCTTACCAATGATCTTGATTGTGTTTTTATTCGCACCGACAGTGCCGTCCGATCCCAGGCCAAAGAACACAGCGCTGCGCACGCCTTCTGGTTCGCTGGAGAATTTGGGGTCCCATTCCAGGCTGGAGCCGGTTACGTCGTCGTTGATCCCTACTGTGAAGTGGTTCTTGGGCCGGTCCTTCAGCAAGTTGTCGAACACGGCCTTCGCCATGCCCGCGTCAAACTCCTTTGAACCGAGGCCATAGCGCCCGCCGACGACCAGCGGCAGGTGTTCGATCTTGCCCTCTGCGAATGCTTCACTGAGGGCGGCCTGCACGTCCAGGTACAGCGGTTCACCGAGTGAGCCAGGCTCCTTCGTGCGATCCAGCACAGCGATCTTCTTGACTGTCGGTGGCAGGGCTTTGACAAATGCTTCGTTCACGAACGGGCGATACAGCCGCACCTGGACGATACCGACCTTCTCGCCGTGCGCCAACAGGTAATCTGCGACCTCGTGCAGCGTCTCACCCGCCGAGCCGATGACGACCACAACGCGATCCGCGTCGGGTGCGCCGACATAATCAAACAGGTGGTACTGCCGCCCGACGATACCCGCCAGTCGATTCATGTACTCCTGGACAATTGGCCCCGCTGCCAGATAATACTTATTGACCGTTTCACGACCCTGGAAGTACACGTCCGGGTTCTGGGCCGTGCCGCGTATCGCCGGGTGATCGGGCGAGAGGCCGCGCGCGCGGTGAGCAATCACCAGGTCTTCATCGATCATGGCGCGCATCTGGTCAAAACTCAGCGCTTCGATCTTCTGAATCTCGTGTGAGGTCCGGAAACCGTCGAAGAAGTGGATAAACGGCACACGCGCCTTGAGCGTCGCCGCGTGAGCGACCATCGCTAAATCCATCGCCTCTTGCGCGTTGGCGGAGGCCAGCATCGCCCAGCCCGTTGAGCGAGCAGACATCACGTCCGAGTGATCACCAAAGATCGAGAGGGCTTGCGCGGCCAGTGCTCGCGCCGCAATGTGAAAAACAGTGGGCGTCAGTTCGCCTGCGATTTTGTACATGTTCGGGATCATCAGCAGCAAGCCCTGCGACGCTGTGAAGGTGGTTGTTAATGCGCCCGTCGTCATCGCGCCGTGCAACGCACCCGCAGCGCCCCCTTCTGACTGCATCTCGACCACCGTCGGGACGGTTCCCCACAGGTTCACCTCTCCGGCAGCCGATTTCTCGTCGGCGATCTCGCCCATCGTGGATGACGGTGTGATCGGGTAGATGGCGATCACTTCGCTGACCGCGTGTGCCACGTGGGCGGCGGCAGTATTTGCATCAATCGTGACAAGGTTCTTTGCTTCGGCCATTATTGGAATCCCCTGATATTGTTCGACTGACCTTGAAAAGAGCCTAACACCGAGCCACGACGCATTAAAGTGAAGAATGACGCCTTTTTTATGTCGGTTGTCACTTATACCAAGTCACGTCCCGACGTTACATTAGGAAGAAGAATGCCAAGTGACGCTCAGGAGTTCAGGACGATGAACGGTCTTGCCACCACCTATATGGGTCTTTCGCTGGAAAATCCGCTCGTGGTTGCGGCGAGTTCAATTTCCGCACACATCGATCTGATCAAGCTGGCGGAGGATGTCGGCGCGGGCGCGCTGGTTATCCGTTCGCTGTTCGAGGAGCAGATTCAGCTTGACCAGCAGCACTTTGAAGACATGCTGATGTATGGCTCAGACAGCTTCGCCGAGGCGACGACCCTGTTCCCCAAGGTGAAACACGGTGGCCCCAGAGAGCACCTGATGTGGGTTGAACGCTCGCGCAAGGCCGTCAGAATGCCCCTCATTGCCAGCCTGAACGCCGTTTCGCCCGGCGCGTGGACACACTACGCCAGGCAGTTAGCGGAAACGGGTGTGGATGGGCTGGAGATCAATTATTACGTGGTGGCCGCCGATCCCCAGCGAACTGGCAGCGACATTGAGCGCGCCCTGTACGAGGTCGTGGAAAGTGTCGTTTCCGAGGTCACCATCCCGGTTTCAGTCAAACTCAGCCCGTTCTACACCTCGACGGCCAATGTCGTCCACGAACTCGAAAAGCGCGGTGCAAAAGCAGTGGTACTTTTTAACCGCTTCCTGCAACCCGACATCGCACCCGACCTGGAATCGCTGACGCACGAGATGGTCTTCAGCACGCAATCCGAGATGAAGCTGCCCTTGCGCTGGATCGCGCTGCTCTATGGGCGCACAACAATGGACCTGGCCCTCAGCACAGGCGCGCATACCGGCAAGGACGTGATCAAGGCGCTGCTGGCCGGGGCGACGGTGGTGCAGACGGCAGCGGCGTTGCTCCAAAACGGCGTGCCGTACCTCTCGACCATGCTCTTCCACCTGCACACCTGGATGGCCGAGAAGGGCTACGACAGCCTGGATGATTTCCGGGGAAAGATGAGCCAGAAGCACTGCGACGATCCGTTCGCCTTTGAGCGGGTGCAGTACGTCAGGCTGATCCTGGAACAGGTCTGAGTACAGGCTCTGAACCCATCCCGGTGAAGCCTTGAAGCACCAGGAACACGAACTTCCAGCCCGGTGGTCGGTTACTTCGACTGGCGTGCGACGTATCCGTTGCAGTAGTCCCGTAGCCCTTGCACAGCAGCGAGATCGGCCTGCGCTGGCATCTGCTGTAAGACGACAACGGTGTCCTTGTAGTAGATCGGGGCACGCTTGTTGGCCCAGAACTGCGAACACACCGCCGCTTCGGCGCTCCTGAAATCGTCGTGGCGCGGGTCGCCCAGGTCGGCAATCATATACGTGCAGCCGTCCATATCACCGCGTGCACCCAGGACGTAGCTTTCGGGGCGCACACTGTAATGCGCCTGGACGTTGTTTTTCGCCACGACGCACGCATCGGGCGGAATGATCTTTTCGACTTCGTAGAGGGCTTCAAGATGTGCACCTGGCTCCCAACCGTAGGACGTAAAAAAGGTGGGCTTCAGCCAGAACGGGTTGTAGGTGAACCAGATTAACAATGTGCCGGCGAGCATAGCGGTTGCCGCAAGGCGCAGGCCGCGCCCGGTCAGCCACCGGTTCTGCCGTGCGTCCAGCCAGCAGCGCAGCCTGGGCAGCCCGTAGACTGTTGCTACGAACACCGCCGGAATGATGGGCGAGGTGTAGTGCATGTAGATGTCAAACTGCGGCCCGAACGACGACAGAAAACTGAGGCCAAACGTCGGCAAGGCCGGAATCAGGGCAACCGGGGCCAGGAACGCGACGAAAGCAACAGGCGCAAACAACTTGACCAGGAACAGGCCCTTCAGGGCAGTGTCCGGCCCGGTGATGTACGCCCAGATGGATTGCAGGTTGCCCTTGAGCAGCCACTCGTAGCGCACGGCGTGAATGGGCAGGCCGTTGTCGGCGTGCCGCAGCGTCGGGAAGATGACAAAGGCGTGGATCACGAACCAGGCGATACCGATCACAAACCAGAACAGGCACGGTTTCCAGTTCCGCTTGAACCGCCACAGCGCGTACAGGCCGAAAAAAGCGACGTTCAGGCCGATTTCTTCCTTGCACAGAATGGAGAGCACTAACCAGAAATCGAACTGCCGCCAGGCGCGCCGATCTGCGGCCTCGAACGCGAAGGCGAAAAAGGTGATCACCGGGGCGATCTCATGAAAGTCCCACCGGTTGACGAATTCCAGGGCCGGGTAGAGACACCACAGCGCCGCCAGGAACGGCGGAACCCACCATTCTTTGAAGTAGCGCGAGGCCAGCCGCGCCACCGGCAATGCCCCTAGCGCCAGGATGAAGGTCTGCGCGATCAGCAGTGAGCGCGGGTCAGGCCACAGCCACATCAGCGGCGCAAGCAGAATGGTGATGTACGGCGCATGAACCGCCAGCATGTTGTTTTCTTCGGCGACGGTGTTCTGCATGGGTCGCCCATGTGCGGCGTTCCAGGTAAGCTGCGAGAATATGCCCAGGTCCCAGCCCTCGGCGTTGTAGCGGGCGTAGCGCCCCAGGCTGAAGACCAGAAAGACGACAATGTAGATAATAAGCACAATGGCGAGCGCTACGTTGCGCCGCCGGGTGAGATCGAGCGCCATGCAGGAAGCGTCCTTGCGCCAGCTATTTACGCGCGAGATTATAACCGATGCGCGGTGGAAGCAAGAGTTGGCGCTGTTTACCCCACCCCGTGCCCCCTCTACGCTGCGCAGAGGGGAAACTGGCGGCCAAGACTCCCCTCTCCACTCTGGTGGAGAGGGGCTGGGGGTGAGGCAGGCTATTTTGGAGACAACCCGTCGGCGTGAGGTACACTTCCCGAATGACCGCTACGCTGATTCTGACCCACGAAAACGCGGACTTTGACGCAGTGGCTGCGCAACTGGCCGTTGCGAAACTTCACCCATCGGCCATCCCCGTCCTGTCGCGCCACGTCAACCGCAATGTGCAGAGCTTTCTGACCCTGTACGGCGATGCACTGCCCTTCGTCCGTGCCGGGGAATTGACGCGCCGCCGCGTCAAGCAGGCCATTGTGGTGGACACCCAGACGTATCCCACTGTGCGCGGGATGCACCCCGATACACCCGTCCAGATCATCGACCATCACCCGCTGGCGCGCGAACTTGAGCCGCACCAGCAGTACGCAGGCGAACCGCTGGGGGCGACGACGACGCTGCTGGTCGAGCAATTGCGCAATGCGCCCGTCAGCCTCGCGCCGATTGAGGCCACCCTGCTCATGCTCGGCATCTACGAAGATACCGGCTCATTGCTCTACGGCACAACCACGCCCCGCGATCTGGTGGCGGCGGCCTGGCTGCTTGATCAGGGTGCGAACCTTGACCTGGTGCGCAGCTTCCTGACCCACCCGCTGACGGAAGATCAGCAGGCGCTTTACGCCAGACTCGTCGAAGGTGTACAGACCTACGAGATCGGCGGCCACGTGATACTGGTGGCGGCGGCGCGCTCCGACCACGATGTCGAGGAAGTGGCGACGCTGGCCCACAAAATCCGCGATAGCTACGACGCGAATGCGGTCATTCTGCTGGTAGGGATGAACGATCATGTTCAACTTGTGGCCCGCAGCACCGTCGATGACATTGACGTGGCCCAACTCGCCGAGCAGTTCGGTGGCGGCGGACACGGGCGCGCCGCCGCTGCGTCCATCCGCGACGAATCGTTCGAGCGCATTCAGGAACGCCTGATCGAGATTCTGCCGCGCATAGTGCGGCCATCGGTGCGCGTCGAAGATTTGATGTCGTGGGGCGTCAAAACTATTCCTGCCGACGAAAAGGTCAGTGCGGCAGCGGCCCAGATGCAGCGTTCCGGCCACGAGGGCTATCCGGTGGTTTCAGATGGCAAAATCGTCGGGCTGTTGATGCGCAGCGCGGTTGACCGGGCCATGAGTCACGGCCTGGCCCACAAGCGCGTGGATCAGTTGATGAGCAAGGGCATATGGACGGTGCAGCCCTCCGACTCGATTGAAACTGTCCAGCAGGTGATGATGCAGTCCGGTTGGGGGCAGCTTCCTGTGGTGAACGGCGATGGCAAAGTACTCGGCATCGTCACGCGCACCGACCTGCTGAAGCACTGGAGCCAGCCGAAGTCGGCGGCAGCCGACGAACGGATCGTCCAGCGGATGCACACCTGGCTGCCCGCCGGGTTGGTCAAGTTGTTGAACGTGATTGCCGACGAGGCACAGGCCCACGAGATGAGCCTGTACGCGGTGGGGGGCTTCGTGCGTGATCTGCTGCTCGGTATGGTTAACCTGGACATTGATCTGGTGACAGAAGGTAACGCCATCACACTGGCGCAAGCCCTGAAAGCCCGCTACGGGGGCACTGTGAAAGCTCATCCCAAATTCGGTACGGCCAAATGGCTGCTGGACGAACAGGTGGCGCAGAGGCTTGGGGCGTCCCTGGCAGACTGGCCGCCCTTCATCGATTTTGTGGCGGCCCGGCGGGAGTTCTACACGGAGCCGGCAGCCCTGCCCACCGTCGAGCAGGGGTCGATCAAGCTGGACTTGCTGCGCCGCGATTTCACCATCAACACGCTGGCGATCCGGCTCGCGCCCGCGCCGTTCGGAAAGCTCCTGGATTTCTATGGCGGCGAGCGCGATCTTCAGCAGAAGGTCATTCGTGTCCTGCACAGCCTGAGCTTTATCGACGACGCCACGCGGATGCTGCGGGCCGTGCGGTTTGAGCAGCGCCTGGGTTTCCGGATCGAACCGCACACCGAGGCGCTCTTTGCTGACGCGCTGCCTTACCTCCACGACGTGAGCGGCGAGAGGCTGCGTCACGAGCTTGACCTGATCCTGGCCGAGGCACAGCCAGAGCACGCGCTATACCGGTTACAAAGGTTGGGCGTACTGGCGCACATTAATGGTAGATTAATATTTGATGAGTGGCTCTCATCTGCGTTCAAAGCGGCGCGTGCCCAATTGGCCTATCCAGGTTGGAATCACGGACAGGCCTACCTGACGGAAGTCTATTGGGCGATTCTGGCTTGCCGCCTCGAAAATCCGGAAGAGTTGGCATCTCGGTTGCAGATGAAGCGGACGCGGGCGGCCCTCATCGAGCGTTTGAAACAGGTTTATGTGACCATGCCCTATCTGAGCGAAAGGCGCTTGCCAAGCGAGGTAGTATATCATCTCGATGGGTTGCCGGAGACGCTGCTTGTGGCGGCCTGGGCTATCGCCCCGACGGCATTAGCCCGCGAACACGTCACGCAGTATGCGCGGAACTGGCGGCACATCCACGCCACGCTGACAGGCGACGACCTGCGGCGTATGGGCTTGAAACCCGGCCCATCCTTCGGTAAACTGCTTGGTCGCTTGCGGCAAGCCTGGCTGGACGGGGAAGTAAATTCACCCGAACAGGAGATGGCTTACCTCAAACGTATGATTGCCGAGGGGTCAACGCATGACGGCGACTGAACGCCACACAATGCTGCTGCAAATGAAGGTGGTCTTTCGCCGGGCCGAGCAGTCCGACCTGCCCAAACTGGAGTGGTATGGCGAATACACGCATTTTCGGCGGGTATTCCAGAAGGCGTTCGAGGATCAGAAAGCCGGACGGCGGCTGATGCTGCTGGCCGATGTGAATGGCTGGCCGGTGGGCCAGCTCTTCATCCAGCTGGAGAGCGTGGATGATTTCTACACCGATGGCACAAAGCGCGCTTACCTTTACTCGCTGCGGGTCATGGATGCTTTCCAGCGGCAGGGGATCGGGACGGCGCTGCTCCGTGAGGCCGAGGCGATCTTGATCGAACGCGGCTATCACTCCGTCAGCATTGCCGCCGCGAAGGACAACCCGGGGGCGCGCCGTTTGTACGAGCGTATGGGTTTCCGGGTATTCACCGAGGACGCCGGGCGCTGGCACTACGTCGATCATGAGGGGCGCACCCGGCAAGTGGTTGAGCCGTGTTGGGTGCTCGAAAAAGACTTGCGCTAATCATTGCCGTCGTAGATCACAACTTGCATTTAAGGAGCAACGACTGATGAACGTGAGTGAGAAAAAAGATCGAAATAATGGCAATATAGGCAGTTCAGGCAGCAGTTTAGGCAACACAGACAACCAGGCAGCCACCAATCCCATCAAAGATGTAAAAATTATTCGCTGGCGTGGCGGCCAGCACCCCACTTACCACACCATCACGCAAAAAATGGAACAGGAGGGGCTGCGACCCTATGCCTGGTCAAACGGGCCAAATTTCCGCTACACGGCCCGTAGTCACGGTTACAGCAAAGTTCTGTACTGCGTAGAAGGTTCCATCGAGGTCGTGTTGCCGGATGTCAACCAGAGCATCGTGTTGCGCCCCGGTGACCGGATGGAGCTACCGCGCGGCGTGCGCCATGCTGCCATCATCGGCCCGCGCGGGGCACAATGCGTCGAAAGCCCCAAACAATAATAGCCAGCGCACCAGGATTAAGAATTCATGCGGCTCCTTAGACGCCCAAAAGCAGCGCCCGCAGTAGAGGCTGAGGCCGCCGAAGTCGTCGAGCCTGTTGAAGGACGGCGTGTATTGCTGCGTCGCCCCGGCCTGCCGTTCATCGTCAACTGGACGGCCATCCTGGTCATCCTGGCGTTGATTATCGTGACCGTATTTTCGCTGCTGCTTATCCAGGGATTGCTGCCTGCCCAGGTCGTAACCTGGTGGCCGCTCTCGGTGGCTGTGCTGGCGGCGCTGTGGTTCCTGGTCTCACTGGTGCGGCGGCAGTCACGCGGCCTGCTCGCCAGCACGGCGCTCTTTGGCCTGAGCGTGAGTATGCTGCTGGCCGCGCAGGGCGTGGCCTCGTTGCAGGCCACCTTCGTCGGTGTAACCTTCATCGCCATTGGAACCGGGATCGTGCTGCGCGGGCTGCTGCTGCGCCACCAGCCTATCGGGTATTAGGATGCTCGCTTCCCCCTCTCTGCGAAGCGGAGAAGGGGCTAAGGGGTGGGGCAAATGCGCTGTGCGCTATTTCCGAGCCGGTTCATAGATGAGGGCTGCCACGCCTGAGCTGAATGATCGTGCTTCCACAAGTTTCAGCGTGGCCGTAATTCCCGCTTGAAAGAGACGCTTGCCTTTGCCCACAAGTACCGGGTAGATCAGCAGCCGGTAGCAGTCCACCAGATCATGCTGCATGAGCGTTTGTACAAGCGTGGCGCTGCCGTGCACCGTAATGTCCAGGCCGTCCTGCTGCTTGAGTTTGGTGATTTCCTCCACGATGTTGCCTTTGATCAGCTTCGAGTTGTTCCACTCCACCCTGTCCAGGGTCGTTGACACTACGTATTTGCGCACGCTGTTAAAGTAAGGCGCGCCTTCATCTTTGCTCTGCGGCCAGGCTGCCGCAAAGCCCTGATACGTCACGCGCCCCAGGAGCAAGGCATCGCTGGCGGATGTCTCTTCGCCCTTGAACTTGGCAATCTCGTCATTCCAATAGGGGGATGTCCAGGCCGGGTCTTCCATGATGCCATCCAGGGACAGGAACTCGGTTACGACTATTTCCCTCACGGTGTGCTCCTTATTTGCTGTTGATTCGCTGTTGATCGCCAACGTCTGAATCATAGCCGAGCCAAAAGGCAGGGTCTTGTACAAAAGGGACATCTACGCAGACCCGTTCATGCGGAGGATTTGGGCGGGGGTCTGCCCGATGAAGCGCTTTAGCGATCTGGTCAGATGGGATTGATCAAAATAACCAGCCTGTTCAACAGTGTCGAGGATCGAGACACCCTGTTCAAGAAGCGTGGCGGCCCGACGGGCGCGCTCGATTTGAAACAACGTGCCTTGCGTTAACCCGGTGGCCCGCAAGAAGCGCCGCCGTACCGAGCGGATGGAGAGCGCAGGTGGATGGCCCCGGAGCACGTCGTCAACGAGGCCATCGTGTACCAGCAGACCTTGACGCACCAGCCTATCCACAAATGTGTCTGCATTTTCGTAGTCGGGCAGTTCCCATGTCGAACCATGCAGCCAGAAGGATCTGCCGACCCCGACAGGTAGATGGACCGCGCCATCCACGAGATGGCTGACAGGCAGATGGGGCATAAACGTGCCATGCTTAAAGACGATGCCAAAAAACTCCGCATCCTCCGGGATGGGAGCAAGGGACGCTGTCGTCTCTGGCCCACGTAGCGAGACGATTGTCCCGTCCTTTTGCTTCGTTACAACCATCTCCCAGTGGCTGGCGGCAGTCGAGGTAAAAGAGCCACCACCCTCACTTCGAGTGCGCCAGATCATCTCGACAAAACGGGAATCCGAAAGCCGCCCGTCAAAAACAAAGCTCATCCTTTGGTCTCCTCAGCAAGCGGTAAAGTGATTTTAGCAAGCCCGTGCCAGCCGTCATATGCCAAACCAGCCCTGCGGTTGGCTGACCTTCGCTCTCGTTGACAAGCTAGAACAATTGTACTATATTCTACCCCATTTGGTACAGGCCGAGAGGTGGCGTATATGGACGAGCAACTCATCGAAACCTGGAACGTCCAGAACCGGATCAACCTTTGCATGCTGGATGCGCTGAAGCCGGCAGCGCTTGGCAGCAAGCCGCCCTCCAAAGGGCGCAACGCCGGACAGATGTTCGCGCACATGCACAGCGTCAGGCTGATATGGTTAAAAAGCGCCAATCCTGCTCTGCTCGACGGGCTGGATCAGATCGAAAAGGAACAGTCCGCCGATAAGGAATTGCTGCGCCGCTCGCTTGAAGCCTCTGGGCAGGCCATCGAAACGCTGCGGAATGGTGCTGGCGCAATCGGGCCATCCGCTAGATAATAAGATCGCTTACGGCATGTGGAAATGGGGCGTGCGTAAGGCCCCGCCTGCCGTGTACCGTCCCAACCCATCCCATAACTTGAGGAGTTTCAATGCGTGAAATCACGGTTGCAACCGTTCAGATGAAACCCGAACTGGGCAATTCCGAGAACAATCTCGTCCGGATGTCGGATTTCGTCTCTAAGATTGTCTCGCAGCAAAAAGTTGACCTGATTATTTTCCCGGAACTGATTACGTGCGGGTATGAACTGGGCGTCCGGTTCACCGAACTGGCGCAGCGTGTGCCTGGCCCGGCCATCAACCTCATGGCGCAGCGGGCCGCCGATGCAGGTGTATACATCGCCTTCGGACTGGCGACCAAAGAAAAAGTCGAGAGCATTCTCTACAACTCGGCGGTGCTGGTCGGGCCGGAAGGGGAACTGCTCGGCATGTACAACAAGATCCACCTGCGCGGCGAGGAGCGAATGGCCTTCCGCGAGGGCTACAAAATGCCCGTCATTGACACGGGGGAGATCGGCAAGATCGGCATGATGCTGGGCTGGGACCTGGCGTTCCCGGAAGTGTCGCGCAGCCTGGCGCTGGATGGCGCAGAGTTGTTGTGCGTCCTGGGCAACTGGGAAACGACCTATATCGACGAGTGGAAGACTTACGTCCGGGCGCGGGCTTACGAAAACGCCATGTTTGTGGCCGCCGCCAACCGCGTCGGAGAGGACGTGACCATGAGTTTTGGCGGCGAAAGTATGATCGTCGGGCCACGCGGCAAAGTCTACGCCTGGTTGGAAACTGAACCGGCGGCCAATGCCGACGAGGCGAAACCCGAGGCTAAAACGGAAGTCAAGGACGAGAAGAAAACCTCCGAGGCCGAAGGCAAGAAGGAAGCCGAGGTCAAGGTCGAGGCTGAAGCTAAAAAAGAGGGCGAGGCCGCGCCTGCCGGCGACGCCGGCAAAGCGCCGGAAGCCAAACCCGCCGAACCAAAACCGGAACCGAAAAAGGCTGCGCCCAAAGTGGAGAACCGGAAACCTGTCCCGGTGGAGGGCTACTGCGTGGCCCGCATCGATCTGGACGAGGTGCGCCACTTCCGGGAAGAATTCCAGACATTGCAGGCGCGCAAACCCACCGTCTACCGTCCCGTCGTCCGCAAATACTGAGTCAAATACTGAGTCGCCGGAGCTTTCGCCATGCCTATCCTCGATGTCCTCAAAGCTTCACTCGCGGCACTTGACCCTGCAACTCAGGTGCGGGTACAGATGGGCACTGACGGCACAGTGATCCTGATTCCGGCAGGTGAATTGATGGCCGCGCTTGGCGTGACGCCGGGCGCGGCTGGTTTTGTTGTACCGCCTGCGGTAACAGGCCAGCGCCGTTTGCGGCCTGCCTCCAATCTGTCATTCCTGAGAATCCGCTCGCAGCCGGGGATCAATGCGCCGGTGGTCGGCCAGTACGATAAAGGCACGGTGTTTGCGATCCTCGATGCCAACCCCGTCGTGATGGATAACTACACGTGGTACAGGACAGCAGACGGGCAGGGCTGGATTGCCATCGATTTCGCGGAGCCAGCCGACGATGTGGTACAGGCTCCGCAGGCCATCGCCTCTCCTGTCGCGCCTGTCACACCAGCGGGGTCTCCCTCGTGGGCGCTGTCGTTCACGGCCAACCAGCGGGGCGTGGGCACGAGCGCGGGCGGCTGGGCGCCCGACGCCCGGCAGCTTGACATCGCGCGCCGCAACCGCATTGAGTTCGCGTTGATCTGCGCCTACGAGCCGAACCAGGCGGCCCGCACCATCCAACCTCTGCGTGAGGCGGGGGTGAAGTCGTTCATTTTTCGGGCGTGTACCCACGAACGGCCTTCCACACCGCGACGGTTTATCGACCTGACCGTGCCTATTTTGCAAGAATATGCGGCGGTCCACGGCAGCGACCAGCCCTTGCTGATCGCCATCGGCAATGAGCCGAACATCGCCAACGAGGGCTGGGGCATTGCCTGGCAGAATGGCGAGGAGTTCGCCAACTGGTGGCTGGCCGTTGCCGCCGCCTATCGCCAGTTTTTCCCCGGCGCGAAGCTTGGCTTCCCGGCCATGTCCCCCGGCGGCGACGTGCCTGGAATCCGGATGAACGAGGCGACGTTCGTGGCGGGCGCGAGGGGGGCGATCCAGGCGGCGGACTGGATCGGCGTGCATTATTATTGGGCCGATCCGAGCGGGCAAGACATCGACCCGCCGGTGGCGCAGTGGCGGACCTGGTTCGGCGACAAGCCTATCGTCGGCACGGAGGTCGGCCCGGCTGATGCGGTGCAGGTGTCGCCGGGGGCCGTTCAGATCGCCTACCAGAAATTCGCCGCGATTGGCATCCCGGCCTGCGCCTGGTTACTATCAGGCGCGGGGGCGTGGCAAAATGCCGCGTGGGATGTCAACAACATTCTGCTGTAGTGCGGGATCATAGCACGCAGACCAGTGTCCGGCGCGCCCTTCGCCGCTTGAGCGGGGCGCGCCGTTTCTTTGCCCGGAGGGGAAACGACAAATGACCGATCTAGACAACGTGCCGGAGGAGGAAGCGCCCGTTGAGGAAATGCCCCCGGAAGAGGTCGAAGAGGTCGAGGATGAGGAGGCTGAACCCGCGCCGCGTGCCATCGATCCGGCCTTTGCGTATATCATCCTGCTGATCCTGGCGCTGCTTGGCCTGACCAACCTGGCCGCCGACGTGCGCCACACGCTGCTCTGGTCGCTGCTGGCGCTGGTTGGGCTGCTTGCCATCATCCTGGACAAAGTGAGCATCGAAGCGCCGAACGTGCGCAATCTGCTGATCGGGCTGGGCTTTGGGGCCATTGTCGGTGTGCCGTTGATGGCGGTGGGCGCGCCGCAGTTGCAGCGCATTTCGCTGTCTGTGTTCGGCAGGCTGCCCGATTCTGCTGTCTTTCAAGTGCTGGCCTTCACGATGCCGCTGGCTGAAACGCTGTATTTTCGCGGCGCATTTCAGGCTGCTCGCGGCCTGATTTTCGCCAGCGCAGCCGGAGCAGTATGGTCTGCGGCCCTGTTTTTCCCGCAACTGGAGGTGTTAAAATTCCCGTTTGTAGCGTTCGTCATCGCTTTGTCGTTCCTGATCGCCAACTTCGTCTACAGCTACGTGCGGGAGCGCTTCGGGTTGTTTGCCAGTTGGTCGTGCCAGATCGCGGTCAATCTGCTGTTGCTGTTCGTCGTGCGTTTTTTGTAAGTGAGGAGGCAACGATGGTTACATTGGGCTGTTTTGCGCCGCTGTTCTTCATTGGTTTGCTGTTCTTCGGCATCTCGACAGTAGCGGTATCGCCGCAGAGCGCCCCCGCTGTTGCCGTGATGCCCGTGGTGGTAACAGAAGTTGCCCCGACGCCCACCGCCAAATCTTATCAATCTGAATTACACCTGGGCGTGGTGGCGAAAATCATGACAGGAGAGGGAACTATCGTGGAACTCGTGAAATGAGGCTGGGGAGGCAGGATTCGAACCTGCGAATAGCGGATCCAAAGTCCGCTGCCTTGCCACTTGGCGACTCCCCAAGATGCGCTTCATTCTACCACAGCGCCAAAACAATGATCAAGGCTGGAGTCGCGT
>JAJPHV010000101.1 GCA_021325095.1 Chloroflexota bacterium | reverse complement strand
GGGGTATTCACTGCGGACGGTCAGGCGCGCTTTCAGTCAGGGCGTGCCCTCCCTGAGACCCATCGAGGCAGTTACTCGTCCCGGTCACTGCGTTTGTTCAAAAAATCACATTGTGCTTTTCAGGATAAAGCAAATAGCAGTACAGTTGAAGATCATAGTTCAACTAAGAGAAAAATATATTAACATATTATATGCATTCCGGCTTGTAGATTAAATACGAAGATGTTATACTTCGGCCCGCTTGACCTGGGGCTTGCTCGTTCACGGGAGAGAGCGTATGAGTCTCGTTTGCCTGCGTCGTGTTGTGCTTGTGAGTGCATTTATCGTTGTCTTGAGCATCCTATCCTGGCAAATCCTATGGCACATTCCGAGCCGCGTTCTTGCGCAAGCGCCCTGTCCGCTCTCTGGCAGCGCACCCGCTTCGACATTGGCCGTGATGCCGAAAGGCACGGCAGCGCCTGGCAGTGCTGGCGGTGATCCCTGCGCCACGCTTACCCCACAACGCGCCACACCGACGCTGATCGGCAGTCCGGGGACGCGGATACCACTGGTGAAGCCAGCGACTCCTACCGCATCGTCCGCGCTTGGACAGACTCAGAAGTTCGCCGCGACTGGATTAGACTTGAGTCGCCTACCTATACCTGAAAAGGGCCGCCAAACAGCGAAAGTGAAGGCCCATCAGGTCAGAGCCAATATGACCTCGAACGCACAAGTGATGACCGTTGCAAATGAGGGCCTGATCGTCTTTGCGTCAGCCCGAGGGGAAGATCTTTATTGTGATTGCTCTTATCAGATTTATGCCATGAATCCAGATGGCAGCAACGTTCAACAGTTAACCGACCCCGGCCTGTTTCCCTATGGAGCCTGGAATCCGGTTCTGTCGCCTGACGGACAGAAGATCGCCTTTACCTATGGGCAATATTGGGACATCTTCGTAATGGATGTCGACGGCTCAAACCCGATCAACCTGACCAACCACATCCCCTATCCGGATGACGAATACAATGGGCCTGAACAGATTTGGGCGCTCGCAGACCAGGCCGCTTGGTCACCGGATGGCACAAAAATTGCCTTCGTTCAGCAAGATTGGGACTCCTCCACCTCCTATCCCAATGCGATCTGGGTCATGAACACTGACGGTTCCAATCCAATGAAAATCTATGAAAGCGAACATGCGAGCGGTTGGCAGTATCCTGAGCTGTATCCTGCCTGGTCACCGGATGGCTCCAAGCTCGCTTTTAACGATTACTTCCAACGAGATGGCGACTGGTATGTTCCGCAAATCTTCACCATGAACGCGGATGGCAGCAATGTGACCTGTTTGATGTGTGAACCCATCACTGGGCAGCGCGATGTTCCCCGATGGTCTCCGGACGGTCAGCTTATCAGCTATCGTCTATGGAATAACGCAATTCTGGGATCATGCGGGTCGGGTATTGGGGTGTCGAATGCAGATGGTTCTAACCAGAATATTGTGTACAGTACGCCCATTGGCTGTCCGTTGGTGACAGTTCTCGGCCCGGCAGATTGGTCGCCAGGTGGGAACAAACTGGCGTTTGCTCAAGTGGTATATTCAGGAGCCAATCCTTTTGAGCAAATCCACACCATGAATGCCGATGGCTCAGACGTAACCAACATTAGCAACAATAGCTTCGATGATGTTCAACCCGACTGGGGCATTGCCGCCGACATCTGCGAGCCGAGTGGCAGTGCGCTGCGCAGCGGCGCGGTCAGCCCCATGAGCGCCTGCCAAGCGCCAACGCCCACGCCGACGGCAACCTTGACTGTTGATCAGCAAATCGAACAATATAACGTCAGCCTGAGCGGGGACTGGTCTGCGGACGATAGACTGGAACTGCTCAAGGGTTTGCAAGCCACCGGACAAGCGCTCTCCCTCCAATTTGGAGGAGGTGAGTACCCCGACGCCTTTCGGCGCGTGATGTTCCAAGCGGGGGCCACGAGTATCCTCTTCAATCGTACTACCACCAACAGCTATACTTGCCAAACGTTTAACCTTCCTGGTGGGGGGCTGCAAGCAAGAATCGATTGTGACCCCAACGTATCTTTTACCCAGTACGTCGCAGTTCATGAATTAGGTCATGTCTTTGAGGGGCGTATGGGTGGCACACAACTTGGTGCTACCTATTATGGCTTGCTCAAGCAACCACCACCGACGGGTGTGGTTGTCGACTATGGGAATGAGGGTACTCCTCCTGGGATCGTGTTCGGAAATCGCCTGGACCCTGTAAACCTGACGCCAGATTGGGTACGTGGTAATCGGGGCTGGGGCAGCGCAGCATTGCCAATAACCAGTACGTATTTCTGTGATTTTCAACAAGATCCTTACAGCGTTCAGGATTGGTTAGTCACTGCGACGCCGGGACAGCCAAACCAGATTAGAGAAGTCGATGAAGCGGCGGCTGATATGTTCCTCAATTGGGTATATTCGAAAATTGGGTCGGGCGGGTTTCAGAATACAAGCTGGATCGGGATCACTAGCTGTGTAACGGGGACACCTCAGCCTACGGAAAGGCCAGGTGATACCCGCGACAATTTCATGAACAATGTCGTGATGCCTACAATTGCCACTTATGTGCCGACGCCAACTCCCACGCCCACGCCGTAAGATGTATATAACCAGTGAAAGGTTGCCATAAAGGGTATGTTCAGCCTCATTAAGCGATTGACTACGATAACCTTCTCAGTTGTCCTCATAGCTTTGCAATGGACTTCTGCGATTAAAGCGCAGCCGACATTACAGATTGTTTCTATTGCTTGGAGTCCAGATGGGAACAAACTAGCTGCGGTGGGACAAAACGGGCTGTTTCGTGTTTGGGATACCGCGAAAAATCAGGTTGTAATGGATGCGCGAAATTTCACAGGCACAATTCAGTCGGTAACGTGGAAACCAGATAGCAGCCGGATTGCCATAGCTAGCTCGATTGACGGAACAATTCGGGTTTGGAATGCAATCACGGGTCAACCCATTGCAGTGCTTCAAAGCGAGACCGATCCGCAAGGACGTGCTATCATTGCATGGAGTCCGGACGGCAAGAAAATAGCCAGTGTGCTTTTGACGGAATCTGCCCCTGTGAAAGTATGGAGTACCGAACAAGATCAATATCACGTTGTGTCGACATCGTCCAACGCTACTTTTTATGCTCTAGCTTGGAATCCTGATAGTACTAAGCTGGTTGTCGGTGGTATCGTAGGGACATACATTTTTGATGACGTAGACAAAGCTCATCTAACGTCTCGACTTATTGGCCCATTTGCCACATCATTAGCTTGGAGTCCTGATGGGAAGAAACTTGCTTTGAGTGCTGTTGATGGGCAAGTTCACATTTTGGCAGCAGATACGGGGCAAGAATTGGCTACTTTCCGCGGAAAGCAGGGCGCTACAGAAGCGCTGGTATGGAGTCCAGATGGAAATAGATTAGCCGCCAGCATGGGTAATACCATCCAAGTCTGGAACGCAAACACAGGCGCGGCTTTGGAATCCTACACTAGAGTGAAGAGTACGGATGTTGCTGGGACATCATTGGGTTGGAGTCCGCAAGGAGGCCGGTTGGCCTACTTAGGAAGCATCGCCAGCAACGCAGCAAACCGAACACAGACTATCATCGCAGGCGCAATGCAAATCGTAGTGCCGTCCCCTGATGTGAATGAGTTGCAAGCCATCACCAAACGTTGTGTGACGCAGCCAAGTATGCAACAAGGATTACTATCGCGTGTCAGCACACTTGATTTGAATGAGTTCGTGAGTCAGATTAAACAAATTCCTCAAGCACAGATGCCTGCTGCCTGCGCCGCCGACCTAGTTGCCGTCGCAGAGGCATTGCAAAAACCGTAATCGACAAGGCTGTTCACAAAAAGCCCCTTTCCAACGCGGAGAGGGGCTTGCGTTTTAGCTGCTTCTTTGGGCGGTTCAGGCTTACACTGTCCTGTCCGCCCTCGGCTTGTCGATGATTGCCGGAAGGACAAAGGTGAAGGT
>JAJPHV010000063.1 GCA_021325095.1 Chloroflexota bacterium | reverse complement strand
GTGGGCGCATCAAGCATCCATGCCAGTAAGGGTTGCAGAACCTCGAATTGGCGCTGGCCGCAAGCCACCAGCGACAGTGCGAAAGGAGTCATGATCATCCGAAAATCAGGCTTGGTCCCTGGCGGAAATCCCTCATCAATTAAGCGCTTCGCCTGGATGTAATCTTCATCGCGCAGGGCGATGATGGTCGCTCTGACCAGTTGAATGAAACCTTTGACTTCTGGCGCGCCAATATCTGCCGCGTGGGGATACGCTTCATCAAGCAGAATTGTTGCCCGCTCAAAATCACCTTTGAGCATCAGTGTTGCTGCCTGCAAACCGGCGTTCCAGGCGATGCCCAGGCGGTCATTCATTTCATAGGCGATGCCTTTGGCCTCCTGCCAATAGTTGAAAGCCTGATCGGTGGGATCGTAAAAGCCGCCCACTGAGCCGCCCGTATTCCTGAGTGAATTCGCCACGCCGATCTTGTCACCGATTTCGCGCCGCAGTTCGAGGCTGCGTCGCACACGCTCTCGCTGTTTCTGGTTGTTCTGTGTCAGGTTGTAGCTCCAGCCCAGGTCGTCTAACACCTGCGCGATGTAGAACTTGTCGCCCAATGCCTCAAAGGCTTGCAAGCTCTGTTCCAGCAGCGGAATCCCTTCCTCATGCTTGAACTCCGTGTGGGACAGCCAGTGGCCCATGAGGCGCAAGCAGAAGGCGATCTCAAAGGGGGCGTTGTTTTGCTGCGCAATGGTCAGACCTCGACCAAAGTCGGCCAGCGGCGGATTCTCCGCAAAGCGCACCAGCACCTGCTCGGCCAGCAGCGGCGGGTTCTCGCCCTCTGCCTTCCATACCTGGCGCGCCGCCCGGAACAACTGCTCGCCGTCCATCGAACGGTTGCGGGCAGTCAGGAACAGATACACACCTTCTAATGCGCCGCGAATACTCTCGGCGTCTGCCTTAGCCACTGCCCAGTTCCAGGCTGTCCGCACGTTTTCAAAGTCGGTTTCGATGACAGTGAGTGCCTCCAACTGCCCATATCCCTTGAGCCTGGGAGTCAGTTGGGCGACCAACCCCGTGTAATACTGGCTGTGTTTGTCGTGCGTGGTTGTCGCTTCTGACGATGCGTTGAGCTTTTCTTCAGCATACTGGCGAAGCAGCTCGTGAATATCGTAGCGCCCGGAAACATTGTCGCGCCGCAGCAGCGACTTGTTGATCAGGGCCGTCAGCGTGCGCAGGCTCGCCCCCGTGATGTGCTGCGCCGCCTCGCGCGTGAAGCCACCGCGAAAGATCGAGAACTGCGCAAACAGGGTGCGCTCTTCGTCGGTCAGCAGATACCAGGAATATTCAAACACAGCCCGCAAACTGCGCTGGCGTTCCGGCAAGTCGTGCATCTCGGTTTCCAGGAAATCCAGGCTGCGACTGATCTCCTGCGCAATTTCCTGGGGCGAGAGCGAATCCAGCCAGGCCGCCGCCAGCAGGATACCCAGCGGTGTGCCCTGTACCATGCGGCAGATGCGTGCCACGTAAGCCAGATCGCCCGCCTCCAATTGGAAATCCGAGCGTACCCGGCGGGCGCTCTGCATAAATAGCTTGACCGCCCCGTATTCCAGGGCATCTTCCGGTGTTTCCCACTCCGGGAACTCCATGCCGCTCAGGATAAACACCGTCTCGGCGCTCAGGTTCAGCTTCTCGCGGGACGTGACCAGGATGTTGGTGTGCGGTGCAGCCTGCAAAATATCCTGTACCAGTGTGCGCCCGCCAATGACGTGCTCGAAGTTATCCATGATGAGCATCGTGTTTTTCGCGTGCAGGTAGTCGAGCAGTTGTTGTTTGGCCTCGCGCCCGTCCTGGACAAAGGCGTAGCCAACAGCTTCGGCCACCGTCTGCACCATGTTCTCAGCCGAGCTGAGAGGAGCCAGGTCCACGAAGTAGATTCCACTCTCAAACGGCGTATCGCCGCGCGTGAGTCGCAGCAACTTTCCCGCCAACTCCAATGCCAGGCGCGTCTTACCCATACCACCCGCTGCTAGGATGGTCAGCAGGCGGATGGCGGGATCGCGGATCAACTTTTCCAGTTCGATCAGTTCGTTTTCGCGCCCGACAAAAGGTGTCGTTTGAACGGGCAGATTGCTGTGGATGACGCTGGCCGGTGCGGGCGACGGCGTGGCAAAGCGGCTGGATAGTGCTCCAGGGCTGGACGGGGGCAAGCTCCGCAGATCTTCGTGCGCACCAAATTGCTCATCAGCAAGCAGCGCTTCGAGTTCTGCGCCCACCAGGCGCATTCGCGGGATGCGCTCCACCGGGTTCTTCTGCACCATGCGGTTGATCAGGTCGATCAGCGCCGCCGGAACGTCGGGGCGCTGCGATTCCAGATCGGGCAGCGGCTCGTTGAGGATAGAGTAAATCAGCGCGCCGGGATTGGTCGTCCGAAACGGGTGCGCGCCCGCCAGCATTTCATACAGCATCACGCCCAGTGACCAGATATCGGAGCGCGCGTCTGCCGTATCGCCCTGTAGCACCTCTGGCGCAATGTAAGCCGCTGTGCCCATGACCGTGCCCGTCTCGGTAATGTCGGAACCGATGACGCGGGCAATGCCAAAATCGGTCAGGCGCGGCATCCCATCCCTGGCGATCAGCACATTGGCGGGCTTGATGTCCCGATGAACGATGTTCAGGCGGTGCGCACGGGTCAGCGCGTCCGCCAGGTCAAGCGCAATGTTCAAGACCTGCTGTAAGGGCAGGCGCGGCGTGCGCCGCAGCATTTCGTCCAGCGCGCCGCCTTCGACCAACTCCATCACCAGGTAATGCGCGCCGTTTTCTTGAACGGCGTCGAGCAGCGCCACAATGTTCGGGTGATTCAACTGGCGGAGTGCTTCGCCCTCGCGGATGAAGCGTGCCACCATCTCCGCATTCGCCCGTTCCGACCTGAGCGCCTTGATAGCGACGGGGGTGGACGTCCTTTGATCAATGCCACGAAACACGTCGCCCATGCCACCCGAACCGATTTTCTCACCAACGGCATACCGATTGGCTACGATGTGCATCACCATAAGTTCTTCTCTGGACTTGGGATGAATGCGTCTGCCCTTGATTGTATGCGTTTCCAGAAAATGTGCGCGTCCCCTGCTCCCTCTCCGCTGTGCAGAGAAGGGGCAGGGGGCGCAGTAAAAAAACCCGGCGCGTAAAGAGTGGCTACCTGAAATACCAATAGATGACCAGATACATGTGGATGCAAATCGAGCGCCCGTCGGGCAGCGTTCTACACTGAGTAACCCCGGTGGGTTCAGGCGGACTGATGGTCATCATATACGACTGCTCCGGCCCAACGGCCCAACCAAGCCGCTGGCGCACCGAGGCAAAATTGCCCCACACTTTGCCAAAGCCATTGATCGGCTTGATCAACCCGGCAGGCGGCAGCGCGGTGATGGGATTATTCCTTAACGCAGCATAGGAACGGTTGCGATAGGTGGCGAAGTCATTACCACCGCCGCCGTTTTTGCCGTAAAAGACTTCAACGCTGCCCGCGTCGTAGCGCCAGAGCATGTAACCGTTCTCAAAGGGCTGGAAAGCGGCAAACGTCGTGACGGGAACTGTGCCGGGCTGTGGATAGACCCAGTAGGTTGTTCCCTGTCCTTCGGGCGCATAACCCACCATTCCCGACTGAGACTGCGCCTTCCACCACAATGTGCCCCTGGCTGTGCAGATCGGGCCGTCCAATACGGTGTAGGAGTTGATCCTCGCCAGTAGCTGCCCGCCCTCCGGCTCCGAACGCAGTTCCACAAACGGCTTAAATTCAACGATTGCGATGTTCCCAATAGCTAATCTTGGAGATGGGCATACTGCCTGGGTATAGAACCGGCTTGGCGTCAGCAGGAACAATGCCAGCAATGCGGCAATAGCAGCCAGCTTCGGTGCGCGCATACCAATGCCTCCTGATCTTAGGGTGAAGCGGATTCGGTTAATATACCTTTTACTACTTTTGATGCACTTTTTTTTGACGATTACTCAACGCTTTTTATACGATTGGCTTTGCAGCGTGCCTGGGCAGCCCGATCACCAGGACAACTGGCCCCAGGAGCAGCAGCCACATGGCACTGCCCAGGCCAAAGCGTTCGGCCACCAGGCCAATGCACAACGGGATAAGGCTGTGTACCAGGCTGAAAAGGCTGTCGATGGCAAGCACCGTGCCGCTCTGCCCCGGCATGGAGGAATATTGGTTCGCTTTAAGGGTCGAATACCAACCCGAATTCGCCAGTGCCACCAGCGCTATACATAGCAGTTTAGGCAGCCAGCCCGGAACCAGCAGGAACGCTGAAAACAGGATCGTTTCTACAAGGGCAGTCATTCGTAGATAGTGCAGCCCGCCCACCCGTTCCAGCAGGGGAATGATCAACAGGTCACCGAGCAGGTTGAAGCCGGTCCAGACGGTGACGGCCAGGGTTGCCTGTTCTTCGCTGGCCCCAACCACATCCACAAAGTACAGCGCAAGATAGCTGTACAGCACGTCCATAAGTAGATCGGCGCATTCCAGCAAGATCAGCCAGCGCAGGACTTCGGGGCGGCGCATGGCCCGCCAGGCATTGAGAAGGCCGCTTTTGAACGCTGTCCAAAGATCGACGGACTGTGATGCAACGGGCGAGACGTAGCGGGGAAAGGATTGTCGCCCGAGCAGAAACACCAGGACGAAGGACAATGCAGAAGCCCCAAGAAAGAAGCCACGCCAACCTGCACTGGAAGCGAGGGCAGCCCCAAGCATGGCCGCTCCGGCCAGGACACCAACCGATCCGGCGAATGTCCAGCGAGCCATGTTTTGCTCGTGCCGTTTGGGGTCGGTGTCCATGAGGGTGGACTGCGAAAGGCCCACCATCGCGCCGGACGCCGGAAAGAGCACAATCGTTGCCACCAGCAGGATGGCGAAATTGTGGCTGACCGCCGTCATCAGAAGCCCCGCCGTAAACAGTGCACCGCCGCCCAGAATCAGAAGGTGGCGTTTCCATACGTCGCCCAGGATGCCGATCACCGGTTCGATCAGTACGGCGATCAGGCCCGGCACGCTCAAAAGCAGGCCAACCTGCTCATAGGTCAGGTGCAGATCGTCGCGGACGGTAGGCCAGGCTGCTTCCCTTGCCCCAAAGACAAACTCGTCGAGGAACTCGACAGCCAGCAGGATGACAACAAACGTGGCTGCACGGCGCAGCCGGCGCGCAGAGATATTCATCGTTTTGTCCTATCGGTTGGGATGGTGATAAGAATTGAGGCGAGTGGAATCAAAAGAGGCCGTGAGCAACAGCCCACAGCCCGAAGGAAAAACGTGCCTACGCGGCGGTAGTTAGATCAACCGCCGCTTCGGCAGCGAACCGGGTATGTTGAACCGCTCAGGTACGACATAGCCGGAATTGTAGCATGAAATGGCAGATTCTGCCCTTCGAGTTGCGCGACCAATTTCCTCCAACAGAAGACTTTCTGTAAACTATCCACTGTCACCCATTGTCTGCGTCGAGGCTTCGTTCGAGAGTTGTGGAAGGACAAGAAGCGAGGGCAGAGCCATGCAAGCGCCTGAAGCCGATGCACGAACCGCTTTGTTGAAAGCCGCCGGGATCGATCACGCGCCTGTCTCACTCACGACCCGATTGGCGCGGGCTTTCCTCAGACAGCGCCCTGAGCGGATTCCGCGTGCGCGCGTTGCCGCCCTGCCGGGGCAGCCTATCGACCCACGCGCTTTCGAGGACACCGAAGAAGGCAGCGGCGCATTCGGGCGGTGGCAGCTTGACGACAACGGCCTGCCGTCTTACCGGTACGAAATGAACCAGCTTCGGGATTTGCGCGCGTACTACGTCAACTCCGAGGGCCGCAACCGGCGCGATCACTGGCATCAGATCGGCAACGATGTCATCACGGCGATGGCCTCCAACGATGGGACGGTGCAGGTCTTTATTGCGGATCGGGGCGGCATGTTTTTGAACTGGCGCCAGGCCGATCCGGATGACAAGCCTACCACGCTGATAGGTTATCTTAGTCTGCTGCTGCGGATCATCATCCAGTTCATCAACCGGGTGCGCGCCTGGTGGGATCGCTACCGGATGCGAAACACCATTGTCCCGCGCGTGGTAGCTCTGCCGACGGCGGCCTCCGATGGCGGTGAGCGAGACGAACCGGAGAGTTTCACGACGGACCTGACCTTCGCGGGCGGCTTTGGATACCTCAACGATAAGTCCGAGACGTGGGCGACAGCTTTCCGGTATGGCCCCAAAGAAGCAGAGACCCGGCGCGTATTCGGCCTGGGCTACTTTGCGACGGAAATGACGTACCGGGGCATCCGGCAAAGTCGGCGCGTCTACGCTCCCTGCGCCGCCGACAGTTCCCCCGGTACAGCCCAATCCAGGCGCGATGACCCCGCCCTGCTGGTGGACGTGGAGCTAACCAATGAGCGCAGTGCAGCGGTTGACCTTCGTTACTACGAATACTGGGATGTCAACGTGCATCAGCTACAGATTGAGTGGCTCCGGACGGGCCTGGCCGTGCCCTTCGGTGATAATCTGCGCTGCCGGATCAACCAGTGCTTCGACCCTCAGATGACGCTCGTGTCCTACCCACAGGCACTGCGCTTTCACCAGACGTATAATGGCCGCCCCCTGGATGGGGTGGATCGCCGGGAGGTAGACACCGAACCCGCCGACGTGTTCCTGGCAAATCTGAACGCGGAAACGGCAGCCTACTACGTTCTGAAAGACACTTTCTTCGGCAGAGGCGGCGCGTCCAGGCCCGACGTGGTACATCATCAGGTAGCGGCTGACGGCGCCATCCCATCGCCCACGCCCGGCGACCCGATGCCGTATTGCATGGTACTGCGCCACGACGTTCACCTTGATCCGGGAGAAACAGCACGTCTGCGCTTTGCCTACGGAGCGGTGCGTCCCAACGCCTCCCTGGATTTCCTGAACAAATATCGCCAGGGCAGCCCGCTGACGGAGACTCAACAGACCTGGAAGGATCGCCTGCCATACTTCTCGACGGGCAACGATCCGGTGTTGCAACGGGAAACAACCTGGCACGCCTACAACTTGCTCTCCGCCACCCTGTACAGCGAGTACTTTGACGCCCACTACACGCCGCAGGGGTCGGCCTACCTGTTCTTGCACGGGGCGGAGGGCGTTCCGCGCGACCAATCGCTGTTCACAATACCGCTGGTCTACATTCGTCCGGCGCTGGCCCGGCAGGTACTACAACTGCTGATGAGTCTGCGCGATGCCGACTCGCTGGCGCTGCCTTATGGTTTTGTAGGAAATGGCGCAATTGTCAAAGATGCACTCGGATTCCATGCCTTCCCCTGGGACCTGGATTTATTCTTCTTGCTGGCGATGTCGGAATACCTGGCGGCGACGGGGGACATGGGCTTTCTCGACATGTGTATTCCGCTCTACCGGTTTGACCGGACGCCCGGAACAGGCGAAGCGATCCCCGTTCTCGATCACATCCGGATCGCGTTCAAGCACCTGAACGAGAGCGTGGGGCGTGGCCCGCACGGGTTACTCAGGATTGGCGACGGCGATTGGGATGACGCCGTCGTGATCACGAACGTGATCGACCCGCGAGAGTATTTCAAGAATGGCGGGATCGCGGCGCTGCAACCGACCCTGGAACACGGCGAATCGGTTCCCAACAGCCAGATGGCGCTGCACGTCTTACCGCTGGCGGCAGCCATCATCGACGCCCACGCGCCCGACCTGGCAACCCACATGCGCCAGTTGGCAGCGGAGCTAAAAGAGGCGGTCAAGACGCAGTGGGATGCCCAGCAGCGCTGGTTCTACCGCGCGCATCTGCGGAGCGTCACCAACGAGGAAATCCTGATCGGGGATCATCACGTCAGCTTGCAGTCTCAAATCTGGCCGATCATCGGCGGCCTGTCTGCCGAAATGAACATTGAGCCACAACTGCTCGACACCATCCAGAAGAACCTGGACGATCCCTCCCCTACCGGCCCCATGCTGGAAGTCAACGGGCAGATCTGGCCTGCCATCTCCCAACTGCTGACGTGGGCCTACCGGCGCAGCCGCCCCGATCTGGCCTGGCGTTCCCTGAACCGCCAGACGTTCGCCATGCACGCCGAGTTCTTCCCCAACATCTGGTTCAACATCTGGTCGGGGCCGGACGGCACGAACAGCCAGGGGATGCCCAACGCGGGCGGCACGTGGGCCAGCCCGGTGACGCCCATGACCGATTTCCCGCTCATGAACGCCAACCAGGATGCAATGGCCTTACTGGCGCTTTTGCGCGTGTGCGGCGTTGAACCCTCGATGAGCGGCGACGGCCTGGACATTGCGCCCAAAGCCCCACCGGAGCGGTTCGTGCTGGACACAAAATTGCTGAAGTTAGGGGTGGAACCCGGCCTGATCAGTGGAGAATATCGCCCGGTGGTCACAGGCAGGCGCACACTGCACGTTCACCTGCCCACAGCCTCGCCCACCAACGTTACGGCAAGCATCGATGGCAAGACTCTTCACGGAGTGTCGCCCAGTGCAACGGCGGTTGACTTGCCGCTCATGATCACACAAGGTGAACCGGTGGCCTTTGAGGTGCGATGGAGCGCGTAGACCCAGGCTCACCTGCTCCGAATCCAAACCCCTGTCGCCCCTCAACATTCCAGCGGAAGGGCGGCCAGGGGTTAAGGTATCTTGGTCAGCTCGCAAACACGCCGAACAGATTCCACAGGAAACCGGCCAGGATGCTGCCCACCGTGACGATAAACAGCCCGCGCAACATGCTGAACTGGTGCACGCGCGAGGCGAAGTATCCCATCGCCAGCCATTCGGCGAAACCACTCAGCGCGAACAGGATGCCGCCTGCCGCGATCAGCGCCAGCATCGGCGTTCCACTGCCAGGCAGCAGCAACCCGGCGACCATCAGGCCCAGGAACAGGACTTGCAGGAGATTGAAGACGATCTCGACGCGGATCAGGGCGCTCAGGAAGTGGAACATATCGCCGCTGCCGCCGCGCAGTGCGCCGATAATGTAGCTGACGCCGATGGCGAAGACCGTCGTAATGGCGAATATGATCCCGCTTTTAGCGCCACTCAACAGCAAGGACGACAGGCTGATGCTGCGCACCATCTCCTGGAGCATGACCGTATCCTCGGTCTGGCTTGGCGCAAAACGTATCAACGAGCCGAGCGCATTGAGCAGACCCAGGTTCACCACGATTCCGAACACGATTGCCACTACGATGAAAATAACGATTTCCAGGGCCAGGTTCCACACCGCCGGGTCAATGCTGCCTTGCGCCGTGCGCAGGCTCGGCAGGCTAAAGCCACCGCCGCGCAAGGGCTGGCTTTCCGCCTCTTTCATCAGGGCGTCCATGGCTTCCTGTGGGATTTTGATGTCGCCCACATTCGCGGCCAGGTTGAGCGCCACCACGTCAGTGGCGAGATCGGGATCACGACGCAGGGCTTCGATCAGTGAGGCCCTGGCCTTCTCGTTGTTGCCCTGCATTTTGTAGCCGATGGCCTGGTCGAGCTTGCCCTTTGCCAGCTTTTTATCCTGCGCGCTCGGCACACGGCGCGGCTTTTCGACAGGCGTGGGCGGCAATTCGCCGAACGCCGACGTCAGCGTACCGGGCAGTGGCTGGATCATCAGTGCATCGATGTCAGGTAGTTCCGTGAAGACCAGGTTGGTCGGACTTGAGGGTTTCCGAGCCATATGCGACGGGGCGGGTTGCTCGTCAGGAGCGGGCAGCGTGATGCGCGTATCCAGGCCCTTGATGTGCCGCCCCGCTTTCAGCGCCAGCGCGCGCAGCGACTCGTCCGGGTCCGTCTTGATCACGTTGGAAAGCGGCCTGAGCGCCCGCTCGTCGCGGGACTTGCCCAGGGCTATGATCGCCGCTCGTCGTTCGGCGGGGTCGTTGCTGCTCAACTGTTGGATATAGTGATCGATCATGGCATCCTCGTTGTTCTGTGATGAGTGCGATGGGTGACGCTGTGCCCGGTATGATTTTATGATGCTGTCAATTTTGCCTCAAGCCCGATTCAAGCGCCAGCGTATGCCATTTGTGCTGCGCACCCTCGCGCCGCAGGTTGTCATGTTTTTGCTATACTTACCCCGTTTTGCTCGTCAATCGAATCGAATTGGGAGTCCCGGCATGAAGCTGTCTATTGGCGTTGCGCGGTTTGGCCTGTTGTTGCTGATCGGCATGATGTTGTTCTTGAACCAGCCGCAACCGCTGGCAGGCGCTCAGGTCGCAACTGTGCCGCCGACCAACACGCCGCGCGGGAAGGCGCAGACTGCCACCCGCACGCCGACCCTGACGCGCACGCCGACACGCACTCGGACTCCAACCAATACTCGCACCCCAACCCCGACACGCACGCCGACGGTCACACCCACCCCCGTACCGACGATGGTTATCCTGGGGACTTATACAACACCCGTCGTCCCGCCACTGACGGCTATCCCACCTGCTGCTCCGTCGCCTATGCCGTCGGGTGACGATGTGGTGACAGTGTTGCTCTTGGGCAGTGACACCGTGTCCCACACCTCCGCCTCGCGCACGGACGTGATCATGCTGCTCTCTATTGACCGCACTGCGCAGACCGTGACCATGCTGCACATCCCACGCGATCTGTATGTTTACGTGCCAAACTACACGATGGTGAAGATCAACACCGTCGTCAACTACGGCAACACGACATTCGGCCCCGGTGGTGGCGCCAAGCTGATGAAGGACACCATCCTGTACAACCTGGGCATCAAGGTGAACTTTTACGCGCGCGTGGACTTCGCGCAATTCGAGGACTTGATCGCCAAACTCGGCGGGTTGGACATCAGTGTGGACTGTGCGATCCAGGGCTACCGGCTCAAGTCGCCTGATCTGGATTACACCAAAGAGGAAAACTACGAACTGTACACCTTGCCCGTCGGGCAGCACCATCTGAACCCTTACATGGCGCTGTGGTACGTGCGCAGCCGGGGCAGCAGCAGCGACTTTGATCGTGGGCGGCGGCAGATGGACGTGCTGCGAGCCATGTGGCGGCAGGCTAAAGAGGCTGGCCTTTTTGCGCAGGTAGCAACGCTGTGGCCGGAAGTGCAAAAGAGCGTCGAAACGGACATGACCCTTTCCGACATCCTGGGCCTGGTCCCGGTGGGCCTGGCCGTCGATCCGGCTCACATCCAGCGCATTGAGCTAACGTTGGGCGTCCACGCCAAGGCGATCACGCTCGACAGCTACGCGCTGATCCCGATCCAGAGCGCGTGGCGTGCCGCCATTCAGGATTTTGTGCTGCCGCCGCCGGAGACGCGCCTGGGTGGAGAAAGCCCTATCGTGGAGGTGGGTGCGGCGCTCCCGCTCAAAGGCTACGATCAGGTGGCCGCAGACCGCCTCTCGTGGGAAGGCTTTACCGCCAGGGTCGTCACCAACGAGAACGTCGTCAACCGCGATGCAACCGTCATTTACGATTACACGGGCAACGCCAAGCCGGCCAGCTTACAGAGCATGATGAAGATTCTGCGCGTGGACAAGTCCGCCGTCATCCAGAAACCCGACCCGAACCGGACGGTGGATTTCCGCGTCGAGATGGGCCGCAGCTACGGGACGTGCCTGCTGGCGCTGCCCAAAGACGCGCTGACGCTCACACCGGAGCCTGGATAATCGCCCCCCGTTTCGTATTGGCTTCGTATTGGCAACTTGCCCAGGCCGCGCATTTCGCCAGATAGGCGCAGCCGAATTATACTGATGCGAGCATGACGCTCGATCATCCGAAGGAGAGACGCCTCGATGCTCACCGAAGCAGGCTGCCGCGCCCGCCAGCAGCGGCTCCGTGAACTGCTGGTTCGCCGCAACGCCGACGCCGCTGCGATCACCGACCCGCACGAGATTTACTACTTCACCGGGTTGCTGCTGCCCCTCCAGCCCTGGACATGGCCCGGCTTCTTCTGGCTGGACACGCAAGGCCAGAGTTTTCTGGTCGCGCCTGGCGAAAACCGGGAGGGCTACATTGCGGAGCGCCTGGACTACGATCCGAAGGAGGGCGCAACCGCCAACCCCGATAACGTTCGGCGGTTGAGTGCTCTGGTTGAGCAGCGATTGAAAGGCAGCCGGACGGCGCGCATCGCCTACCAATCGGAGGCGTTGCCCAAGTCAGTCGCAGACGTGATCGCGGGCGCGGCCAGCCCGGATGCGTGGCTGGCGATTGACGGCGACCTGGTGGAGATGGAAAAGCGCAAAGACCCCGATGAAATCGAGTGCATCCGCCGTTCGGTGCAGGCCGACCTGGCCGGGTACAGGGCCGCGCAGGCAGCCATTGCCCCCGGCGTGAACGAGCTTGAAGTGCTGGCCGCAGGTCAGCGCGCCGCAGAACTGTACGCAGGTCAACCCGTTTATCATGGCGGTGATTATGCCAGCGGCGAAATTGGCGGCTTCGCCCGCAATCGCCAGATCGAACGTGGCGAACTGTACATCGTCGATGCGCAGACCTGCGTCGCGGGCTACTGGTCAGACCTGTCGCGGGCCTACATCGTCGGCGACGAACCGACGCCCTTGCAGCAGTCCATTTTTGACCACATTGCCGCCATTCACCAGCACGTGCCTGCGCTGCTCAAGCCGGGTATCGATGGCCGGGAGGTCTGGCGCGAAACCGATAGATTGATCCGCGAACACCCGGCGCTGGCCGAGGCGGGTCTGATCCACCATGCCGGGCACAACATCGGGCTGCGCGCCCACGAACAGCCCGATCTGAACCGGGATCGGGGTGGCTTGCTCGAAATCGGTAACGTCGTGACCTTTGAGCCGGGCGGCTATCCAAAGGCGGCACGGCGCGGCGTCCGCCTGGAGAATATGTACCTGATCACCGAAACGGGCGCGCAGAATCTATCTGAATACCCGATGGCGCTCAAATAGGGAGGATAAAGAAGACTCATGACCGCATTGATGGATGCCGTCAACCGGAACGACGTTGCCGCTGTGAAAAGGCTGATTGCCCAGGGCGTGAACGTGAGCGAACTCGATGCGAACCAGGATGCGCCGCTGGTGATGGCCGCCTATAAGGGCTACAGTGAAATCGTCAAATTGCTGCTCGAAGCCGGAGCGGACGTGGCGGCGGTTGATCCGGGCATGAAGGCCACTGCGCTCCATGCCGCCGCCTATGCGGGTCGAACCGAGGCGGCCAGATTGCTCATTCAGTACAAGATCGACATCGATAAGCAAGGGCCGTATAACGGCTATACGGCCCTGCACGACGCCATCTGGCAGAACAACGTCGAAACAGCGAAAGTCATCATCGATGCGGGGGCCAACCTGAATCTCAAATCCCACAGCGGGCAGACGCCGCTGGATTTCGCCAAAGCGAAGAACGCGACTCAGATCGTGGCGATGATCGAGCAGCGATTGGCGGAAGAGCAGAAACGCAAGTAGCCGAGACACTTACCTCCGGCACTGAAGACGCGATCTGTGCTCAATCCTGAACCGGACTTGACACGCATAGGCAAGGGAAAAGGTGGCCCACATTGAGCGGCTGTTCAACCAGCTTCCCATGCTACACTCGCAGTTGTGGGAGCAAACCCGGAAATTCCTACAAAGCCCTCAAGGCAACGCTGCGCAAAGTGGTGCGGCCTGGTATCCGTTCGTCGTTTTGCACAAACGCTGTTCGTGCAACTTGTAGTGCGGCTTGATTTCTGTGAAAAATCGTGCTAAGTTACGGCCATGATTTGTAGAGTGATGTCTCTCGACCTGAACTGTATGGCGGCCATGCCCATGTGCATGTGTGGCAGCTTAACACGCCCAGGACGAGGGATGCTCTGGCCGCGATAGTCGCACCCGAGTGAAAGTCAAGAGCCAACCGTCCTGGTTGGCTCTTTTTGTTTTGCAAAGGCGACTACCTACTTCAAAGGAGATCGAAGCCTGATCAACTGGCACAAAGCGACACCGGACATTCTGATCATCTGAACACACAAAAGGGGTTAAACCAATGGCAAGCAGCAACGGACAGGAACGACAGTTACATTTCAACACACTGGCGCTCCACGCGGGCTACAAGCCCGACCCGACGACGGGCGCACGGGCCGTGCCCATTTACCAGACCACTTCCTACCAGTTCCGAGACACCGATCACGCAGCGGCTCTATTCGCGCTGCAAGAGCCGGGCAACATCTACACCCGCATCATGAATCCGACCACCGCCGTGTTCGAGGAACGCATGGCCGCGCTCGAGGGCGGTATCGGCGCGCTGGCGACGGCTTCCGGGCAGTTCGCGGAGACGCTGACCGTCTTGAGCCTCGCCAACGCAGGCGACGAGATCATCTCGGCCAGTGCGTTGTATGGTGGCACCTACACGCTGTATTCCCATAGTCTGCGTCGCATCGGTATTACAACCCGATGGGTGGAAAGCAACAACCCGGTGGATTTCGAGCGGCTCATCAACGACAAGACCCGCTTGATTTACCTGGAAACGATTGGCAACCCGAAGCTGGAAATCCCCGATTTCGAGGGCATTGCCGAGGTCGCGCACGCGCACGGCCTGCCCGTCGTGCTCGACAACACGTTTGCCACACCGTACCTGTTCCAGCCCTTTGAACACGGCGTCGATATTTCGCTGCACTCTACCACCAAATGGATCGGCGGACATGGCCTGAGCATTGGCGGCGTGATCATCGACGGTGGCAAATTCAACTGGAAGGCCAGTGGGCGGCATTCGGGCATTATCGAGCCAGAGCCGGCCTACCACGGCGCAGTGCTGTGGGATGTGCTCGGCGCAGCGGCGTTCATCGGGCGGGCGCGCGTTGTGGGTCTGCGGGACTTTGGCGGCTGCCAGGCTCCGTTTAACTCGTTCCTGAACCTGATCGGCCTGGAAACGCTGCCTCTGCGGATGCAGCGCCACGTCGATAACACACTGGCCGTTGCGAAGTTCCTCAAGGATCACCAGGCTGTCGCGTGGGTCAATTACCCTGGCCTGCCCGACCACCCAAGCTATGCCCGTGCGCAGAAATATATGCCGAAGGGCGCCGGTGCAGTGATCGGCTTCGGCATCAAGGGCGGCAAGCAGGCCGGGCGCACATTCATCGATAACCTGAAAATCTTCTCGCATCTCGCCAACGTCGGCGATGCACGTTCACTGGCGATCCACCCCGCGACGACCACGCACAGCCAGTTGAGCCAAGACGAGCAGCTTTCGACGGGTGTGACGGATGATTACGTGCGCCTGGCGGTGGGCCTGGAAGACATCAACGACATCCTGTGGGACCTGGATCAGGCATTGAAGGTCGCCCAGGGTATAACAGTACATACCGTATCTTGAGCGGGCGCTGACCTCACCCCCTGACCCCCTCTCCGCTACGCAGAGAGAGGGATTGGCCGAGCCGAATACGCAACGGCTCCCCTCTCCACCCTGTGGAGAGGGGTCGGGGTGAGGCAAACCGTTCCCCATTGGCCCGAAGGGAGGGAATGCGCTATGCTGTTGGTACAGCCTGAGGTGCAAACGATGACTGCGAAGCCCGATCTTACCTACCGGGCAGGTTCTGTCGGGATCGTGGAACGGCAGTACGCGCATTTCAAAACGCCACTGCCACTGCGCTGCGGGAAGACCCTGCCCGAATTTACCCTGGCCTACGAGACTTACGGTACGCTCAATGCCGAACGCTCGAACGCGATCCTGATCTGCCATGCGCTGTCCGGCGATTCGCATGTGGCGGGCTACTATACGAGCGACCCTGATGAGAAACCGGGCTGGTGGGACGACGCCGTCGGGCCGGGCAAGATGTTCGACACGAACCGCTTCTTTGTGATCTGCTCCAACGTGATCGGCGGCTGCCAGGGCAGCACGGGGCCGTCGTCCATCGCGCCTGACGGCAAGCCCTACGGGCTGCGCTTCCCGATGATCACCGTCGCCGATATGGTGCTCGCGCAGCGCCATCTAATAGATCGGCTGGGCATCGATCACCTGTTTGCGGTTGCGGGCGGCAGCATGGGGGCCATGCAGGCGCTGCAATGGGCTGTCGATTTCCCGGAGCGTGTGGGCGCGGTGTTATTCCTCGCCAGCACGGCCCGTTCCTCGGCCCAGAGTATCGCCTTCAACGAGATCGGGCGGCAGGCCATCTACGCCGACCCGAACTGGAATCACGGCGACTATTACGGCGGGCCAAAACCGGCTGCCGGGTTGGCTGTGGCACGCATGGTCGGCCACGTCACCTATATGAGCGAGTACTCGCTTGAACAGAAATTCGGACGTACTCATCACTCCGGCAACGGGCTGGTCTACAGTTTCGCCACCGAATTTGCCGTTGAAAGCTACCTGCACTACCAGGGTGAGAAGTTTGTCAACCGCTTCGACGCCAACAGCTACCTGTACATCACGAAGGCGCTGGATTATTACGACCTGGCGGCAGATTATGGTGGCTCGCTGGAGGCAGCCATCCGGCGGACGCAGTGCCGTTTCTTCGTGCTGACCATTTCCAGCGATTGGTTGTACCCGCCGGAGCAGGGCTTGGAACTGGTGCGCGCCATTCAGGCCGCAGGGCGCGAGGTGGAACACCAGCACATTGAAGCGTCATTCGGTCACGACTCGTTTCTGGTGGAGGTCGAACTGATGACGCACCTCGTCGGCGGTTACCTGGATCGGCAGTGGCAGGCGAAGCCGCGCGACCCGGCACGCTGATTCTGCATTTATTTGTTCGCCGGATCACCGAACGCAATAAGCAGCAGAGACAGGTGCGCTGGCAGCACAACCAGCTGGTGCACAGAGCTGGTTAACATTTCCAGCCAGGTCACGGCTTCAAATAGTCTGAGAAGGCTTCGTAGCGAGAGCCAAACGTGATAGTCGCAATATGGCCTTTCAAGGCCGGATCGGCCAACAGCACTCGAAGGGACTTGATGTTGTTGGCCCTGGTCGCTACTTCGCTTTGAGCGACCCTTGTTCAGGATGCTCGATGATGAGACGAACGCCCTTCCCACGTGAACGGAGGGGCATTCGCCTCCCCAACCGGTTTTCAGACTGACTCAAGCCACTTCAACGCTTCGTCCGTATCGCTCAGTACCTGAATGACCAGGCCCTGATCGATGTAGCGCTTCATGATGCGGTTCATGCTCATCTGACCAGCGATTTTGTCGGGCATCAAGATGGCCCAATACTTCCATCCCGCTTTGAACACCTTCGGCGCCCACTGCTCCAGACCCCAGGTAAGGTCGTCGGTGGGCAGGGCGGAATTGTTCCTGTCGTCCGACAGCCATTTGTTGGCCCCGTGTTGCTGGAATATCTCCAGGCCCTGTTCGAGCACCTGGCGAAACTCAGCGCCGTAGATGAACTTGTGGAAGACATGGTGGACGATCTTCTGCTCGGGGTAGTAGTACAGGCTTGCGTATTCCTTGTCAAACACGGTTTGCTTCTGCATGAGCGGGTCTCCTTCGCTGTAGAGTGACTGTCGGACGATGCAATGATGTTGGCTCCTTGACGAGGAGATTACCCTCAGTGCTGCTCACGGAAAGCGCTTCTCCACGTACCAAAGAGGCCCCACACGATGCGCGAAAGATAACAAATCACCTTGACCAAACCGGTTCGCCTTTGAGAATCCGGTGCAATTGGTTCGGAAACTTGTCCGCGTCGATAGGTAGAGAGGTGAGATTATCTCGCACCAGGGAGCAAGGAGGACGTGAGGTAGGATAGGGGTATGAACACAAAAACCCTAACCAACTCACGACCTCAACTGGAAACTT
>JAJPHV010000150.1 GCA_021325095.1 Chloroflexota bacterium | reverse complement strand
TCAATTACGCTTGGCTGTTGAACGGCTTCGTCACAAAACGCACATCATTTTGAGCTGTTTTCAGCAGCAACAGTGTTATCTTTAGTTTCTTTTGTTCGAGGCAGTAATTGCGCGGCGAATCATCGAGTTGCCCGACAAGGACGCCGACATGGGCGCGATGCTGCTTCGTCAGGTGCTATGGAAGCAGGAGCAAGAAGCCGGCGATGGCACGGCAACGGCAGCGGTGCTCTTCCAGGCTGTCTACAACGAGGGCCTGCGTTATATTGCTGCCGGGGCAAACCCAATGCGGCTGCGTCATTTCCTGGAAAAAGGCTTGCGGGTCATTCTCGACCAGTTGACACAGACTGCGGTTCCCCTTGGCGGTCAAGACTGTATTACCCAGCTTGCTTTGTCGATCTGCCATGACGCGCCGCTGGCTACTAGCTTGGGGGAGATTTTCGACACACTCCGTGAGCACGGGTCGGTAGAATTCCGTTCAGGTCGCAGCCGCGAGATCGAATGGGAGTTTGTGGAGGGAACCTATTACAAGGGCGGAATTCACTCGCCAGTGTTGTTTGCTGGCGGCCAACGCCACATTGAATTGACAGATGTGGCCGTATTCGTCAGCGACCTTGACCTGGACGAACCTGAGCAGCTAGTCCGTCTGATTGCTCTGGCCTACGCCGCACAGAAAAAAGCGCTGGCAATCGTCGCACGGAACATCTCAGAAAGACTTGTCGGAGTATTGGTGTCAATCAACAAAGACCCTCGGCCTTTCCAGGCGATTGCGGTCAAGGCCCCCGATGATCTTCAGGAGCAGGCCGCTATGCTTGATGATCTGGGGATATTGAGCGGTGGGCGAGTCTTCCGCCAGGCAATTGGCGATACCGTAGATACAGCGCAACTGACTGACCTGGGTGGAGCGCGGCGCATCTGGGCGAACTCGGAATATTTCGGGATTGTCGGGGGCCAAGGGCCTGCGCACGTGTTGCGCCAGCACGTCTCGGCGTTGCGCCGGGCCTTTGACCGCACCGACGACCTCGACATGCGCAAGAAACTCCGAGAGCGCATTGGCAAGCTGATGGGCGGAGCGGCCATTCTCCACGTTGGCGGCAGCACCGATCTGGAAGGCAAGGCCCGCAGAGACAGCGCTGAACGCACTGCCACCGTGCTTCGTGGCGCACTCGTCAGGGGCAATCTGCCCGGTGGCGGCGCGGCACTACTGTCCTGCCGCCCGGTGCTCAGGCGCATGGCCGAATGCGCTGAAGACCCCGATGAGCGAATGGCTTATCGGGGTCTGAGCCGGGGTCTGGAAGAACCTGCGCGGGCGATCATCGAGAATGCAGGCTACGAGGCCGAGCCGATCCTTCGCCAGATTGAGAAGGTTGGGACTGGCTTTGACGTGCGTCGCGGCCAAATCGTGGACATGGCGGGTGCAGGGATCATTGACTCGGCCAGCGTGGTGATGACTGCTGTTCAGGAAGCAGTCGCCAGCGCTGCACTGGCCCTCACCGTTGATGTACTGGTACACCACCGCAGACCTGCGACTTCGATTAACCCGTGAAGGCTCAAAACGCTTTATGTCACACGGCGTGAATCAGGACACGGTATATGCTCTGGCGGCCACCCAGGATTTCGCGCACGATGGACTGTGTTTTGCTGCGCGACATTCTGGACTTTGGCGCACTGACAATGGCGGAGAACGCTGGCAGAAAATTGAGGATATTCCTGGGGTCAGTGATGGGCTGCCCGTGACCGCCGTCGTGGTTTCGCCCGGCTTTCGCTCCGATGGAACGGTTTTCGCCGCTGTCCACGGTGGTATCCTGCGTTCTAACGATGGGGGAAATCGTTGGGAACTGGTCGCTCTATCATCGCCTGCACCGGTTGTGTCGGTCTTGGCCGTGTCGCCCAATTTTGAAGTTGACGGCGTGGTACTGGCCGCAACGCTGGAAGATGGCATATTCCGCTCCGATGACCGTGGGGCAACCTGGCAGGCCTGGAATATTGGCCTCTTTGACTTGAGGGTTTTAAGTATCGCGCTTTCACCCGCATTTGCACACGATAGAACTGTGTACGTGGGTGTGGAATCAGGCATCTTTTGCAGCAGAAATGGTGGGCGGGCCTGGCAAGAAACTGACTTTTCCGACGAACATGCCCCGGTACTCAGCCTGGCATTATCGCCGCGCTTCGCGCATGACGGAGTCCTGTTCGCTGGCACAGAGTCTAGTGGTCTTTTTTACTCCCAGGATCGCGGACAGACCTGGCAGCGCACGCTGGATGGTGAAGCAATCAACACCATCCTGCTGTCACCTGGCTTCCCAGCTGCGCCAGAAATGTTGGCGGTGTTGGGCGATACGCTCTGGCTTTCACACGATGGCGGTCAAACCTGGTCGAAGCGGGATCATACCAGAGGCCCTGGTGTGGGCTACACCGCAGCAGTTGCGCCTCACGGGTTTGCACCGGAATCGCGGTTGTTGCTTGGCCTTTCAGATGGTCAGATTGTGTGGACATGATCAGGCAAGATCGCCTATTTGTCATCCGGCCATTTGCCATCCGGTCAACTGCTTGCACCACGCTTATCAAAAGGAACACCAATGACGGAACAACCAATCAGCGGCACGTCCGCGCCAGCCAGGGGAAGCCTCGATGCGGCGAAGGTACCCTATCGAACTGCGTATACGGGGGCCAAAATTCCGACCATCGGCCTGGGGACTTTCGGGTCGGATCGCTTTTCGGGTGAGAAGATTGCCGAAGCCGTGCAAATAGCCATTTCTGTGGGCTACCGGCATATTGATTGTGCGGCGGTGTACGGCAATGAGCACCTGATCGGCCCAGTCCTGCGCGATGCTTTGGCCGGTGGCATCAAACGCGAAGACCTGTGGATCACGTCCAAGCTCTGGAACGACAAACACGCCGAAGCCGACGTCATCCCTGCCTTCGAGAACTCGCTGCGCGACCTACAGCTCGACTACCTGGACTTGTATCTCATTCACTGGCCGTTCCCGAACTATCATGCGCCAAAGGTGGACGTAACCTCGCGCGATCCGAACGCCAAACCCTACATTCACGAGAACTTTATGAAGACATGGCGGCAGCTTGAATTGCTCGTGGATAGGGGACTGGTACGCCACATCGGAACCTCGAATATGACGATTCCCAAGCTGAAGCTGCTCTTGCGCGATGCCCGCATCAAACCCGCCTGCAACGAGATGGAACTGCATCCGCATTTCCAGCAGCCGGAATTGTTCCAGTATGTGGTTGATAACGGCATCGTGCCAATTGGCTATGCGCCAATTGGCTCGCCGCGCCGCCCGGACCGGGACAGAACCGAAGGCGACAGCGTGGATATTGAAGACCCGGTCATCGTTCGGATCGCACAGCGGCTGAACGTCCATCCAGCTTATGTGTGTGTGGCATGGGCCGTCCAGCATGGGCACATTCCAATACCCTTTTCGGTCAAGCGTGAGCAGATCGAGAGCAATCTGCACGCAGCCATCTCAGCACCACTGACTGACTCGGAAATGATGGAGATCAAGGGCATCGACAAAAACTGTCGTCTCATCAAGGGGCAGGTTTTTCTGTGGAAGGAAAACCAGTCCTGGGAAGATTTATGGGATATTCACGGGGAGATCACACAGTGAAAAACACAATGAAAGGCGCTGTTCTGCCAGGGAACAGCACCGTTGACTACAAGGAATTTCCAATACCGGAGCCAGGCCACGGCGAAGTGCTCATTCAAACGAAAGCATCGACGATTTGCGGCAGCGACATTCGGGCCATTTACCGCGAACACCTCGGTAAAGGGCCAGAGGGGTATCAGGGTGTCATCGCCGGGCACGAACCCTCCGGGCAAATTGTCGCGGAAGGGCCTGGTCTGAGGCGATTTAAGAAAGGGGATCGTGTCATCGTTTACCACATTTCGGGCTGCGGTGTGTGTAATGACTGTCGGCGCGGCTACATGATCAGTTGTACCAGCCGCTACCGGGCCGCTTATGGTTGGCAGCGCAACGGAGGCATGGCCCCCTATATTCTTGCGGAGGAAAAGGACCTGGTGCTGTTGCCGGACGAGTTAAGTTACCTGGACGGCGCACAGGTCGCCTGCGGCTTTGGTACCGTCTACGAAGGGCTGGAGCGCATCGCCATTTCCGGGAACGATGCTGTGCTGGTAACGGGTCTCGGTCCCGTCGGGTTGGCTGCGCTGATGCTTTCCAAAGCGATGGGCGCAAACAAGCTCATCGGCATTGACGTGGTCGATGAACGCCTGACCCTGGCGCAAGAATTGGGGCTGGCCGATCATGTGCTAAAAGCTGGCCCCGACAATGTGGCACAAGTTCTTGCGCTGACAGGCGGTAAGGGGGTTGAAAAAGCCGTTGATGCCAGCGCCAACGACAGTGCGCGCCTGACCGCCATCCAGGCTACTCGCAAATGGGGAAAGATTCTGTTCATCGGTGAAGGCGGCGTGGTGAGCTTCCAACCCAGTCGAGACATTATCCACGATCAAAAGACGATCTATGGCTCGTGGGTGACCAGTATCTGGCTAATGGAAGACCTGGTTGAGCGGATCGTCCGCTGGGATATCCATCCAGAGGCATTGGTGACGCACCGATTCACGCTCGATCAAGCCGGTGAAGCCTATTCGCTCATGGCAAGTGGCAAGAGCGGCAAAGTCGCCGTCGTGTTTGACTAATAGACAGTAACTCTGGTCACCATTCAACAGAATGGCGTTGTGCTCGCCGGGAATTAATTGCAGGAAGAAGCTATGCCATCGCTTGAATTGCGTTTTCGCCAGGTTCACCTGGATTTCCATACCAGTGAGCACATTACGGCTATTGGGGCTGCCTTTGATCCCGACGAGTTTGCGGCCACATTGGAAAAAGCGCGTGTTAACTCGATCACCTGCTTCGCCCGGTGTGTGCACGGCTGGATGTACTTTGATACCAAAGCCTTCCCGGAGCGCAGACATCCTCACCTCACCCGAAATCTGCTGAAAGAACAGATCGAAGCCTGCCACGCCCGCAACATCCGCGTGCCGATCTACGTTGCGGTTCAGTGGGACGTGTTCACGGCGGAACAGCATCCAGAGTGGCGCGTTGTCGAACCCGATGGCCGTCTTGAAGGGACACCGCCCTATGAAGCCGGCTTCACACGTTTCCTGGCACTCAATTCGCCCTATGCCGATTTCCTGAAAGCCCATGTCCAGGAAATACTGGAGACGCTGCCTGTAGACGGCTTTTTCTTTGACATTGTTGCGCCAGTAGATGATTCCTCTCGCTGGACACGCGCACAGATGGAAGCCAAAGGGTTGGACCCATCGGACGCAGCCGCGCGCCGTCAGCACGGGTTGGAGGTCGTCAATCAATTCACCCACGACATGACCGCATTTGTGCGTGGGTTCAATACGGAGTGTTCGATCTTCTACAATATCGGGCACATTGGCACGCGCCATCGGGCGGTCACTGCCGATTATACCCACTGGGAACTGGAAACCCTGCCAAGCGGCGGATGGGGTTATCTCCACTTCCCGATCACCGTGCGCTATGTGCGCAACCTGGGTCTGGACTACCTGGGCCAAACCGGCAAGTTTCATACCACATGGGGTGATTTTCATTCATTTAAGAACGTGGAGGCGTTGCGCTACGAATGTGATCGAATGCTTGCACATGGCGCAAAATGCATGATCGGCGACCAGCTTCACCCCGACGGAAAGATTGATCCTCACGTATACGATCTCATCGGCCAGGTCTATTCGGAAGTAGAGAAAAAAGAACCCTGGTGCGTGGGCACGAAGGCCCTGACCGATATTGGCGTCCTGACGCCGGAGGAGTTTTACGGCGCAAAGATCGGTGCGCTTCCTCCCGCGCTGATGGGCGCTACACGGATGTTGGAGGAAGGGGCGCAGCAGTTCGACATCATCGACTCACAAAGCGATTTTTCACGTTACAGAGTGCTCATCGCCCCAGACAACATTCCCTTTAGCCACGAGTTTGCGGCGAAGGTCGACGGGTATCTGGCGGCAGGTGGCGCACTTCTGGCTTCCTTTGAATCAGGCCTGAACCCGGCGAAAACAGGCTTTAGTCTTCAGTCGATGGGCGTCAAATTGCGGGGGGACGGCCCTCGTGATGTGCAGGGCAGGTTGGTCAGGGGCCGCGTCTTCGAGACAAATGATTATGCCGAATATCTGCTGCCCGGCGATGAAGTCGGCCAGGGACTTCCCCGCACTGAGCACGTCATGTACATCCGGGGCCTGGACGTAGAGACAGTAACCGGAACCAAAGTGCTGGCGAACAAGGTCAAATCCTATTTTGACCGCAATTTCCGGCATTTCTGCTCACATCGGCAGACGCCCTCGTCTCACGAGGTGGGTGGCCCGGCTATCGTGCGGAAGGGCCAGGCAATCTACTTTGCGCATCCCGTCTTTACCCAGTACAACCAGAATGCGCCGCGCTGGTGCAAGAAGCTCGTCTTGAATGCCCTGCGCCTCTTGCTGCCCGATCCCCTGGTTCAGCATGACGGGCCAAGTAGCTTAATTGTGACGCTCAACGAGCAAGCAACGCAAAATCGTTGGGTGCTGCATTTGCTCCATTACATTCCGGAACGGCGCGGGCAGGACTTTGATGTGATTGAAGATGTTATCCCGCTTTATAACCTCAAGATTGGGCTTCGTGTAGGTCAACCTGTGAAGGCAATCAGCTGTGTGCCGAACGGACAGGCACTCAACTACCAGGGAAAGGGAAATCGAATTGAGTTTACCGTCCCGCTAATTGCGGGTCATCAGATGGTTGCCATCAACCTGGGTTGACGCATATTATAGATCTTGATAGGGGTCATCTACAGCGGGGTGGGATATCAGTTGATTGAAATCTCTCCTGAGCCGCTAACCTTTAGCCCGGATTACCCTGCCGGGCTACACTGCATCGGTGTACTCAACCGCATCCTGCCCGGTCGTGTGCTGGTCGATTATGTTGTGCGTCAGACACGAGCTGTGGCACGGGACTCCACTTTTGACACCATCTACCTTGCAGAAATTTGGATGGTTGAAACGCTGAAAGTCCTTATGACCACTCTGCGACGTCTGTCTTGGCTTGTGGCTTGTGAAGACCGCTATCACGCCCTGATGCATGTGCCACCGTGCTGCAAGCTTGTGATCAGCACGGCTATCAAACCTTCTGGAATTGGACTACTCAGAATAGTCCTTCAGTGGCCTTGGCAAGATGCCAAGTGGGTCAGTCGCAACGCACATCGACAAACAAAAGAAACTGGGATAGGCTCAGACCTGGCAGCGAGAGGAAAAGGGCGGGCGGATGGGAACTCGTTGGCGAAAGCTGGAACAGAATAGATGCCCCAATAGATAAAGATGCCGAGTTTGGCGTCCTTGACCCACGACGGCGCAGCATACGGCTCCAAAGACCCCCAGGTCTCGGTTCGTAATGAACTGCGCTAATCGTTTGCTTCTGCATGGCGCTCCCACGATCGTAAGCAGCGATTTATCAACTCAAACAAAAGCCTTACCGGTAAACAAATCAAGAGGGCCGGCCAACTCGATTTTGATCACAGTGGCTATGGGATCAAGCGCCGATTCTGGCACATCAATCCACAGTACGCCGGGCAGGTTTATCCAGGGCGCGCCGCCCAGTCTTCGATACGTCAGCGGTTCTCCCTGAATGGAAATTGCTTTAAGGTCGTTCCGAATGCCCTTGACGGCGACCTGTCCGTTGGGCCGATCAAAGCAGATTAGATAGAGTGTCTGCTGATCTTTGGACAGCGTGCTGGCCCCGTAGTGATAACCCAGGGGGAGTCCCGCCTGTGTCCCATACACAGCTTCGGCGTGACGGCTGATCCACGCGCCCAGCCCTTCCAGCCGTTCTATCTGCTCCGGGGGAATCGTGCCATCGGCCATCGGCCCCACGTCCAGCAGCATATTGCCGCCCATGCCGATACATTCCGCGAACATGCGGACTAACTGCGGCACGGATTTATAGTTCTTGTCGCTCGGTTTGTATCCCCACGAATCGTTGATCGTCGTGTTGAACTCCCAGACGCCTTCAGGCCGTTCGATGGGTATGCCCTGCTCTGGCGTTTTGAAATCGCCACATCCGCGCATCCGACTGTTGAAGATGACGTTGGGCTGCCAGGCCTGGAGCTTTTCCCGCAGCGCGGGCATTTGCCACCAGTCATCGTCATCGGGTGTCCATTCGCCGTCGAACCACAAAATGTCGATCTGTCCATAGTTCATGCACAGTTCGCGCAGCTGGGCTTCCCGAAAGGCCAGGAATCGCTGCCAGGCCGGCGTATTCGGCCCCAATTCCGACCAATATTTGTGATACGGGTCCTGGCTGTGGTCAGTCAAGGGCATGGGGAAGGTGTCCTTCGTGCGTTCTGCCGGGGGGAGCGGCGCATAGTCGGGATGCGACCAGTCCAGGTGCGAGAAGTACAGCCCGACTTTCAAGCCAGCCTCGCGCATGGCCTGCACATAGGGTGCAATCAGATCGCGGCCTGCCGGGGTTTGTTTGACGACGCTCATGTCACTGACGTGGGTATCCCACAATGCCATTCCATCATGGTGTTTGCTCGTCAAGACGGCATACCGTGCGCCTGCCCGTCGGAAAAGTTCAGCCCAGGCACGGGGATCATACCTGGCAGCAGTGAAGCCGTGCCGCTGGTTCATATAGGCGTCATAGGTACGTTCTTTGCTAAAAATCGCCCACGATTCCGATGTTCCCTCGACCGCGTAAATCCCCCAGTGGATGAAAATGCCGAGTTTGGCATCCGGGAACCACGACTGCATCATGTCACTTTGTCCTTTCTGCGAAAACAGGCAACCGACCTTGTATTGCTAAACCTTGCAGGCCATTGACCGTACTCCACCCAGGGTTTTGCTGACCGGATCACAAATTAATGCTGATCTCCCGTCCTTCATAAAGCACGGTGCGGGCCGAAGAGGCTTCTGGCGTGGCCTGATTGTAAGGGCTGTCACCCATGACGATCCGAAACTCCCGCGAGCTTGGCATCCCCGGATAGCTCCCCTGGCGGGCATGGAGTGTGAGACACCGGGTTGCCCCATCCCAGGAAAGGCGAATCATGGCGAAGTGTCCTTGCTCGTAGTTGTAGTTATCCCCCTCGTCGTCGTAGAGTGTGAAAGTGCCGGCCTGCCCAGGATAGACGCGTAGTTCAAGTGGGGCGTTGGGCTGTTCATCGGCATACTGAACATTCGGGCCAAGCGGCACAATGGAACCGCTACGGATGTAGAGCGGCATCGTATCGAGGGCGGCATCGGCACAGATCGTCTGCCCGCCGGCGTAGTATTTGCCTGTCCAAAAATCGTACCAATCCGCACCACGCGGCAAGTAGACCGGGCGCGTCCTGGTTACGCCTTCAAGCGCCGTCGAACCGGCGGTATAATACATCGGCTGTGTTACCGGATTCACGAGAAAAGCCGGGCCAAACATGAACTGGTCGGCAATATTATAGGTGGCTGGATCAGCCCTGAAATCAAAGGGTAAGGCGCGCAGCAAGGTGTAGCCCTGATGTGTGATCAGGCCTGCCAGCGAATAGATATAGGGCACCAGCCGGTAGCGAAGCCGTAGAAACTTGACGAGCGCTTCATACATGGGATCGCCAGGTTCCCCAAAGCGCCAGATTTCACGCGGTGTATCTGTGCCGTGTGAACGGACCATCGGCAGGAAAGTGCCGTACTGGAACCAGCGCACGAACAATTCGCGATACCCCATATCCTCGACGCCGCGATCAAAGTCACCGTTCCAGAACCAGAGATTCGGGTCGTTTTTAACGAAGAATGCACCGATATCGGTCGTCCAGTAGGGCAGGCCCGTTGCACAGAAATTCAGACCATCGGCGATCTGCTTGCACAGCGTATCCCAGGTTGCCGAAACATCGCCCGACCAGGTGATCGTGGAATAGCGCTGCTGCCCGATGTAAGCGGAACGGGTCAGGTTGACAACCCGTTTGGCTTCAGTAACACTGCGCTGCCCCTCGTAGATCCCCTGCGAGTGCAGCAGCGAATAAGCGTTGATATATTCTGGGTCCATGTACCGCTTCGCTTCTTCGGTATTAATACGCACCCGTTCTTCAGGTTCGGGTTTGACTGCGCCCATCCAGTCGGCCTGAAACGGCTCGGTGCAGTCGCACCACCAGGCGTCAATACCATGAGCGAACAGCCCCTCGTTGGCTTGTTTCCAGTAAAGGTCACGTGCCTTTTGCTGGAATGCATCGTAGGTTGCCTGGTTGCCGAGCAGGCACCCCTGATCGCGCATCTCGCGCCAATTGTCACCCCCCGGATTCATATTGGGCCAGATAGAGATCATCAGGCGCGTATTCATCCGGTGAAGTTCAGCCATCATTGCCTTTGGGTCGGGGAAGCGCTCCGGATCGAGTGTCTTTTGCCCCCACAGGTCTTGCGGCCACGATTTCCAGTCCTGGACGATGCAGTCGAGCGGCAGACCCCGTTTCCGGTATTCCTTGACTACATCGATCAGTTCAGATTGTGAGACGTACCTTTCTTTTGACTGGATATAGCCGAAAGCCCATCGGGGAAGCATCGGTGGCTTACCCGTGAGCTGACGGATACTCTGGACGATCTGATCGAACTCTGGGCCGTAAATGAAGTAGTAGTCCAATTCATCATCTATATCCGTCCAGAGATAGGAGCCAAAAGCATCGTCGTGGAAGGTCATCAGCGAGTAGCTGTCCAGCAGGAGTCCGTAGCCGCGCGTCGAGAGCAGCACCGGGATGACCACCTTCATGTTTTGCTGATACAAGTACTGGTGCTGGCCCCGCAAATTCATCATGCCTTCTTCGTGAGAGCCAAGACCGTATAATGCTTCGCCCTCCGTCCATTCAAATTCAAGTTTGGTGTGAAAGGCTTGACGATCTACGACTTGCTTTGCCTTTGGGACGTAAGAGTGTACACCGTCGGCATCCTTGCGTATTTGCGCCTCCGCCGTGTCATCGAATACAGATCTGACAACCGCAACCGGCGCGAGCGTTTTTCCCCCTCGATCCGGTTCTTTCGTCAGAATCCGGCCCACACTATCCAGATAGGTGAACGCGGTTGTCTGTTTGTTGATCCGTATCGACAGCTTGGGAATCGAGACGACGAGCGATTCCGATGTTTCACTCACGTCGACAGCAATCGACGTATCGGGGGACTGCTGAATCATCAGACTTGCTTTGGCGCTGAATTCTGGAGTTAGTGCATACCGCACCCGAATGATGTTGTCTGAATAAGGCGTCAGTGATAGAAATCCATGCGAGGTTTCAATAATCACCAAACCGCCACGCTTAGTATATTGCAAGGCTGAACTCCATAGTTTAAGAGGTAGCGTTTTAGCCTTTGACTGCTCCGGTTGTTAACCCAGAGAGAATGAAACGCTGCCCGACCAGATAGACGACCACAACCGGCAGAATTGTAAGCAGGATGTCGGCCGATACGAGGTTCCAACTCTGCTGGTACTGCCCAAAGAAGTTATACACGGCGAGCGTCATCGGCCAGTTGGCGCTGTTGTTCAGGTAATAAAGCGGCAGCAGAAAATCGTTCCACACGCCCAGGAAACTCAGGATACCCGTCGTGACGAGGACCGGCGTGAGCAGCGGAAGGATGACCTGAACAAAAAGCTGGATCGGGCCGCAGCCATCGATGGTCGCTGCCTCGTCCAGCTCCCTGGGAATCGAATCGACAAAACCGTAGATGAGAAACACCGCGAAGGGAATTTGGGTCGCCGCGTAGAGGATAATAATGCCCGGCTTGGTGTTGATCAGGTGGGTGACCTGCATCATCTTCGTCAGCGTAAAGAAATTGATAGGCAGCGCAATCCCCATGATCAGAAAGAAATACAAGAAACGATTCAACCTTGTCCGGTTGCGTGACAGCACATAGGCGGCCATCGCGGCCAGGAATGTACCCAAGATAGTGGCACTTGAGGCATACAGCACGCTGTTGAAAAAGCTCGTGCCCAGTTTCCCCTTCTCAATCACCGTGCCAAAGTTGTCCAGTTGAACGGTAGTTGGCAGATCGATGCCCATCGAGCTGGCCTGGGCCGTCGATTTGAGGGCGTTGATGGCGATCAGATACACCGGAATGACCATGATCAGGCTAGCGATAATCGCTAGCGAGTGAGCGGCACCACGCTTCAGTTGTTTGGACAACATGAAAACTCGCTTTACCCTCCGGCTGGCTCGCGTTCCAGCAGGCGAATCACAAAATAGCCGGCTACCAGCAGAATGACGAACAGGACGCTGGAAACCGCGGTGCCGAGGCCATACTGCCCCTGCGAAAAGGCTTTGAAGATTGCGGTAGAAAGCACTTCGGTCGCGTAGCCTGGCCCGCCGTTGGTCAAAGCATATACGATGTCAAAGACTCGCAAGCCGTACAGCACATTCAGCACGGTGACGACCACAATCGCGGGCATGAGCAAAGGCAGGGTGATGTGCCAGAATCGGGACCACGCACTCGCGCCATCGACCTCGGCGGCTTCGTAATATTCTCTCGGAATCGTCTGCAGACCGGCCAGCAGGATGACCATGATATAGCCAACGCCTTTCCAGGTATCGACCCCGATCACGGAATAGAGCGCGATATGCGGATCGACCAGCCAGGGTCTGGCTGCCGAATCCAGCCCAATGCCACGCAAGAAGGTGTTCAGAAGCCCGGTGGCCGGGTTCAAAATCGATCTGAAGATCAGGGCGACGACCAGCGTGGGTAACACGGCGGGCAGGTAGATCATCACCCGGTATGCATTGACGAACCGTCTGACTCCTTCACTCAGCAGCAGCGCCAGCCCTAACCCGAATACCGTCTTCAGGATGATGGTGATGGCGGTGAAGACCAATGTATTCGAGATGTAACTCAGGTAGTTTTCACCGGGGGACAAAATTGTCTGGAAGTTCTGCAGGCCGACGAAATTGACCTCGCCGGAATAGGCGTTCCAGTCGGTAAATGCATAGGCAATCCCGCTCAGGCTGGGGATGATAAAAAACACAACGTACAGAATAAGAGCAGCCAGTACAAAATAATAAGGGTAGCGACTGCGAAGTTTCATCAAACGCTCCTGGCTCACGAATTCAGTTCCCCAAACTGCGGGCTGCAGGTTGGGGAACCTGGAGAGATCGATCCCGGTTGCCTCAAAACTTACACGGTAACCGACTCTGGAAACGTACCACTCACTGCCAGGCTGGGTCCTTGGCGGCCTTCGCGAGGTCCGCACGGCGTTTGTCAATGCTGACCAGCACATCTTTCGGTTGCATCGCCCCGGTAAACATGGCCGTCAGGTCCTTGCCGATGTCTATCCACTGGGGGTTGACATAATTGACTGCCGTCTGGTAGACCGTGCCGCGCTTGGGGTGTGCATCAAGGAAGGCTTGCTGGTTGGGCAGCAGCTTGGCCTTCACGTTGGGAAACGGGAGGGTCTGCATGGTCGGGGTATTGTCGATGAGATACTGCATATTGTCGGGCTGCGTGAGGAAGTTGAAGTACTGCTTTGCCTCGGCAATGTGCGGCGAACCTGAGTAGATGAACTTGGTCGGGCCAGCGGGATTGATGTTCAGTATCTGGTTGTCGGCCAGCGGCATCAAGAACTGCCCGAAGGTGTCCGCCTTCACGTCTGGATAATCATGTTCGACCTGTTGGGGGAAGGTCAGGTTCGCTACCATCATGGCGGCCTTGCCACTCGCCATGACTTTCGTACCATCCGAGTAAGCATCGGCCAGGGCGTTCTTGCCAAAGAACCCCAGGTCGTACATCTCCTTGAGCTGCGTCAGGACGGTGAGCATGGTCGGGTTGTCGGCAAACTTCGCCTTGTTCGCGTTCAGGGCATCGGCCAGGCCGGGGGTGACTTCCTCGTAGCGCGGGCCAAGCTCCGGGAACCACAGGACGTGGTGCCAGCCGTCCGAGATCGGTTCAAAGATCGGCTGAATTCCATTGTCAAGCAACTTCTGGCACAGGGTTTTGAAATCTGCATAGTTCTTGGGCTCACTCAGGTTGTACTTCTGGAAAATGGTCTTGTTGTAGTTGACCACCCAGGTTGTTGCGGTCGTCGCCCAAAGCGTCAGTCCGTAAAGTTTGCCGTTGACCGTCGATTGGGCAGCGACCAGGGGGTCTTCCAGCTTGGCCCAGGGTTCTGCCGACAGGTCAACCGCGTTTTTCTCGACATTGTACTGAAGTTTCAGGTCGGTGACCCCGCTCTGCCCGCCGAAGATGTCCGGGCCTTCCCCGGAGTTCAATTTGGTCTTCAGCACGTTGAAGTATTGATCTGCCGGGACAACCTGGTAATCGACGGCGATTCCCGTTTTTTCCTCGAACTTCTTGCCGAGCGCCTGTTCGGCGTCGAAGACCCAGCCCTGGCTGACGAGATAGGTCAAGGTGACCTTTGCCTGCGCCTGGGTGGGTACCCCGCTGCCCAGCCCGGCAATGGTCATTACTAATACGGCAATGAGAATAAACTTTTTCATGTCAGACCTCCTACCGAAATTTCTGCACGTACAAATCCTAAACGATGGACAGCCGGCAACAGCCAACACAAACCGTATCAGGTAAAGCGCATTCTTACCCCTTTCTCTAGAACCGCTGGTTGGACCGGACAAACAACTGCTCCACCGAAGCAGCGAACCGGTTAAAGAACCGCTTTTGTACTCTCCCGAATCACCAATTCCGGTGCGACGAGAATCTGTTGAGCAGGCAGATCATCCTGTTTGAGTCGGTCAATCATCATCTGGGTCGCCTGGAAGCTCACGTCATGTGGCGACCATTCAAGCGCGGTCAGCGAAGGGGTAATCCCCTTCGCTATGCCACCAAATGCGATAGCCATGACCGAGCGATCTTCGGGGACGCGATACCCTTGCCGGGTTAAAGCCTTGATGCTTCCAGCAGCGGTGAAATGGCTGGTCGTAACAATTGCAGTCAGTCGCGGATTTTCCTCCAGAAGATCCAAGGTAGCGGTGAAGCCCTCTTCGACCTCCCCCAGCCCAATCTCCCGGTAATGGGCTTTAAGTCCATACTTGTGCAGCGCGTGGTCATACCCTTCCAGCGAGCGAACTGCCGGGCCAAGACCGGAGGCGCGCCAGCTTTGTGGATAAGTGAGAAAACCAATTTCCTGATGGCCCAGTGTTACCAAGTAATCAAACGCCGACAGCATCGCATTTTCGAAGTCGAGATCGATAAACGTCAGATTGTCCAGATCGCGGCAGCGACCAATCATCACGAAGGGGTAGTCGTGCTCACGCAAGAGATTCACCCGCCAGTCATCCAGGCTGACCTGCAGGAGAATCATCCCATCCACTTGATTGCTCCGATACATATTCAGCAGCGCATCAGGAGTGAGCTGAGAGATGAGGAAGTTCAGGTAGTACTCTTGGGCAGCGGCAGCAGCGGCAGCGCCGGTAATATATGGCGTTTCAACCACGCCACTCAACAAGTGGGGCGACTCCACTGGATAGTGCAAGGCCAGCGTGCGACTCTCGCCGCCACGTAGACGACGCGCCTGAATATGGGGAACGTAACCGAGTTTCTTGATCGCTTGATTAACGCGGTCACGCGTTTCATCTGCCACATATTCTTTGTTGTTGAGAATGCGCGACACAGTCGGGACGGACACCTTGGCTGCATTCGCTACATCCGCGATGGTGACTCCCTGACTCGGCGTTCTGGCCTTTTTCTTGGGCATAATGTAATGCTCTAAAATCGTTATCTGATATTGTTTTCTGATAACGTTATCAGAAAACGAGTTTGTTGTCAATAAGCTTTAAGGGCGGTTTATTTTGCTGGAATGGCCTTAGTGCCTCACATCACCAGGTTGAACAGGTAACCGGTGGCGATGATGGCGACGGTCAAGATACCGATGAAGATGGCAATCAACTGGGGTCTCAAAACCCGGCGCAGGATGATCATCTCCGGCAGACTCAGACCGACGACGGCCATCATAAAGGCGAGTACCGTGCCCAGCGAGGCCCCCTTCTCCATCAGCGCACTGACGACGGGCATAATGCCCGCCGCATTCGAGTACAATGGGACACCGAGCAAAACAGCCGCAGGTACTGACCACCAGGCATTCTTCCCCATGATGGCGACCAGGGCGCTTTCTGGCACATAGCCGTGAATGCCCGCCCCCACGGCAATCCCGATGACTACGTACAACCAGACTTTGCCCACGATCTCGCGGGTGGACTGCCAGGCCATCTCAAAGCGCTGTGTCCAGGTTGGTTTACCATCCACGCCCCCGCCATGTCCTGTTTTGATCTGCCATACAAAGTCGGCGACGTAGCGTTCCAGCTTAAGCCGTCCAATCACGACCCCGGCCAGCACAGCGATGATCAGTCCGGAGAGCACATAGAGCGCAGCCACTTTCCAACCAAACAGGCCGAAGAGCATGACCAGGGCCACTTCGTTAATCAGGGGCGCAGCCACCAGGAAGGAGAAGGTCACCCCTAGCGGAATACCCGATTCAACGAAACCAATAAACAGTGGCACAGCCGAACACGAGCAGAAGGGCGTTACGACGCCAAGCGCCGCCGCCATCACGTTGCCTACCCCTTCACGTTTCCCGCCCAGGAAGGCGCGAGTCTGTTCTGGACTGAAGAACGAGCGGACAACTGTGATCAGGAAGATCATGCCACTCAGCAGCAGGAGGATTTTCGGTACATCGTAGAGGAAAAACGCGACGGATTCGCCAAGATGAGAGCCTGCCGGTAGTCTGAACAGGTCGTAAGTGAGCCAGTTGGCTAGTGGTTGAATAGCATTATAGGCAACGAACCAGACTACTGCTGATAATCCCAGGATGAAGACGCTTCTTAAGTCCGAGCGTTGTGGTGAAGCAATCGATGGATGGAGCAACCTGCTCATGACAATACCCCTTAGAATTAATCGAATTCAGTTTCTTGAATATGATGCGCGCTAAAAAAGGGCGGCCTGGACGCCCTTCGACTTCAAGCGGTAAGCCAGGCCGCGATCTCTGACTCGCTCGGAATACGCCCGGCAGAAACCAACTTGTCGTTGACGACTAAGCCCGGTGTTGCCATGATCGGCCACTTCATGATTTCTTCAAAATCGGTCACCTTTTCAATTTCGACAGGCAAACCATGTTTGGCGGCCACTTTTTGTACAGTCGCCTCCAACCGTTTGCAGTTGGGACAACCCGCACCGAGTACCTTCACGTTGAGCATCACAGATACCTTTCGACAGGGTCAGTAGCCCTGTACCCATACCTAGGCTGCCCTTCGCTACCAGCAGCCTAAGGACCCGCGAAAACATTCGTTATTTTGCATGTCCTGCACGAGGAAGAATAGTGACAAACTACACCTTCTTCGCTGTCGAAGAGCATTTGGGGCATGGGCAATCAGCGCCTCGTGCAGTTGAGGAGCGATGAGTTATGGGAAGACCGACCATCGTTCGGGCCACATCTATCAGGGCGAATACCTCTGGACGGACGACCCGATAGTAGACATTCCATCCATCGCGTTCGTCCTGGATCAGCCCGGCATCACGAAGTACAGCAAGCTGCTGCGAGATATAGGCCTGCCGATAGCCCAGACGGTTCTCGATGTGGCAGACACACTCCTCACCGTTTCGTAACACGTCCAGGATAGCCAGACGCGCCGGATGCGCCAGTGCCTTAAAAAGCGCGGTCAGTTGCGTTTGTTTTTCTGCTTCCATGTGATGATCATATTCCTTTCATTGAATATAATTCTACTGTAGTTTGTCAATATCTGAGCATGATGAAAATCATGTTGACAGTTGAAGGCAGGGGCGATGTAGTTCAACCAACGTTGAAGTATCTTTTGGAGAGGTCAGCTTGATGACCACTGTGAGTCCTCCGACAGTCGATTTACAGGCACTGTCTGACCGGCTCAAAGTGCTGGCAGAGCCAAAGCGCCTGCTGATTCTCCACACGTTGATGCAGGGTGTTCAATGCAACTGCGAACTAAGTGATGCCTTGGGGCTGGCACCCAATTTGATCTCGCACCACATGAATGTGTTGTGCCAGTCGGGTTTGGTGACCGCCGAACGCGATCCGTTCGATGCGCGCTGGATTTACTATTCGGTGAACAGCGCAGCGGTTGAGGCGCTGACAGCGGATTTCAGGGGTTTCTTTGATGTAACCCACATTCAACTTCGCCAATCGTGCTGTGGGCCTGTCAACAATCTGAAGCAGTTGGTCGATCTGTTCGATCCAGCTTGCCCGCCACTGCCGCCCGATGCACAACTGCCCCTGGTACTGGTCAACGCCGAGGTGCTCAGTAGTGGTGGCAAAATCTCTGTACCGGCGATTCGCAAACGGCTGGAGGCATTCGGGCTAAAGTCCGAGTCATCTGTTGCAAGGTAGCTTGCCACGATGATTGTGTAGTACCATCGGGCTGTATTGCCAGCACCTTATAGATGGAGCGATATACGATGACCGACTTGCCTGTACCTTTTACCCACATCCGCGAAGAATTTCCAGAGGTTGCCGCGGCTTACGACGCACTCGGCGATGCTATTCACAAGGCTGGCCCGCTCGACGACAGAAGCCGCCAGCTTGTCAAACTGGCGCTGGCGATTGGCGCTCGTCTGGAAGGTGCAACCCACTCCCATGCCCGCCGTGCATTGGAAATGGGCATCACACCAGAAGAAATAAAGCACGTCGTACTGTTGGCAGCCACCACGCTGGGCTTCCCCGCAACGGTAGCTGCCTATACCTGGATCGGTGATATTCTGGGTGAGAAATAGTTACGTTTCGCGCTTGATCTTGATAGCATGGGCAAATTACGATCTGCGGCTAGAGAGGTCTCGAATATCCGTAAAGGAATTTGCCGGTGCGCGCTTTTCTCCTGGTATGGACGGCTCTTTGGATTTCGGGCTGTGCAGCGGCCCCAACCGCCCCTGTGATTCGCCTGGCTGATCTGCGGCCTTTGTCTGCTAAGGCAACAGGTGAGGTGCTTCCGCTGCGCGTATCGGTGGCGGCGGTTATCTCTCCCAAAGGCACTGCCGAGGGTTACCAGCCGCTCCTGGATTACCTGGCCGCAAAACTGGATCGGCCTGTCGAACTGGTTCAACGCCGGACGTATGCCGAGACGAACGACCTGGTGGAGCAGGGCTTTGTAGATCTGGCCTTCGTTTGTACAAGCGCCTATGTCGCTGGACACGAAAAGTTCGGGATGGAACTGCTGGCCGCCCCACAGGTCAGTGGCATCTCTGTTTACTACTCGGTGCTCATTGTCCCGGCCAGCAGCACAGCGGCAAGTATGGCAGACCTGCGGGGCAAGGTGTTTGCTTTTACAGACCCTATGTCCTATACCGGACGTGTGTATCCCACCTACCTTGTCCAGCAGTTGGGCAGCACCCCCGACCAGTTTTTCGTTCGCACATTCTATACCTACAACCACGACGATGCCGTGCGAGCAGTGGCGCAGGGGCTGGCCGATGGCGCGGCGGTAGATAGCCTCGTCCTCGATTTCGCACTTGCCCGCGATCCTGCGCTCGCCAAACAGGTTCATGTTATCCATCGTTCGTCTGCTTTTGGCATCCCTCCTGTGGTCGTCAATCCCAACACACGTCCGCAACTCAAAGCCACACTGCAAAGCCTCCTGTTGAACATGGCCGATGATCCAATGGGAAAGCAAGCCCTCCAGGCGCTTGGCTTTGAGCGTTTCGTACCCACCGACGATTCAGCCTACAACTCGGTTCGAGAACTGGTCAAGGCGGTTGGGCCGCTCTCGCCATGAAGGAGAGACAGCTATCGCCCACACATCCCTGGTTCAGCCGCTTCTGGGCTGTCGCTGGCGCGGTCAGCATCCGCACCAAAATTCTGGGCATTGTGCTAGGGCTGGTGTTGGTGTTGGGAATCACCGTGACTGTCCAGGTGCGTTCTGTGCTGACGCGAACAATGGATATGCAACTTGAAGAGCAGGGGATCTCCGTCGCCCGCGATCTGGCGGCCCGCGCCACTGACCTTATCCTGATTAACAACTTGTACGCCCTCCACCAGCTATTACGGGATACGCAAGCCAACAATGGGAATGTCCGTTACGCATTCGTTGTGAGTCCACAGGGTCAGGTACTCGCCCACACCTTCGGCGACGGCTTTCCAGCGGGCCTGCTGGATGCAAATACGGTGACTTCTGACGCTCACCACCACTCAATCACGCTCAACACTGATGAGGGACAGGTATGGGATACAGCCGTGCCGATCTTTGAAGGTCGGGCCGGAATAGCGCGCATCGGGCTTTCCGAAGCCGGGCTGCGCCGCACCGTGGATGGGATTACCGGCCAGCTTCTTCTCACCACCGTGCTGGTGTCGGCCATTGGGATTACCGCTGCCACTTTACTGACCTGGGTGCTTACCCGCCCAGTTCTGGATCTCGTTCGAGCGACGCAAGCTGTTGGCCGACGCGACTTTACGGCGCGTGTTCCCCGCTGGGCAAACGACGAAATTGGTGAACTGGCCGACGCTTTCAATTCCATGACCGCCGCACTCGCTAAAGCCGATCTGGAACGCGCAGAGCGGGAACAGTTACGGGCACAATATGTTAGTGGAGTCATCGCCGCTCAAGAAGATGAGCGGAAGCGCATCGCGCGGGAACTGCATGACAGCACCAGCCAATCCCTTTCGTCGTTGCTGCTTGGTCTGCGAGCGATGAGCGATGCGTGCGAGCAGGCCGACATTCGCCACCGTGCGGATGAGCTACGGATGGTTGCAGCAGACACACTGGAGGAAGTCCACACGCTGGCCCTGCAATTGCGTCCCAGTATGCTCGACGATCTGGGTCTGCCCGCTGCTCTGGAACGCCATGTTGCGGATTGCCAGCGTCTCCATCCACTGCATATTGATCTCGCCATCAAGGGTTTGAATGACCAGCGGCTTCCACCTACTGTTGAAACGGCGCTGTACCGGATTGTACAGGAAGCCCTGACCAACGTGATGCGGCACGCCCAGGCACAAACGGCCAGCATCTTCATTGAGCGACATAGTCACGCCGTCCGCGCCATCATTGAGGACGATGGTCACGGCTTTGACCTCGCTCAGGTGAGCAGCAATGACGGACATTTGGGGCTATATGGTATACGTGAGCGGGCGGAATTGTTGGGTGGGCGGTTGACCATTGAATCGGAGCCAGGACACGGAACGAGCCTCTTTATCGAGATTCCGTTGTCATCGAAAGAGGAGAACCATGCCTGAGATTCGGATACTCCTGGCCGACGACCATGCGGTGTTGCGGGCGGGTCTGCGCCTGCTGCTGGATGCCCAACCCGATATGAAGGTCGTTGGCGAGGCGGGTGATGGGAGTGAAGCGTTGACGCTCTCAACCGACCTCCATCCGGACTTGATCTTGCTCGACCTGACCATGCCCGGTTTGAACGGCATTGATGCGCTGCCCGTGCTGCGTAAAGCAGTCCCAGAAGCCAAAATCCTTGTTTTGACCATGCACGATGACGAGAGTTATTTGCGGCAGACTTTGCGAGGTGGCGCGGCGGGCTATGTCCTCAAGAAGGCAGTAGACAGCGAGTTGTTGTCTGCGGTACGTGCGGTGATGCGGGGCGAGGTTTATGTCCACCCGTCACTCACCAAAGCCTTGCTCGAAGACTTGCTCCCTTCGACACCTGTAGAGGTGGCCGACGATCCCTGGTTGGCCCTCAGTGAGCGGGAACAGGAAGTGCTGATCCTGGTTGCACACGGCCACACGGCTGCGGAGATCGCCGAACGCTTGAGTTTAAGTTCTAAAACGATTGAAACTTACCGCGCACGTGGTATGGAAAAGCTCGGACTGCGCTCCCGTGCTGCCCTGGTGCAGTTTGCCCTGGCTCACGGCTTGCTTTCGGATAACCACTCAGTAACGAATTAGTTGAGGGGTGTGCATGAAAAGACATAGTCAATGAGGCGGTATGCTCGTGAGAACGATGCCCATCGTTGTTCAGGAGCGCTCCCGATGGAAGAACCGACCTTCATTGA
>JAJPHV010000077.1 GCA_021325095.1 Chloroflexota bacterium | reverse complement strand
GGTTTTTGGCGTTATTAGATGCTTTTGAGGTCAAATCGCCTTATGCAAACACCTAACCAAACCATTACCAACTGGATCAGAGATTTCTCTCCGACAACCGGCTAGCGGCTGCTGAGTTTGGGTTAACGGTCGCCGATGTCCGGCATAGCGACGCGCTCACCGGTCAGTGGGGCGGATGCTGCGGCAGGCAAGGACACGGTGAACAGCGTCCCCTGCTCAGGAATGCTTTCGACCTCGATAGTTCCGCCATGCCGCACCACGATCTCCTTCACGATAGCGAGGCCCAGACCTGTCCCCTCCGCCGTGTGTTTGGCTTCGTCGCTCCGGTAGAAGCGCTCGAAGATGAAGGGCAGGGCCTGGGCATTGATGCCGATGCCCGTATCGCGGATGGTGAATACTGCCCGCTCGCCTGCTCGCTGCGTCGAGAGGTGAATCGTGCCGCTCGGCAGCGTATAGTTGATCGCATTTGAAATCAGGTTGGTGACTACTCGCTCGATCTGCTGTTCGTCTGCCAGAATGCGGGGCAAGTCTGGCGAAGGCTGAAAACTCAAGAGCAGGCCCTTATTCTCCGCCATCGGTTCGCAAACTTCGACCACCCGTGCAATGACAGTGTTCAGATCGAGATGCACCAGATCGGTGGTCAGCACACCCAGGTCGAGGCGGGAGAGCGTCAGTAAGTCTTTCACCAGGGCATCCAGCCGCCCGATCAGCTTCTCCATCATTGCCAGATGTTCAGCCGTGCGCTGCGGATTCTTCTGAAGCAGATACAGCCTCATCTTCAGATTTGCTACCGGGTTCCCCAGGTCGTGCGCTGCATCGGCTACAAAACGCATTTTGAGACTTTCCAGTTTGCGTGCCTCGGTTACGTCCCGCTGAACGCCGACAAAGCGGTGAATCTCGCCCAGTTCATTCTTGATAGGCGTTACAGTCACTTCGGCGTCGTAACGCGATCCGTCTTTGCGGGTGCACAGGAGTACACCGCTCCACGTCTCGCCAGACAGCACCCTGCCGCACAGGGTACGCAGTATCTCCTGCTGTCTTTCCGTGTCTACCAGAAAAAAAGCGGTCTGTCCAAGCGCTTCATCCGCGCTGCATCCGGTCATCTTTTCCCAGGCGGGGTTCACATAGAGGATGCGCCGTTCCTCGTCGGCCAGCAAGATGGCGTCGCACACGTGTTCAAGAATGACTTCGATCTGCTGTGCTTTGACCGCAGACGTGGGCTGTTGTACCTGAAACGGAGGCGCCTGTTCATGTTGCTTTTCTCGATTCAGATTGAGAATGCGGCAGCAAACCAGCTGTCGTTCATCGTTGGGGAAACGCTCCAATTGGACTGTGCAGGGGACGTTTTCGCCTGCTGCGTTGCGATACATCCACGCGAAGGCCGGCGTTTCTCCAACCATCGCCTGCCCGATCTTTTGCCAGATCACGGCACTCGAGAGCTGCCCATCGGGTTGAAGCAGCGGGCTGACCTCCGCCGGGCCGATCTGTAAAAGCGCGGCGCGATCCAGCTTGAACAGCCGCAGTGCGGTCTGGTTCGCGCCGATAAAGCGGCGTGCACCAGCATCAATGATCAACATCGCTTCCTCAGCGCGCTCCAACCAGTTCTGAAACGGCTGCTCAAGATCAGGCACACTCATGACCGCTAATCTGGGATAGTTCCCACTACTCGTCAACGTTGCTTCTGTCTGGTAGTCGAACACAGCCTACATCCACCCATGTCCTGCAATTCCGAGTCGTGCGTGGGCAAGCTGCCCCCGATGCCTTTACTGGGCCACCAGGCAGGCGGCCACAGCCAGAATGCTTTAAGGCTAAAGCGATTCGAGCAGATGTACACCCGACATTTGGAGGAAGTTGTCCTGGCTTGTTGGCCTGGTCATCTGACCAGGTTAAGACACCAGCCGGTGTTGCAGCGCCAGGCTGACCGCTTCGGTGCGGGAGGACGCCCCGAGTTTGGATAATATGCTGCTCACATGGAATTTGACTGTGCTGTGGCTCAACGTCAGGCGCTGTGCAATCTGCCGGTTGGTCAGGCCCTCGACCAGCAGCGCCAGCACTTCTCGCTCCCGCTCCGTCAGGCGATATTCTGGCCCTGGGCGTGTTGCACTCATAACGAGCACCTGTGCCGCTTCCGCCGCCAGCGTTGGCCTACCCGATTTGGCAGCCCGAATCGCCTGGGCCAGCTCATCTATCGTCGCATTCTTGAGCAGATAGCCAATGGCCCCGGCCTGAAGCGCTCCCCGTACCAGTTCATCTTCCTTGAAACTCGTCAGGGCAATCACCTGGATTTCGGGGTGCGCTTCCCGAATCAGGCGCGTTGCGGTGACGCCATCGCCGTCGGGCATGACCAGATCCATCAGGATCACGTCCGGCTGGATTGTGTTGGCAAGGCGCACTGCATCATGCCCACCCGACGCCTCCCCGACCAGTTTCAGGTCCTCGAAGGTATCCAGGAACATCGCCAGCCCTTTTCGAACCATGTCGTGATCATCGACCAGCATCACCCGGATCGGTGGTCTGTCTGTCATGGCTCGACCTCCTTGCTGCCCGTCCAGATCACAACGACGGTTGTCCCCTGACCAGGTTGGCTCTGGATGGTAAGGGTCGCACCGATAGCGGCGGCCCGTTCTTGCATGATTTCCAGGCCGAGATGTCCGGGTCGGATTACCGCCTGATCAAAACCACGTCCGTTGTCGCGGATACGGAGTTCAACCTGTTTCGAGCACGCGGCGAGGGTGACTGCGATCTGGCTGGCCCGCGCGTGTTTGGCAGCGTTGTTAAGCGCTTCCTGGGCCATGCGGTAGAGCGCGATCTTGACCTCCACAGGTAGGGGCTGGCTGCACTCGACGTTGATCGACACCGCCGCGTCGAGGCGAGCCGTCACCGCCTCGGTAAGCTGGCGAAGGAGCTGCCCCAGGTCGGCTCCTGCAAACTGCGCGGGGCGAAGCTCCAGCAGCAGCGTTCGCATCTCGGCCATCGCGCCGCGCGTCAACTGATGAAGTTGTACCAGGCCATGCTGCGCCTTGATGGGATCACGCTTGAGCAGGCGTGGCAGCGATTCGGCGATCACACTGGCCGAGAAAAGCGTCTGGCTCACCGCGTCGTGCAGGTCACGGGCCAGGCGCTGGCGTTCCTGGAAAGCCGCCAACACCTGCGCCTGCTCGTACAGCCGCGCATTCTGGATGGCGATAGCGGCCTGGTCGGCGAACGCCGCCAATCGTTCCGCATGTGTGGCGTTGAAAAAGCCCGGCGTCGCGCTGTCCATATCAATGAAGCCGATCACCTCCCCATTCAGGCGGATGGGCGCGCCCGCATAGGAGCGCAGCCAGTTTGACCCCGAGAGGCGTATCCAGGATTCATCTTTGTCGATTTCGGGCACGACCACCGGCTTGCCCGTCTCCACCATCCGCCGTAAATTGGGCGTCTCCTGGATGGGAAGACGAAGCGACTGTATCCACGCAATGTCGTTCGGATCGGAGTATCCGCGCTGCCGAACCACGCGCCCCACCCCGTCCTCGATCATCATGATGTTGCCCACGTCATGCTTGACCACGCAATCCAGGTTCGACAGGATACGATCCAGTACTTCATCAAAGTTCAATGTGCTGTTGAGGGCTGCTGCCGTATCGCGCAGCGCTTCGGCCAGTGTGCGCTGTTCACGTTCGGCTGCTTCGACACGAGTGCGCTCCGCGATCTCCTGTTGCAACAGCCGGTTCGCGCGTTCAAGTTCGTCGTGAGCCTGACGCAGGGCCTCTTCCATCCGTTTGCGCTCGGTAATGTCGCGGGCCACCCACACCACCGAGTCCGGTGGCAGGGGAGATATAGCTGCGGAATACCAGTATTCCTTGCCGTCGATGTGCATGCTGTATTCCGCGCTGACCGTCTGGTGGATATCCAGCGCCCGTGCAATGTCCTGTCCGATAAATTGGTCGGCCTGTGCTGCCGGGAAGACATGGTAGAGGGTTTTCCCGATCAGTTCACCGTGCGATTTGCCAGCCTGCCCGCTGTTGGTCTGCGCAACTTTGACGTAGCGACCTTGCCGGTCAATCACGAAGATAAAATCGGTCATGGCAGCCAGCAGCGCATTCAGTTCGGCCCGGCGGGCTTGCAACTCGGCCTCGATCCGTTCACGCTCGGCGATCTGGGCCTTGAGGTCGGCGTTGGCCTTCAACAGATCCGCCGTTCGCTCCTGGACGCGCCGTTCAAGCTCATCGTGCTCGCGCTGCAAGGCTTCCTGAGCAGCTTTGATCTCGGTAATGTCTCGAACAATCTCTACCAGCCCGGTCACGTTGCCCTGACTGGCCCGCAGGGGAACTTTGGTGGCCGATACCCAAATGGGCCGGCCTGCATCGTCAAGACTCGGCTCCTCTCGATGAATGAAAGGCCGGCCTGTACTGAGAACGATCTGATCGTCGGCCAGATAGCGCGCGGCCAGCTCTGGCGGGTAAAAATCCGCATCCGATTTGCCGATGACTTCCTCTGGGTTGGTTACATGAAGAGATCGCAGGTGTGCGGCGTTGTTGAGGACGTAACGGCTGGCTCTATCCTTGACAAGGATATATTCCGGCACATTGTCGATCAGGGTGCGCAGCAAATTGCGCTCGGCGGCCAGCGCCTCGGCGGATTGTTGCAGGTAGTTCAGCATCCGGCGCAGGGTCAGGTAGCAGATTGAACCGGTGATGACCACGAAGAGAAAGTCGGCGACAAGCTGGAGGTCGAATATCCGGGGACTGCTGCGCAGTAAGGTGAGCAGTACCCGATTTGAACCAATGAACCAGCACGCGGCCATGACGACATAAAGTAGAAACACTCGGAGGGCGGTCTGTTGGCGTGGCCTGTTCAGCATCATGTTCACCCTCAGCCAGGCTTTGTTGTCAACGTTAAATCATAGCGCAGCGTAAGACCATTGTAACGATTCCGTGTATACTGGCGAATATGGCACAACAAATTGTTCTCGTCGTGGACGACGAACCAACCATCCGGGAAGTGGTGCGCAAGTACCTGGAACGTGAACGCTTCATCGTGCACGAAGCCGCCGACGGTCACCAGGCCATCGCCTACTTGCGTGATCACACCCCCGACCTGATCATTCTGGACATCATGCTGCCCGGCGTCGATGGCATCGCCATCACGCGCCAGTTGCGCGACCCGGCGGGCTACGCGCCTCTGAGCGTGGATGGCAGCATCCCGATCATTATGCTCACTGCCAAGTCTGAGGAAATGCACCGGATCAATGGATTCGCGGTGGGTGCGGATGACTACGTGACCAAGCCGTTCAGCCCGCAGGAATTGGTGGCGCGGGTCAAGGCGGTATTACGGCGCGCAGGCGGCGCCAGCATCAATCTTCCCGAAAAACCCATCGTATTCGAGACGCTGCGTATCGACCCGCGCACCCGCAGCGTCACGGTGCGGGATGGTGCAAGCATCGCGCTGACCGCCAAAGAATTCGACCTGTTGTGGTTCCTGGCGCGCCATCCCCGGCAGGTCTTTACGCGCAGCCAACTGCTGGATCAGGTGTGGGGTATGGAGTTTTACGGCGACGACAGCACCGTGACTGTCCACGTCCGGCGGCTGCGCGAGAAAATCGAACCCGATCCGGCCAATCCGACTTTCGTGCAGACAGTGTGGGGCGTTGGCTACAAATTCGAGGTCTGATTCCGGATCGAGCCGAGCCAGCGTCCGGCCTGCTGCGCGTTTTGCCACGCAGCATCCCCTGCTGATCTTTGCCCTGGGCGTGCTCCTGGCGCTCAGTCTGGTGATCATCATTGCCGGGCCGATGCTGGAAGCGCCGCCGCACGACGTGCTGGTGCTACTGCTGTTCCTGGCGTCCACCGGGGCGCTGACGGTGCTGGCCTCCTACGCCCTGTACAAGTGGGGACTGATCAGTTGGTTCCGCAGCCTGCGGTGGGCGCTGCTGGCCGCCATCATCCTGACCGTGCTGTTGATCTTTTTGAACGTGTGGGTCACGGCACGGCTCATGTTCATCCAGCAGCACGATCTGGTGCTGACCACGCTGTTGTTGATCTTCGCCGGCCTGTCGGCCATCTCGTTCGGCTTCTTCATTTCGTCGGCGCTGGCGGAGCGGATCTATAAACTGGCCCGCAGCGCGGAGCAGATCGCGGCGGGCGACCTGTCAGTGCGCGTCGAAATGTCTGGCAGCGACGAACTGGCCTCGCTGGCGACGACGTTCAACAACATGGTGGCGCGCCTCGAAGAAGCGGATGCACAGAAACGAGCGCTGGAACAGACCCGGCGCGATCTGATTGCCTGGGTATCACATGACCTGCGAACGCCGCTGGCTTCCATCCGTGTCATGCTGGAAGCGATGGCCGACGGCGTAGTCAGCGACCCGGATACGGTGCAGCGCTACTTACAGAACACGCAGAGCGAAATCCGACACCTCAGCCGCCTGATTGACGACCTGTTTGAGCTGGCGCAACTGGATGCGAATCGGCTGATCTTGAATCTGGAACCGTCCTCGCTGCGCGACCTGATCTCCGATACGTTGGGCAGTATGCAGGCGCAGGCCGAACGCCGAAGTATCACCCTTCAGGGGCACGTGGAGCCGGACATTGATCCGGTCCTGATGGCCCCGGAAAAGATTCAGCGCGTGCTGGACAATTTGCTGGGCAATGCGCTCCGGCATACACCGCCCGGCGGTACGGTTACGTTGCAGGCATGGCGCGTCGGGGATACCATCCATGTCGAGATTGAAGATACGGGGGAAGGCATTGCCGCCGAAGACCTGGCGCACGTTTTCGACAGTTTCTTCCGAGGCGAAAAATCGCGCAGCCGCGACGACCAGGGGCTGCGAGGCGCGGGCCTGGGGCTGGCGATTGCGAAGGGGCTGGTCGAAGCGCATGGCGGCCAAATCTCGGTGCGCAGCGAACACGGCAAAGGGTCGTGTTTCAGTTTTACGCTGCCGCGCGGCACGTTGTAACTTTTGCTCCTGCTGGCGTCAGCTATAATGAAGCCAGGTGACCCTTCACACCTGCTCGTCGAGGAGTCTTCGCTATGCGCCTTACCCTGGCCCGTCTGCTGGCCTGCCTGTGCATTGCCGCGCTTGCCACCGGATGCCTGCCTGCGCCCAAGCCGATTCCTACTGTCACGACTCTCGAAATGCTGGAAACAGCGCAGTACCTGACTCAGAATGCGCCCCCGCCCGGCTTCGAACGCAGCGTGCAGTTTCCGCGTATCGACGACAATCTGGCGAATTTGCCTAGCTGGCACTACGTGGTGTCGCTCAGTTTTGACGGCGTTTACGCGGATTCCCAGGAGAAGACAAAGGGATCGATCAGTGCGGAGATCTTCAGCAACGAATTAAGCGGCGAGCGGCGCGTGATTCTGAAGGCATCGGGGTCAGCTTTTGGCGCTACTGAGCGCGACGTTGAAGGAGTGCGCATCAGTAATGATTATTACCTGGTCGATCAAAACAAAGTCTGCACCAAAGTGAACGATGCCCCGGCAGAATCGAAGGTCGCAGACCTTTCGGCAGGCAGCCTGATCGGCGGCGTGAAGAACGCGACCCCGGTAGGCGAGCGCAAAACAGCCAACAATTTCAAGGTGTGGGAATATACTTTTTTGCCGGAGGACGTTGTACCACCAGCCCTCGACCTGAGCCAGGGTGGCAAATTCACCATCGCGGCGGGCGACCTGTGGGTATCGCCTGCCGATAAAGCCGTGTATGAATACAACATCACACTGAACGTCGAGAACGCTATCTTGCAGGGAGGTCGCCCGCTGACCGGGCAGATACGCGCGGCCTACCAACTGATCGAAACGGGCACAGCCTTCAATATCGCCATCCCCTACGGCTGCTGATGGCGCTAGAAAAACAATTGTTGTATACTTTCAACACATCTAGCTGATCACCTATTCAGGATGGCATCTATGCGCGTATCCGTTTTGCAGGAGAACCTCGCCAAAGGGTTGGGCATTGCGACGCGCGCCGTCGGCAGTCGCCCTTCCATGCCGGTCTTGGGCAACGTGCTGCTTGCGGCAGAAGATACTCGTCTCAAGCTGTCGGCCACCAATCTCGAACTGGGTATTACAACCTGGATCGGCGCGAAGGTTGAAGGCGAAGGCGCCATCACCGTGCCGGCCCGCACGTTTGCCGACCTGGTGAACACACTCTCGCCGGAGCGCGTGGACCTGGAACTCGACGAGCGCACACACACGCTGAATATGCGCTGCAATGCGACGACGGCCAACATCAAGGGGATCGACGCCAGCGAATTTCCCGTTGTCCCGGAGGCCGAGGCTGAGACCGGTATTGCTGTGCCTGCTGAAACATTTCGGGAAATGATTGAACAGGTCGTTTTTGCCGCTGCCAAAGAGGACAACCGTCCGATCTTGACGGGTATCCTGGTCAACATTGAGAAGAACACCTTCACGATGGTGGGTGCGGATGGCTACCGGCTGGCCCTGCGCACCGCGCAGCTTGAACGGCCTGTCGATTCGCCCGTGTCGCTGATTATCCCTGCCCGGACACTGGGCGAACTCAGCCGCATTATCGGCGAAAATGACACGAACGTCTACATGTCGATCCCGCCGGGGCGCAGCCAGGTGATGTTCCACCTGGAGAACGCCGACATTGTCTCGCAGTTGATCGATGGCAAGTTTCCGCCCTACGAGCAGATCATTCCCAAAGCCCACAACACCACCACGCAGGTCTACACGGGTGAATTCCTGCGTGCCTGCAAGCGCTCCGAGATTTTTGCGCGGGACGCTGCCAACACGACCAGGGTGCGCATCACACCCGGCGAGAGCAATCTCGTCCCCGGCCAGATGCACGTCATTGCGCAGTCGCAGGAAAAGGGCGACAACGAGGGCGTGCTTGAGGCGTCGGTGGACGGCCCTGGCCTGGAAGTGTCGTTCAACGTCCGCTACCTGATCGATGTGTTAAGCGTCATCAAGGAGGACCAGGTGGTGCTCGAAACGAACGGCGCATCCAGCCCCGGTGTGATCAAGCCGCTTGGACGCGATGATTTTGTGTACGTCGTGATGCCGATGTCCGTCACGCGGTAGGACAGCGGGCGCGGCCAGCGGGTTTATCGATTTAACGAGATCCCATCTGTCCCCCTGCCCCTTTCCCCACAGCAGGGGAAAAGGGGAGGAAAAAGCCCATCGTCCTCGGTGGGAGAGGGGCTGGGGTGAGGGCCAAGACCGATTCGCCAACACCATCAGTCTGAGGAAAACCACCCGACCCACCAAATTCGGACGGTTTGCTGCTGCCTGATTCCGGGGGTTCGCCAACAGCACCGTTAGCCTGCCTATCACCAATAGCCGAAGTTGTGTTTACCGTACTCATTGAAATCCTCGGTTCGCAAGATACTCCCTCAATGCCACGGCGTCGTTGTGGCTTTCGTCTCTGGCGGAGAAGACGAGAGTAACATCCCCTTTGCGTACAAAGTGCAGGAGCTGATCGACGATCTCTGGACGGCTGTCAAGCTCTCGAAAGTACCGCTTCTTGAACTCGTTCCATTTTTCTGGATCGTGGTTAAACCATCTCCGAAGTTCGGCGCTTGGCGCTATCTCCTTGAGCCAATAATCAAATCGTGCTTTTTGTTTGGATAGCCCTCGAGGCCATAGCCGATCAACCAGGATGCGATAGCCATCTGATTCGGACGGGGATTCATAGGCTCGCTTGAGTCGAATTGACATCGTTTGTCCTCTCCTCTCCACTCCCTGGGCAGACCGATCTTTCCCGTGAGGGCGGCGTTGTCGCTGTGCGAAAGGGAATCTTCGACGTGGCCGGTGCACACAACGTCCCTGCCTGACCGTATAGCTGTGCACCTGGCAAACCCCTGATTGAGCATCGTGCTCGGCCACACGTTGACGATCAGCGCGTAAGGCACTGTATCCGCCATCAAAAAGAATGGGCCTGCCCGGCTATTGGCGCTCTCGGCAGAGAACTCGACTAAGCGACGCTGCGGCGTTCGCTTCTCCCATTACGCAACCTACCACAGAATGCAAGCTCTTAACATAAAATATAGCCCTCTACACCGGGGTGGTCAACAGATGCAACCAGACCACAACCGGTTGAGGCCAACAGGTTCGGAGCGTCATTGAAGTGACAAGTACAGACTGATTCCAATACCTTTTAGATAAGGATGTGAGGGGCGGTAGTTTACCTCACCCCCAACCCCTCTCCACAAGGTGGAGAGGGGAGTCCGGGCCGGTCGGTTCCCCCTCTCTACGCAGCGGAGAGGAGGCAAGGGAAGGGGTGAGGTATATCGCCTTAACTTAAAGGTATTGAGCCTAATTCCTGCTGGCAGTGCGCTCAAGGCGGCGACTGAAACTCGCTATGGGGCGATAGGTATGTGCTGACCTTCTGTGTGAACCTGCCACATGATCGACCTGCACGACTGGTCTATACAGAGATTGCTCGCCAGTGATTAGATGCATCGGCTGACCCCTCTCGGTGTTATTTCCGCTGATAACGAGTGTGCTCATCCATGACCATTCGTCTGCTCGAGTGCGCAGTGTTTCGTGCGCAGTATTTCGATTGGCAGTTGGTGTCGTCGAATCGACCACCAAACACGATGATAGGGGAACGCAATAATGGCGATTAATTGCTCCGACGAACGACGGCCCGTGATTACCGGCATTGGTATGATCACGCCCGTTGGCCCGAATACACAAATAACCTGGGAAAATCTGGTGGCAGGCTGTTCTGGTATTCAGCGCATCATGGCCTTTGATCCCAAAAACATTGGCGTGAAAGTTGCCGGACAAATTGCCTTCAATCCAGCCGATCACCTTGAATCGAAAGAAGCTCGACGCATGTCACGGGACTCGCAGCTTGCTCAGGTCGCGGCCCGGCAGGCCATGCAGGACGCCCGTCTAAGCAAAGAGGAGTTGGCCCCCATCGCGGAGCGTGTCGGAACGGTTATCGGGACGACCCTGGGCGGTTACGAGTTGGGGATTCACCAGATCATGCCCTTCCCCGAGAAGCGGATCGGCCCCTTTGCGCTGCTCAATTCGCTGCCCAATCTACCTGGTTATTACATCGCTCGCGAGGTCGGTGCAGAAGGGCCATCCCTGACGATCTCCAATGCCTGCGTCAGTGGGACCCAGGCCGTTGGTGAGGCAGCCGGTTTTATCCGCAACGGCATCGCAGATGTTGTGCTGACGGGAGGCGTCGAAGCGCTGATCGAAGAGTCGCTGGTCGCAGGGTTGGAATCAATGGGAGTGATGGCATTAGGATTCGAGGATAACCCGTCGGAAGCCAGCAAACCATTTGATGCCAACCGCACGGGCCTGGTCTACAGTGAGGCCGTCGCCGTGCTGGTGATCGAGAGTCTGGCACACGCAAAGGCGCGTGGAGCACATATTTATGCGGAGATCGTGGGGTATGGCACGTCAACGGACATTAGCAGTCCTGCCATTCCCGATCCATCGGGCAAGCCGGGGCGTATCGCTATGCAAATAGCACTGCGCGATGCAGAAATGCGCCCTGAAGAGGTGGATTACATCAACCCACACGGGGCGGGCACCAAAGGCGATGCCATCGAAACGCTGTCCATCAAGCAGGTGTTCGGCGAGTATGCGTACAGCATTCCGATTAGCTCGACCAAGAGTATGCTCGGACATCCGATGGGGGCGGCTGGCACGGTGGAAACAGCGGTATGCGCTCTGACGATTGACCGGGGCGTGATTCATCCGACAATCAATTATCGGGTTCCGGATCCCGAGTGTGACCTGGATTATGTTCCCAACCGCGCACGGCCAGCGGATGTCAGCGTGGCGATGTGCAACAACAATGCCTTAGGCGGACATCATGCTACCGTGATCCTGAAGCGTGTCTCATAACCAAAGACAAGCTGTCGTGAAGCGTGTTCGGGCCAGGTGGAAGCCATCCGCGACGCGTGGATGACTGCGAAAAAGGCAGAATTCATGCGACTTGCCCCCGATTCAAAAACTGCATACATTTAGGTATCACAATCGGACTCTTTGACACACCATTGCTGCTCCGCTCCAGTCTGACGAGTGCATCATCACAATCGGTGCAGGCGTATTCGCGCGTGAGTTTGCCGGGAAGAGGAACCTCTACTGGCGACTTGACGCTTTCAGCTTGAAACTGTTAAGGGAGAGAGAGGGTACGTATGCGGCGAGAGGTTGAATTTCCGAGTCAGGGTGTGATGTGCAGGGGATGGCTGTACGTGCCGGATCATTTGCAGAAGCGAGCACCAGCGATTGTCATGGCAAATGCGATCAGCGCCATTAAGGAGATCACGTTACCGGGCTACGCCGAACGTTTTTGTGCGGCGGGTTTCGTGACGCTGGTCTTCGATTATCGCCATTATGGAGCCAGCGACGAAGCACCGCGTAATCATATTGATCCCCACGAACAGCAGCAGGATATTCGGAATGCTATCACATGGCTGCGCGCGCAGCCCGAAGTCGATCCGGACAACATCGGCGGCTGGGGGATTTCGCTTGGCGGCGTGCATATGCTCTTTCTGGGCGCGTATGATCGGCGGTTGAAAGCGGTTGTCTCGGTGGCAACAGGGCTGAACATGATGGAAGCCATGATGGGCCGGACAACTTTGCAGGGCTTTCTGCGCATCCTGAATGGCGATCATGATCGCCGTTTCCAGACGGGCGAACTGGCGACGTACATCCCGGCAGTGTCGATGCCAGGCAAGGGTGGATTGATGCCGTTGCCCGAAGCCTATGAGTTCTATACCGAGGCCATGCAGACCTATGCCCCGACCTACGAGAACCGGGTCACTTTCGAATCGGTAGAGAACCTGATCGCGGATCAGTCTGCGGAGGCTGTCGAATTGATCGCCCCCACCGCGCTGCTCATGATTCACGGCGAGAAAGACCTCATCCCTGTTGATGCCGTGCGGGCTGTTTTCGAGCGGGCAGGTGAACCCAAAAAACTGATCGTCCTGGACTGCCTGCATACCGATCTGTACTGTCGAGAACCCTGGGTCACGCAGTCCGCCGATGCAGCGATTGAGTGGTTTAACCATTATCTGCATCATAAGGGAGAGTCTGCTGTGTCGCAGGACATCGAGAGGAATAAGCGGGTCATCCAGTACTTCTATGAGCAGGCGTTCAGAGGCAACCTGGACGTTTACGACGAATTATTCGCGCCGGAGTTCGTCAGCTACAGCAGTGCAGCGGGCGGCGAACTGCGCGGCCCCGAAGCCTTCAAACAGGCCAACATCCTGTACAACAATGCCTTTCCCGATTTCTATTCGACCATTGACATGATCATCGCTGAAAAAAACCTGGTGATGGTCTACGGGGTGGCAAGCGGCACCTTCAAAGGGGAATTTATGGGTATCCAGCCGACAGGCAAGAAAATAAGCTGGACAGGCGTTGCCATCTACCGCTTCAATGACGAGGGCAAGATCGACGGGCGCTGGCAAGAGTTCGATGCCATCAGCCTGTTCACGCAGATGGGTATCATTCCCCCGATGGGGCCTGCAGGAGCGTAAACCAATGATCATCAGAGATTTGATCAGCAATCAGTTCATGGACTTGTGGGTCGAGCAGCAGCCGGAACATCGCTGGAAGGTTCAGGTTCCCTTCATGATGGGCGGTTATGGGGACATGATCGTCGTCCTGATCGTGCTTGAGCCGGGCCAGGAGCTGCCAAGCCACACCGATGACTGCTCGGAACTGGTCGTTATGCTCGGCGGCCAGATCGAGGCAACGGTGGACGGGGAGCATGAAAAGTTGGTGACAGGGCAACTCCTGGCAATACCTCTGGGGGCTGCGCACAGTTTCCGTAATTCCGCTCCGGGGAGGGCACGGCTGCTGTCGCTGCTGCCGACCAAGACATTGACAACAACCTTCAACGACGTGGTGAGTCCGTTGGGCCAGCGTGTCATGCAATTCGGTGGGCAGCCACCGGCCTGATCGGCACCACCCGACTTTTGCACCATGCTATGCGCCGGAGCTATCGTGGCGCGCAGCTTTACTGCGGAAGGGCAATTGGCTGCCCTTCTGCACAGAGTGGTCTACAGATGCCCGCCCAGTTCTGACCCTGGTCACGTATGCGCCGTCTGAAGCAGGCACAGAGGTCACGCCGAAGTCTTTGCCGGCCAGACGCGCAAGGTTCGTCCTGAATCGGTCAACTTGAATCGGCCAACGGGCCGCCATCGCTCACGGTGCAGCGCTCACCCTTATTTTCGCCCCTGTTCTCAAATTCCGATTTGGGCGGCAAAAAGCCGTTCGCCTTTCTCATACTCCGTGTTATACTCGCCCGGTTGCATTTCCCAGAGAGGGTTTTGACCAACCCCAATGAAAAATAGCCTGGAGTTTCCATGACAGATGCAGCTTCGACCAACGATGCCCTGGAGCGCCTAGTTGCGCAATATGAGGACGGTGTTGCCAACCGCGAAAGCAGTGATGCGGCGGCCTGGCTCAACGCTCGCAGCGAAATTGATGCCCAGTGGGATAGCCTGACCGACAAACAGATTGATCGCGTCCAGGCTGCGGACAGCACCCTGATCCAGAACGCGGGACAGGTGGCATCCCGGCTGGCGGCAGGCGGCGGCGCGCTGCGCGATATGCGGGCGTCGACTCCGCGCCCACCGGAGCAGTGGTGGTGGTATCTGGACGTGTTGTCGCACGTCTCTGACTATATCAGTCCTGAAGCGGGGCAACCGACGAAACAGCCTTCAACCCTTTTTTCGCGTATCTTGACAGTTATCGAAGTCATCGTGCTGATCGTGGCGATTTTCCTGCTAGGCCGTAACCTGCTGCCACAACTTTCGCTCACGCCGTCGCCGTCGCCGTTCCCCAGTTGGACACCTGCGCCGACGGCGACGCTTGATCCGCAAGCCTTTGACCTGAGCAGCGCGACGACCTTCAAAGCGCAGCACGACGTGCTCGAGGTCCCTGTTCCGAAGGGATGGGAGACTGCCCCGGAGACAACGCCAGGCGAGTACCAGTTTTCCTATGGGCAGGGGACGAGTTCCTCGGCCAGTTTGCAGGTCAACATTGGTGACCCCAAGACCTTTTACGAGCAAATTATGGGTGTGACGGCCTCAGTCGATTCGCCCAAAGCCGCGCTTGAGGCGTTCAAGCAGAATACGCCAGCCGATTCGCAGTTTAAGGTGGGCGACGTGCGCCCGGTCAAGATTGGCAAGCTGGACGGGCAAGGGGTGTTGATCTCCATTCCGGCCAGCGCACAGCGGGCTGAGAGCGAGGTCGAGCTGTGGATTGCCCCGCTGCCGGACAACAAGGTCGTGCTCGTGATCATGCAGAACAGCAAGTCGATCTCCGACAGAGCGAAGCCCGTACTGCTGAAGATGACCGATAGCATGGTCGTCAACCCGCAGAATATCCCGACACCAACGCCCACCTCTACGCCTCACCCATTGCGGCTGACGCAGACGGCAGTCGAGGCGCAGATCGAAGCGCTGACGCCTACAGTAACGCCTACGCCTCTGGCAACAGGCGCAGCCACCAGCGCCGCTACTGGTGCCGCTACCCTCCCGGCGACGAGCGCCGCAACGGCTCCGGCGGTATCAACCTCGGCCAAGTAATCTGTGCGGGCGTCATGCCGCAGCGCCGTGAAAGTCACCCTTTCACGGCGTTTTTGTTTCTTCCTGGTGGCTGGCAAGCCTGGGAATGTGTTGTCGTATATAATGCAAGCATTAAGCCTGATGTGAATTAAAACGGAGCGACTGAAGATGAGCATCGACGCGGAGACGCTGCGCAACGTCCCATTTTTTGAATTGCTTGATAAGGACGAACTGGCCGAACTGGGCGCTCACATCGACGAGGCTACCTTCCGCGCCAACCAGGTAATCTTCAAGGCAGGCGACCCGGGCGGTGTGATGCACATCGTCCTCAGCGGCAAGGTGCAAACATTCATCATCGACGACGATGGCAACCGGATTGTGCTCTCCGAAGTGGAAAAGGGAGAAATGTTCGGCGAACTGTCGCTGCTGGACAGCGAACCCCGTTCAGCATCGGCAATCGCCATTGAACCGACCCGGACGTTTATCATTGACCGGGATGATTTGCAGCGGCTGTTCACGAAAAAGCCCGCCGCTGCACTGGACATCCTGAGCATTTTGGGACAGCGCATCCGAAAGACGGATTACCTGGTGCGTACCCGCGTGGCGCGCAACGCGAACGAAGCCATCGATGAGAAATTGAGCCTGGGAGATCGGATTGCGGACGAAGTAGCCAGGTTTGGCGGCTCGTGGAATTTTATCGGACTGTTTATGTTCATCATACTGGCCTGGATCGTGATCAATACGTGGGTATTGACGCATCCTTTCGACAGCCCACCCTACATTGGCCTCAATCTGATCCTGTCGATGCTGGCGGCGCTGCAAGCCCCCATCATTATGATGAGCCAGAACCGGCAGGACGCCAAAGACCGTATCCGTTCGGAATTGGATTATAAGGTCAACCTGAAAGCAGAACTGGAGATCATGGAACTCCACGCCAAGATAGAACAGTTGCAAGCCAGCCTGGATGACCAGTTGAAAGACCTGCCACACATTCGCCGGCAAATCGCGGATCGCCGGGGCGACGAGATGACGTGAGCCATACCAGGCGCGGTAGCCGGAGAACGAAAGCGGCGGCCAAAGTCATGCCGCCGCTTCACTGGCCCGGTTGAAGTGGGCAGGCCGCTCAATTATTCTTGTGGCTTTGATGGCCCGCTCGCGCCTGCTCATTACCCTGGCCGCCGCGCGACGCCTCGCCGCCTTTGCGCCCGATTTCAGCCATGTGTTCACGATCCCGGCTCACCGCCTGCCCGCCCTTGCGTCCGGCTTCACGGGCTTCTTCAGAGCTGAATTCGTGCGCTGTGCCCTTCTCGTGCGCAGCCCTACCGCCCTTGCTGGCGATTTCACGCTGCTTGTCTTCATCCATTGAAGCAAAACCGCGACGGCTGGTGTCGCTCTTGTTGCCCCGATTCCCGGCCATCAGACTTCCTCCTTTTTCAGCCATCTCCTCTCGCTTAGACAGGTTCGACCCCGGCTTCCTCCCGTCGATCCTGCAATGCACGGCCCGATCTAAACGCGCCTCTATTGTTATGTCAAGCGATCTGATCCGGCTGCGTCGAAGTGTCTAAGTTGCCACTAATCTAGTTTCCGCACAGCCCGGCGTAACCTGAACCTTTTGCGCTCCGATCTCTCATGAGACCCTCATGTAGCTAACGAGCGACGCAGCACTCTTCAGTACTCTTCAGAGAAGGGGCGCTGCCAAGAGAGGATTAATCTAAGTCAAATCTGGCATAAATATAGTTTTAATGATTCGGCCAAACGGCAGTATCCTTGCTCACAGTCAAGGAGATTGTCCATTCATCAAAGACCCTGCTCAAAGGAGGATGCCAACGTGGAAATCGCTTTGCCAGGTGGTGCAGCGGCTGCCGTCGAAAAGCGGCAGATTATCCAGGTATCGGCTACGTCCTCCGTCAAGGCTGTGGCCGGGCAAGTGACCGCGCTGATGCGCGCTCATGACGTGGCGCAGGTTCAGGCGCTTGGAGCGGCGGCGGTGAACCGGACGATCAAAGCGCTGGCAATAGCCCGTGAATCGCTACGGGCGGAGGACATCGGCCTCGCGTGCACGCCTCACTTCACAGACCTGGAAGGCCAGTATCAGAGCGCGGTGTGCTTCACGGTGAAGCCATACCGGCGTGCCATTCAACCGGCAACCCTGAGCGGCTAATCGGGTGCATTTCACGAAAGTTCCCAATGCCGCGTTCAAGAACCTCACCCCGACCCCTCTCCCCGCTGGCGGCTGAGGAGAGGGGGGCGGGGGGAAGTTTACACCACAATGTTGATCATCCCCCGTCCGGCCACGTAGAACACCTTCTTGGGCTGCCCGCCGTTGATGAACTTCTTGACGCCCTCGCTTGCCAGCGCACGTGCTTTGGCCTCTTCTTCGCTGATGTCGGCGGGCACGGTGATCCGGTCACGCACCTTGCCGTTGACCTGGATGACCAGCGTCATCTCCTCGGCCTTCGCAATTTCCGGGTCGAAGGCGGGCCAGGGCTGGTTGTGAATGCTGTAGGTGTGCCCGGTGCGCTCCCACAGTTCCTCGGCAATATGCGGCGTAAAGGGAGCCATCAGGGTCAGCATCGTCGCCACCGCCTCATCCCAGGCCGGTGTCTTGGCAACCGGTGTCTTGCGGGCAGCCAGCAGCGCATTTTTCAGTTCCATCAAGCCCGCCACTGCCGTGTTGAAGCCAAACGTTTCCAGCCCGTCCGTCACCTTCTGGATGGTCTGGTGCACTTTGCGGCGCAGCGCCCGCACGTCGGCCTCGCTGGCCTGGCCGGAGATTTCGGGCTTGTCGCCCGTCACCAGCGTCCACACATCGTTCAGCCAGCGCACCACGCCCTGGATGCCGTTGCTGTCCCAGGGGCCGCCTGCCTCCCAGCGGAAGGCAAACATCAGGTAGCCGCGCACTGTGTCCGCGCCGTACTTGGCAACCACCTGGTCGGGCGCGACAACGTTGCCCTTGCTCTTGGACATCTTTTCGGCATCCAGATGGTAGCGCAGATCGTTAATCGTAATCTCGTTGCCACCCGGATCGGTGATGATCGTGTCATTAAAGACTTCGACGGTCACTTCCTGCCCGTCCTGGTCAACGTTCAGCAGGTTTTCCGTCCGCTTGACGATTTCGCCGACGACGATGTTGGCCGCTTTCTCGCCCCTGGGCGCGTCGTCCGCCAGCACCTGGATCGTGCGGGCATTCAGCTTGTTGCCCTCCCATTCGCCCGTCGCCACGATCAGGTTGCCGTCACGGGGTTCGCCCAGGATCATGCCCTGGTTGAACAGGGCCAGCATCGGTTCGTTGTCGATGGGCGGCTGGCCCGGCTTGCGCAGCGCTTTGGTCTCGTCCCAGATGCCACATTCGCGCATGGCTTTTGTGAAGAAGCGCGTATACATCAGGTGCATCGTCGCGTGCTCGATCCCGCCCGTGTACTGGTCAACAGGCAGCCAGTACGCACCCTCCGCCGGGTCGAACGGCCCGCCGTCGTAATGCGGACTCAGGTAGCGCAGGTGATACCACGACGAGCACATGAAGGTATCCATCGTGTCCGTCTCACGTGTGGCCGGGCCACCGCACTTCGGGCAGGTCGTGTTCAGGAAACCCGCGTGAAACTTCAGCGGGCTTTCACCCGTCGGCATAAACTTGACGTCGTCGGGCAGCAGCACCGGCAGTTGATCGTAGGGGACAGGAACCGTACCGCAGTTGTCGCAGTACACAATCGGGATCGGCGCGCCCCAGTAACGCTGGCGGCTGATCAACCAGTCGCGCAGGCGGTAGTTGACGGCGTAGTGGCCGATGCCTTGTTCTTCCAGCCATTTTGTCACTTTGGCAACGCCTTCGTCTGCCGGAGTGCCGTCGAATTGTGCGCTGTTGACCATCCTGCCCTCGTGCGGATAGGCTTCGGTCATGGTGTCCGCGTTCAGCGTCTCGCCCTCTGGCTGGATGACGACGCGGATCGGCAGAGTGTATTTGCGCGCAAACTCGAAGTCGCGCTGGTCGTGGGCCGGGACGGCCATGATGGCGCCCGTGCCGTAGCCCATCAGCACGTAGTCGGCAATCCAGATCGGGATGCGCTCGTTGTTGACCGGGTTGATGGCATAACCGCCCGTGAAAACGCCCGTCTTTTCCTTATCGGTGGCGGTGCGTTCGATCTCGGTCTGACGGCTGGCATTGGCGACGTAGGCATCGACGGCGGCACGCTGCGCATTGGTGGTGATTTTGGCGACCAGCGGGTGCTCCGGGGCCAGCACCATGAATGTCGCGCCCCACAGCGTATCGGGCCGCGTCGTGAAAACGGTGATCTCGTCGCCCTGTTCGGTGTGGAAGCTGACGTGCGCCCCTTCGCTCTTGCCGATCCAGTTCTTCTGCATCAGCTTGACGCGCTCCGGCCAATTGATCTGGCTGTGATCCAGCAGTTCGTCGGCGAACTGGGTGATGCGGAAGAACCACTGTTCCAGGTCCTTCTTGATGACGGGCGTGCCACAGCGTTCGCAGTGCCGATCCTCGCCCCAGACCTGCTCGCGGGCCAGTGTCGTATTGCAGTGCGGGCAGAAGTCCACGCTGGCGCGCTGGCGATAGGCCAGGCCGTTCTCGTAGAACTTCAGGAAGAACCACTCCGTCCACTTGTAGTATTCGGGGTCGCAGCTTACGACCTCGCGTTCCCAATCGAACATCGCGCCCATCGAGCGCAGTTGTTTGCGCATTTTCTCGATGTTGGCATACGTCCACGTCTTCGGATGCGTGTTGCGCTGGATGGCGGCGTTCTCGGCGGGCAGGCCAAAAGCGTCAAAGCCCATCGGGAACAGCACGTTGTAGCCGCGCATCTTCATCCAGCGGGCGCGCGCATCGGAGGGCGACATGGCATACCAGTGCCCGATGTGCAGGTCGCCGCTTGGATAGGGTAGCATGGTCAACGCATAGTGTTTGGGGCGCGACCAATCGACCTGGGCACGGTACAGCTTGTCGGCTTCCCAACGCGCTTGCCATTTGGGTTCGATCTCTTGTGGGTTATATTTGTCGGCCATGAGTGACAGCCCTTTCGCTGATGAGTTGCTGGAAATAACAGAGGCCAGGTGAACACTCGCCTGACCTCTGATGAACGCCTTTACCGATGATTTCGCGGCTTATCGCGGCCTGTTGCGTACTGGGACGCGCGCCGGTACGGGCTGAGGCGGGTTCAGCAGCCGGTCAATTTCTCGAAGAATGTCCCGAAGTCGTTCGATAATGCCGCCCTTGCCCTGCTGCCTAGCCATTGATTTCTCCTTACGCCCATTACAGTCTCGATTATGATCATACACCATTCAGATCAGAACTACCTAAATATTTCGTAACAAAAACGCAAAAACCCCGACGCTCATCTCAGGAACGAAGGGGTCTCTCCGCGGTACCATCCTGGTTACTGGTGGACCTAGTCAGGCTCGAACTGACGACCTCTTCAATGCCATTGAAGCGCTCTCCCAACTGAGCTATAGGCCCATGCTCACAGTCACTCACTTCGCCGTTAACGGGGCGTTGGCGTCCTTGCCTAAGCGTTAGCATCAACAAGGAAACTCGCGGGCGAGTTCGGCCTGGTGTATTCGCCGTGAATACAGTTGCAGGCTTGCACCCTGTCCTGCTCGCTGCGGCGATGGCCTACTACTCCCGGTCATTGTCTTTCAGACTCTTGAGTTGTGCAAGGGATTCTAGCATTCACGCAGTGGATGTCAAGGTGAAATTTTGCCCGAAACAGGGAATCCGATCTCGAGCACGGGGCGTCGTAGAACACGAATAAGAGTTCTGTGGCGAAACATAGCGCCCTCGTACTTAAAAACGGCGCATCGTTTTTTCAGGCAAGGCCCGCCCGCTTTGGCTCCGGTCAGCGATCAAGTCATACTCTGTGTAGCTGGCGATCTGGACAAAGCCCAACTTCTCGTAGCAGCGGATCGCAGGGGCATTGTCGGCTTTGACGTTCAGCCCAATGTGATCCACCGCTTGCAGCAGCGATTGGCACAGCCGGGCGCAGACCACCGTCGCCAATCCCTGTTTGCGGAAGGCCGGATGCGTGGTGACGTTGCCAATGGCGGCGACCCGGTAACGCGACGAATAGACGTGGATGCCCGCCGCGCACGCTAACTGCTCATCGAGCCGTATACCGAAGAACTGTCCCGTCTCCAACATGCGCGGGTCGAAGGCATTGCCCGGATAGCTTGCATACAGCCTCTGTAGATCGCCCAGGTCCGCCGCAGCCAGCGCAATCACTTGTGAGGTATCAAAGCTGTCGAGCCGGGACGTATCGGTCAGCGCCATCTTGTAGTGCAAGCCGCGCGATTCGATCCGGTACGAATCAGCCAGCGCCGATGCCGCGTCGCCGCTGAAATGGGCGTACACACTGGCCGGAAGATATGGGCGAACCGCACGCAGCAATTCACGCATGATCCCGCTCTCGTTCTCCCCGGTGATTCCGAGCAGAACGGGCTGCGCCATGCCCGTATAGACCAGCGCTAACTGCGTGATTTGCTGCCTGTCATCTTTGAAGGCGTACCAGGTTGTGTACTGCCAGAAGAAATCGTCCAGGTCGCCGAGTGCGTAAATGTGGAGAAAAGTATTCCGGCGGAGGTAGCGCTCGATCTCGCCTCGGTCATGCAGGCAAACGGCCTTCACCGGATCGATCCTCAGTCGCCGACCAGGTAGCCCAGTTCCTCAAGGCGCAGACGGGCATCGTCTTCGGGGACTTCAAAGCGCATACTGATGGCAATCGGCGTGCGACTGGTCGGGGCCAGCGCCTCGATCATACTGCGCGGCATCAGGATGGCGCGAGCCAGAGCGCGGAACGTCTCGTCCGTATTGCAGAGCGTGGCGACATCGTGGCTGGCTCCCCATTCGCTGCGGCAAACATTCCGGGCCAGCAGGCGCGAGACGGACATGCGCGGGCTGTAGCGCTGCTTGATGTTGATGAAAGCTGTCGAAAGCTCGCTCAGATTGACCTCTTTCCACATCCCGGCTTTGGGGCGTTGCAGCATGATTTCCACCGGCACAGGTGGGTTTGTCACGTCAAAGGCGGCCATCAGAGCGGCAACGGCGGACTCAATCAGCTCAAGTTGTTCGTTGGGCATGTACGTACTCTCCGCAACTGCATGGGCAACTGATTATAACGTCATTCGCCGGGCCGCTCGAAGAACCAGAGCAGCGTGTTACCATAGCGCCGTTCATCCGTCGGAACCAGGACTTTCAGCGACACGTCCTGTTTCTCCTGGGGATCGATCTGGACAATGGCAACCCCATCGGGCTGCAAGTGAGCCGGGTGGCTGTCCAGGAGCGTGAGCGTCTCCAACCAGAGGCCCCGATACTGCGGCGGCGCGATGTAGATGTACTCGAACGCTTCCCTGGCTTCCCGCCGCAAAAAATCACGCACGTCCTGGCGCACGATCTCGGCGTAATCGGCCAGCCCTGTAATCTCAAGATTCTCCTGAATAGCCTTGATGGCCGGGCGAGCCGTCTCGACAAAGACGGCGTGATCTGCTCCCCGGCTAAGGGCTTCAATACCGACACTGCCTGTCCCGGCGTACAGGTCGAGGAAGGCCGCGCCCTGGATGTTGTCGCCGATGATGCTGAACAGCGCCTCCTTGACTCGATCCATGATGGGCCGTGTGCCTTCGCCAGGAACCTGTTTCAACTGTCGGCCTTTGGCCGTGCCTGCGATCACGCGCATAGGCATAGGGCGAACGTCCTTGTCTAATTCGGCTTATCGACCACTTCGCGGACAGCCCGAATGTTCGAGGTGGGCGTGCTGATCATGATCACGCAGCCCGTCGAGAGGATAAATCGCCTGCCATTAGTTCGCTCGATGGCATCCCGCGCCTGATTGCGCACCTCGGCAGGTGTGCCGTTGTGAACCGGGTCCCAGCGCCCCAGTCCGCCGCACACTGCCGCTTTGGTGCGCAGCTTACCGCTCGTCAGGTCGGGGTCGGTTTCGCGGTCATGCCAGTTGACGGCCTGCACCGGGTAATCGTTGAACAGATCGAACATGGGCACGTCGCCGTGCAGATGCAGCAGGTTGAACCACCAATCCTGGTTGAGCGCTTCCAGGATGCGCAGATCGTAGGGCCGCCCGAACGTCCGGTACTCCTCCTCGGTCATGATCGCGTAGCTGGCGTGCTGAACCGCGTAGAAAATCCCGCAAATGCCACTGCGCCGGATAACGTCGATGAAGCGCAGGGTGCTTTCCGTCAGCGTGTTCAGGCCCGTCTTGAGCCGATCCGGGGCGGTACGCATGTGCTTGATCAGCACATCGCTGCCGGCGATGTTCTTGGCCTGGGCCAGCGGGCTGAAAATGGTCTGCATGATGGGCACGTCGTCACCGAGCGCCTCCCGGAGCAACCGCAGCGCCTCGACCTGCCTGCCGAAGACGCCTTTGGTAGGGTCAAGAACGCGCAGCTCCGTCCAGTCCAGCGTGCGGGCGACGGCGCGGCGCGTGTATTCCCGCGTGCCTTCCAGCGAACCCACCCAGCGATCCTGAACGCCGTAATCGGCGACCATAAAACTGCTGGCAGGTGTAAACTTGACGAAATCCCAGTCGTACTTGCGCTGAAAGTCAGCCGCCGCTGCCGCCAGGTCAGCCGGGCGCTGGTCATCGCCAGGCCAGTGCCGCCACAGGGCCACCGGAACCCGGTCCGTCGCTTCGCCCGCGATTGTCTTTTCGAGTCGCTCACGCTTGTTCATGGTTTGCCCGTCATAGGGTGGTCAGATGCTGGTCGATCATGCGGTTCAACATCTGGTAGCGCACATTGTCCTCCCCCTGGTTGTTCAATGCCGCCTCGATCAACCCTTTGGTCTTGCGGAAGACATCACCCGCCTCCTGCTTCTGCCCTGTTGCCTTGAGCGCCAGCGCCAGCCCATAATTGGCATCGATGTGCTCCGGCCATTTTTCCAGGATTTGCCGGAACAGCTTGATCGCTTCGTCGTTCTGACCGTGATAATGCTGGCTCCATGCCTGGCCGACCTGGGTATCGACATCGGACACAGGACGCTGATTCAGGTTATCGGTCATCAATCCCTCCGGGTTGGGTAATGGGTGCGCTCAATTCACCCCGTGCATTATACTGTTGGGCCATGCCGCCGCCAAAGAATCTCGCAGACAATCAGGGCGAACTGACCTGCACGCGCTCCGGCAATGCCCCTGCATCAGCGTCGTTCTCAATACCCGGTCTATGCGGGATCGGGCAGGGCAGCGGCGTCAGCGAATCGCACGGGCGGATCGCCGCCCGGATCGCATAATCCCCAGGTGGCGTGCCGGGCGGGACAGTCAGTACAAACTCGTCGCGCACGAGACTGCCGGGCAGCCAGCGCAGCGTCGGGATTTCGCCAGGATAACGGTGAGCTTCCGCAGTCAACTGCCGACCCGTCGCCCTGTCCCAAAGGACGACCTCGGATTGGTAGTTCTCGCTCAGGGGCTGCTCGGCCCGCCAGAAGAGCGTCAGGCTGACCTCCTCGCCGGGCCGAACCGTTTTGGATGCAAGCGTATAGCCAGCGAGGTCTACCCCGCTCTTGAAGACGAAGGGGGCCGATCCGGGTAGAGATTGCCCACCGGCAGCGGGCCGCAGTTCGGGGCGCTGGCTGATGACCAGAAACGCTGCACCGTAGACAAATAATGCGACACCCAGCCCAACGATTTCGGGGCGGGCCAGGCGCGGCGGGCTTCCATCTTGCTCACTCATCGGGCGAATGCGGCGCAGCGTGAGCAGCAGGGCCGCGCACCCGGCGACGACCAGCGCCCAGCTCAGGCTACGAGTGGCCGTACCCTCAAACAGGACGACCAGTTCGCCGGAAAGCTGCGGAATCCTGGCCCGGAGCAGCCCGGTCTCCGTCGGCTGAACTTCCCAGGGCTTCCCGTCAATATTGGCGCTCCAGCCGGGGAAATACAGGACGTTGAATTCCAGGCTGGTCGGCTGCGACAGGTCAAAAATGTAGCGGTTATACAGCGGACTGTGTTCGACAGGGTTGACTTGTGCCTCGGCGGAGAAGGAACGGCGGCTGATGCGGTCAAAAGTCTGCTCCTGCATATCCTTGAGCAGATTGGGCAGCGGCGCGGGCAGAGTGGGCGCGGTTCCGGGCAGCAGCAGGCCGTCCTGAAATGTCCCGGTGTGGTAGCCGCGCAGTTCGTTTTGCAGACTCGTCAGATAGTCAGGTGTATCGGTGAGAGTCGCCGCCGGCACTAGATTGAGTGCGGGAAACGAGAGCAAAGGCGCGACCAGACCCAGGACGGCCAGGCCGATAGGTCGCCAGCGCCGCCCGAGCCAGTCCAATTCGCAGACCGCCTGTGCCGCGACCACCGACAGGCAAAAAACGGCCAGCAGCACCGCGTGGTAGGGCAGCAGCGGCAGAAACAGATCGGCAGACGGCCACAGCCGGTAAAAGGCCGGCGTCGAGATCGCCAGCAGCCCCAATCCGAGCGCCAGAAACAGCGCCACGTCCGCTGGCAAGGGCTTTCGCCGGGTGAGCGGCGCCGTGACCCCTACCAGCGCCAGTGACCAAGTTCCGATGCCGATGCTCCGGTAGGGAATCGGGTTCAAAGTCGGTGGGCTGGCGCGCGGAATACCGCTGAGAAGTTCGCCGGGCGAGAGCGCGCCCGCCCATAGGTCAGGCTGTGCCGCTTGCCAACGAATGTCCTGGCGCTCCGCGAGCGCGGGCAGCCAGAAAAACGCCGTCAGCAAAGTGGCCGCAAAGAGTGCATCGACCACGTAGCGGTAAGTGCCCGGCTGCCGCCGCAGCGAGACGATACTGGTTGCCAGAACAAATAATCCCAGGAATGCTGCTCTCGTGTCGCTGAGGATCATGGCCGAGAGCAGTCCTGCTGCTATCAGCAGATAGTGGCGCTGCGGGTACAGGTACAGGTGGTCAAAAGCCCACAGTGCCCAGGGCAACACGCCCAGCACCATCAGCGCGCCCAGATCGCCTTTCAGATAGGGCAGCGCCAAGATGATCGGCGGGCTGAACGTATACACCAGGGCCGCGACAATGCCAGCCGCAGCGCCCCACCGTTGGCCTGCGAACAGATACATTCCGCTGCCTGCTGCGACGATGGACAGCGCCAGGAACAGGTTGATGCTGTCCGCCGGACTGGTATCGGTGATGACCTGGTGATAGCCGGGCAGGTAGTGCGGCAGCGGCGCGAGGTAATTGAACAGCGGCGAACCCAACCCGTAATTCAGATCAGGCCCCCACCGGGAGAAGAGAACGCCGCTCCGAACCAGCCGGGCCACCTCCACCGAGCGCAGTTCGATCATTTCGGCCTCGGTGCTGGCGGGAATGCCGTGCCGAACCACGAGCGGCCCGGCGGCCAGCACGCAGAAAACCAGCACGATCAGCAGGCCCCAATCGATGGTGCGCCGCCGGGGGCGCATCCACGCGGGCAAATCTTCGAGGCGCAGGTCGGTAGCGGTCATAACGTCATTGTACCCCGCTTGAAATATGCAGCGAATATCTGGGGCAACGCGGTACACTTGGCGGGCGCTTGGGTCTATCGTTATCGCAAACAGGAGCTAACATGGCGCTCAAATTTCCCGATGGCTTTTTATGGGGGACAGCAACGGCCTCCTACCAGATTGAGGGGGCAGTGCACACCGACGGACGCGGCGAGTCGATCTGGGACCGCTTTTCACACACGCCCGGCAAGATCGAAAATGGCGACACGGGCGACGTGGCCTGCGATCACTATCACCGCTACGCGGAAGACATCCGTCTGATGGCCGATCTCGGCACACCTGCCTATCGGTTGTCCATCGCCTGGCCGCGTGTCCTGCCCGCAGGCAAAGGGCAGATCAACGAGGCGGGGTTAGCTTTCTATGATCGCCTGATCGATGAGTTATGTAAGGCCGGGATCGTGCCCTTCGTGACGCTGTATCACTGGGACTTGCCGCAGGCCCTTCAAGATGAGGGCGGCTGGCTCAGGCGCGAGACTAGCGATCACTACGCACACTACGTGGACATCGTGACCCGGCGCCTGGGGGATCGAGTCAAAAACTGGATAACCTTCAACGAGCCGTTGTGCATTGCCGACCTGGGCCACGCGCTGGGCGTCCACGCGCCGGGCCACGTCGACCCCAGTTACGCGGAAGCGGCCCACGTCAGTCACCACGTCAACCTGGGGCACGGCAAAGCCGTGTCAATTATCCGCGCCAACGTGCCGGGCGCACATGTTGGGATCGTACTCAACATGGCCCCCATTCATGCCGCCAGCGATACGGAGGAAGATCGCGCCGCCGCACGGCGTTTTGATGGTGTCACAAACCGCTGGTATGCCGATCCCCTGTTCAAGGGCGAATATCCTGCCGACATCCTGGCCTTGCGCGGACAGGCTGTGCCAGACATCCAACCGGGCGATATGCAGCTTATCGCGGCGCCGCTTGATTTTCTGGGCATCAACTATTACACGCGCTCCCTCGTCCAGAATGCCCCTGACGCGCCGGGCCAGCTTAAGCTCGTCCGCCCGCCAAACGCCGAGTTCACGGCGATGGGCTGGGAAGTCTATCCCGACGGGCTGCGTGAACTTCTGGTGCGTGTCCATCGGGATTACCAGCCGAAGGCCCTGTATGTGACGGAGAACGGCTGCGCGCTGCCCGACGCGCTGGACGAAAGCGGTCACGTCCACGACCCGCGCCGCATCGCCTATTTGCGCAGCCACTTTGCAGCGGCCCATAGGGCCATCCGCGAAGGCGTACCGCTCAAGGGCTATTTCATCTGGACGCTGATGGATAATTTTGAGTGGGCTTATGGGTACAGTAAACGCTTTGGAATCGCCTACGTGGATTTCCCATCACAGCGCCGCATTCCCAAAGACAGTTTCCACTTTTACCAGGGGGTCATCCGCACCAACGCTGTGCCGGAGTGACCGGGCCAGAGAGCTGTGCCTGTCATTTCTCTCTCCATTATTGGTTATTGCTGAAATGCGTGCAGGCGGGCACAATCGGTCTGGTTTTATAGAAATGCAAGGCAACAATGACCGACTCCGGTGCAACGAACCTTTCTCCTTCGCAGCGTGAACGAATTTACCGCCGCAACTTCGCCCTCTTGCTGACCGACGGCATCCTGTTCATGGTGGCAATGAACATCATTGGTTCCACCACCGTCATTCCCGATTTTGTCCGCCATCTGACCAACTCCGAAGTCCTGATCGGCCTTTCGGGCAGCCTGTTCGACGTGGGCTGGACGCTGCCACAGCTGTTCATTGCCCGCTACATCATCCGCTACGAACGTAAAAAGTGGTGGTTCGTGGGGCCGAATATCCCGGTGCGCTTTGTGATCCTGGCCTTCGCCGTGCTGACGGTGTTGCTCGGCAAAACCAGGCCAGGGGCGATCCTGGTCGCCTTCCTGATCTGCTACGGGCTGGCCGGGCTGGGGGATGGCATCGTGGGCGTGCCCTGGGCCGACCTGACCGGGACCAGCCTGGACAACCGCTGGCGCGCCCGCATGTTTGGACTTATGACGGCAGGCACGGGCCTGATCATGCTCGGTGTGGCTCCGCTTGTTGGCCTGGTGCTTGGTAGTGCAGGTCTGGAATTCCCCAATAACTATGCGCTGCTGTTCGGGGTTTCCGGCGTGCTGTTCGTGATCTCTATCGTGCCCGCCTTGTTCCTCCACGAACTGCCCGGCGGCAAGCGTGTCGATAAGATTCCCTCGCTCGGCGAGTTCCTGCCGTACCTGGGCAGCGTGCTGCGCAACGATGTCCCCTTTCGGGCCATGCTCATTACCCGGATGCTGACCAGTTTGTTTGCGATGGCCGGGCCGTTCTACATCGGCTTTGCCACCGTGCAGTTGCGCCTGTCCAGCGATGTCGCTGTACCAAACCTGCTGGCGATGCAAACCATCGGCAGCGTGACCGGAGCGCTGGTCTATACCTGGTTGGGCGCGCGCAACAATTTGCTCTACATCCGGCTCGCGTTATGCGGCGCAGCCCTCCTGCCCATCAGCGCCCTTCTCGCCGTCCTGGTTGGCCCGCTGCCCCTATACATCGGTTTTCTCGTATCAGGGCTGACCCTCAGCAACCTGTTCCTGAGCTACCAGAATTGGGTTGTGTCCTATGCCTCCGCCGACCAGCGCCCCATCTATGCTGGCCTGTTCAATACGGTGGCGGCGGCCATTTCGCTGGTCGCCCCGTTCATCGGCGGCACGATTGCACAACAGGTCGGCTACGAGGCGTTGTTCGCCGTAGCACTCGTCATGGTGTTCAGCGCGCTCTTCGTCACGCTGCGCTACATCCCCAATCCGCGCCTTGAGGTAGTAGGCGAGGCTGCGACGGGCGATTGAAAGCCCCGGGCTGTCCTTCGCCGTAACCAGAGTTGTATTCGCCTGACCAGGACACGGGGTGCACGCCCCGCTCATTCTACCGTGACGCTTTTTGCCAGGTTGCGGGGCTGGTCAACGTCGCAACCACGATGCACGGCAATGTAATAGGCCAGCAGTTGCAGCGGAATGACCGTGACGACGGGACTGAGCAGCGCGGGTAACTCCGGCACATACAGCACGTGGTCGGCTTTGGTCTGGATAAATTCGTCCCCTTCGGTGGCAACGGCGATCACGATGCCATGTCGCGCTTTAGCCTGCTCAATCTGGCTGATCATTTTCTCGTAAACGCTGTCGCGGATGGCGATAGCAAGCACCGGCATCTGGTCGTCGATCAGTGCAATCGGGCCGTGCTTCATCTCGCCCGCCGGGTAGCCTTCCGCGTGAATGTAGCTGATCTCCTTGAGCTTCAGCGCGCCTTCCAATGCGATGGGGTAGTTGATACCGCGTCCCAGATATAAGAAGTCGTCATAGGTAGCCAGGCGCTCGGCCAACGCCTCCACCTCGGAGGCGCGATCCAGCACTTTGCCCACCAGGTCGGGCAGCCGGGCGATGTCGTGCGCGTGTTGGCGGCTGGCCTCGGCGGAGAGCGTTCCACGCAGTTGTCCCAGATACAGCGCCAGCAGGTATTGATCGACCACGCTGGTCGTGAAAGCTTTTGTCGAAGCGACGCCGATCTCCGGCCCGGCTTGCATGGTAATGTAGCCATCGGCGATACGCATGGCCTGGCTGCCTATCGCGTTGACAATGCTCCACAGCCGCGCGCCCTTGCTGCGCACTTCCTCCATGGCCGCCAGGGTATCGACAGTCTCACCGCTCTGCGTGATCGCCAGTGCTGCGCAGTCGGCATCCAGAATCGGATCGCGGTAGCGGTACTCGCTGCCGTAATCGACCTCGACAGGTAGACGGGCCAGCGCCTCAATCATGAATTTGCCAACCAGCCCCGAATAGGCACTCGTCCCGCAAGCGACTGTCACCATGCGCTTCAGGCGTTTCGCCTCGTCGGAGGTCAACGTCAGGTCGGGCAGCGTAATGCAGCCAGAGTCAAAGTCCACGCGGCCCCGTATCGTATCGGTGATGGAGCGCGCCTGCTCGAAGATTTCCTTCTGCATGAAGTGGCGATATTCGCCCCGTTCGGCGCTCACGGCGTCCCAGGCAATGGCGTGAACGGTGGCTTTCACGGGCTGGCTGTCCAATGTTTGCACGGTGTAACTGTCCGCCGTGATGGTCGCCATCTGGCGGCTCTCCAGGAAGACGACCTGCCGGGTGTGTTCCAGGATGGCCGGAATGTCGGAGGCGACAAACATCTCCCCCTGCCCGATGCCCACCGCGACACCGCCCGCATTACCGATCCGCACCGCAACGATGCGATCCGGATGGGCAGCACTCAGAACGGCGATGGCGTGTGCGCCGCGCAGCATGTTGCAGGCAAGGCGCGTCGCTTCCGTCAGGTCATGCCCCTGGCTGGCAAAGGCCGCTACCAGGTGCACAATCACCTCGGTATCTGTATCCGACTGGAAAATGACGCCTTCGCTTTTCAGCTCCGCACGAAGGTCAAGGTAGTTCTCCACGATGCCGTTGTGGACAACCACATATTGCCCGTCCATGCTGATGTGGGGGTGCGCATTGCGTTCGCTCGGCTGCCCGTGCGTGGCCCAGCGGGTATGGCCGATGCCAACCTGCCCATTGAGCGGTTCCTCGCTGACTCGCCGTTCCAGGTTGTCGAGCTTGCCTACGTTGCGGCGCAGATGAACGCGCTGATCTTGAATGACGGCGATGCCTGCCGAGTCGTAGCCGCGATACTCCAGACGTTTCAAGCCGTTGAGAATGATGGGGGTGGCATTGCGTGGGCCAACGTAGCCGACGATTCCGCACATGAACCAGTCTCCTGCCACGATACTGGATGATGCCAGCAGTGTACACTAGCTCAGGTGGGTTTTACAATTGGGCGACTCCCACAGGGAAACATTGAAAAGGGCGATTTGAGGCGCAGCTTTCAACTTGCGCGCGGCTTGCGCGCTGCGGCCAGTTCCATCGGATAGAGCGTGTGCCACCTGTGCAAGGCGCAGCCAGGCCCAGGAGCGCCTTGCTTGCTCTCTGAAACCCCGATTGAACCATTCTATTCTGCGGCCTGACCGGCACCAGCGAATTTTAGTTATGAAAAATTTCCTAAAAAACACACCCGAGAGAGAAATTTGTACTATGTTAAATATCATTATTACAACAAGTGCTCAATTCCGGAGGTTACATGCAGCGCAAATTGTTGAACCTCATTGTTGCATTTCTGGGCCTGATAGTTACCCTGCCTGCGCCGCTGTATCGCGCGCAGGCGGCTGGAACGACCATTACCATATCGAATGTCGTTGTCGTTACCCATAGATGCTATACAGGGCCTGGTACATCCGGTTATATCGACACCGAAATCGACATCACGATCAACGTGCCTGATCCTGGTGCTAGTGCTGTCATGCGCTTGCGCGTCTCAGTGCCAGGTACGACTTCGGATAACCCAAGTAGTCTTGGGACAATTGGTCCCGGCCCAATAACCCGTACATATCTCGGACGTGGTGTCGATACGGCGCGCCCCGGCATGACCGATCAGTTTCCGCCCAACACTGTGGTTACGTTCATCTACTACGACGCCAACAGCAGTGCAAAGGCTGGTTACACCGTGAATTGCACAACGGGCGCAGTCGCCATGTTGGACTTCACTGCGAAGGCCGCTGGTGGTAATGGTAATGCTGTGGCGTTTTATGACCCCTACGACGCCCGCATTGACCCACGCCCCGGTGATCGGCTCGCTGTCTATTGCAACCAGAAGGATCAGGTTGTCGTCTACGGCATCGACCACGCGCAGGCCGACTTCCGCAAAGGCTTCTTGCTGGCGGTTTTCAAGTTGGAAGACATAAAGGCGGCGGGTGACAAAGGACTAACCAGGAACCTGGGGGAGAACGGCACGCTCTCCATCAGTTTGATCAAGGGCTGGTATTGGGTGGCCTGGAACGGCGGCCAATTCAATGCAACAGGCCAAGACATCTGGGTCAAGAACTTCGCGGAGACCGCCTGTACTTACGGCCAGTAGGCACGCGCCTGCTGGCCTGCCCTTACAGCAGTTGGGACGCTCTACAACGGCAAAAGCCACGTAGCTTCTGGCGCACGCTTGCCTTGCCGATACATCGGGTAGTGGGGCTACGTTCTGCGACGTGGCCGCGCATACCCTATTCTTTGGCTTTTGCCCTTGCTTTGGCCGCTACCTTGCCCGCTGTCTCCGCCGGGCGGCTGATCTTGCGCTCCTGGGCAGGGCGATAGCGGTTGGGCGGTGGCCCGGCTTGCCCGACGAGCAGTTCAATTCGCTGGATGGAAGCGGTGTCGAACTGGCGATCATGGCACACGTCGCACACCCAGGCCGGAGTATTCGGTACACTGATCAGCGTCTCGCCGAACTGCTGAACATAAGTCGTCAGTCGCAGATCGAGGTGTCCTATGTGACAGGTTGGGCAGATGAAATGATCGTTGCGCGACATACAGTATCCCTCTCGCTAATTCCCGGCAACAGGTGATGCATACCCAAGTGGACCATAATCGTAATGCGGAATGATGCCCCAGTCCGATGGCGGCCAGTAGCGGATCCATGCCTGCCCGATGATCAGGCTGCGATCCAGTGGGCCGAAACTGTGCCCGTCATGGCTGTGGCTGCGGTTATCGCCCAGGACAAAGTAGTGATCGGCGTCCAGCGTCCACGTGCCATCGCAACGCTGATCCCGGCATAGTTCAGCCACGTAAGGCTCGTCCAGCGCCACGCCATTGATGTAGACCTTGCCGTTGACGGTTTTGACGGTCTCGCCTGGCAAGCCGATCACCCGTTTGATAAAATCGTGGGCAGGGTCTTCCGGGTTGTGGAACACGATCACGTCACCACGCGCTGGCTTGCCGAGCAGGTAGGCCAGACGGCTCACCACAATAAACTGGTCCGTGCGGAAATTGGGGGCCATGCTGGCCCCTTCGACCACGTAGCGGGCCGTTGCCAGATTGACAATACAGTAGATCGAGGCAATCAACAGCAGTGTTTCAAGAATTTCACGGGATAGCGAGCGCCTGGAGACCAACCGAGGACGAGGTAACGTATCCACCACGCCTCTTACGGCACCCTGGGCCGCATTTGAGGCCACCTCCAATGGCTGATCGAAGACTACCTGTGTCATACTCTGATTATCTCTGATTATAGATCGCCACGCTTATGCTGCAATCAAGATTTCATTACAATCAGATTTTCTAACCTTTCGAGCAGACAGCTTCGGAAGGGCGAACCGCCCTAGAGCGCCTGACGGCCCTGCAAAGCACGCATAATCGTGACGGAATCGGCGTACTCCAGATCGGCGCCTGTCGGCAGACCACGCGCCAGACGCGAGAGCTTGACCGGCGCTGATCCGAGTTCGCTCTTGATGAACATGGCAGTGGCGTCGCCTTCCATGCCGGGGTTCGTGCCGATGATTAGCTCCTGGACGTTGCCGGCCTGCACCCGCCTGATCAGTTCACGTATCTTAAGCTGTTCCGGCCCGATGCCTTCTCGTGGCGAAATGACACCGTGCAGCACGTGGTAGCGGCCCTTAAAGCTCCCGGTGCGCTCCAAGGCCAGCACGTCTAGTGGTTCCTCGACGACGGCGATCATCGAGCCGTCGCGTTCGGTGTCCTGGCAGATCGGGCAGGGATCAACTTCGGTGATGTTGTAGCAGATTGAGCACAACATCGTCTTGGCTTTAAGTTCCGCAATCGCCTGCGCCAGTGTCTCAGAAACTTCATCCGGCGCCCGTAGCAAAAAGTACGCCAGCCGGGAAGCCGTTTTTGGCCCGACGCTTGGCAGGCGCGTAAACGCCTCGATCAGGCGTGTCACCGAATCGGGGACAGCTTTGCTCATGCCGATTGCCTTTGGCTTTCCTGATGTTCTCTATTCTCTGCGCAGAATACATCGCTATGCAGAATGCAGAGAGGGTGCATTCCTAGCCGAACAACCCGCCCAGGCCACCCGGGAGCATCCCACTGAGATTGCCCGTGATGGCTTCCATGCGCTCGGCAGCACGCTCCTGGCTTTTCTCGATAGCCTGGTTGACAGCCACCACCAGCAAGTCCTGAAGATCGCTGGCCCATTCAGGGTCGCTGGTATCCAGCATCTCCGGTTTGATGGTGATCGACTTTACGCGCTGGTGGCCGGTGATGACTATCGTGATCGCCCCGCCGCCGGCCTGCACCTCTACCGTTTCCTCGGCCAGCGCTTCCTGCGCCTTTGCCATGTCCTCTTGCATCTTTTGAATCTGGCGCATCATGCCCGCGTTGCCGCCGGAAGGCGGCCCGCCGAACCCACCAAAACCCCCACCTCGCCGTTTAGACATCCGTTCCTCCTTGCGTATCTTCGATATGGGCGACTGTGCCGCCCAGTTCGTTCTCCACGAAACTCAGGACGGGATCGCTTGAGGCTTGGCCTGCCGCGGCTTTCGTGCCGCCCACCACAATCTTGATATGCAGCGGCACCCCAAACACAGCCTGAATCGTGCGCGCCAGCTCCTTGCGCTTGTCATCCGCTTCCAGCAGTTGCCGGAACACGGCCTTATCCTCACTGATCGACAGTACGACAGTCTGCCCTTCGAGTGCTCTGACGGAGACCTCATCGAGCAGCTTTGCAAGCGGCATATTCCGTTTGCGGGCTGCGTCCAGGATGGACGGCCAGGCCCGCTTGATGTCTGCCAGTGAGAGCGGCGCAGCGGCAGTGGCGCTCGGCGCCTCTGTTTCCGGTTCGTCAGGCACAGCGGGCTTCGCAGCCTTCGGTGCTCTGGCAGGGGCCACACTGACTTCGGCTGGCGAGGGCATTTCCTCGTGCAGCGGGCGCGTGCTCTCGATGAGGGCCATTTCGAGCGGAAGTTGCGGCTGCCAACCACCCCGTATTTCGCCGATAGCCGCATTGAAGGCGCGAATAGCTCGGAGCAGCGCCGCCCGCCCGATGGCCGCTGCTTGCTCTTGCAGCGTGGCGCGCATTTCGGCGGTGGCGTCCACCAGCGACGGCCCTGCCGTTTGAACCAGGATCAGATTGCGCAGGTACTCAACGATCTGCCGCCCAAACTGCGCCGGATCAGCGCCCTCGTCGATGGCCTGGTTCAGCACGTCTAACCCCTCGGCCACGTTGTTGTCGATGATGGCCTGAACCAGCTTCCCGGTGGCGCGGTTGCTGGCCGTACCAAGCGTCTGCTCGGCCAGTTCGAGCGTGATTCGCTGGTTTGGGTCGGCAATCAACTGATCCAGTAAACTGATGCTGTCGCGGACGCTGCCCGTGCCCTGGCGGGCCACTAGTTCGAGCGCTTCCCGATCTGCCTCCACGCCTTCGCTCTCGACGATCATTTGCAGACGGTCAGCCACTTCGCGCATGGGCACGCGGCGGAACTCGAACATCAGTGAGCGGCTCTTGATGGTGGCCGGAACTTTATCCAGTTCGGTGGTCGCCAACACAAAGATGGCGTGTTCGGGTGGTTCCTCCAACGTCTTGAGCAGCGCGTCAAAAGCCGAACCGGAGAAGCGGTGAACCTCGTCGATGATGTAGACTTTGTAACGGCCTTCGCTCGGCGCAAAGGCGATCTTTTCGCGCAGTTCGCGCACGTCGTCCACCCCGTTGTGGCTGGCGGCGTCGATCTCGATCAGGTCCAGGAAGTTTCCGGCGTTGATGGCTTCGCAGAACTGGCATTCGTCACAGGGGCGCAGGGCAGGATCGGGATGCAGGCAATTGACAGCCTTCGCCAGGATGCGGGCCATCGTCGTCTTTCCGGTTCCGCGCGGGCCATTGAACAGGTAAGCGTGACGAACGCGATCCTGAATGATCGCGTTCCGCAAAGTCCGGGTAATATGTTCCTGGCCGATGACGTGTTCAAAAGTGCGCGGACGCCATTTGAGGTAAAGGGCCTGAGCAGGCAAAAGCGTTCCCTCCCGTGCGCTTCGATGCCTCAAAGTCTACCACATCTGGCGGGTTGGATCGAATATTGATCGCTTAACCTCACCCCGGCTCCGACACCCATGATTGAGTGACCGGATGTGGTCAGGTGTGGGCCTCAAAGCGGCTGGCCGCGCCAAGCGCCAGACAGACCGGGCACGTCGCTTCATGCCAGGCTTCAAAGGCTTCGGCAACGGTCTCGCCAGCCGATGCGCCTGGATTCTGTCGGCGGCGAATGACAACCCAGGCCGCCAACCCCAGCATGAGCAGCACTACAACGAGGGCAACCGTCGGCAGCAGCGAAATTCTCAGGCTGCTCAACACCACACCGCCTACGTAGCCCAGGAAGAAATGCAGGCTGAGAAACAGCGCAGTTCCGATTGTCAGCCCGACGGCCACTACCCGGAGCGGTAAACCGGCCAGCCCGCAGGCTGTCACAGCTACCGAACGCACCCCCGGTGTGAGGATCGCCAGCGCGATCCCGAGTGTGCCGCTCTTGTGCATTCTGGCTGAGGCCGCGTCCAGCCGTGCCGGTGTGAGGCCAAGATAGCGACCAAAACGGTACAGGAACGCCCGTCCGGGGCCGCGCACCAGACTGAAATGGATGATCCCACCCAGCACCAGCGCCAGCAGGCTGGCAAAGAAAGTCTGCCAGAGCACAAATCGGCCCTCGGCAGCGCGGGCCGCCGCGGCCAGCATGATGGCGTCGGCAGGGATGGGAATGGGCACGCCGATAGCTTTGACGAGCAGCAGCACGAAAATCGCCAGGAGGCCGTAAAGATCGAGGAAGGCGTTGATTGGTTGCATGTCTCCTCACAGGGTTTTGCTAAAATGCAACAGTGACTACGCCGGGGAGAAGAGGATCGGATTTGATGCGTGTTTATCGAACCGAACAATACGATTCAAAGCGCCATGCTGCCCATCTTGTTTAGGCCGAAAATATAGACTGCCGCAGGGCACTGGTTGACAAGCCTTGTCTCGACAGTATATCATTGGGTTGCCTTAAACGTTTAATGTCGTTCGGGCAGCCCGTTTTATGCCAAGCCTCAGAGACGTGGCGAACAAAGCCAACGTGCCGATTCTCAGTGCCTATCAGGTGTTGAGCAACACGGCGCCGGTTGAACCGCAGACCAGGCAGGCTGTGATCGATGCGGCGGAACAGCTTAATTACCGGCTCAACGTGACGATTCGGGACGTGGCCGACCAGGCCCATGTGTCGATTGCAACGGTGTCTTATGTCCTCAACAACACGGTGCCGGTCAGCGCAGCGACGCGAGAACGCGTGCTGGATGCTGTCGCCGCATTGGGTTATCGGCCCAATATTACGGCGCGCAATCTCAAAGCCAGCGAAACGCGCATGATCGGCTATGCGTGGCACGACGTTCCGCCGGGTCAGATGAACACGGTGCTGGATCGCTTCATCTACTGCATGGCTCTGGCCGCCGAATCGTATGGGTATCACGTCCTGACGTTCACGCAGCCCACTGAGAACGTCGTCCAAACTTACGAGGAATTGATCAGCATCAACCGGGTTGATGGTTTCGTCATTTCCAACACAGGTCTGAACGACGAGCGCATCCGGCGGTTGATGGAGATGGGCGTGCCTTTTGCCGCCTTTGGGCGTGCCAACGACGAGTGGGATTTTCCTTATGTGGATGTGGATGGTCGCCAGGGAATCAAGACCGCCGTCGAACATCTGCTGGCGCAAGGCCACCGCCGGATCGGGGTGCTGGCCTGGCCGGAAGGATCGTTGAGCGGAGACGCCCGACTGGAAGGCTATCTTGATGCGCTGGAAACGGCAGGAATCAAACCGGAGCCGGATTGGATCGTGCGCACCCAGAATGCCGTACACGACGGCTGGCAAGCCGCACAACGCTTGATGTCGGCCAGGAAGCCACCGACAGCCGTTGTGTGCGTCAGCGACATGATCGCTATCGGCGCGATGGGCTACATCGAAAGTGCTGGGCTTCGAGCCGGGGTTGACGTGGCGATCACAGGCTTTGACGATCTGCCGCTGTCGGAACATTTGCGCCCACCGCTCACCTCGCTCCGGCAGCCGATTGAGTTACTGGCGCGCCAGGTGATTGACCTGCTGATCGCAGAGATCGCCCAGCGTCGCCTTCCAGAACATCAAATCTTGCTGGCTCCGACGCTGATCGTTCGAGCATCCAGCAGCCAGCCACTGCATTGCTAAGGAGCAGCACTGACCGGATGACATCCCTGGCTGAACGAACCTGGCAGATTGACGAGGCGCCCTTTGTCCCCGGTAAGCTCGCGCATACCGAAACGATCTTTACCGTTGGGAACGGCTACATGGGGCTACGTGCCACCTTCGAGGAAGGCTACCCTGGCGAGCTGGTCTCCACACTCGTACACGGCATTTACGACCACGCTGCGGGCGAACTCGTGCCTGAACTCGTCAACCTGCCAAACCCGCTGCCTATCACAATCGAGGTGGACGGCGAAGTGTTTCGCCTGGATCGCGGCACGCTGTACGGCTACCGCCGCACGCTTAATCTCAAAGAGGCGATCCTGCGGCGCGGCGTGTTGTGGCGGAACGGCAACGGCGCAATCGTCCAGATTACCTTTGAGCGCTTCGCCAGCCTGGAATTGGAGCATGTCCTTGCACAGCGTGTTGCCGTGCGCGCCCTGAACAAGCCCTGTACGATCACCGTCACGGCCTCCATTGACGGTACGCAGACCAACGAAGGCGTCGGTCACTGGACATCGCTGATCGGCTCAAGTGAGGGCGACCACCGCATTGTCGTGACCGGGAAAACTGGGCAGAGCGCCTATGGCGTTGCCATCATGTCGAGCTTCATGCCGCACGATCTTTCAGCCAGTGTGCAGACAGTCACCGGCGGCAGCCTTCAGCCCTTCGTGCGCTGCCAGGTTCCACTCGAACCGGAACAGACCGCAACCTTTGATAAGGTCACTGCCATCCACTCCACCCGCGATGCAGCCGATCCGCTGGCTGCGGCACGGCAGACACTCGATGCTGCCGAAGCGCGCGGGTGGGACTCTTTGCGCACGGCGCACGTGGCGGAGTGGGCCAGGTACTGGGACGACTCGGACGTGGAAATCGAAGGCGATGAAGTGGCACAGCGCGCGCTGCGCTTCACGACGTATCATGTGCTGATCGCTGCGCCGCGCCATGACGAACACGTCAGCATCGGCGCTAAGACGCTTTCCGGCCCCGGCTACAAGGGCCATGTTTTCTGGGATACCGAGTTGTTCATGGTTCCGCTGCTGACGGTGACACAGCCCCGGCTGGCGCGTAACCTGCTCATGTACCGCTACCACAACCTGCCAGGGGCACGCAACAAGGCCCGCGAGGCAGGTTACGAGGGTGCACTGTTCCCCTGGGAAAGCACCGATACGGGGGAGGAAACGACGCCGCGCTGGATCGAGGTGAAGCCGTCCGGCGAACGGATCCGCGTCTGGACGGGCGATACCGAGCAGCACATTTCGACGGACATTGCCTATGCCGTGATGGAGTATTGGCGCTGGACGGGCGACGAAACATTCTTTGCCAACTACGGTGCGGAGATCGTGCTCGACACAGCCGTATTCTGGGGCAGCCGGGTCGAGTACAAGCCGGAGCGAGATCGATACGAACTGCCCATGCAGATCGGCCCGGACGAGTATCACGAAAACATTGACAACAGCGCTTTTACCAACAGCATGGTACGCTGGCACTTGCGCACCGCCACCGAGGTGTGGGATTGGCTGCGGCACGCACACCCATCAGTGGCAAGCGATCTGGCGATGCGGCTTGGTATTTCTGATGCGCGAATCGCCAGATGGCGGGACATTGTTGAGAAGATGTATATTCCCTACAACCAGGAGCGCGGCATCCTGGAACAGTTTGATGGTTTTTCGAAACTACAACCCATCAATCTCAGCCTGTGGCAGCCGCGTGTCACGAACATGGACGCCATTTTGGGCCACGAGGCCACACAGCACGTGATGGTCATCAAGCAGGCCGACATCGTGATGCTGATGGCGCTGCTTGGCGAGGAGTTCGGAAGCCAGGAGGAGCGGCTCCGCAACTGGAATTTTTACTCTCGCATTGTCGATCACGGCTCCTCACTCAGCCCGGCGATGCACGCCTGGGTTGCGGCGCGACTGGGCCTCGTCCGCGAGGCATACGACCTGTTCTCGTTTGCGGCCAGCATCGACCTGGAAGATGCCAAAGGCAACGTCCGAGATGGCATTCACGGCGCAGCAGCGGGCGGGCTGTGGCAGGCGGCGGTCTTTGGTTTCGCAGGGCTGCGGCTCGAAAACGGCAGCTTTGTCGTGCAGCCCAACCTGCCGGAACATTGGTGTTCGATGAGATTTCATATCTATTTTCGCGGCAAACGACATACAATTCGCCTGACTGCTGAATAGGTTACGGGGTCGGGCGGCAGCGTAGTCAGGCACGACTTGACAAATGGGTCGAAACTTCTTACACTGAAAATACCTTAAACGTTTAAGTTGCTCCATACCTGGTGGGACCCGTGTCATTCATGTCGAGAGGGTCACAATGGTTGGACCTACCTCTCAATTATTAATTTTCTCAATAAACGTCGTCCATTGTCCCTCTGTCATTGCTCTTGCAAGCTCTGCCTGTTGTTTGTCGAATCCAGCCGCCCTACCCAATTTGACTTGCCACCCGGTTGGGCGTGTTGGCAGGGCCTTCGCTTTGACGTGGGATCGCTCTGAGAAAGGAGCAGGTATCGCAATCAAGGCATGATGTCCGAAGATAACTGTTCTGGTTAAGTGGTCGATGATCGCTGAGGGAAGAGAAAGGAGAATGCGCACCTGTCCAGTTCATGGACGCTTTGCGCGAAGACTTATGAACAGATTCATTCGCTTCACTGCCCTTCTCACCGCCGTTGCCCTTGCCGTTGTGTCTTTCGGAATCGTTCGCGCGGCTCCGGTCAATCTGGTACTGGAAGGCTGGTCATCCAGCCCATCGGAGAACCAGCTACTTCAACAGATCGTGGACACTTTCAATAAGAACAACCCTGACATCCAGGTAAAACTCAATCAGGTTCCCGATTACGACACCACGCTTGCTAAAGACCTGGCAAGCGGGTCACCGCCCGACGTGTTCTACGTGGACTCGTTCCGGCTCCTGGACCTGGTCAACGCCGGGGCGCTGGAACCGATTGGCGACAAGATCGATAACCCCGACGACTTTTACCCCGCTTTGAAGGCCGCCTTCACCACCAACGGCAAGTTCTATTGCCCGCCCAAAGACTTCTCCACGCTGGCCCTGTTTGTGAACACCGATATGCTGGCGAAGGCCAACCTGAAACCGCCGACGACTTGGGAGGAGCTTGAGGCCGCTGCCAAAGCCATGACCACCGACAAGGTAGCGGGAATTTCGCTGCCCAACGACCTGGCGCGCTTCATCGCCTTTTTGTATCAGGCTGGCGGCTCGGTCACGGACGACAATTACACCAAGATGACCATCAACAGCCCGGAGGGGTTGGCTGCTTTGCAGTTCTACACGGGCCTGTATACCAAAGGCTATGCCAAGACGCCGCAGGACCTGGGCGCGGGCTGGCCTGGCGAAGCGTTCGGCAAGGGACAGGCCGCGATGGTCGTCGAGGGCAACTGGCTCGTGCCGCCGATGAAGAACGACTACCCCAACATCAAATACAGTGTCGTTGAGCTACCCGCCGGGCCAAAGGGCAAGGCGACGATGGCGTTCACCGTCTGCTATGCGGTAGCGGCCAATGGCAAGAACAAAGACGCCTCGCTCAAGCTGGTCAACTACCTGACGGGTTCGGAAGGCATGAAAGCCTGGACTGATCTTGGTCTGGCGATGCCGACCCGGAAGAGCCTGGCGGATGGATGGCTCGCCAAGTTCCCGCAGCTTAAACCCTTCCTGGACGGCGCTGCTTATGCGCACAAGTGGCAGTTCACGCCTGGCTTCCAATCCGTGCTGGACACGACCAATAACGAAATCCTCTCGGTCTTTTCCGGCAACCAGACTCCAGAAGGCGCCTTGAAGACGATAGAAAGCGTTGGCAATGAGGTATTGAGCAAGAGCAAGGGGGCAGCAGGCGGCGCGGCGACGATGCAGGCCACAGCAGCCAAGTAAACCTCACCCCCTCTCCGCAAGCAGAGAGGGGGAACGATTGGCAATCTGTGACTCCTGGCTCCCCTCTCCAGTTGGAGAGGGGCCGGGGGTGAGGTCAATTCGAGTTCGCCAACAGCACCACAACCGGACGGAGCCGCTGCGAAGGAGGCAGCCTATGGCGACCAATACGCTGGGGGCGCAGCAAGCCGTCGTTCCACCCGTCGCGCCTCGCCAGACGGTGTTCAGCAAGACGGCGCAGGAATGGCTGGCAGGATTCAGCTTCGTAGCGCCTGCGCTGATCATCGTTATCGTGTTTATTTTCATCCCCATCATCTACGCCTTTTTCATCAGTTTCACCAACTGGACAGGGCTTCAACCGCCCGCCGAGGCCCAAAACGTGGGTCTGGCAAACTACCAGGCGCTGCTCACCAACAGCGGTATTGTACGCACCGAATTCTTCCGGGCGGTGAAGAACACGGTGTACTACGTGTTGGGTGTCGTCCCGATGCAAACGATTGTAGCCCTGTTTCTGGCGATCATCGTCAACCAGAAATTTCTGAAAGGACGAAGCTTCTTTCGCACCGCGTTTTACTTCCCTTCGATCACGTCGTCTATCGTGATCTCGATGATCTTTCTGTGGCTCTTCAACCGCAACGGCATCATCAACTATTTCATCGGGCAGATTGCCGCGCCTCTCGGCGGCTACAAGCCGGAAACCTGGCTGAACGATCCCAACGGCCTGATCCACAATTTCCTGCGGCTCTTCGGGCTGACGATCAACAACGCCCCGGACTGGATGAAGACGGACGTGCTCGGCCAGAGCATCTGGCAGTGGATCAGCGGGCCGAGCGTGACCATGTTCACGATCATGCTGCTCAACGTCTGGACGACCTCCGGCACACTGATGCTCATTTTCCTGGCCGCTTTGCAGGATATTCCAGGCCAGCTTTACGAGGCAGCGGCTGTCGATGGAGCTAACCGCTGGCAGCAGTTTCGGAATATTACGTTGCCCATGCTGCGCCCGACCACCTTTTTCGTCATCACCATCGGCCTGATCGGAACGTTCCAGGTCTTCGACCAGGTGTACGTCATCTCAAAGGGCCAGCCTGCCGGAACGACGGCGACCATCGCCTGGCAGTTGTACCGTAACGCCTTCCGCGATTCGCAAGCAGGGCTGGGCGCGGCAACGGCTTTTGTCCTGTTCGTGCTGATCGGGTTCTTCACGGTGATTCAGCGCCGCCTGGTTGGTTCCAGTCCTAAATAACGGAGGGGCAAATGGCGACAACGACAGCAACCCGAGTCCATCTTGTCACGCGGCGGGACCCGACTCGGCCACTCCGGCACGCTATCGGCGTTGTGCTGGCTTACGCCGTGTTGATCGCGTTTGCACTGGCGCTAATCTTGCCCTTCATCTTCACCGTCGCCAATTCGTTCAAGACGACCAGTGATATTGTGTCCAATCCGCAGTTGTTATACCCGACTCAGGGCTTCACGCTGGCTGGTTATGAGAAAATCCTGACTTCGACCCAGATCAATATCCCCCGCGTTGTGTTCAACAGCTTCCTCTTCGCCATTCTGACGATGGTCGGCCACCTGATCTTTGACAGCATGGCGGGCTATGCACTGGCACGGATCGGCTTTCCGGGCCGGGGACTGGCTTTTGCGACCCTGGTCGGTACGATGATGGTCCCGCCGATTGTGCTGCTGATCCCACGCTTCTTGATCCTGAAACAGCTCAACCTGGTGAACACCTACGGCGGGTTGATCTTGCCGACTATCGCCGATGCCTTCGGCGTGTTCTTGATGAAGCAGTTCTTCGAAAGTATTCCGGCAGACATCGAAGAAGCCGCCGCCATCGATGGAGCCAGCCGCTTCCGTATGTTCTTCGTCGTGATCCTGCCGATGGCCGTTCCGGCGCTGACCGCGCTGGCAATCTTCGGTTTCCAGGGTGCGTGGAACAACTTCACCGACCCGTTGATTTCCGTCGGCAGTGAAAAGAGCCTGTTCACGCTGCCCCTGGCACTGGCCTTTCTGCGCGGCGAGACCGGTGACGTGCTGCAATGGGATATGCTGCTGTCTGGCTCGGTGCTGACCACGTTGCCTATGGCAGTTATTTTCTTTGTCTTCCAGCGTTTCTTTATCGAAGGCGTGACGTACACGGGGATCAAAGGTTAGTGCGCGACGCGCTGCAAGTGCTGTGGCGGGCGGGCGTTCAATTCGAACGGTATGGCTGGCTGTATGTTGCCACGAACCTGATGGCCGTTGCGCTGTCCATTCCGGTGATCACCGCTCCTGTCGCTTTTGCCGGGTTGTCTCGCCTGAGCCACACGGCGCAAACTGGATTGACCGCCACCTACAGCGATTTCTGGCAAGGTGTTCGAGATCACTTCTGGCGGGGGATTCTCGCCGGGATCGCCAACGTAGGCGTACTGGGCATCCTGTGGGTCAATTTCTACGGCTATCGTTACCAGACGGACTGGCTGGCCGCCTGGCTGCGCCTGATGTGGATCATTATTCTGGTGGTCTGGCTTGGTGTTCAGTTTTACCTCTGGCCGATGCTTGAAGAGATGCAGCAGCCGAACCTGCGCGGCGCAGTCCGCAACGCGGCGCTCATGCTGCTACAAAATCCGCTCTTTTCCCTCACACTATTCGTGGCGGTGGGCCTTATCGCGGCGATCAGCACCGTGCTGGTCGTGCCCTGGCTGCTGTTCAGCGAAAGCGTCATCGCCTGTATCGCCAACGCGGCGGTGCTGAACCGTCTGGAGAAATATCGCGCAGAGCGAACCATGTAGACCAGTGGCACTCTGCTGCGGATAAATCCGCGCAGCTTCGGACTTTTCAAATATCAGCCTACCGTTAAGACGCTGGAACAGTCGAAGGCCGTTATGGCCGGTCTCCGCGCCAAGCGTAAATATCGATAGTTGAGGTGTCCAAAGTCCAGCCTATTGGACGCCGCATGACTGTCTGCCGCCCAATGCCTGCGGCAGTAGCTTATTGGCAGCCAACCACTGGTGGATTTGTTTGAAACCACGCGCAGAGAAAAATTGCTCACCCACCACAGAGCGCGGATCCGCGTTGACAAAATCGAGGTTCTGGCTGGCTTTGAGGTATATTGCAACTTCGAGGGTCTGCTCTGGGAACCAGAAAGCGTTTACGTACTTGGCGGCCCAAAACATCTCATCAATCGTTGCGCCCTGGGAGGCCATCAATTCCAGTAGACCAAGCATCGCCATACCGTGATTGCAGTCCGGAAAGGCGGTGTGATTGCCGCAGCACGGACGGAATACATGGCTAACTACGGCTTCGAGACGGCTTTGCTGGTCGCTGCTAAGAGAAAGGAGGGTTTCACGGTTGTAAAGTTCCATCGGCTGCCTCGCGCCCAGTGACCAGCCGCCGGTAGAAGCGAAATTGCTGACACCGCCGATTCCATACCGTGCTACCAACCGATCCAGAATGGGGTTCTGATTCGTAAGCCCGACAGCCCAGAAGAAATTCAGCAGAAAGTAGGCATTTGTCGAATCGACGACAACACGCGTTTCACTGCCATTGGTGAGGATGGCAGCCTGCGTATTTGTCAGTGGTTGCCCTGCCTGTCGATAGACCTGCACGAATGCGTCAGTATCAATCGCTCCGACTTCCAGCAGGTGAGGCCCCAGCTTGCCGAACTTTGCCGACAGGGTATAGCCAGCGGGCGGGTTAATCTGCGCCACCAGTGCATTCTGATCCAGGATCACAGCCTGAGGGTTCTGTCCACGTGCAACCGGCGGGACGACAGTGCTTGCTATGCCGCTGGCAAGCTGCGAAGTCGTTGTCGCGGTAGCTCGCAACACAAGAACCGCCATAAGAAGTAACAAAATCATGGCGAGCTTGTAGTCGGTAGTCCGCACGGGAAAGAGCGCCCGGTGTTGTGAGGGTGAATTTGACGGGTGAGGTGTATGTTGGACATCGGGAGCGATTGGTTCTGTCGGCTCATCACCGGGCGACAGAACGCGAACGATACGTTCAGGAGGGGCCATGGTGTTCCCTCAGCATGACGGAGCTTTTAGTTCGGGGCAACGCGAAATTCATGTTGGCCCTATCGGTGATTATGGTCTTAGCGGTACTCCTGAGTCTATACGCCGTTCGGCCTGATTTCCGAGCGCATCAGCGCCTCGCGCAGTCCATGTGTCAGGCCCGCTCGTGCCGCGTCCAGGTAGGGAAAAAACCAGACGACGCCGACACCAACCAGACCAGGTCGCCCGCCTCTGGGCGCTTGTTGCGGGGCTGTACGTCCGGGCTGGCAACTCGGAGGAGGTAGTGAAGACACTGCTGACCGCGCTCAAATATGAGTCGGATGACCCGAAGCGCTGCTGACCCCGACGCAAGCCATTGCAGTGGAGGAGCCAGAGAACACCAAGCCGGGAAACGCTATTGACGACCCATTGCTGGCACTGGAGGTCGATGAGCCAGAGGATGTTCAAAGGTACTGGACAGTCTGATCGACGTCCTCGACGAATGGGACGAGGAAGGCTGCGGGTTTTAGACTGGGTTCATCAGGTGGGCGCAGCGGCGTCCGGCGAGGTCGTGGCGATGGACGGCAAGCAGATGCGTGGGGCGAAGGACATCCCTACTGGGAAGGAAGGCTTGTACATGATCAGCGCGTGGGCGGTTGAACACGACATCGCCTTGGGGCAACACACAGTGGGCGAAAAATCGAACCAGATGACGGCCATTCCTGAATTGCTCCCAGCTACCGGGCACTGAACAAAAGTTCGGGATAGCAACGCGAGGGGATAGGGTCAAGAAGACGCAGCCAATCTTCCAAGGAGTCTCACCCCCAACCGAAAAATGGACAGATCGTGGCGATCAGTGCGGTCAACTGCCGTCAAGCACAGCAACCCGCTGGTCAACCGATAGTACCACCCCGCACCGCCACCTTGCCATTGCTCCCAAAGCGACCCAACCGCTTGACGATACTCAATTGTTTGGCCCGAATCGGCACTTTGCGTGCTGCCAACTTCAACTGTATGCTCCGCGCCTGGAACATTCCTATCATCAGCCCGATCAGGTTTGTCAATTGAATCTAATTGCCTGTTCCAAATATCCCTTTATACAAATCCTCGCCATAGCTCGTTTGCAGTGGTTCGCCCGCGATTAATTTGAAGGTGCGCGTTCCATCGGCCTGCCTTTCAGCCCGTAGGAAGATGGCGTTTTCCATCCCTTTGTCATAAAAACTATGCGCAAATTCATATAAATGAGTAACGTAGAATACCTTGATGCGCCTCTCCAGCAATGCGCTAACGATCTGCCTTGCAATCTCTGAGCCTTCTCGTTCGTTGGTCGCGGCAAACGATTCATTAAACAGCACCATCGAATTTGACGTGATATGATCAACGATGTCGCTCATTCTGCTGAGTTCTTCATCGAGTTTCCCGCTCTTCATCGAAACATCCTCTTCCCGCTTATAGTGCGTGAAGAGGTTGGCGCAGAGGTTGGCGCAGAAAGCCTCGGCGGGTACAAACATGCCGCACTGCATCATCAATTGAGACAAACCTATGCTTCGCAAGAACGTCGATTTTCCGCCCTGGTTTGCGCCTGTGATGATCACAAGGTCTTTATAGTCCGCATCTCCATCGTTGCCAACGACTCTCCGTTTCATACTTAAGGCCAGGCAGACATCGTATAGTCCAGTAAAAGAATGTCTGCGTTCGTCGCCAGGCACGGGCCGGGGGAAGGACGTTGGCTCGCCCATTTGGGCAAGTTGCCCATGTAAATTCAAACAGCCAACGTAAAAGGCCAATTGGTAGAGAGGTGAGATTATCTCGCACCAGGGAGCAAGGAGGACGTGAGGTAGGATAGGGGTATGAACACAAAAACCCTAACCAACTCACGACCTCAACTGGAAACT
>JAJPHV010000024.1 GCA_021325095.1 Chloroflexota bacterium | reverse complement strand
TGCCCGGTGAAGCCGTACAGCAGGCTCATCCCGTACAGCATGATTGTGGACGTGAACGCGCCGAACAGGAAGTATTTCATACCTGCTTCGGACGAGCGCTTGTCGCTGCGCAGGAAGCCCGCCAGGACGTACAGGCTGATGGAGAGCGTTTCCAGCGCCAGAAAGACCATGATCAGGTCAGACGCACCGCTGATAAAGCACGCGCCCAGGCTGGCGACGACGATGATCGCGTAAAACTCACCGCTGCGCCCGATGCCCGGCGAGTCGGTGGCGATCAGGCAGGTGATGGCCGCACCGACCAGCGTGATCACCACAAAAAGCTGAGTCATGAAGTCGTGGCGCAGCATCCCACCGAGCATAAGCTGCTGGCCCTGCGCTGGAACCGGGATGAGCAGCGCCACCCCTGCCGTTACGGCCAGCCAGATCGCCGTCAGCAAGCCGATGTCACGGCGGCGGCTCTTCGGCCAGAAGATGTCCAGCAGGATAATGACCGCCGCCAGGACAGTCAGCGAGATTTCCGGCAGAATGGCGAGGACGTTGGCCGTTGTATCTGTGTTGATGACGATATTCACGGGTGTCCCCCTCCTAGCGCTGCGTCAGCAGCGTGACGACGGGCTGCATCCCCGCCTGGATCATGGTGCTCATGATCTGCGGGTACACCCCGACGATAACCAGCACCGAACAGAGCATCACCAGCGCCGTCTTGTCGAGTATTGTCACGTCGGTGATGTTGGGGAATTTCTTCTCGTCAAACTCCCCGAAGAACACGCGCTGCACGACGTTCAACACATAGGCCGCCGTGACGATGATGCCCAGGGCCGCAAAGATGGCGATGAACGGGTAGTAATTGAAGTTCGGGATAAACGACAGGTGCAGCGACGACGCATCGAGGGCCGGGCCGCGCCACACCCCGGAGAAGATCGGGAACTCCGCGACGAACCCGCTCAGGCCGGGCATACCCATCGACACCAGGCCGCCCAGGATGAACGCCAGTGCAACGGCAGGCATCTTCTTCGAGAAGCCTCCCAGCGACGGAATGTCGCGGGTATGCGCCTGGTCGTAGACCATGCCGACGCACGAGAAGAACAGGGCCGTCATCGCGCCGTGACTGAACATTTGCAGGCCCGCGCCCGTCATGCCGATGATGTTCATGGAGGCGAAGCCCATCGAAACCAGCCCCATGTGGCTGACCGACGAGAAGCCGATGACATATTTGAAGTCGCGCTGCCGGAAGGCGATGAACGCGCCATACACGACGTTGATTAAGGTCAGCAAGATGATCCAGGGCAGGTGCACCCGCGCCCCATCCGGCAGAAACTGCACCCCCACGCGCAGCGCCGCATACGCGCCGAGCTTCATCAACACGCCTGCATGGATCATGGACACCGCAGTCGGCGCTGCCACGTGGCCGTCCGGACTCCAGTTGTGGAACGGGAACAGGCCCGCCAGCACGCCGAAGCCGATGAACACGAAGGGGAACCAGAAGCGGGCGATGCTCACACCGCCAAACTGGTTGGCGAGGTCGAAGGGGCCGGGCTGCCCGGTCAACTGCCGCCAGCGCGTGGCCGCCTCGAAGTGGTAGAAGTCGAAGCTGTAAGCCGGGGCCTGCGGGTTGTTGAGCACCTGCGCACTGCGCAGCATTTGCAGGTTGGCTGGCTCGGAGAAGAACGACCCCGCCGCGAAGTACATAACCAACAGCCCGACCAGCGCCACCACCGAGCCGACCAGAATATACAGTGTCAGCTTCATGGCGGCGTATTCGCGCGTCACCGCCCAGCCCCAGGTAGCGATCAGCAGGTACATGGGGAAGATGGCGAACTCGTACCAGAAGAACAGCAGGAACATGTCCAGCGAGACAAACACGCCGTACACGCCCACCACCAGCAGCAGGAAGAAGGCCATGAACTCGCGGGTGCGATCCTCGATCTTCCAGGAGATCAGCACGCCGCAAAACGACGCCAGGCCCGTCAGCAGGATCATGGGCGCAGTCACGCCATCAACGCCGACGTGGTAGCTGATGCCGAGGGACTGCACCCAGGGGACAATCGGCTCTTCAATGAAGAAAGAGCGCCCCTGCGCGGCAAGCTGCTGCGCTTTGGCAAGGTTTTCCGGCGCGTTCATCTGCATAAAGACGATGAACGACAACAGGAGACTGACTCCGGTTGCACCCGCCGCGATCCACCGGGCTTGCTCCTTCTGGTCGTCCTTCACGAAGAAGAGCAAGGCCAGTGCGGCGATAATCGGAATGACGAGAATTGCTGTGAACATGTTCCTCCTACCTCGGTAGGGATAAGTCCAACGCTGATGACCTCTCCCCTGCGGTGAGGCTCACTTGAACGAGCGAATAAAGTCGTCGATGGCGATGGCGGGCAGCGTCGTGATCTTGACACTGCCGCGCGCCCCCAACTCGGCGGATACGCGCGCCACTGTCAGGTTATCGGGCGCTTCAACCACGTTGACGAAATCGTAGGCCCCCAACGTGGCGTACTGAGCAGTCACCTTGACGCCGAGCTTTTCGAGTTCGGCATTCACTTCCTTGATCCGGCCAGGATTGTTCTTGATGGTCTTGGCCCCTTCGTCGGTCAGGTTGCTCAACAGAATATAGGTCGCCATCGTGCCCTCCTCACTTAACCAGTTGGACTTTCCCGGTCAATCCGGGATCCGTCCAACCTCAGGCCCCAAACAACCGCGCGATGGTCTGGTTGATCACGGGCATGATCCAGTTCGGCCAGATGCCTGTCACCAGCATCAGCACGACCAGCGGAGCCAGCGCCAGCACTTCGCGCGGCTCAATTTCCAGGTGGTGGCCGATCCAGTGTTCGTTGACCGGGCCGTGCAGCACGGCGCGAATACCTTTCAGGATGTATGCGCCCGTTAGGAACAGGCCGATCATGGACAGCGCCACCGACGCCGGGAAAATCCACCACGTTCCAGCCACGACCTGGAATTCGCTGACGAACCCGCCCAGACCCGGCAGGCCCAGGCTGCCCATGCTGGTGAAGATCAGCAGGCCGCCGTAGACAGGCGCCAGCGTCCAGATACCGCCGAACTGGGTCAGGTCGCGGGTGTGCGCCTTGTGATACAGCGCGCCGACCAGCAAGAACATGCCCGCCGAACTCAGCCCATGATTGAACATCTGCAAGACTGCGCCGTTGGTTGCCAGCGTAACGCTGCGCATCGTTTCTTCGGTGGTCGCGCCCTTCGTGATGATCGTGTTATAGACGAAGGCGAAAGCGGCAATGCCCAGCACGACGAAGCCCATATGGTTCACCGAACTATAGGCGACCAGGCGCTTGAAGTCGTTCTGGCCCCAGGCCGCCAGCGCGCCCAGGATGATGCCCAGCACGCCCAACGCCGCGATCACGCCCGCGAAGGCTTGCGCCTCCGCCGGGAAGAGCGGGATCACCAGGCGCAGGAAGCCATACGCGCCCAGTTTGAGCAGCACACCCGCCAGCAGCATCGAGCCAGCCGTCGGCGCTTCAGTGTGCGCATCGGGCAGCCAGGTGTGGAACGGCCAGATCGGGACTTTGATGGCAAAGGCCACGAAGAAGGCCAGGAACGCGACCTGCTTGACCGTCGTCAGGCTCGCTCCAAAAGGCAGCGCCAGCGGTTGGCCGGAAGCGTTCAGGCCCTTCGGCCACGTCGCCAGCAAGGTGGGAATATCCATCGTGCCGCTGACGACGCCCATCAACTGGATTGAGAGCAGCAGGCCGAGCGAACCGGCCATCGTGTACAGGAAAAACTTGAACGAGGCATAACGCCGGTTCTCGCCGCCCCAGATGTTGATCAGGAAGTACATCGGGACGAGGCCGATCTCCCAGAACAGGAAGAAGAACAGCAAGTCCAGCGAGACAAACACGCCCATCAGGCCCATTTCCAGGAAGAGGAACAGGGCCATGTGCTCGTGGACCCGATCCGTGACCTCGAAGCTGATCAGGATGGCAAGCGGCGTCAGAAGGCCGGTCAGCAGCACCATCGCGGCGCTCAGGCCGTCAATGCCGACGTGCCACTTGGAATTGAGCAGCGGAAAATACTCGCTGGTAGACTCGCAGGCGAAGACAAACGGCGATCCTTCGCGCGGCGCGCTCACCGGACAGGCGCCACCCGCATACTGGTAGAAAGCATACACAGAGAGCGCCAGTACCGCGAGACTGAAGCCCAGTGCCAACGCCCGTGCCAGATTGCGCTGGTCACGGGGCAAGACGAAGACCACGACCGCGCCCAGCATCGGCAGGAAGGTGATCAGGCTCAATAAGTCAGGCATCCACAAAGCTCCTTAAAGACGTTCGGCGCAGAGGCTTCTGCCTCACCCCCGACCCCTCTCCACCCTGTGGAGAGGGGAGAATACGTTTTACAGTGATCACTGGTTCCCCTCTCCAGTTGGAGAGGGGGCAGGGGGTGAGGTCAATCCTCTCACTCACTGCTGGTGCGTGCGCCGCCAAAGTTAGTCAGGAACACAAACACAATGACCAGGCCCACCTGCACCACAAATGCCCACCCGATCCACTGTGGCAGCACCGCCAGGATCGTCAGGTTCGCGCCCACCCACAGGAAGGCGATCAGCGCGTACAACAGGTACTGCTGGATGTGCCCGGACTGCACGGTGCGCAGGCTGCGCGCGGCGTCGGCAATCGCTTCGGGAATGCCGTCGCCCACGCCGTCGATCACCACGCGGTTGAACTCGCGGAACAGATTGCCGATCCAGATGGCAATCGCGGCAATGCTGTGCAGGATGCCGTCGATAATGCCCCTGTCGATGATCTGGTTGACCAGCCGTTCGGCCACCCAGCGCGCCGGGTTGACGAAGTACGCCACGTAGAACTCGTCGATGTAGTACTTGTTTTGCAGGACGCGATAGGCGCTCGGCCCGAAGTACTGGCCGATAAGGCCCTCGGCAGCGTCTGGCTCACCCAGGACGATGGGCTTCTGGAAGTACAGCAGCCAGCCCGCGCCCGCCCCGACCAGAAAGACGGTCAAGGATACGAGCACGGGCAGAATATTGAATTCCAGGTGCGGCGGCGGTTCGAGCAGCGTCCGGCCCACGAAAGCCCCGAACGGCGCGCGCAGGTTGAACACGCCGGAAAGGATGGGGCCGACAATCGGGAAGCCCGGATTGACGCCGACAAACCCGGCAAAGATGGCGAAGAAGGCCAGCACGATCAGCGGCGCGGTCAGTTCCACGCTGATGTTGCGGCCCGCCGTCGTGCCATCGTTGTGTTCCGCATACATCGCGGCCTCGGTGCGCGGCGACCCGAAGAAGGTCATGGCGATCTGGCGCATCGTATATAGCGCGGTCAGGATCGCGGCCAGCGCCAGGAAGACCAGCACGACAATTGCTACAGGCGACTTGCCGCTCATGTTCACGGCGTCGGCAAAGATTTCGTCCTTTGACCAGAAGCCCGCCGTGACGAGCGGCAGCCCGGCCAGCGACATGCCGCCGATGATGAACGTGGCCGCCGTGACGGGCATCCGCCGCCACAGGCCGCCCATATTGCGCATGTCCTGCGGGTCGAAGGCGGGTGCAGACTCTGCCGCGTGGCCGTGTTCGTCATGAGCAGCGTGCACACCTTTCTCGACATGCTGTTCTTCATGGCCCGTTTGCGTGGCAACCGACACTTGCGTCGCGGCGTGATGTTCGGCCCCATGCGCGGCGTGTGCAGCGTGTTCACCGTGCTCCATCGCGTGAATGACCGAGCCGGAGCCGAGGAACAACAACGCCTTGAAGAAGGCGTGTGTGATCAGGTGGAAGGCCGCAGCCGCATACGCGCCGATGCCTAGTGCCGCGATCATGAACCCCAACTGGCTGATCGTGGAGTAGGCCAGCACCTTCTTGATGTCATTCTGGGCAATGGCAATCGTTGCCGAGAACAGCGCTGTGAAAGCGCCGACGACGGCCATCAGTGTCAGCGGTGCGGTCAATTGGCCCGCCTCCACGTTGCCGCCTGCTGCCAGCAGTGGGAACATACGGATCACCAGGTACACGCCTGCCGAAACCATCGTCGCGGCGTGGATCATGGCGCTGACGGGCGTCGGGCCTTCCATCGCATCTGGCAGCCAGACGTGCAGGGGGAACTGCGCCGATTTGCCAATTGTGCCCGCCACAATGCAAATGCCGATCAGCCCGGCGGCGCTCAGGCCCAGGAACCCGCCCAGCGCCGGGGTTGTCGCCAGACGATGCAGGATTTCCTCGTTGTACAGGATGTCGCGGAAGTTAAGCGTGCCCGTAAAGGCCCACAGGTAGGCGAGGCCAATCATCATGATCACGTCGCCCACGCGCGTCGTCAGGAAGGCTTTGATAGCCGCCTGGTAGGCACTTGGCTTTTCGTACCAGAAACCGATCAGCAGGTACGAACACAGGCCCATGATCTCCCAGCCGATGAACAGCAGGAGCAAGTTGCCCGCCACGACCAGCATCAACATCGCACCCGCAAACAGGCTCAGGAACCCAAAGAACCGCGTGTTGCGCGGGTCGTGGGCCATATAGCCGATGGAGTAGATGAAGATCAGCAGACAGGTCAGCGGAACCATGAACAACATGACGGTTGTCAGGGGATCGACCAGGATGCCCATATTGAGCGCGCCCGACGCCAGGTTGTTTGCGCCGTTGGCAAGCCACGCCACCTGAGTATTCGTGCCGAACACGCCTCTGGCCGCCGTCCCCAGGTCCTTATACTGGATCGCGTTCAGGACGACGGCGATGCTCATCAGCCACGACAGGGCGACGCCTGCAATGGCGACAATATGCGTCAGGGTGCGGCTGCGGTTCGTCGCCAGCGCGATCAGCATGAACGCGATCAGCGGCGGGATCGGGATCAGCCAGGGCAAGACGTTCGCATCTAACCAGTTCATAAGTGCATTCCCTTAGTATTTGAGCGAGTCCACGTCTTCCGCGACAACAGTCTGGCGGTTACGGTACATCGACAGGATCAGCGCCAGCCCGACGGCGACCTCGGCGGCGGCCACCACGAATACAAATGCAGCGAACGCCTGCCCCGCCATGCTCGTTTTGAGGCCGCTGGCGGTCTCATTGATCGGCGTCAGGAAGCGCCAGAAAGCCACCAGGTTGATGTTGACGGCATTGAGCATCAGTTCGACGCCCATCAGGATCGCTACCGCGTTGCGCCTCGCCAGCACCGTGTACACGCCGATGCAGAACAGGGCCGCCGCCACCAGCAGATAAGCCAGCAATGGAACCATCAGCCCTCCTCCCGCGCAATGACAATCGCGCCGATCATGGCCCCCGTCAGGAGCAGAGACGCCAGTTCAAATGGCAGCGCATACTGGCCCGGATCGACCAACGACTTGCCAAAGGTGACAATGCTGTCGATGCTGACTGCCCCACCCGGCGCGGAAGGCAGCAGCGGCCTGACCCCGGCACTGGTTGAGACTGTGGCCTGCCACAGAATAAAGGCAATCACCAGGAAAGCCAGCGCGGACATCGCCAGGCCGATAGGCCACTGGTTGTTGGTTTGTTCACGCTCACCCATGACCCGGCGCGTGAGCATGATGGCGAAGATGATCAGGATCACAATCGCGCCCATGTAGACCAGCACCTGCACGGCTGCCAGGAACGGCGCAGCCAGCAAGACGAACAGGCCCGCCACCCCGAACAGACTGACCAGCAGCCACAGCGCGCCGTGAAACAGGTTGCGGTCACGCGCGACCATAAAGCCGCCGCCCAGGGTCAGCACCGACAGGACGATGAACGCGACCCACTGCACGATGTCAACATTTTGCATTCAGCATTCCTCCCATGGGTTGGCACAGGTTGGCGCCGGTTAGCGCCCTGCCGGGGCCGAAGTCGGCTGCTGTTCTGGCGAGAACTGCGGCGGTTCCGTCACCAGGTCAATCACCTTGCGCCGTTCCAGGTTGGCGTAGCGGTGCAGCAGTTCGCTGACGACCCACCACAGCCCGACGTTGGCAATGAGCGACACGATGGTGCGCGGCAGTTCCGCCAGCGCGCCGGGGCCGATCAGACTGATCAGAAAAGCCCCCAGCCCGGTGGCGGTGGAGGCCATGTTCTGCGCTGCGCCATAGTCGGGCAGGAACAACCTGGAAATGAGCGCCACCACCAGGACATTCACCAGCGACAACGGCACAAGAAACTTCCAGTTGAAGGCCATCATCTGGTCGATGCGGACGCGCGGCACGGTGTTGCGGATGAGCATGACCAGGAAGTACAGCGCTGCCGATTTGACGAACAGGAAGCCGAAGCCGATGATCCCGCCCACCACGCCTTCCAGATTCGCGCCCGGCCCGCGCCAGCCGCCCAGGAACAGCACCGCCGTCAGCACGCAGATGGTGAAGGCGTGGATGAACTCAGCAGCGTAGAACATGCCGAACTTCATGCCTGTGTATTCAATGTTGAACCCGGCCACGATCTCAGATTCGGCTTCGATCAGGTCGAAGGGGGAGCGCCCCACTTCCGCCAGGCTGGACGTGAAGAAGATTCCGGCGGTAATCGGTACGGCAAAGATGTACCAGATGTGCTGCGCCTGCACGATGCCCTGCATACTCATTGTCCCGGCCAGCAGCACCGGAACCAGGATCGACAGTACCATCGGCACTTCGTAGCTGATCAACTGCGCCGTGACGCGGAATGCACCGAGCAGGGCGTATTTGTTGTTGCTGCTCCACCCGGCCAGCAAAATCGCCAGCGTGCCGAACGAGCCGACGGCGGTGAAATACAGCGCCCCGACGTTGATGTCCGCACCGATCCAGATGCTGCTGAAGGGGATCACCGCCCAGATCAGGATCACGGCAACGACGGACAGCAGCGGCGCGATGTTGTAGACGAACTTGTCCGCGCCTTCGGGCGTGATGTCCTCTTTGGTCAGCAGCTTGCCGATGTCGGCAAAGGTCTGGAACAGCCCATAGGGGCCGGTGCGGTTCGGGCCAACGCGATCTTGAATGCGGCCCGCGATTTTGCGTTCCAGCCAGATGCTGAAGATGATCCAGATCAGCCCGAACGAGCTTACCGCGATCACGCCCAGCACAATGGCGACGAACGTGGCAACGTCTTTGTTCCAGCCAGCGTTGGTCAGAAATTCGATCATGAGTTCACTCCGTCAAAGCCACCCGCGCGATCAGCCCCACTCAAGTGCGCCCTTACGCCAGGCATAGGCCAGCGCCACACCGAGCAGCGCGATAAAAATGCCCATTTCTACGAAGGCGAACAGCGGAAGCTGGTTGTAGGCGACAGCCCAGGGGAACAGGAACACCACCTCAATGTCGAACACCAGGAACACCAGGGCATACAGGTAATATTGCACCTTAAACTGCACCCAGGCCGTGCCAACCGTTTCGATACCGCACTCGTAGGTTTCCTGCTTGATCTTGTTCGGGCGGCGCGGTTGCAGGAAGCGGGCAATCACGAGCGGCATCGCAGGAAAGACCCACGAAGCTAAGATGGCAATGGCGATGAAAATCCACTCATTGACTTGCATGACGCTGACTCCTCATTGACCACAAGCGCGCAGGCACGCGCAATCGCATCCGAGCGATCTGGCATATTCAGTTAAATGCGGTGGGTTTGTGATAAACGTCGCATATTGTAGCACGTGGTTTTGTAAAGGCCACAAAAACAGTAAATCGGATTTCAGCAAATCAGCGCAAAACAGTGGCTGCGAGCATCGGGACAGGCTCAACCTGCGCGATTGTAGCACAGCCAGAGGGAAAACAAAACAACCTTTTCACAGGACTGAGCAATGAAGGCTTGAGTGACTATGCAACACCGTAATTGATGACCACAGATTGGGGTGAGGTCAACTGCCACTCCGTCCTTCCACAGCCGTCACGGTCTGCTGTTCGCCATTGCTCATCAGGTGAATCATGAACAGCGAGGCTGCCATGATCAGCGCCGAAGCCAGCGTGACCAGCATCCCGCCGCTTTGCCCGGCCCCCACCCAACCCTGGATGACCGGCACGACGATGCCACCCACCGACGCGATCCCGGCCACGATCCCGGTCACCGCGCCGCGATTCTCCGGCTGCTGCTGGCCCGCGATGGCGATCACGGTCGGGTAGACCGGACTGAAACCAAGCCCGACCAGCGCCACACCAACTGCCACTGCGCCGATCTGCGCCCCTGCCAGAAGGATCAGGACAGCGCCGACTATCGAAATACCCACCGCCGCCGCCATCACCCGCATGTTGCCAAAGCGACTCAAGGCCACAATGCTGATAGCACGCCCCGCCGTCAGCGCCAGCCCGTACAGCGACGTGACCTGAGCCGCGCTGTCTGCTGCTGCCCGCGCCACGAGCTGCAAATGGGTTGCGATCCAGTCCCCGATGCCGTTGCCCGCGCCGTTGTAGGTGAACAGCAGCAGGATCAACGGCAGCAACGGCAGCCATCGGATGCTGTTTCGCGCGTCGGACGGTTCGGGCGAAGCGGCCTCGGCACGCCTGGGGCTGTCCATGTGGATCAGCGCAAAGGCAACCGCCAGGATAACGGAAGTTATGGCCGGGACGAGGTACGCCATTCGCCAGTTTTCCGGCTGGCGCAAGACCTGCTCGGCGATGAGTGGCCCGCCGAACAGCCCCAGGCCGAAGAAGGTATGCAGCGCGGCCAGCACTGCCGAGGCGTTCGATTCGTACAGGGCGACGATAGCAACGTTCGCCCCCAGGTTGAGCAAGCCTGAGCCGATGCCAATCAGGAGCATCGCTCCCAGCGCCACGTTCAGGCTGCCGGTGCTGATCGTCAGCACGAGTCCAGCGGCCATCAGGCTCAGGCCGGGAATCAGCACCGAGCGTGGGCTGAACCGGTTCAGGACGTAACCACCGGCCAGCGTTGCCCCAAACATCCCGATCTGCTGCGCAGCCCGCAGGATACCGGCATTCTCGATAGGCAGGACGAGCGCTGCCGCGATGTTGGGCAGCGTCGGCCCCAACACGGATGAGGTAATTCCCATGGCGACAAACGACACGAAACTGACGATGGCGACGTTGCGCCGGTTGGTCATGGCGGGGACTCCGAAGGAGCGTGCTCGAATGGTAAAGAAGATCGCAGGGGGATTGTACACCTGGGGTAAGTTTTTGCCCGCAAATTCGCGCCCGGCACACCACCGGGCGCAGTCACACAGCCTGTAAGGATAGCAGCGGCAACCGTACCTACCGCAACACAGGCAGTAAATTGTTCAGCACTTGAAGCGCCGTCAGATTGCGCATGGTGAACCCATATTGCAGGTGAAAATCGTCAAAGACTGCTGTGTTCTGGTCGGGCGGAACGCTGGGATGCACGCCGTCGGTGCTCAGGCCGTTGTTGGAGAGATTCTGGATCGCCAGCCAGTAGTTCCAGAGTGGGATACCATGCGCCAGCGCCGTGCGGATAATCACGTCGTTGAAGGCGGCCACACGGTTGCCCAGATCGAGGTTGTCACGGCGATCCGGGATCGTGCTCAAGACCGGGATCACGCCGAAATTCTCGGTGATGGTCACGATCCGGTTCAGGTTGGCGGCGAAGCCTGCCACGTTGCCGTGCGCCAGATCGTTCGTCCCGATCATGATCAGGGCCACCGATGGGCGCGTGACGCCCAGTTCGCATTCGAGCGGAGTCGCGCCGCCGTTGCAGATGCCGGGAGCTGCCTTGTTCGGGTCAAGCACATCGTAGGAGGTCCAGCCGCCCATCGCGGCCAGGCTTTCGTTGGCGAACGAGTTATTGGTGCGCGCCATCGCCTGCGAGAACCATTGCACTGCCCACCCCAGATTCTCGTAGCCGCCTAACCGCAGGCCGCCGTTGCCGACGGGAACCAGGAAATAGCCCATCGCTGTGATGCTGTCCCCAACTTTGGAGAAGACGTTGGCCCGGTTGCCAAATCTGCGTCCGATCAACGCCAGCCGCCTCGCCCGCGCGCTCGCGTAGGGAATGACGGGAAAGGCGTGCGCATCCAGCAAATTGGGCAAGGCGGCTGCGGGGGCGCTGGCTTCGACCAATAGCGTGAAGAAGAGGCCAAGAATGCCGATAATCTTGATGATGGATGCTCTCGATAACATGGTTCACGCTCCACAACAAGTATTGCTGAGGTTGATCTTTATTATAGTGAAGTTGGCCGGTCAGGTATAATTCGCCGCACCTCACCCCCTGAGCGGAAAGCTCGCCATCAGCGCATGGGTCGAGGCAATCTGTACCAGTGGAGCGTTTTCTTGAACCTTCTCGTCATCGGCCTGATGATCGCGGCGTCGCTCGGCACGTGGCTGTTCCGGCAGCACCGCCTGAATGCGCTGCTGGTAATCAGCGTGCTGGCGCTGTACGCCTTGCAGCCTGCCGGGTCGGGCGGCCTGGAAATCGCGCTGCCCACCGCCACAATCTTGCTTGTGCTCGGCGCGTGGTGGCTGACGGCGCCTGCACCTTCACGCGGCGATGGCTCAACGCTGCTCTTGATCGTGGCGGCGGCTGTGCTTGTTCCCCTCCTGAGCACAATCATCGACGGCAGCCTATTCCGGCAGATCATCCTCGTGCCGCCTTTTCTGGCAGCACTGGCCGCTGGCACGCTGGCCGTTGGCACACTGACTCGCACCGAAGACGACGCGGCGCGGCACAGGCTGGCGCTGGCTTTCGTCGGGTTGATCGTGCTGCTGCTGGTGGTGATTAAAATGCCCGCCCTGCAACGGGCTTTCACGCAGGCATGGACAGACATCACCCGTCAGCCGAGCTTTCCGGGCTGGCAGTGGCTGGGTTTTTCCTACGTGGCTTTCCGGCTGATGCACGTGCTGTTGGACTATCGCAGCGGACGCTTGAAGCCTGTCAGGCTGCGCGATTTTGCGTTGTATGTCGTGTTCTACCCCGCGCTCGCCGCAGGGCCGATTGACCGTGTGGAACATTTCACACGCGAACTTGGGCAGCCGCGCGCGCGCAGTGCCGAGGCGCTTACTTCAGGCGCAATACGCATTGCACGTGGGCTGCTGAAAAAGTTCGTGCTGGCCGATTCGCTGGCGTACCTGGCGCTCAATCCGCAGCTCGTGGCCCAGACGACGGGGCCGTATCGCACGATCTCCACCTGGTTGATGGTCTATGCCTATGCCTTCCAGATTTACCTGGATTTCTCCGGTTACACCGACGTTGCCATCGGCATCGGGCAATTGGCCGGGATCAGGCTGCCGGAGAACTTCACCACGCCCTATCTGAAGCGTAACATCACGGCCTTCTGGAATAGCTGGCACATCACGCTTTCCACCTGGTTTCGGAACTACTTCTTCACGCCGTTCAGCCGCTCACTCATGCAAACGCCACTGCGCGAGCGCCGGTTGCTGATTATCCTGGTCGCGCAGGTCAGCACGATGGTATTGATCGGGTTGTGGCATGGCATCGCCCTGAACTTTGTGCTGTGGGGGGCGTGGCATGGTGTCGGGCTGTGGCTGAACCGATGGCTGGTCGATCAGACGCGCGGCTGGAACGACTACGTACAGTCACGGCCCCGGCTGGCGCAGGCAATGAATGTGCTGAGTATTGTGACAACGTTCCATTTTGTGGCTGTCGGCTGGATATTCTTCGCACTGCCCGATATGGGCCTCATCGGCAAGGCATTGGCCGGATTGGTGGGACTCGGTGGCTAATGTAAACCTCACCCCCGACTCCTCTCCAACTGGAGAGGGGAGTAAACACAGCGCATCCGTTCCCACCGGTTCCCCCTCGCTGCCTGCGGAGAGGGGGACAGGGGATGAGGGACTGCACCCCTTCCGCCTGCTTGCCAAGCTGGTCGCGCTGTTCGCGGCATTCAACGTCCTGTATTTTTTGGCGCAGCCGCTTAACCTGCTCAACCACGTCACGGTCTACAACCTGCTCGTGCCAGGACGCGAGCGCTTGCCCTTCTCCGAGTACCCCGCCGAGTCCTACAACCTGAGCATTGTTAACCTGGATCAGATGCTGGCCTCGCACCAGATCGCGCGCCCGAAAGCGCCCGGCGAGTATCGCGTGGTCATGGTGGGCGACTCGGCGGTCTGGGGCTACCTGCTCAAGCCAACGGAGACGCAGGCCGCCTGCCTGGATCGGCTCGGCCTGGTGCTGCCGTCGGGCCGCCGCGTGCGTGTTTACAACCTGGGCTATCCGAAGTTGACTGCGCTCAAGGATGTGCTGATTCTGCGGCGCGCACTGGACTACCAACCCGACCTGATCCTGTGGCCGATCACGCTGGCCTCGCTGTACCCCGCCGATCAACTTCAACCAAGTGCCTTTCCGATGACGACAGCCAATTACGGCCAGGTCAGGGAACTGGTCGAGCACTATCACTTTAACCTGCCCGACTGGCCGATCCCTGCACCCACCTGGCAGGATCAAACCTTTTTCGGCCAGCGCCGCGATCTGGCGAACTGGTTGCGCTACCAACTCTACGGGCTGGCATGGATGGCGACGGGGGTCGATCACGCCACGCCGTATTTTGTCCCGCCGCACCCGACAGTCTTTGCGCCAGGCGACGAGAACATCTACTCGCCGAACATCATGCACGTCGCCACGCCGAAGCAGATCACGGAGAGCGACATTTCGCTGGATATCGTGAAGGCGGGCATTGGTATCGCTCAGGCGAAGAACGTCCCGGTGCTGCTGATCAACGAGCCGATTTACCGCAGCAGCACAAGCGATATCCGCTGGAACACGTACTATCCGAAGTGGGCCTACGACACGTACCGCGAGACGCTGCACCGGGTCGCGGCGCGTGAAGGCTGGCACTACCTGGATATGTGGGACGCCGCACCGAACGACCAGTTCACCGATACCGATTTTCACCTGACGCCTGCCGCCAACTGCGCTTACGCTGAGAAACTACGAGAACCGTTGCTGGCACTGGCTACCGCGCCGCAGTCCTGACCACGCTGACCCCGGCCACGCGCAGATCGGGCGGCTCCGCGCCGTGAATGCTGACGCCCACATAAAGCGAGGTTTCGCCGCCGGGCGCGTCGTTGGGCAGCATCACGAAATGGTAGGTGCTGAACTTCCCGGCAGGCCAGTTGTTCGGCGGAAATTTGTCGCGCACGCCGACGATGGGCAGGCCCTGGGCGTTCAGCAGCGTCAGCTTGACCTCGAATTCGCGCAGCGGCGTATGCGCCAGTACCCAATCCAGCCGCATCCGCACCAGGTCGCCAGGGTGCAGCGTGTTGCCGATGGCAACGTTGACCAGTCTCAAATCGCTGCGCCCCACGCTGGCGCTGTAGTTCACGTCCACACCGTGATCGTCGAGCGCCGAATAATCGACGACGCGCTGGTAGACGGTCTGCCCATCCTCCTTGTGGACAACAGCGTAGGTCGTGGCGAAGTGTTCCCAGGTAGGCTTTGGATCGGTATCCCGCCGCACCACTACGTCGGGCGCATAGCGCAGAAAGAAGCTGGCATCGTAGGCAATGGGCTGAAGCGTGCGGCTGGTGTCGATCAACGTCCGGCCCGCGTAGAATGAACCAGCGCCAATGTCTGCACTGGCAATGGTCGCGTCCGGCCCGCTGTTGGCGGCCAACCACTGCCCGGTGGCAATGGAGACGGGCGAAGCGACAGACGCATTGAGCAGCAGTGCGCTCAGAATCAGATCGGCACAGGCGGCAGCCACGATCAGCGGGCGCAGCGGTAGCAGCGTCGCCAGGGCGATCAATCCCGGCAGAATGGCGGCATTCGGCAGGTTTCCGCCGAGCAGGGCCAGCAGTGTCAATGAAGCGCCCCATGCCGCCAGAACGGCTACATAGGGCGACTCAATCAGCGTATGAAAACGCCGGACAAGCGCAACGAGCGCCAGGATCGCCAGCGCGATGGTCAGCAGCCCCGGTACGATGGATAACAGATGCGCCCCGCCTGGATCGAGGCTGAACTTCACCCCCAAAAGGATGACACCGGGGATCAGGATCACGGGTAAGGCGTAGCGCCAGACCGGACCGCACAGGCGCAGCGCCAGGATCAGCGTCAGGATCGCCAGCGGAATCGCCGACGGCTCGGCCAGAATTGCCAATCCGATCAGCACGCCCGATAGCGTCCAGCGCTGCCGTCGCATAGCGTCCAGTCCGGCCAGCGCCAGCGCCAGCATGGTCAGCACGACGGGAGAAGGGAGGGCTGCTGCCGCGATCACATAGGCGATCCCGCCCCATCGTGGCGCACTTACCAGCCGTGACAGGCAAAACGCGCCCACAGCAGTAGCCAAAATGCTGAGAACGGCGCCCAATGTGGGCAGTGATGTGCCGGGCAGCGCGATCAGCGCCAACAGCGCAGGCACAAGCGGATAGGTGGATACCGCAGGCGCAGGCGTTCCGTAGACCAGCGCACGGCCCGCCTGGAGATTGCTGGCGAAACGGTAGACGACGAAGTTGGCGTCGGCTTCGTGGGTGCGGCCCCAGGCCAGCCAGAGCGCACCCGCCAGAAGCAGGTACAGCAGCGGGAAATATGGATCGAGTCGTGCTGGGCGATGCAATTGCCCTTCTCCGTTCGTGGAGAAGGGATCAGGGGGTGAGGGCTGGCTCCTCACGCCACATCACAGCACGACAGGTTCCGTGACCAGCGGAACCAGTACCCGCTGGCGGCGCACGAAACAAGCCAGGGCCGTCACTCCTTTGGCAACAAACAACGCTTCGGTCTGCTCTCGCGCATAGGACACTTCGTCGGGGCGATGCGCATCCGAGCTAAAAGTCAGCGGGATGCCGAGCGACACCGCCTTTTCGATCATCCGCGCCGAGGGAAACGGATCGGTACGCATCTTGCGGAAGCCGGAGGTATTGACCTCAACGCACACATCGGCCTCACGGATGGCTTCCAGTGCATCGTCTTGCAACGCTTCGATCTCCGCCGGAATCGGACGCGGAGAATAGGCCAGAATAGCCGTCGTGTGGCCGAGAATATCGAACAGGCCGCTTTGCGCCGATTTCTTGACCAGGCGGTAGTACTCGGCATAGACTGCCATCGGGTCGGGCCGGCTGTTCCAGCGCTGCGCGTGGTAGACGTGCGCGCCCAGGACGTGATGCACGGAACCGATCACGTAGTCGAACGGGTACTTATTGAGGATCTCCCGGTAAAAATCCTCCATATCCTCAATGTAATCCGATTCCAGGCCAAGTCGAATCTTGATCTGCCCGGCGTAGCGCTCCTTGAGCGCCAGCACATCCTCGACATAGCCATCCAGTTCGTCTTTCGCCATCGCCTGGTTGGGCAGTGGATCGTTGCCGTCCAGGTAGTAGAGCGGGCTGTGATCCGAAATGCCAATATCTGTCAGCCCGCGTGAAATTGCCGCCTTGACGTAGTCTTCGATCTGGCCCTGTGCGTGCCCGCAGCGCGCATGGTGCGTGTGGTAATCTACCGTGATCATGTAACGATTCGTCCTGCCTGTGAACCCGTCATGTGCAAAAAGAAGGGCCGGAGGCTGTCCGGCACTTCGTTCTTAGGATACCGCAGAGTGGATGATCTGGCTAGACCGCGAGATTGATCAACTGCTTGATCGCATCGCGCAGGATGTGTTCAGGCAGCGCGCCCGCCTGCTGGCCGACAATCTTGCCATTCTTGACGAACATCAGCGTCGGGATGCTCATGATACGGAACGCCTGCGCCAGTGCCGGATTGGCATCCACATCCACTTTGGCGATGCGGACTTTGCCTGCAAACTCACCCGCCAGCTTTTCCAGGATCGGGGCAACCTGCCGGCACGGCCCGCACCATTCCGCCCAGAAATCGACCAGCACCGGCAGCGGGCAGTCCAGCACTTCCTTCTGGAAGGTCTGGTCTGTGACCTTGACGGGCTTGTTGTCCGCCGGTGCTTTTTCGACGACGGTCTGGGGTACGTCGGCAGGTGCATAGGTCAGCAGCATCTCGGCCATGCCCTGCACGTCTGTGTTCCAGGGACGGTTACGCCGGGCCAGTTCCTCGCCGTTGACCCATCCGATCAGTAGCGGGTGTTTGCCCAGGCCAAAGCGCTCGGCCACCTCGGGTGCTTTTGAGGCATCAAACTTGACGACCAGCAGCCGTCCGGGGTTTTCGCGCGCAACCCTGTCCAGTTCCGTCCGTACATCGGCGCGCAGCGTCTCGCCATTCCAGACGAGGAGCATCAGCGGCAGTTCGCTGTGGAGGGCGTCTTCCAGTTCTGCTGTGTTGGTGAGCGTGATTACGTCTGGCTGTGCAATCGCCATGCTTAACTCTCCATAATAGTTCGCGCAAATATCAATTATAGCAGACGCAGTAATGGCGCGGCGATCTTACGATTCTGTTTTGGGCTGCACCAGCCCACGAGTCTGCTCATGCGGCGCCAAGATCGGCATGGAGCCGAGATCAAACCTTGCGCGCCACCTTGAATTGGAGCGGAATGCCGAGCAGGAGCCGGGTTTGCGCATCGATGACAGGCAGCGCCAGGAAAATGAGCGTTAGAACCGGCAACAGCGGGAAGCTCAGGATGGTCAGCACCACTTCTTTGAACGTCCAGGGGCGCTGGCGTGGCGGGCGCACCCGCATGTCGATGGCCCAGAACAGGATGCCGAGAATGGCGACCACGAGAAAAGCGACCTGGATCAGCAGGAAGGGCGGCGACTGCCAGCTATTCACCAGCAGGCTCGGATAGAGCAGGATGGGCAACTGCGCGCCAAAGGTGATGATCACCCAGCCCGCGCCCGCCATGATGTTGTCGTGTGCGACGCGCAGCAAGATGCGCAGCCCCAGTCCGAACGAGATGTCGGGCCGCTCGATCATCTGCACCATTGTGTAACCCAGTTCCTTCGCGCCCCAGGCATGGCGCAGCGACTGCGAATAGCGATTCTTGCAGGCGTCGATGAAATTGTCACCCGTGACCGCATAGCCGGAGAAGGGCAGGAAGATCGGGATGATGTCCATCGCCCCACCACGCCGGAAAAAGCATTTCAAGAACATGTGCAGTTCGTCGGCGATCACATCCGTGTCCCAATAGCCCACCTCGTCCGTCAGCTTGAAGCTGATCGAATAGGTCGAGATCGGGAGCGGATGCCACCAGGGAGCTGCCAGGTAGGCCAGTTCCCAGGCCGAGGAGTAGGCATGGATCAGTCCGAGCGCCGGGTGAATGTCCCAGATATTGCTGTGATAGCGGATCGGGGCCTGCCAGACGGCGGCGTGGCGATTGGGCGAGGTCGCAAACAGACACGTCAGCGCTTCCATGTAATGCGGGTGCAGCAACGAATCGGCGTCACTGGTGGTGATGACGAGGTGATCCAGGTTGTAGCCTATCTCTTCCACCAGCCGGCGTTTGATGCTGCGCAAGGCCCAGGTCTCGTTGGCGGACTTGACTTGCAATTCGCCCGAAATCCCTCTCGGATGCAGCGTGGCAAACATGTGCCGGAAGCAGTGCGCATACTCGCCCAGGAGTGTATCGGCTTTCATTGCGGCCTGCGCTTCGCCTGCTTCCATCGCCAGGACCACAATCATCTGTTTGGCGACGGATTGTATCGCCAGCCGATCCAGCGTCTGGCGCAGCACAACCAGTTCTTCCTTGTAGTTGGGGATGACGACGACGTGCAGCACGTCCTCCCACGCCAGACTATCCGCTGTGCGTCGGCGATAGTATTCTTCGCGCCAGTTGGTCTGTTCCCATTGGCGGATCAGGCGCAGGCCACGCAGGTTGGCGATTCCGGCCATGATGAAGCGCCCGGCCAGATAGGCGGCAATGACCGCCGCCAGGGTGAAAACGATCAGCGGGGCATTGACCGCACCCGCCACAACCAGTAAGAAACTCAGCCAGGCCAGGAAGCCCGGCACGCCATCGAAGACACGCTCCGGCAATGTTGGAGGGGGCGATCCGCCTGCCCAGACCGAGCGCCCAACGCCAAACTGGACATTGTTACGCCGGTTCCCGCCCAACTGATACGGCACACAGTCCTCCGCTCACTTTCCAATACCGAATCCCTTCGCACCAGAGGATACCATAGGTGAAGACCGTCTCCCAAGAATACGCCGCAGGCAAAATCGGCGCTGATGTGCCTGCTTGTGCCCAATCGCGCCCGCTTGCGAACGGTGCTAAAATGAGTAGAGCAAAAGACCCGAAACGGATTCGGCATGTGCCCTATCAGGTGAAAAATGGCGGTTAAAGTTCTCATTATTGAAGATGATCCCGAAATGAACCGGCTGCTCCAACTCGACCTGGAGCAGCACGGCTACGAGGCGCACGTCTCGGTCAACGGGCTGGACGGCCTGCGCATGTTCCACGAGATTCGCCCGAACCTGGTGGTGCTGGACGTGGCACTGCCGCAGATGGACGGCCTGACCGTCTGCCAGCGCATCCGCGAACTCTCGAACGTGCCAATCCTGATGATGACGGCGCACGCAGTCAGCGAGGAAGAGATCGCCAGAGGGCTGAACATGGGCGCGGATGAGTATATGCTCAAGCCGATCCGCAACATCGAGTTCCACGCTCGTGTCAAAGCCCTGCTGAGGCGGGCGCAGCTATCCGATGACGATGGCAGCCAGCCCGTCGTGTATGCGGACGATTACCTGATCGTGGACGTGGATGCGCGCCGTGTCTGGGTTGGTGGGCAGGAAACCCGCCTGACCCCCACCGAGTTCAAGCTGCTGGCAACCTTTGTGCGGCACAAGGGCCAGGTGTTGACTTTCCAGCAGTTGCTCGAACAGGTCTGGGGCTTTGAATACCAGACCGAGCACCACTACCCGCGCATTTACGTGTCGCACCTGCGGCGCAAGATCGAGCCGGATGCCCGGACGCCGACCTACATTCAGAACGAGTACGGCATCGGCTACCGCTTCACCGGGCGGGCGTAGGCAGCCGACGCTTCCCGTTTGCAGCCTGCGAAGTTATTTTGTCGTTCCCGGCAGACAACACTGCCGGGAGCGATTGGTTTTCTCTCACGCCGCCGCTCGTTCTCCCGCTTGAGAGGGCGATCAGCCGCCGACGATGCACAGCACCGGCCCCGTCGGAGGCTTGTCGCCTCCGCAGGTGGCGCGGCGCTCCTCGCGCGGCCCCATCACATCGAACCTGGTGAGCCAGGGCTGGTCGTTCAGTACGGCGCGCCCCACAGGGGTACAGGGCAGCAGCGGCGTGATTTTGCTGGCGTCGGTGTAGAGGACGATGCACTGCCCTGCTCCTAACCCACGCCCATCCCAGGGGCCAAAATCCCACGTGCTGTTGCCCGGCGTCCAGAGGACCGGTTTGCCGTTGACAGGATAGATCAGGCGCAGCGTTGCCGTTGGTAGAACGGTTTCAGGCGTCAGGTTGCCGATCCAGAGCTGATTGGCATCGTAAGCGACCTGCATTCCGGCGGGCATGGGCAGCCCCGAAACCGGGTCGAGGACAGTCCAGGGCTTCTTCGCGTCGTCACCCTGCGGGATATAGAATGCGCAGCGGCCCACCTCTCCACTGCTGGCTTTGCAGATCGTTAACGCGCTGCCGTGCAACTGCGGGCGGAACGGTTCATTTTCGTAATCGGCTATCCAGAAATAGGTTTCTTTGCGCGGCAACGTCTGCCAGCGATCACGGGTGGTACAGTCGGGCGGCTGCCCGATCACCTGTCGCACGGCGCTCGTCCAGACCTGGATGCAGTGACCTGGAGCCAGTGAATTGATCATCGTCTGCGCATTGAACTTGACCGCACCGCCAGCGCGCATGAACGAGACACCCACCAGCGAGAGCGGCGCGGGCGAGGTATTGATGAGTGCCACAGTGGTTTTGTCGTAGATGAGCAGCGCGTTGGGCGCGGGCAGTGGAACCGGTGTGCTGGTCTGCGCCTGCGCCGGGCTGGTGTGCGCTGCGCCCAGCAACCCGACTAGCAAGAGCACGGCGCTCAGAGTCATCCTGTTTCTTACTCGCATAGCCAGGGCCTCCTAACCTTGCCCCCATTATCGCAAGCCGAGCAACCGGCTTACCCGTGACACGCTCATGTCCCAGACCAGGCTCATGTCGTCCAAGCTGATCGGGCGAGCGGCGCTGACGAGCAGGCGCACGGCGAGCGGCTGGTAGATCACGAACTGCGTTTCGTCATTGGCGCGGAGCGTCTTCTCGACAGCGGCACTGTCGAAGGGCAGCCTGTCGCTGGCGTAGGCAAAGCTCAGATCGGCGGAGCCAGCCGTGACGACAAGCACTTCCTTGAAATTCGCCAGCAAACCAGCCACCACGCGCATCGAGAGCGTATGGGACGTGCTCAACGTATTACTTAACGATACGGACACGACCCCGTCCGGCGTGAGGTGGTCTTTGAGCAGCGCGTAGTATTCGGCGCTGTGCAGGGTCGCCTCCTGAATGGTGAACGGTGCGGGCACGTCCATGACAATCAGATCATAGCGCGCTGCGGTACTGCCGAAAAAGTGTTTGGCGTCGTCCGTGACGAGCGTCCAGTTATGAACCTGATCCAGGTGGTTGATCGCGCCAAAGTGCCGCCGGCCCAGGTCGGACACCACCGGGTCGAGTTCAACCGTCGTCACGTGCCCGGCGTAAGGCGATGCAAAGCCAACGGATGCCATCGAACCGCTGCCCACAATTGCCATCTGGTTGGGGCGGATCAATTGCGCCGGAACACCGCTCAGGATCACGTTGAAGCGCATCAAGCTGCCGCTGCCGTAATCCATCAGTCCATTCAGGTACAGATACAGATTGCCACCGCCATCACGCAGCACATCCACCTTCTGGTACGGGCTGTAGACGGAAGCCAGCGATTCGGCGCCCGGGATGCCGTGCACGCTGCGGTACACGTAGGCATTACTGGTCGCGTCCAGCCCAGGGAGCACCGCCAGCCACAGGGCCGCCAGAATCGCCAGCCCCACCACGAAGCGACGCGAAACGTTGACCAGCATCAGAATAACCAGCAAGATCGCCGTGTAAGGGATATACAGGGCCAGCAGGCCGCGCCCTCCGGCCAGGAACAGGAAGAGCACGCCGAAGACCGACCCCACCAGTTCGATGCCGTAGAGGCGGACCAGGTTGCCCTGCACACTGATGAAGCGCGGTAGGAACAGGCTGTAGAAGGCCGATACGGTGAAGGGAGTGAGCGCCAGAAGCAGCACGAACCCGATCCGGTAGCTGTCCATCCCGGAGAGGACGACCATGATCAAGCGGTAAAGGATGGGCAGCATCAGGTGCAGCGGCAGCGTGATCATGGCGAGCAGGCGCACCGTATGATCCGAAAGCCGGTTGCTGATCAGGTATCCGAACGAATAGCCGGCAAAGGCGCTGCCCGTCACGAACAGCGCCACCATCTCCGTTCCCATCAACAGGGCGGTCAGTTCCCGCACCATGATCCACTGGACCAGGACCAGGTTGCAGCCGCCCAATGCCAGCACCAGGCTTGGCCTTCCCGCAGCAGATCGCGGGAAGGCCAGCAGCTTCGCAAGCACCCTCATGCACTAATCGTCGTCATCGTGGTGATGATGCCCATCGTTGCCATTGTTGGCCGGACGGCCCGGATTGCCCGGCGCAACGATGATCACGGTGGGCGCGTCGATGATCACGACGACCACCGCGATGATGATGATCTGGTTGTTTTCGTCGTGGTCGAAGTTGCCGTTGATGCGTATCCAGTCGCCGACCTTGATGCGAGTGCGAATCGGGTCGTCGCGCCGCAGGCGTATCTTCTGGCCGTAAACCACGACGATGTTAACGGTCAGGTCGATCTGTTCAACCGGACCTTCGATCACGATGGTCGTAAAGGGGACGTTGGTCGGCGTTGCGCCCGGCGTGGCCGGGGCCGTCGCATTGGGTGTGGCGGGGGGCGTCGCTGGCATTGTCGCTGGCAACGTGGCGGCAGGCGTTGCCTTCTCGCTGACGATCAGGATGTTCAAAATCGTGATGACGACAGGCTCGATGACGACGATAGTCGGCGCGGAGGGGGCGCTCACTGCCGTCAGCCCATTTGCGCCGCCAAGCGTCACCGAAACAAGCTGGCCGGGCAGCAAGACCTGGGTAACACCCGCTGCAACCACGCTGGCGCTGCCCTCCACGAGCTGCACGCTCATTGACTTATTGCGCTCGGCGTGCAAGACCACTGTCGAGGCCATTGTGATCTGGACGCCGTTCACGGAGAACGTTACCTTTTCATGTTGCGGCGAGCGAACGATAATGCCATCGCGTGGGGCTTCCTGGCAGTTCGCCGGGCCAGGCCCCGACGTGAAATAGAACGCCTGCATATCTCCGGACACATTCTCAATGGAGGTATCCCCATATACCAGGACGGTGACGTTTTGGCCGGGCATGGTGTTCGGCAAATTGGCCCGCATCTTGAGCACGGACACACCCCATAGCCCTTGTGCCATATCCAGCGGGGACGTGACCAGGCGGCTGATCGACTGGAGGGGCACACGGTCTCCCACTGCATCGAACTTCAGGGGGCCACCGCGCGACTCGGCAGTCACCTTGTTGCTGGCGTAGCAGGCGCTGTCGTTGCCCAGGCCGCCGCAACTGTTTTGGGCGGCATCCAGTGCGCGTGTCACGACTTCCTGACAGCTTGCATTGGCTGCGCGGATGAGAGGCTTCTCGGAAGGTTGCAATCCAGCATAACTGGCGCTGATCGGGATCGCCGCCAGCCCGACTAGAACCACCAGGACTAGTACCGCAACTCGTCTGATCATCATAGCGATCTATCCTCGTCGTGATTAATCCCTGCGGATGAGGTCTTTGTCCTGTTATACAAGCGGCAGGCAGATTTACTACAACCTGTTGGCATATGTCGTAAACGCGGCGCTTCGTTGTATAAATAAATACCATCACTCCGATGGCGCAGAATGGGGGAGCAATTGCCTGCGGCCCGGCTCGATTTTGCAACCCTATTTCGTGAACACTACCCGCGCGTGTACCGTTACGTGCGGTTTCGGGTTGGCGATGACATGACGGCGGAAGACCTGACGGCAGAAATCTTCGAGCGCGCCTTTCGCTACCGCGACAGCTACGACCCGTCGCGCAGCGCTTTCTCGACCTGGATCACGCAGATCGCCCATAACTGGGTGAACAATCACTTGCTCAACCAGGATCGCACTGGCAAGCACGAGGCCGAGGCTGCGGAGGATGTCCTGGAGCAACTGCCCTCCGCCGAGGCGACCCCGGAAGCGCAAACCATCTCACAGGAGGCTGTCCAACGCCTGCTGACCTGCCTGGATCGCCTGACGGAGCGGGATCGCCAGATCGTGGCGCTGCGCTTTGGTTCCGACGTGCGCAATAAGGAAATTGCTGAACTGCTGGGCCTGAAAGAACACAGCGTCAGCGTGATTCTGTTGCGTGCCCTGGAACGGCTGCGTGCCTGCCAGGAGGAAGCGTGAGCGAGCAGGAACGCGCCGACGCGCTGGCCCGCGACCTTGAGCGGCTGTTGGCAGGAGAACGCCTGCCGGAAGGCGACCCGCTGCTGGAAGTGGCCTCCGCACTCTCGCGTCTGCCCCTGCAACCGGGCGAGCAGGCGACACTGCGCTTCGAACAACGTCTTGACGAATGGTTTGGCAAGCCTGCACCGCCGCCGCGCCAGCGCATCCCACTGCCTGCGCTGGTGGTCGGAACCGTGATCGCCGCGATTGTGATCGGTTTGCTGCTTCTGGCGATCCTGTCCAACCGGCCTGTCTCCGTGCCGACGCCGACAGTAATGCCGACAGCAGTGCCGCCGCAGACGACAATCCCGACAGTCCCGACAATCACGCTGAGGCCTTTGCCGTCTTTGTCGCCGTCCCCGTCACCAACGTCTACCGCTGTTACAGCTACCGCCACTTATCAGACGGCGACCAGCGCTACCCCCTCCGCGACACCTCCGGCACAGACCATCACACCGCAGCCGTTCAGCCGCGTGGTTGTGGCCGGGCCAATCGAAAGCCTACAGGACAGTATTGTTGTGATACTGGGGCAATCCATTCAGGTTACGGGCAACTTGCCCCGAATGTGTGTTGGCGATCTGGTGCGCATCGAGGTAAACGTGAGCGCCGATGGCTCATTCCATGCAGATCGATCCAGCATTGTTGTGGAAACAAGTGCCTGTTCACCGGGGCAAGTGACTGCCGGCCCTGGTCGCAGTGGTGGTAGCGGGAGTGGCGATGGCCGCCGAGACGACGACCACCATCACGACGACTAATGCCGGGTTTCTCAAACACGGTAATCAAAGGCGTGACGGCAGGGAAGTGGTTGTGGAACACACGGCGGTAGAGCATACGTGGCTTATTGACCGTCTGGCTGTCGAACACAAACCATCAGTGATACCGTGATGAACGGCAGACGGGACGGACTGCCTGGCCTCCCGCCACTACGAGTCCAAACCCAACGCCGAGGCCTCACTTTTCATGGCGTCTAGTACTATCTGGATATGCTCATCGAGTGGTACACCGAGCGACTCTGCCGCGTGCTCGATCTCTTGGCGATTCACAGCCGCCGCGAACAACTTGTCTTTCCACTTCTTCTTAATGCTTTTCAGTTCAACGTCCTTTATTGATTTGCTTGGTCTGACCAGTGCAACTGCTGTGATAAAGCCGGTCAATTCATCGACAGCAATCAACGCTTTTTCCATGCGGGATTCTGGTTGGACACCAGTGTATTCCGAGGCATGAGCTAGAATCGCACGGATGATCTCCTCCGGTACCCCCTGCTCTCGCAGGACGCGGCTGCCGACGACTGGATGCCCCTCAACCGTCAGATCAGGATGGCGCTCATAATCAAAATCGTGTACGAGGCCCAAGTTGCCCCATTTGTTTACATCCTCGCCAAACCGCTGTGCGTAGGCACGCATAGCAGCTTCACAGGCCAGCATGTGCCGGATCAGGTGCGGCGACTGCGTCCATTCTGTGACCAATGCCCAGTAAAAGTCTCGGTTCAAATCCATGCTTTTAGCCCTTTCCAGGAACAGAACTAATTATATTGAGGGGTGTGCATGAGATCATGCAAGAGCCACCCCAATGGACGAGATCGAACGTAAAGGTAAATGCCAAATACTGTTGGCAAGCATGGCAATTTGAAGCGCAAG
>JAJPHV010000021.1 GCA_021325095.1 Chloroflexota bacterium | reverse complement strand
GCCGCGTTTTCGCCCGCCACCGGATCGTAGCCGCGCACGATGGCGTCCTGATTGTGCAGCTTGTTGGCAATGTCCAGCGCCGGGGACTCGCGGATGTCGTCGGTGTTCTCTTTGAATGCGAGGCCGAGGACGCCAATCACCTTACCATTCAGAGAACCCAACACGTCACGCAGCTTGAGGACTATCTGGCGGCGTTGCGTGTCGTTAATATCCATGACGGACTTTAGCAATTGAGGATGTGTGCCGTGAATCTGCGCCATGTAGGCCAGGGCGCTTACGTCTTTGGGGAAGCAGTTGTCGCTCACCAGGCCAGATGCGCTTATGACTGTGCGTGTTGTCGTCTCAAGGCTGTACACTGTTTTTTCTGAATCCTCGTATTCTACAGCGTTCACAGTCAGTACAGCATGTACCTTATTCCTGACGAAGCCGCGCTGCGCAACGTGGCGCTGATAGCCTGACAGGATCGTCTCAATTTGCTCCCGGTGCTTGCCGCCGAACACCTCTTTGAGCATCTCGAACTGTGCGTAGCCACTCACACGCAGAATGTATGCAACCTGCTTGGACTTGTTCATCAAGCGAGTGCGGATTGAGGGAATGACGCCGATGGTTTGCAGTAGCAGGGCCATTCCATCGGCCAGCCGTTTACTGACCGTTGCATATTCAAGCATGACGTTTTTGCCGTTTTGTACGGGTGTCACCGCGCCATCTCCGCTGAATGCGCCACGAACCAGTTCATAGCGCAGTTCTGGCGACACATTGAAGGCCAGCGACGGTAGTGTTTTGTCGTCCGAGCGCGTGCCGCATTTCAGCACATCACGGAGCAACCATGCAAAGATGCGCGACGATATAATAATAGTCGTAGAACTCGTGTTGTGTCGTTCGATGAATTTCAGGCCGTAGTGAGCCAGGATACGCCGCAAATCGTCAATGTACTCAAGTTCATTCTCGTGGAAACTGAACAGAACACGATCCCGCTGTGCGTCTCCTCGCCCGGTGTCACGAGTGATGCAGCCCTCCGCAAGATAATAGCCGCACAGTCTCAGCCAATCGGCGTCCACCGGGATCAGGGCGTCGATCTTGGTTGCGGCGCCTTTGGCCGTGTAGAGCCGCAAGTTCTGGGCAGGCACATCGAGCAGATTTTGCTCGGTCAGGTAGCTATACAGCCGCAGAGACATTCGATTATTCTGCTTGATCTCATGGGGATGGCGCAGCATTTCCGAGGGAACGTGCCTGCCAAATTTGGCGTACTGTTCGGTGAACGCCCGGTCTTTGGGCGATACGTAAACGTCACCTTCCAGTTCCGTTCCTCGCAGCAAATCGATCAGGTTGAGCACTTCGGGCTGTGCGTCCAGCGCAGGCACCTCGCAGAGCGTCATCAGTTGGTCGCCGGGCGCTACGTCGATAGCCGGAACGATCTGAAAGCCGGAAGCGGTGTGCAGAATGACTGGATGATCCGCCGTGACTGTCACCGTGCGACCCATACTGGACAGGATGTTGACCATCGTTCCCTTGTAGGGGCGGCGCGTGAATGCTTTCACGTTGGCGATGGTCGGGCATCCTGTTTCTAAATCGAAGGCCAGGACACGTTTGTTGGTTGGCGCAATCACTTCCACCTCGTCGCCCTGGAATGGCTGGCCTGCCTCAGCAAACAGCGATTCCAGCGATCTGGTAACGATATTGCCGCCTTCAAAGGCGAATATCGTTTCACTGCCGAGGAAGCAACTCCCCCCGAATCCGACGCCCGCTTCCAGGAAGTGGTGGCCGATACGCTTGTCGTAGCCCATGCCCTGCGCCACTTCTTTCACGTCCGCGCCCAGAGCCTCGCAGATGTTGGCGATCTCGTTGATGAAGCTGATGCGCGTCGCCAGGAACGCATTCGAGGCATACTTGATCATCTCGGCAGTGCGCAGATCGGTGATGACGATGGGCGCGCGCAAGGACAGGTGCAACTGTGCAACCCGGTTGGCCGCGTCTCTGTCGGTGGAACCGAGCACCGTCCGATCCGGGTTGAAGAAGTCGCGGACAGCGGACCCTTCGCGCAGGAATTCGGGACAGCTGACGACGGAAAACGGGATCGGCTTCGACTGGTTTTCCTGGATGATGCCTGCCACCCAGTCGCCCGTGCCAACAGGCACAGTGGACTTGTTGATGACGATCAACGGGTGATCCATGTGCCGCGCGATCTCCTCGGCGGCCATGCGGACGTATTGCAGGTCGGCCTCGCCGTCCACCCCTTCGGGCGTCCCCACACAGATAAAGACAAACTCGGCATCGCGCAGCGCCTCGTCATAGCGTGTCGTGAAGTTGAGGCGGCCTGCCTTGACGTTGCGCTCAACAATTTCCTTGAGGCCGGGTTCATAAATGGGCATGATGCCGTTTTTCAGGTTTTCGATGCGCTTCTCGTTAATGTCCAGCGCCACGACCCGGTTGCCCAGGTCGGCGAAGCAGGTTCCCGTCACCAGACCGACGTAGCCGACGCCAATTACGCAGAGGTTGTTCATAGTGGTCCTTTCCAGCTATGTGCCAGAAGAAAAGTCGGACAGGACGCGCGCTGCAACTTCACGCCCGATCCGCACAGCATAATTCGTGCCACGATCCCAGGGGTAGACCTGGCTCATGCTGGCAAGGTATACGCCGGGGATCGGTGTTTTCAAATCGGGGATATTCCGCGAGTGGTTGACGAACGGGATAGGCTGCGCGTAGGGAGCACGGAACACCCAGCGCTTGCGAATCCAATCCGGCTTGAAAGCGGGGTTGAAGGTTGGCAGCGCGGCAATGAAGCGCTCGGCCAGGGCATCCTCGCTCCATTTGAAATACTCGTGCTCGGTGGCGACGTAATCGCCACAATAGACCAGATGATCGCCACCATAGTGCTCCGGGGGCAGGTAGTTGGTGTGCTCGACTAGTGCCAGGAACGGGAACTGGCTGATCGACTTGTCCGGGCTGCTGGCGGGTAGGTTCAGCCAGTACGTGCCGTCGGTCAACAACTGGTGCTTGAGCGCCAGGATGAGCACCACCGCGCCCATACTTTTCAGGCCGCGCAGCTTGTCGGCATACTCGCCCGACAGTTCAGGAGCCATCCTGAGCATCGCCGCCGGGGAACTGGTGCTGATCACGGCGTCAAAATCGGCGCTCTGGTCGGCCACCGTGACTTTGACGGCGCCGCCCTCGCGCCGGACATTCTGAACGGGCGACTTGAAGCAGATGGTCACACCTTGCGCTTGCAGGCGCGCGGCGAACATGTCCAGGAAACGCTGGAAGCCGCCCTCAAACGTGCCGAGCCGGGTGGTGCGCGTGTAGATACGCGCCCAGAACCAGGCCATCGTCACGTCGCGGTACACGTCGCCAAACTTGCCGATCAGCATGGGCTTCCAGAGCATGTCATAAGCGGCCCGGCCCATGTACCGCACGAGCCATTCTTCCGCCGTGTATTTTTCCATCGCCCGCCAGTTGGTGGTCAGACGCAGGTACAGCCCGACGAATCCAAAGCGTAGTTTCGGGATCAGAGGCAGGTTGGGGAAAAGCAGCATCGAGAGGGGATTGTCGAACAGGTAGGCTTTGCCCCGCGACCACAGGGACGTTTTCGGGCGCGGGAACAGCACCTTATCGCGCCAGCCCAGTTCCTCGATCAGCCTCAGGATGTCTTTGTCCGACTGGAACCAGTGGTGGTAATACTTTTCCAGTTCCCAGTCCCAGTGCTCGTCACGGAAACCCGCCGCCAGGCCGCCAACGCGCTCCCCGATCTCAAAAAGCGTAACGTGATGCCGGGCTTTGCTCAGGTCGTAGGCAGCGGCCAACCCCGCCGGGCCAGCGCCCACAATCGCAATGCGCATCAGGCCACCACCTCACCCTCTACGCTCTTGTGCTGTTCGGTAGCCACCACCTCAGACGCTTCCTGGAAGGAATGCCACGACAGGCCCTGCTGTGCCAGGTAGACGAAGCCAAGCAGCGTGATCGGCAGCCACAGGGCCGCGTGAAGCACCAGCGTGTAGCCGGCGGCAAGCTGCTGCGGCACGCCAAACGTCGCCAGCACTTTGATGCCCGGCCCGTCGAACGTGCCGATGTAGCCGGGTGCGCCGGGCAGTGTGGTCGCCAGGTTGACCACCGCTGTCATCAGCATCAGGACGAAAAAGCTGACCTGGAAATTGAAAGCGTGCATGACAAACCAGTATTTGGTCGTCTCCGTCAGCCAGATGAAAACCGAGGATACGAGCGTCATCAACAGGTCGCGCGGGCTGCGCAGACTTTCCAACCCTTCCATGAAATGATCGGCGGTGCGGTGAACAGGTTCTTGCAGGGCGTGGGGCAGAAAGCGCGCGATAAAAAAGCCATAGACGCGGCGGGCCTGCGCCGGGCGCAGGGCCAGGAAAAAGAAGACGGCCAGCGCGCCGAAAAAGGCCACCGTGCCCAGGATGACCATCGTGCGCAGCCAGTCCTGCTGGATGGGCGCGAAGGGCAGCGCCGCGAACACGAAGATCAGCATGACCAGGCCGTCAAAAATGCGCTCGACAATGATCGTGGCGAGGCTGGCCGTGATCTTCACGTTCTCGTTGCGCTTCAAGACGTAGGCGCGGATCACTTCGCCCGCCCGAAAGGGGTAGACGTTGTTGCCCATATAGCCGATCACGACGATGGGGAAGAGGGCCTTCAGGGGCACGGCCTTCAGCGGGCGCAGCAGGTAGTACCAGCGCCAGGTGCGGCCCCACACGGCCAGGAAGTAAACCACCACGCCCGGCGCTAACCAGATGAAATTGGCATGGGTGATCTTATCCCAAACATCGGCGAGGTTCAGTCCTTGCAGCCCGTAGATCAAAAAGATTACGCTGACAACAATGCCCACACCCAGAACGAACCAACGCCTCATTCACGTCTCCGCATACAGCGCGAACCTTCGGTACAGACCCGGTACAAACTGCGGGATTCTACCCTGCGCAGCAGTCCGATACCAGTACACACCGGGCGCGGCATTACCTCACCGCGAACGGGATGGAGCCACCATCACAGCCCAATCTCTATGCAGCGCTCTCCCCGACTTTCGATCTCAGGTAAGCATCCATGAACTCGTCCAGGTGTCCGTCCAGGACGGCGGCAGTGTTGCCCGTTTCGTAGTCAGTGCGGTGATCCTTGACCATCTGGTAGGGGTGCAGCACGTAGGAGCGAATCTGGCTACCCCAGCTCTGCTCGACGTGTTCGCCCTTAAGCTGGGCGCGTTCGGCCTGCTGTTTCTGCATTTCCAGGTCGAGCAGCCGCGCTTTGAGCACCTGCATGGCGCGCTCTTTGTTCTGCGCCTGGCTGCGCTCGTTCTGGCAGGTCACGACCAGGCCCGTCGGCTTGTGGACGATGCGCACGGCGGTTTCGTTCTTCTGGACGTGCTGGCCGCCCGCGCCACTGGAACGGTAAAAGTCGATTTCCAGGTCTTTCTCGTCGATCTGGATGTCGATGTCGCCCTGCACGTCCGGCACGACCTCGACCAGCGCAAAGGATGTATGGCGGCGCTTGGAGGCATCGAACGGGCTGATTCGCACCAGGCGATGTTCGCCGCGCTCGGATTGCAGGTAGCCGTAAGCGTAGTCGCCCTTGATGGACAGCGTGACACTTTTGATGCCGGCTTCCTCACCATCGGTCTGATCCAGAATCTCGGTTTTCATGCCATGCATTTCGGCCCAGCGCAGGTACATGCGCAGCAGCATGGCCGCCCAGTCCTGCGCCTCGGTTCCACCTGCGCGCGCATGGATCGAGAAAATGGCATTTTCGGCGTCGTATTTGCCGCTCATCAGCGCCTCAAAAGTCAGCTTGTCCACGACCTTGCGCAGCGCATCGACCTCGGTGGTCAGATCGGCGTTCAGGCTGTCATCGTCCAGTTCGGCCAGTTCCAGCGCATCGTTGATGCGGCCCTGGATTTCGCGCCAGCGCGCCACCTCCGCCTTAAGGCGACTCAGGCGCTGCATGACCTGCTGCGCCGCGCGCGGGTCATCCCAGAAGTTGGGCGCGGCGGATTGCTCCTCAAGCTGCGCGGCCTGTCGCTCCTTTCCGGCTATGTCAAAGACGCTCCGTGAGGTGTTCAATCGTTTCCTTCATTTCGTTCAACTGGCTGATCAAGGCTTCCATATTGTGCTGTTCTCCTCAGTTAGTGGCTCGTGATCTTTCAATGCAGTTTACCTCACCCCCTGACCCCCTCTCCACCCTGTGGAGAGGGGGAACTGGTTGGCGAATATCGCTCGTTTCCCCTCTCTGCTTGCGGAGAGGGGCTGGGGGTGAGGTTTTTCTTATTCTTCAAACAGGCTGTCCACGAACGAATCGGGGTTGAAAAACACCAGGTCTTCCATGCGCTCGCCCAGGCCAACGTAGTGAATGGGCAGGCCCATCTCCTGCTGGATGGCAAACACCATGCCGCCTTTGGCCGTCCCATCCAGCTTGGTGACGATCACGCCCGTGAGCTTGACGGCCTCGCTGAAGCCTTTGGCCTGCGAGAGCGCATTCTGCCCTGTCGTGCCGTCCAGCACGATCAGGACTTCGTGCGGCGCGTCGGGCACAACCTTGCCCATCACGCCTTTGATCTTGCGCAGTTCTTCCATCAGGTTGTACTTGGTTTGTAGGCGGCCCGCCGTGTCTACAATCAACACGTCGTAGCCGCGCGACCTGGCTGCTTTAACGGCATCGTAGACCACCGCGCCCGGATCGCCGCCGGGCAGCCCGGCGATGACTGGCGAGCCAGCCCGCTCACCCCACTGCTGCAACTGCTCGATAGCAGCGGCGCGGAAGGTATCTCCGGCGGCGATCATCACCTTGCGGTTGTTGTTGACGAGCCGCCTGGCGAGTTTGCCGATGGTCGTCGTCTTGCCGGAGCCGTTCACCCCGACGATCAGGATCACCGACAGTTCGCGCCCGCTGATGTTGAGCGGGGTCGGCGGCTTGAGCAAAGCGCGCAGTTCTTCCTTCAAGGCTTTGCGCAGTTGGTCGGGGCGGGTCATGCCTTCGCGCCTGTAGCGTTCACGCAGGCGCTTGATGAGCAGTTCGGTGGTCGCCACGCCAACGTCAGACTGGACAAGCATCGCTTCGAGGTCTTCCCAGGTTTCCTCGGTGATGTCCACGTTGCCAAGCGCCTGATTGATGCGCCCGAAAAACGATTGGCGCGTTTTGCTCAAACCCTGACGAAAAATATCCACTCCGGCAATCTCCTGTTCGTTCTGCGCGGCAGGCTCCGATGAGTCTGCTGTGCTGGTTCGGGGCATTCGGCTACGGATTGCTGCCAACGCGCATACCAGTATCGGGACGGCGGCAGCAATCCCTGAGATACAATCATCGGATCATTCACGCTGATGTGCCTGGGGTACGCTTGCAGGCGAGCCAGATCACTGTGGAGAGTATAGCTTACTCACGAAGATTGCTCATCCGGGTGAAAGACCTTCGCCGGATGCCAGCGATCTGCGCCCTGGCTTTCCAGGATGGCGATCAGGCGTCCGGCGGCGTAGGCGCGGCACAGCGGCGCAGCCTTATGCTCAACACACTGGATCATCCGGCCATGCAGCACGTCGTCGGCCTGCTGGTCGTCCAGGTAAAGCGCGGGCATATCGGCCAGCGCAATATGCTCATCGATCAGGTAGCGCCGCCATGTGCCATCTTGCATAGCTGTCGTCAGCGTATCCCAGCCAATCGGCTCTCGCAGCGACCCGCTGCGCATCCGGCATAGCGACGTGAGATGCCCACCCACGCCGAGCAGCGCACCGAGATCGTGCGCAATGCTGCGAATGTATGTCCCCGGCGAACAGCCGATCAGCAACTGGACTTCGGGCAGGGCCATATTGAGCAGCACCGTTTCAAGCTGGACGGTGCGCGGCTGCCGTTCGATTTCCTCGCCCTGCCGTGCCAGGTCGTACAGCCTGTGCCCCTCGTGCCTGAGGGCGCTGTACATGGGCGGTCTCTGCTGCACCTCGCCCCGGAAGTGCGCCAGCGCGGCCTCTACAACTTCTGGCGTCAGGTGGCTGGTGTCGGCGGTGGCGACGACCTGGCCGTCGGCGTCGTAGGTGTTCGTCTCCACGCCGAGCAGGATGGTCGCCTCGTAAACTTTGTGCGAGTTCATGACGTACTCGCTCAGGCGAGTGGCTTCGCCAATGCACAGCACCAGGATACCTGTCGCCATCGGGTCAAGCGTCCCGGCGTGGCCGATCCGCCGGATGCCCGTGCCGCGCCGCACCCTCGCCACCACGTCATGGCTGGTCATGCCGCGCGGTTTGTCGATCACCAGAAAGCCAAATGGTTCAGGCATTGACTTCACCCCACTACTGGCGAGCCGGCACGGGCCGCTTCCTTCAACATCGGGATGACCTGCCTCTCGATGTCGGACAGCGTGCCGCTGACCGTTGCACCCGAAGCCTGGACATGCCCACCTCCACCCAGGCTGGTCGCAACCTGCGAAACGTCGAAGCCCGGTATGGCACGGAAACTGAGTTCGATCTTATCGCCGTCTTTTTCCGTCAAAACGCAGGAAATGTAGGCTTCGTCGGCCTGAAGCAGCAAACTGACCAGCCCGCCGTCTTTGGTGCTGCCGTTAACGTTCGCGGCGCGGCGCGCTTCCCGTGTGACGACGGCCCAGATGACGTGATCCTCGATGCGCACGGTGGGCATGACCTGTGCCCACAGGCGGATGATGTCGGTAGACATGCGGTTGACCGTATTCTGCACGACAAAGGTCAGGTCGCCGCCCGCCTGCATCAGGCGCTGCGCCTTGCCGAGCGTATCCGCAGTCACGTTGCTGGTGCGGAAGCACAGCGTGTCAGTCACGATACCGCACAACAAACATTGGGCCACGTCGGGCGTCAACGGCCAGTGCCAAGTGTCCAGCAGGTCAAGAACGACCTCGGCGCTGGCGACGGTGCGGCCCTCCACGATGTTGGCGTCTCCGAAGCGCGTGTTGGTCGGATGATGATCGATGTTGATCAGCGGCACGGCCAGGGCACGGGCAGCCTTGCCGACCTCACCCATGCGGCTTTCGTCACCACAGTCCACCGCCACGATCAGATCGGCCTGAACACCCGTCAGATTGTCGCGCACGTCGGCGGAACCGGGCAGAAAGCGCAGACCCGGCGGCACACCCTCGTCCACAGCCAGCGTCACCGTTTTGCCCAAGTGCCGCAGCGCGTGGCCTATGCCGAGCAGCGTGCCGATGGCGTCGCCGTCCGGCGAAACGTGTGTCAGGACGATGACACGGGAGGCGGCCTCCAGCAGTGTCCGGGCACGCTCACGCTCCATCGCCGTCCTCAGCACCGTCCTCAGCGTCACCCTCAGACAGGGGCGGCAGGTGCAGCCGATCCAGGGCCTGCTCGATGGCCTCACCCCGGCTCAGGGTGATGTCCCAGTGGAAATAGAGGATGGGCGTCCGACGCAGCCGGATACGCTTGCCGAGTTCGCGGCGCAGGAAGCCGTTGGCGCGTTTCAGCCCGGCCATCACCTCCTCCTGGCGTTCCTCATTGCCGAGCGCATTGACATAGACGTTGGCATACTCAAGCTCCTGATCGAGCACTACCTCCGTCACCGTTACGTCGTGGAGCGCCGGATCGGTCACTTCCAACAGCAGCAAACCACTTAGAATCTCCCGGATGCGATCCGCCATCCGTTCCTGTTTAAGAGTCATTCCAACACATCTCCATCCGATTGGCCTCACCCCCTCTCCAACTGGGGGAACCGGTAGGCATTAGCACTGGCATTGGTTCCCCTCTCTGCCTGCGGAGAGGTCAGGGGTGAGGTGCCGCTAGTTCACGCGCTCGCGGACGGTGAATTCCAGCAGATCGCCGGGCGCGAAGTCTTCAAAGCCATCCACGCTCACGCCACACTCGAAGCCGGCGCGCACCTCACGCACGTCTTCCGTTTCGCGTTTGAGCGAACTGACCGCTGCATTCTCGATCAGCAGATTAGCACCCCGGCGGACGCGCACTTTGGCGTTGCGCCGAATCTCGCCCTCGCGGACGATACACCCGGCGATCTTGCCGACCTTCGAGATTTTGAAGACCTTGCGCACTTCCGCCACACCGATCACTTTGTCCTCATAGACGGGTTCAAGCATCCCCTTGAGGGCCTTTTCCACGTCCTCGATCAACTGGTAGATGACGTTATACAACCGAATCTCGACGCCCTGGGATTCGGCGAGGCGACGAGCCGCATTGTCCACATCCACGTTGAAGCCGATGATGATGGCGTGTGACGAGACGGCCAGGTTGACATCGTTTTCGGTGATGTTGCCCGTTTCAGCGTACAGAACCTTGACCTTGAGTTCCTCGCTTTTGATATCCTTGATGGAGTTCTCTATCGGTTCCAGTGACCCCTGCACGTCCACTTTCAGGATCAGGCGCAGTTCCTTCACGTCGCCTGCCTCTGCCCGGCTGAACAGGTCTTCCAGGGTCAGCGGACGGCGCTCACGCCCCATGGCCGCACTGGCGCTGGCCTGCTTGCGCTCCTCGACAACGGCTCGCGCGGCGCGTTCGTTCTTGTAAGTGGTGAAGGTGTCGCCTGCCGCAGGCATCTCATTGAGGCCCATGACCAGCACAGGCGTGGACGGCCCGGCCTCACGGATAGGTTTACCGTTCTCATCGAACATGGCGCGAATGTGGCCGATGGCTGTACCCGCCACCACGATGTCGCCGTTTCTGAGCGTGCCGTTCTGGACAAGCAGAGTCGCCAGGACGCCGCGCGCCTTTTCGATGCGGGCTTCCAACACCACCCCGGCAGTCTTGCCCTTCGGGTTGGCGACGATCTGCATCTCCTCTGCCGTGAGCAGGATCGCCTCCAGGAGGTCATCAATGCCGATCTTTTCGCGGGCCGAGACGGGGACGACCATCGTGTTGCCGCCCCAATCGTCGGGGGTGAGGCCGACATCGGCCAGTTCTTGCTTGACGCGATCCGGGTTGGCGTTGCGCTTGTCGATCTTGTTGAGCGCCACCACAATCGGCACGTGGGCAGCCCGTGCGTGGGCAATCGCCTCCCTGGTGGTCGGCATCACGCCGTCGTCCGCCGCGACAACCAGCACGGCGATGTCCGCGCCCTGTGCACCGCGCGCGCGCATGGCCGTGAACGCGGCGTGGCCGGGCGTATCCAGGAAGGTGATTTTACGCCCGTCACGGTTGACCTGGTAGGCGCCGATATGCTGCGTAATGCCGCCGGCCTCGCCTTCGGCCACGTTCGCCTTGCGGATCGCATCCAGCAGCGAGGTCTTCCCGTGATCGACGTGGCCCAGGATGGTGACGACGGGCGGGCGCGGGACGAGGTTTTTCGGGTCTTCGTCCGCGTACAGGCGCTTCCACTGCGGGGTCTGTTCTTCCTCGGCAGCTTCCTGAACTTCCTCGACGTAGGGTTGAGCCTCGAAGCCCATTTCTTCGACCACGATGGCGGCTGTGTCGTAGTCAATCTGCTGGTTGATGGTCGCCATGATGCCATTGCTAATCAGGCGCTTCATGATTTCAATGGGGCTGGCGGAGATCAGGTTCGCCAAGTCACGAACCGTCAGGAATTCGGGGATCTCTACAATCTGTCGTTCTTTTGCCATACGTAACCCTCCATGCGGGGCCGCACAGCAGGCACGTTTGGCGTCAGGATCAAAGGCCTACATGATGCCCCTCACCAGTTGCACAGTGCCATGCGGTCTGCTTCTCAAATCCATTGCTATCGTCAGGTAATAGATAACAGAGTCTGGAATCCAGACGCTGCGAGTGCGGGAAAACATACGTCCGTCAGGCCCGTGTCTCTGTTATCATGTGTAATGCCTCGTTTAGTCGTTGTTTATCTTCCGCCGTCAAGGTCGTGCGCAGCGCCCTGTCCAAGACATCCGACTGGATGGCACGCTGCCAGCAACTCACCTGGCTGCACAGATACGCGCCGCGCCCGTTGCGTTTGCCGGTGGGGTCAAGCTGCACGCCCGCGTCGGCGGTGCGCACAATGCGCGTCAGCGTGCGTTTAGCGCTGGTCACCTTGCATACCACGCACGTGCGTTGGGGAATGTGTTTGCGTCGTCCCTGCTCTTTCATCACGTGACACTCCCGCCCCCCTCTCCGCAAGCCGAGAGGGGGCCAGAGCTAAGTTCCTCGGTTCACTCGTCGAAGTCCGCCCAATCGCGGGCGCGGCCACCCTTGCGTTTGCGCTTGGCGACAACCTCACCGCGCCGCTCATCAAAGATCAGTTCGCGGCGACGATTCTTGCCCTTCTTGCCACCCTTCTTCTTCTTGTCGCCCGGCCCTTCTTCCGCTTCTTCCAGGTCTTCCGGCTCTACGTAAGGCTCGTAGTCCACCGCTTCCACCTCAGCCGGTTTGGGCACGGGTCGCCGCACGACTGGCACCGCAGGTGACCTGCCGGCGACAGGTTCCGGCGCGGGCCGAGGTTCCTCATCGACGAAGGCCGGTGGCGCTTCTTCCTCTTCCTCTTCACCGCTCACCACCGGCACTTCCACCGGCGCGGCGACGGCGAGTGCTGCTTGCGTTTCCGGTGGCGCTGCTGGCGAAGGCGCGGCCTGAACAGGCGCTTCGGGCTGGCTCAGGACCAGCGAGTCGATAGCTTCCTTGATGGCATCCATTGCGTCGTCACCTGCATTGGCTGCATCAAGCGTCGCCCTCAGGTTTTCTTCGTCGGCTTGCAGGCGAACCATCAATTCACCCACGTTGTTGATCGCTTTGAGCGCCTGCACAATGTCGTCGGCCAGTTCGAGTTCTTCGAGTGGCATCTCGAAGGCGCGGGCCGGGATGTTCGGGCGCACCTTTTCCATGGCCTTGAGCCGCTTGGCGCGCCCAGCCTCGCGCTGCTCCAACTGGCGCTGCTCGACCATCTGCACAAAACGCGACAGGGTCTGGTATTCTTCGGGCATGACCGCACGTTCGGCGCGTTTCTTCTCCAGGATGCGCTCGACTTCGGCCACCAGATCGGGCTGCTCGGCAGCCAACGCGGATAGCGGCGGCTCGTGAATACTCGCCATCGCCGTGATAGCAGCCTCGCTCACGCTCTTGATGTCAATGCGCCAGCCCGTCAGCTTGGCAGCGAGGCGCGCATTCTGTCCCTCGCGGCCAATTGCCAGCGACAGTTGGTCATCGGGCACGATGACAATGGCGGTGTGGCCCTGGTCGAGATCATCTTCCAGGTACACGCCCGTGACGCGGGCCGGGCTGAGGGCCTTGGCAATGAACACCGCCGGGTCGGCGTTCCACTCGATAACGTCGATTTTCTCTTCGTTGAGTTCCTTGACGATGTTCTGGATGCGCATCCCGCGCAGGCCAACGCAGGCGCCTACCGGGTCCACGCCGGGTTGCAGCGCCGAGACGGCCACTTTGGAGCGGTGTCCGGCTTCACGGGCAATATTTTTGATCTCGACCTGCCCGTTATAAATCTCCGGCACTTCGTATTCCAGCAGGCGGCGCAGCATGTTCTTGTGGGCACGCGAGACGACGATCTGCGGGCCGCGATTGCTTTCCTTGACTTCCAGCACGTAAGTCCGAATCTTGTCGTGCGGACGGTAGCGTTCGCCCTGAATCTGCTGGTTGCGGGGCATGATCGCTTCGGCACGGCCCAGACTCAGGGTGATGTGCTGGCCGCTGACGCTTTGCACCTGCCCGGTGATCAGGTCGCCTTCCCGATCCCGGTATTCCTCATACAGCGCCTTGCGTTCGGCCTCTCGAATCTTTTGCAGGATCACCTGCTTGGCGGTCTGCGCCGCGATCCGCCCGAAGTTCTTGACGTTGTAATCGACAGGAACCATGACCATATCGCCAAGCTGCGCGTTCGGATCAAAATAACGCGCTTTTTCCAGCGACACCTCGGTGCGTTCGTTCATGACTTCCTCGACGACTTCCATCTCGACGAGGATTTTGTGCCGGTTGGTCACGAGGTCCACCTCGGCCTCGACGCGCTGGGCCGGACTGGCGCCACTGTCGCGTCGGTAGGCCGACACCAATGCCTGTTGAAGCGCATCGACCACGATTTCTCGCGGAAGGTGGTGCGCTTCGGTGATCTCGTTGAAGGCCAGCGTAAATTCGCTCTTTGCCATCGCCCTTACAGAACTCCACAATTTCTCTTGATATAAGCAAAAAGTGGGGGTTGCCCACTTTTCCGCCCAATCTCAACTCGTTTGTTAGGATACCATATTTTGGCGGGGTTGGCAAGGGGCGGCACAGCCGGGTTAGAATTAAGACCTGGTGCGGGGAGTTCTGCATTGAAAGGCGGAAATTATGAAACGTGTGTTGCTCGGTCTATTCGCCGTTGCGCTGATCGTGATTTCAAGTTCGACTGGTCTGACGCTACAGGCAGCACCGTTGAACCAGACAACGCCTGCCCCGTCGGCGGGCTGGGGAGTGGGCGCGCTGCTGCGCGTCAAAGCCTCTGTGCCGTTTAGCTGGCTGCGCAGCGTGCCGTCGGTTGGCGGCAGCGTCCTCGACACTGCGCCGCGGGGTGATTACCTGGTGGTGGCGTCGGCTTCGCCGGCCTGGGATGGCGTGCAGTGGTGGTGGCAGGTTCGCCGGGGCAGCGTGGTCGGTTGGGTGGAAGAAGGCTCGCTGGAACTGGTGATCGCGGCGCCCACGCCCGGCCCCACCAATACCCCCGCGCCCACCGTCGTTGTGCCGACAGCCACCCCCAGGCCGCCTGACCAACCTGCCGACTGGACCATTGGCACAACGCTGCACTTGAAGGCGGGTGTGCCGTTTGGCTGGCTGCGCAGCGCCGCTTCTCCATCGGGCGTGGTCGTCGATACGGCACGCAGCAACGACCTTCTGACCGTTGTTTCCGCGCCACCGCAGGCCGATAACCTGGGTCAGTTGTGGTGGCTGGTACGCCGCACCAACGGCACAGCCATCGGCTACCTCGAACAGAACTCAATGGAACCGTTCGTGCCCACGCCGACACCTGTGCCCTCCTCAACGCCGACGCCTGGCGCGCCGACTCCAACCAGAGTGCCGTCTAGCGCGGCCAACTGGCCGCTGGGCGCGCAGGTGCGTGTCAGGCTGAGTGTGCCATTTAGCTGGCTGCGCAACGCGCCGTCGTCCGGTGGCGGAATCGTGGATACAGCGGTGCGCGGTGAACTGCTGATCGTGGCCTCCGCTTCGCCGCTACAGGACAGCTTGCAGCAGTGGTGGTGGCTGGTGCGGCGCAGCAGCGGCACGGCCATCGGCTACGTCGAGCAGGATTCGCTGGAAACCGTCGGGGCTGGCCCAACGACTACGCCCGTTCCGGGCGCAAGCAGCACGCCCGGCGCGACGCCCGCCGCGCAGACGTGGCCGGTGGGCAGCATTCGTTCGATCAAGGCCAGCGTGCCGTATGTCTGGGTGCGTACCTCGCCGTCGTCGGGCGCGGGTGTGCAGTTGACGCTGTACCCCGGCTGGCTGGTACTGGTGCAGAATGCCACGCCCGCCTGGGACGGCGTGCAGTGGTGGTGGCAGATCTGGGTTCCGGCACGGAACATCGTCGGCTGGGTGGAGCAGAACTCGCTGCAATAAAGGCTGCAATAATGTGTTTAGCGCGGCTCCTTGCCTGGCAGGCAAGGAGCCGCATGTGAGGCGCTACCAATTTCCGCGTCCGTCAGGCCCATCAATGCCGCCCATCAATGCCGCTGAAAAGCATGGGCTGTCTCGATGGCGGCTTTCAGATTGTCCCAGGGCGTGTCGTTCGGCACGGTGCAATCTGCCCCCAGGATGAACTTTTCCGGCGCCGCGGCGAGCACCGCTTCCGCGGCCTGGCGTACCTGTTCAGGTGTGCCTGTTGCGATCACGCCCAGGCGCTCCATGCCTCCCATGTAAGGCCGGGCAAACATCCGGGCTGCCTCTGTGGGCGAGAGCTGCCTAGCGCCGAGCTTCAACGGGCAGTTCACCACGTGTCCCGGGTAGTCCAGGAACGGTGAGAAATCGGCGTAGTCACGGCGGTAGTCGCAGACGTGCAGAATGTTAAAGTGGCAGGTCTGGTTGACCTCGTTCATAAGGGTCAGGTCGAATGGCTTGACGTACTGCTCAAAGACACCGGGATTGGTGAAGCGCCCGGCCTCACCGCCCTGCGTGGAAGTGTAAAATCCATCAACGCCGAGCCGGATGCACGCTCGCACGAATTGCAGCAAGCTGTCCGTAATGACTTCCAGCCCTTTCCGCACTTTGTCCGGCTGCTGGTCGAGATGGCTGGTCAGCGTTTCGTCGCTGGTCGTATGCCCGGCGCACATGAAGGGCGAATACAGCGTCTGGACAATGACAGCTTCCTGCTGCGCCGCCTTCACCAGGCCCTCCACAGCCTTCAACTGTCCGTCGTAGAAGTCCAGGCCGTAGAAGGGCATCCTGGCCCAATCATCGGGCGTCTGAATCTGGGCCAGGTGAGGGAAGTTGGCCTCGTATTGTATTTTGACGAAATCCATGCCCGTATAGCGGAAGTACTCCAGGTGCTTTTCGACAGCGGCCTGCCCCGCGTGAAACTGGGCAGGGAAGTGAAGGAAAAAGGCCGCTGGAACAAACAAAGGCGAACGATTTCCCGCTACAAGGCTCAACAGATTTTCGCGTTTGTCCACGTGCACCTCTCAATTTGCGAACGCCCGGCCCTGGTGGGCGGGGCCAGGTGTAGCTCGGCTCAATTGTAACGCGCTCTCACTTCACCGTCAGCCGCAGCACCTTGTCGTCGTCAGCCGCCGGACGGCCCCGCCCGTCGCGGTTACTGGTCAGGATATAGAGTGCACCATCCGGCCCTTCAACGACATCTCGGAGCCGCCCAAACTGGTTGGCGAGTAACCGCTCCAATGGTGCTGTTGGCGAACCTATCTGCCCCACAGTGGGGGAAAGGCGTCGGGGATAGAGGGGTTCGCCCACAGCATCGGTTGATTAGCATATCCCAAACGTTGTCTGATCAGGTAGTAAGCGTCGGTTGCCAAGCCCCGCCCAACGTTCTTATACTCAGGACAGCACGTGCTCTTTAAGGATTCTCGAAAGGATCACGGTCATGAGGCGAATTGTGTTGTGGCTGCTCGCCGGAGCAGTCCTGTTTACCCTCGTCCTGAACGCCTCCGCCCGCATAACCGCTCAGGCTCCCGAACCGGCGGTCATCATCGATGCCATTTTGAAAGACCTGAGCCAGAAGCTCGGTACGACGATCAGGCGCACCAGCAACGTGGCCTGGACGTGGGAGCAGATCAATTTCCCGGACACCAGCCTGGGCTGCCCCCAGCCCGGCCAGAGCTATGCACAGACCGTCACGCCCGGTTACAAGGTGGTCGTGACGTTTAACAACATGGCCTACGACTACCGCGCCAGGTCCGATGGCAGCCAGATTTTCCAGTGTGGTGGGGCCATCGCAGCGCCCACCACACCGACGCAGGAAGCGCCCACCCCGACGACCACCGGGCCGGGCACGGCGGCTCCAACCGCGCTGCCGTCGGGCACCGCAGGCCCCACCGCGCCGGGCACCGGGATCGGGCAGGTCGTCACCTATCAGAAGCCGCTGGCCTACGTGGGCGCGGATGGCAACGTGTTCCTGACGACGATTGGGCAGGGCGCAGGCACGCCCATCACTGCCGACTCGACGGCTTCCACGTCGGAGTTCACGCCATTTTTCAATACCTCGCGCACGTATGGGCAGTTCCGCTGGTCACCGGATGGGCAGAAGCTGCTCTTCACCGAGCTGACGACCAATTCGCTCTACGTTGTTGTTTCAGGACAGAAGCCCGTGCGAATCGCCACCGGGCTGGCGACGCTCTATCCGGGCGCGTGGTCGCCGGACGGCACTGAAGTGGCCTACGCCGTCGATGCCCGGCAGGTGCAGGACAACGGCGAGGTGCGGCAGATACAGGCGGTGCAGGTGGCCGGAGCGACCATCGGGCAACCGCGCGTCGCCGGTTCGTTCGTGGAAAGCACAGGCTGCGGCGGCGGCTCGGTAGACCCGGCCCAGTTGCTCTACATGCGGGAGGCAGGCTACCAGTCCAACGGCTTGACGCTGGATTGGACGCCGCAGGGCTTTGTCTATTCAATGGCCTGTACGGGTATTGGCCTGGCCCTGGCAAACCCCAACGGGCAGGTTCTGTGGACGGCTGCCGACGTGGGCCGCGCGGCGGTCTCGCCGGATCGGACGCGCGCCGTCGGCATTCAGAAGAACGCGCAG
>JAJPHV010000027.1 GCA_021325095.1 Chloroflexota bacterium | reverse complement strand
GTTTTTGGCGTTATTAGATGCTTTTGAGGTCAAATCGCCTTATGCAAACACCTAACCAAACCATTACCAACTGGATCAGAGATTTCTCTCCGACAACCGGCTAGCGCATAAACTCGGTCAAAACGGGGAAATCGGCAGCAGCTGTAAGGACGGGCGGGCTGCCGCAAGCCAAAGACGTGGTCACTTCGATAAGCCATGGAGCCCCCTCAATTGGATTGACAAGCATCCGCCGCCTAGCCCCTATGCCTCCGTTCCCCGTTGACCATCAGACTGTAAAGTTCGCGGAACTCTCGCCAGTATTCCCATCGACATCCGTTGCAACGGCACGAACCGTGTGTGATCCGGCGGGCAGTGAATAATCGTTACAAGCAGTGGCGCTTCCACCGTGCAGGCAATAAATTGAATAATGCTCTGTATTCACCAGAGTACCATCAATGTAGAACGCGACAGACACAATATTCGGTTCCTTCGGGCCTTTATTATCCTTGATGATGGCTTGAATGTTGATTGTGTGAGGCATTGCGCCTGGATTGATTACGAATGAGACACGCGGGGCGGCGCAGGCCGCTGTATTGGCCGCTGCACCGGCATCTAAGCTTAGTACGACATCACAGAAAATATCCCGAATGCGTTCACCCGCCGTCGTCAAAGCAATGATGACGACAATACCTACTAGGAGAAGAATGAGGGCATATTCGACCAGTCCCTGTCCTCGCTGGGAACGCCGCCTACTCGCGTGCATAGCATAAACCTCCCAAACGACGAATTAAATGAAACTAGCGTTTAATTTGCAGCGCTTATTTGTATCCTATGATACTGCCAGTAAGCACACTTTCGCCCTTGCAAAGTTCCCGGCGCCACCTATGACCTGATACCTGGCGCTCCCACCTCAATCGGGAGTTGCACAGTTGCCGCGATCATTCGCGGTTGAGGGTTCGAAGATGCTTTGTTGATCAAAGAATAACCTTAATGATAATATTAGTGACTGTCCTCGGCAATCGGGCAATCCGATTTGAATTAGCCGGGTGTGCTTGACCGAACAGCAATCACCCCCCAGGATGCGATTATTTATGGCCCTCGGAGAGGTCAGATATATCCATGAAGCGAAGGCTCTTCTTCATCAGTGTGATTTCACTAGCAGTGTTCCTAGCAGGTCCCGTTACCGCAGGCAGCGCGCAGGGGGGAGGAATCGACGTGCTCACCCAGCGCTACAACATCGCCCGGACAGGCGCCAACAATTATGAGACAATCCTCAATCCTTCCAATGTAAATGCCGAGCAGTTCGGCAAGCTGTTCACTCGTACCGTCGTTGGCGACATCTATGCACAACCGTTATATGTCCGCAATTTAGAGATTCCCGGTAAGGGCAAGCACAATGTTGTGTATGTAGCGACCATGCACAATATGGTCTATGCTTTTGATGCAGACGATCCGGCTTTGTCCGATCCGCTCTGGCAGGTTTCCCTGGGCACACCGGTCACACAGGGCATCAGTGAGGATGTCTGGGGTGGAGAAGATGGCGTCCTGAGCACGCCGACCATCGACCTGATCACACAGACCCTCTATCTTGTGTCCCACAATTCGGACAATGGGCCTGCAATCCACAAATTGCACGCGCTTGATCTTAAGACAGGTTCAGAGAAATTTAACGGGCCAGTTGCTATTCAGCTTTCGGTTCGGGGCCAGGGTCTCGGCAGCAAGAATGGACGTCTCTCCCTGGACAGCACCAACCAGTTGCAGCGTCCCGCGTTGTTGCTCCTGAATGGCTTTGTGTATATGGCCTGGGGCGGCAATCATGATAACGGCATCTGGCATGGCTGGCTGGCGGGTTACAACGCCACCAACCTGAAAGAACCGCCGAGAGTTTTCACCTCAACGCCAAATGGTTTTTTTGGCGGAATCTGGATGTCGGGCGGCGGCATTGCTTCTGACGGCACATTCCTGTACCTGGCAACCGGTAACGGCACGTTCAAGGCACATCAAGGCGGAACTGAATACAGTGACAGTTTCCTCAAACTGAAGCCAGCAGGCCGTTCATTCACTGTAGTTGATTGGTTCACACCATATGACGAGGTAGACCTGGATGAGCAAGACTTCGATTTCGGTTCAACCGGGGCGATATGGATTCCCGGCTCAAACCTGGTTCTGGTCGGTGGCAAAGACGGGAAACTTTATATAGCTGATCGGAATAAGATGGGGCGCTTCAACCCGAACGAGAATCGGAACGTCCTTGTACAGGCAGTGGGCAATGATAGGATGTATACAACGCCCGTCTACTGGAACACTGGCCCTGGCGGAAAGCCCACACTATATGCCTGGACCGTCAAAGGCCCTATCCGGGCCTTTGCAATGGAAATGGCCGATCAAAAGCTCACTCTCAGCTTGTCGTCTGAAAGTACGATCAGTACCACGGGCTTCCCACCAGGGGCACTCACGGTGTCCTCTAACGGGAGCATTGCCGATACTGGCATCCTGTGGGCCGTTTATGCGCCTCGCGTTCCCGACGGTAAGCGCGATGCCGTCCTTTATGCCTTGAAGGCCACCGATCTTAGCAAGGTGCTGTGGCATAGCGAAATGAACACAGACCGTGATGCAGTTGGAATTATCGCCAAATTCAACCCGCCAGTCGTTGTCAATGGAAAAGTTTACGTTGCCAGTTTCTCGAATCGCTTGAATGTATATGGCCTGCTGAACACGACGGCAGCAACATCGTCCGGAGGATAGTGGTGCGTGCAGCGCCTGGATGTGTTTGAGTCAGGTCTACGACCAGAGAATTCTGCCATCGCTGGACGAATCACGGCGTGAAAACTGTGGGCTTGATCGTTTGCCTCAAGGCACGCAAACGTTATTTGGCAGCGACCTCATCTTCAATACGGTGGATTGGGTGTCTGACGTAAATGAGAGTTAGCTATGAGAACACAACACAGTCCTCGCTATCTAAGACGAATATTATGTATTTGCAAGGTGCAAATTGTGAATTTGCCGGTCAGTTTTTAGGAGTCTGTTAGGAGGCTTCAGCTAAGGTGTTGATATAATCGTGACATTCAACAGATCGGTGAAGAATCGGAATCTGAAGGGCTGCATCGAAGCATTCAAATAGCAGTCGGAAACTGCTTGATTGGTGAACGTGCCGAGACAGCGCTCCGTGACACCGTTAATTCATCTCTCTCGAACTCTGCCCTCCATTTGTGCTTTCAAAACTGCGCCTGTCGCCCATGATCCGTCGCTAGGGTACGTTTCAGTGGCTATTGACATGACTCGAACTGTAGGAAACTGCGAGGCACTATGGCAAGAATCTCTATGAGATCGGGTGATCAGCTAATCACTAAATTTGAAATGCAATCTCATTTTGAACTGCCATGACTTCAATAACCACCGTCGCAGGCCAAAAAATCCGGAAGTTGATGGGCAGTTATCAGGCAGTAACGCCAATTCCCACTCATTTTGTTCAGGGCGCAATCTCGCCACCTTCCCCAACACCCGCCGATCTCCAGGAACAAGTCGAACGCTACAGCGCCTGGATTGCTGCCAATATCAGGGAAAACCAGGCGTCCAGCCTTCAAATGAGGGCCAGGCAATACATTGAAGATGCCCTCAAACCTGTAGTCGTCGGTGGTCATGAGATCAGAACTTTTGCACCTTTTCGCCTGGAACTTTCCGCGCTCCAAACTTTGACGGCAGGACAAGCCGTTTTTCTGGGAATATGCCTTCTCATCCTGTCGCTAGGTCTGTATTTCTTCAGATCACAGTTCATGATCGGCCTTATAGCGATCATTACTGTTTACTATCTGGGAAATGTTATCCTGACTTTCCTGGCCTCTGCTCGCACGCTTGATCACTCAGCGCAGGAGCAGATCAGCGATGCCCTGGTACAGGCCCTCGCGGGCGTCGAGTGGCCCTCGTATACGATTCTTTGTCCCCTGTACCGCGAAGCGGAAGTGGTCTCTCAGTTTGTCGAGGCTATGCAGGCACTGGACTATCCGCCCGACAAATTGCAGATTCTCCTGCTCACAGAGGTGGATGACGATGCGACTCGAGACGCCATTCGAGCCAAAAACTTGCCCGCTCACTTCGAGATAGTCATTGTACCCGACGGTAAACCTCGCACGAAGCCGCGTGCCTGCAACTATGGATTGCTGAAAGCTACAGGCGATTATGTGGTTATCTACGATGCTGAGGACATCCCCGACCCATTGCAACTCAAGAAAGCTATTCTCACTTTTGCAAATCATGGGCCAGATTTGGGCTGTGTACAGGCCAAGCTGAATTTCTACAACAAGGACCAGAACCTCCTGACGCGCTGGTTCACGGCTGAATATTCGGCATGGTTCGAGATGACGTTGCCGGGTTTGCAATGGGCAGAACTGTCGCTACCGCTGGGAGGAACCTCTAACCATTTTCGCACAAAAACCCTTCATGCCCTGGGCATGTGGGATGTCTTTAACGTTACCGAAGATTGCGATCTGGGCTTGCGGCTGTCCCGATTCGGCTTCAGAACCGTAGTTCTGGACTCGACCACTTATGAAGAGGCCAATCCTCGTGTAAAGAACTGGATACGGCAGCGATCACGCTGGATCAAAGGCTACATGCAGACGTATCTGGTACACATGCGTCGACCCCAACGTTTTCTGCAACCATCACGCTGGCGGGATTTCATCTCGTTGCAATTAGTGGTTGGCGGCAGAACATTGGTGCTCATGGTTAATCCGATACTGTGGGCGCTCCTGATCATATACCTCCTTTTCCGACCCATCGTTGAACACACCTACCACACGTTGTTCCCGGCCCCTGTCCTATATATGGGGACCGTCTGTCTGATCTTTGGCAATCTCCTGTATGTCTATACAGCCTTTATCGGGTGCTTGAAACGCGAACAGCATGATCTTGTCAAGTGGGCATTGATAATGCCTATCTACTGGGCAATGTCCAGTTGGGCCGCCTTCGTAGCGCTCCGTCAGCTCATTACCAAGCCACACTACTGGGAAAAGACATCACATGGTTTGCACACGACGAGCAGTGTGCCCGTGCCAGGCAGGCCACCGACGGACGGGCTTGATTCAAGTGACCAGGTGCAAAATCCGCATGATAGTCCATCACCAATCGTTCAAGAAACGATACCGGGACTCACCTCACCAGCGCGATCCATTAGCGTGGAAACTCTGCGGGGCTATCCAACGGCCCAGATCAGGGCAGTAGCCAGGGCGCAACGCGGGTCATGGCGCGAGCGGGCGCAAGCGACCAGATTACAGCTAATCGACAAGCGTTGGCTTGTTCTGACTTTCACCACGGCATGTATTCTGAGCATTGCTTCGCTTGTCTATTTCTTCCAAAATCACGCCCTATTGCTCTATGCAGACGCCAACGCGCATCTCTCCATCGCGCGGCGTGTGATCGACAACCTCACACCTGGTCTGGCACAGCTAGGCGGTGTCTGGCTGCCACTGCCGCATTTGGCAATGCTCCCGTTCGCTCAGAACAACTATCTCTGGTACACAGGCTTGGCCGGCAGTCTTGTGTCCATGCCATGCTATATCATGGCTGCGGTCTACCTGTTCCTTTCAGCGCAGCGACTCACAAAGAATGGTTTTGCCAGCTTTGTTGGCACGTTGCTGTTCATGCTGAATCCGAATATTCTGTATCTTCAGACCACCCCCCTGAGCGAGCTGGTCTCTGTTGTTACCATGACGGCAGCCTGTTACTACTGCCTGGCCTGGGCGCAAGAAGGACGCCCCATACATCTGATCGTGTGGGCGGCGTGTGCCTTTTTGGCGACAATGGCCCGCTATGATGGCTGGTTTCTGTTCATAACCTTCTTCGGTATCGCTGTCGTCATTGGCTGGTTGAAGTTCCGTTCTTCGGCAAGAGTCGAGAGTACATTGATTGTATTCGCACTGTTGGGTGGTTTGGGGATAGCTATGTGGATCGTCTGGTGTGGTGCCATCTTTGGTGATCCGCTCTATTTTCAACACGGTGAGTTCTCGTCCCAGGCACAAATGCAGGGTTACCTGAGCGCGGGACAGTTGTATACGTATCATAACCTTGCGCAGTCCATCCGCTATTTCGTGGTGCTTACCATAGAAACAGTCGGCCCCGGCTTGTTTGCCCTGAGCCTTCTTGGTATTGCTGTCTTCCTGTTGCGACGCCGGTTTGCCCCGGATACATTGGCCGCTCTCACTTTCCTCGCTCCCTGTCTTTCTTACGTCGTTTCTTTCTACACCGGTCAGGTCATCGTCTTCGTTCCGGGCGCGGTTCCAGCGGATGCTCCGCACCAGCTATTCAATGCGCGCTTCGGGAGCGTCGCCGTTCCAGCCACCGCTCTGTTTGTGTCCATACTTGCCAGCTACCGCTTCCAGGTGAAATGGACGTGGTTCAGGCGACAGGTCGAAGTGGCCCGCTGGCAAGCCCTGGCGTCGCTGCTGTGCATCATCGTCATCGTTGGACAGACTTTCTTGACGATCTCCAGCGGGATTATCTCGCTCCAGGATGGCCTGTATGGCGTCTCCTGTGCGCCGGCGCACCCCATCATTGGCTACCTCGCACAACATTACACTGGTGGGAAAGTCCTGAAAACAGTGGCGTCATCGAAGATCGATGCTTTGGAACCTCTGGCTGGCATTGATTTCAGCAACGTCATATACGAAGGTTCTGGTAACTTCTGGAAGAACGCACTTAACCAACTAACCCCTGATGTAAATTGGGTGATTATCAATCCCAACGACCCGGATGACATTCTGGCAAGACATATCGACGTGAGGCATCCGAATTTCCAATCGCAGTTTACCCGCGTTGTCGAGGAAAAAGGCGGCCTCAGCTTATATGGCCGTCATCAGCAACTTTGGTTGCCGATACGGCCCCTATCACCGGCGTTGATTGCCGATTTTAACGTGCGCAGCCAATGCAAGGGCTAGGACAATGTAGCGATTACTCAACCCTTCGCGTTAAACTTCACAGGGGCGGCCCAAATCACTCTGTCCATCGATTCAGGTGCTATGCTGCCAATCGGGTTAGCTTGTTGGTCGCTTCGGCTTGCGGATAGACGCGCCGCTCAGGTCAGGGCATGTCAAGAATGCCTCTTATATGCTGCCCTTGCACCAGGCTCAAAAATATTACTGCCGTGTGGTGCTTATAGTTTTGGCTGTTGACGTGTGCAGTGACAGGTTGAGCGTGCTGACCGGGCGCCGCATCGTCATTATGCTGGCGGCACTGACGATAATGGTGTCGGCAGCTCAAAAAATAAGTTTTGCGCAAACATCTACGCTGCCAGCGGGCGGTGTCGCCAGCCCATGCGCCCATGTCAACGGCCAATTCATGGAGACGGACGGTATCAATTTCTGTTTTCAGGGTAAGCCTGTGTACCTTCACGGGGCAACGATGTATCCGTACTGGCTGTACAAGGGTGCTCTCTATCGTTCTCGAGGCTGGACACAGCCTGAATTCAAGCAATATATTGATACCATACTCGGTCTGGCCCTGTCAGCAAAACTTAATACGATCCGCCCCACAGATTACCTGAGTAACGCCAGAACCTGGTCTGACCCTACGATATGGAATAATATGGATTATCTCGTCAGGCAGGCCCAGAGGCGGCACCTATGGATCATTTTAGATCTGTCTACATTCCGCCAATGGCTGACCAACCAGGGGCATTCTTTTGTCTACAATCTGGACGACTGGCGGCCCTTTGTCAGATTCGTCACACAGCGTTACCGCAATGTTGTGGCGATCAGTCACTATTCCATAGCAGGGGAGATCAATTCGGACAAAGACGGTGGCGTTACCGCCGATCAGTATGCCCAGTTCTACCAGTCAGTATTGAGCGAGATCCACAGCGGCGATAGAGGGCATCATCTGATTTCAATTGGCGGCTTGTCATACCTGAACATTGACCCAACCATTCCCTGGCAGACGCTCTATGACCTGCCTTTTAACAATATAGTCGCCCTTCATATCTATTCTGATGGGGATCGTACTGTTACCCTGCCTATGGTTGCTGCGTGGGCGCACACACACAATAAGCCGCTTCTCATCGAGGAGTTTGGCTTTAGGCAAGCGCTAGGCGATAAGGCTCGTGCACAGGCTTACGCCGATCTTTATCGTGAGCAAAAGTCCTACAACGCAGGCGGCACCATTTTCTGGAATCTGGGGATGGAAGTTGCGCCGAATTCCTTCGATGTCAACCCTGATACGCCTCTTACGTGGGCAGCCGTGCAACATTACCCGTAAGGCGTAGAGAATACGCCACCTGGCGTTGTGGGGGCAGCCTGTCCCCCTGACAGGTTCAGAAGAAAGCTGGGGCTGTTCGTTCTTTAACTCCACATTACTTGCCCTTCGCCCCAAAAGTGCGGAACATGAGCAGAGGATGCCGATCAGGTCGGAGATAAAGCGACGAGCGTGTTGATCAGGGCAATTAGTAGGGTGATGACCAGCACAGCGACGCCGATCAGCACCCAGATCGCAGCGGGTCGGCCCGGCTCCAAAGCCGTCTCGCCAAAGTCAAAACCGATCAGAACACGCCAGCCCACCCAGTACAACACGAGACCGATCACGGCCAGCACCATGAACAGACCAGTGACGAGGTCCGCTGGTTTCAGGGAACCAATGTTGAGGCTGCCCACCGGCAATGCAAACAGAAAACCGTATATAAACACGCCCAGTGCGCCTGTCAGTACCAGGGCGACCAGCCCCGCGATCACCGAACGTGCCAGCCGGGAGCGGCGTGCCAGCCAGCGCGCCAGTCTGTCCAGCCGGGATAGCTGGTGTGCGGCTGCCTGACCTGCCCGGTTCTTTTTGCTCATGGAATCTGCGCGTCGTTATCTTCTTGGGGGGCAATCCTACCTGAGGGCCGAGCGGACAAGAGTTGTCACGCAGCCCTCAGCTTTCATCGCTCAGGGTTCGACTACCGGCACGTTGCCAATGGCACTCAGTGCCTGCCCCAGTTGCTTGTTGATCCAGCCCTTGCCACCGGAGGTATCGACCTGCCACCACTGGCGATCCCGGCTCTGGCCCAGGATGGGCAGCCTCGTGCCAGCGTTGACAGTCAGCATGACCGGGAAGGCCACATTCGGGCCGGTGCGCACGTTCACCGTCCCGGTCAGGACGAGGAATGTAGGCGTTGCGGTAGGGGCGTTGGCCGCCTGGCTTTCGGTGATGGGCGCGCTGCCAAAATAATCTTTGGTGATCACAAAATTCATGTTGATCCAGCCGTTGCCGAAGCGCGTAGTAACCTGCAACCAGATGCCGTCGGTGGTTCGGCCAATAATCGGCACAACCTCGCCGCCAGTCAGCACACCGATGGCGGCAAAGCCGAAGCCTGGCCCGGTGCGCACGGTGAGTGCGCTGGTGTTGATGATGGCGCGCGGCCCCTCAACTGCCGGTGCGCCTGTCTGCGCCGGGGTTGCGCCCGCCAGATCGGTGGTCGAGGCCGCGATCCAGCCTGTCCCGAAGCGGTAACGAATTTTCAGCCAGCTTCCATCTGGCCGGGTGGCAAGCACAAAGAACTGCATCCCTCTGGACATGGAGCCGACAGCCAGCGCACCAATGCCAGGGCCGCCGCGCACGATCACGCGCCCGGCAGTGACCTGCCCAATCGGGCCGGGGCTGACTACCGGAACGTCGCTTGTGCTGGTCGTGGCATCCAGATGCCACAGCCAACCCGTCCCAAAGCGTGTCTTAACCTGCCACCACTGGTGATCGGCGCTGACGCCGAGCAGCGGTACGGTTTCGTTGAGCCGAAGCACACCGATCCACCAGAAGCCCTGGCCCGGCCCGATCCAGACATTCACGCGCGATTGGGTGGCCGTCGCCGTCGCCGTGCTGGCCTGTGCGCGCGTGCTGGCGTCGCTGTTGCGCGGCGATGCCAGGCTGGGCGCGGCCATAGCCAACGCAATCATGAATGCACCCAATACCAGTGCCGTTCGAAGCAGGCGGCGTGCCGGGAATTTCATGACGACCTCCAGATGAAGGCGCAAGATCACAGTCGCACCAAGCGCACAGTTTAACTTGCCGTTCAGCGGCGGGCAAGTTTCCCGCTACTTCACCAGCGCGCCCAAGCGCTCCTGGAGGGCGGTGCGGCTGCGCGTCAGATCGGCCAGCCTGGCGCGCTGCTGTTCCACAACCTGTGCCGGCGCGCGGCTCACGAACGACTCGTTGGCAAGCTGCTTCTCGGCTTTCTCGATCTGCTGGTTGATGCTATCCAGTTCTTTCTTCAGGCGCTCACGCTCCGCGTCGAGATCGACCATGCCGGCCAGTGGGAGGTAAATCGTCACATCGCCTGACACCACCGCCGCCGACTGTTCCGGCGACGCGCCTTCGAGCAGCGTGATCTGATCCACGTTGCACAGCCGTGCAAACAGACTCGCATACTCCTTAATCAACCCGGCGTGGCTGCCACCCTCCGCAAAGGCTTGCAGGCGCTTGCCCGGATCGACGTTGTATTCGGCGCGCACGTTGCGGATTTTCACCACCAGGTCCTTGAGCAAATCCATTGCGCTTTCGGCTTCGGCGTCTGCGAAACGCGCATCGCTGACCGGCCAGGGCGCGATGATCAGCGCCGGGCGCTCGCCGGGCAGGTAGCGCCAGATTTCCTCGGTGATGAACGGGATGAACGGGTGCAGCAGACGCAGCGCCGTGTCGATCACGTGCAGCAGCACCTCGCGCGTGCGCTGCTTGGCGGCTTCGTCTTTGCCATATAGCGCATTCTTGCTGATCTCGACGTACCAATCGGCGAACTCTTCCCAGAGGAAATCTTTGATCTGGCGGCCCGCCTCGCCGTACTGGTACGTGTCAAAGAGGCGCTGTACGTTCTCCACCAGCCCATTCAGACGGCTCAGAATCCAGCGGCCTGGCACGTCCAGCTTGCCCGGTTCCGGCGCGTTGAAGGTCTGGCCGTCACCCAGGTTGGTCGTCACGAAGCGCGACATCTGCCAGAGCTTGTTGCCGAAGTTGCGGTTGTGCTCGATCTTCTCTGGGTCGAGGTTCATATCGTTGCCAGGCGATCCGCCCGTGATCAGCGTGTAGCGCAGTGCATCGGCCCCGTACTTCTCGATGGTCAGCAGCGGGTCGATGACGTTGCCTTTCGTCTTGCTCATCTTGTCGCCGTTTTTGTCGCGCACCAGCCCATGCAGGTAGACGGTGTGGAACGGGATGTCGCCGGTGAACCACAGGCCCATCATGATCATGCGCGCCACCCAGAAAAACAGGATGTCGTAGCCCGTTTCCAGCACGTCCGTCGGGTAGAAACGTTCCAGGTCAGGCGTCTTCGACGGCCAGCCGAGCGTGCTGAACGGCCACAGCCCGCTGCTGAACCAGGTGTCCAGCACGTCCGGGTCTTGTTCCAGGTCGCGGCTGCCGCAGGTGGCGCAGTGCGTCGGCCCCTCCCGATCCACCGTGATGTGGCCGTTCGGGCAGTAGAAGGCCGGAATGCGGTGGCCCCACCACAACTGGCGGCTGATGCACCAGTCCTTGATGTTTTCCAGCCAGTTGAAGTAAATCTTCTCGAAGCGCTCCGGCACGATCTTGATGCGCCCGTCGCGCACCGCCGCAATCGCTTTGGCCGCCAGCGGCTCCATCTTGACGAACCATTGCACGCTGATCATCGGCTCCACAATCTCGCCGCCGCGCTGTGATCGAGGCAGGATGGTTGTATACGGCTCGGTCTTAATGGTCAGTCCGGCGGCTTCCATATCCGCCCAGAACTTCTGGCGCGCCTCGAAGCGACCCAGGCCCGCGTAAGGCCCACCGTTCTCGTTGATACTGGCCTTCTTGTCCATAATGTTGATCATGGGCAGGTTGTGGCGCTGTGCGATCTCGTAATCGGCGAAGTCGTGGGCAGGCGTGATCTTGAGTGCGCCCGTGCCGAACTCGCGGTCAACGTAGCTGTCGCCGATGACCGGGATGGGGCGGTTGAGGATCGGCACGTAGGCCGTTCTGCCGATCAGGTGTTTGTAACGCTCGTCTTCGGGATGGACGGCCACCGCTGTATCGCCCAGGATCGTCTCCGGGCGGATGGTCGCCACCGGGATAAACTCGCCGCCGTCCACCGGATATTTGAAGTAGTACAGCGTCACCTGCTCCTCGGAACGCTCCACTTCCACATCGCTGACGGCAGTTTGCAGACCGGGACTCCAGTTGATCAGGCGCGGGCCGCGATAGATCAGACCCTGCTCCCAGAGCGTGACAAAGGCTTCGCGCACGGCAATCGACAGTGATTGGTCGAGGGTGAAGCGCTGCCGATCCCAATCGCAGCTTGCGCCCAGCCGCCGCAGTTGGTTGACGATGGTGCTGCCGTACTTGCGCGTCCATTCCCAGGTGCGGTACAGGAATTCTTCGCGCCCGATGGTTTCCCGATCCGTGCCCTCGTCGCGCAGCATCTTTTCGATCTGCAACTGCGTGGCGATCCCGGCGTGGTCTGTGCCAGGAATCCATAGGGCTGCCTTGCCGCGCATCCGTTCGTAGCGGATCATCAGGTCTTCGAGACTGACAAACATGGCATGGCCGAGATGCAATTCACCGGTGACGTTGGGCGGTGGGATGGCAATCACGAACGGTTCGGCGTCCTCACCTGCTACTTCGGGCTTGAACCAGCCGTGCTGCTCCCACCAGTCGTACAGCCGCGACTCTGCTTCGAGAAAGTTGAAGTTTTTCGGCATCTCTTCCATCGCGTCACATCCTCAGGCACACGCCAATAAACACAGCCAGGGCTGAGTCATACCGCCTCACCCCCGACCCCTCTCCACTTTGGTGGAGAGGGGAAAAAACGCTCCACTCAGGGCCGTCCCGTTTTCCCGCTCCGAACCCGGAGCAGTGGTTCGGGGGTGAGGTCAAGCTCTTTGCTCAGTCCTCATCGCTCAGTCCTTCTCAGGCGGGCCGGGTCGCCGTCACGACCAGTTCCCACGCCTGGGGTTCACCGTTTACGTTGATAAAGCCAACTTCGTTCAGCATGGTTTCCAACTCGTCGCGCCGCAGCGCACGGTACACCACCGGGTACTTGTTGACCGTATAAGTGCTGCCCTGCCCGCTGACGATGAACGTATTAAAGGTCACAGTCACGGGTGGGCCGTCGTCCCAATCCCACACATCGAACAGGATATGCTGCGTGTTCGGATCGTCGTCGTGGATATGGCGTGGCACAAAACGCGGGCGATCTTCCAGCAGAAAATCGAAGTCGCGTATGCCGATGACCAGTGTGCCACCTGGGCGTAAGAGTGTATAGAAGTTGCGAAGCGCTTGCGTGATCTCCTCGTCAGTGATTAGATGCGGCAGGCAGTTGCCTTTGGTAATCACCGCATCGTAGGGGCCGGCCACTGCGTAGGGCAGTTCGAGGAACCCGGCACGCACAAAGGTGATGTCATCCGCCACGTTGAACGACTGCGCCTGTTCCCGCGCCTTGAGCAGCATGTTGAAACTCGGATCGGCAGCAGTCACGTCGTAGCCAAGCTGCGCCAGGGCAATAGCCTGCGTTCCTGTGCCGCACGAAGCATCCAGCACCGTCCTGACGTTCCGATCCCGAAACAGGCGGCGCAGCGCTGAACCTTCGCGTTGCAGCGTTGCCAGCCAGTCTCGGTAAAAAAGATGGTATTGATCGGCGATGGCGTCGTAGAAGGTGTTGGTGTTACTCTGTATGGTCTGCATTCTCCTGGTTATCCTTTATCCCTGGACAAATGAAAACGCCTTCCGCCACACACAAGGACGAAAGGCGCGCTTTCGCGGTACCACCTTGTTTCCCCGGCGTTGCAGCCAGGACCCTCAAGCGGCGATAACGGGCCAACCCGGATGCGCTTAGTGCTCAGTCTCGGCGCACCAACTCAGGAGCGACTTCCGCGCTGCTCATCGGGCGATCTTTCAACCGGGGATCGCCTCTCTGCACGACGCTGGCCGCGTACTCCTCTCCGTCAGCGTTGTTAATGGGCCGAAAGTATAGCAGCCGCATCAAGCGTCGTCAATAGGCGCCTCCAGTGGCGATAGACGCAAGGAACGCTCAAAACAAGCGCGCTGTCAGGCCGCCGTCGGCGGTGATTTCTGCACCATGAATGAACTGCGCTTTGGGGCTGCACAGGAAGACAACCACGTCCGCAATGTCCTGCGGCCTGCCCAGCCGGCCCAAAGGATGCCAACTCAACAGGTATTGTAGCTCGCTCTCGCGTCTTTCCGGTGGCAACGAGTCCAGGTAGGCACGCAAGGCGTCTGTTTCTATCGCCCCCGGCGAAACACAGTTCACACGGATGTTTTTCGGGCCGAACTCCAGCGCCAGGCTGTGGGTAAAGGCGACGATCCCGGCTTTAGCCGCTGCGTAGGCCGGGCTGGTGGGCAGCGTGCGCTGGGCATGGACGGAAGCAATGTTGACGATGAAACCGCCCCCGGCGGCGACCATGTGCGGGATGGCAGCCTGAGCGCAGTGAAAGGCCCCGCTCAGGTCGATGCTAAGAACCTTATTCCAGGCTTCGGGTGTGTGATCCAGGAGCGGCTTGAAGTGCTGGTATCCGGCGTTGTTAATCAGCGTGGTGACGTGGCCGAAGGTATCGCAGGCGCGCTCGAACATGGCGCGCACAGCCCCCGGTTCAGCGATGTCAGCCCGGATGGCAACGGCCTGCCCGCCATTCGACACGATTTCGGCTGCCGTTTGCTGCGCGCCTTCCCCGTTGACATCGTTGACGATCACTTTGCTGCCTTCAGCGGCGAAAGCCAGCGCTATCGCCCGGCCAATGCCCTGTGCTGCTCCGGTTACGACGACAACCTGCTGATCCAGATTCATGGGCGCAGTCTCACAAAATGCCGTACCTGGCGAAGGCTTCGGACGCACTCATGCCGTTTTCGATGGCCTTTCGCACTTTCTTCTCGCCACGTACTTTTTCGAGCGCTTTGGCGAAAACGTCCTTTTCAGCCGCACGCGGCACAAGGCAAACCCCATCAACGTCGCCAAAGACGATGTCACCGGGTGCGATGCGGACGCCGCCCACGTCCAGCGGCACGCGATAATCCAGCACTTTTCCCCTGGGGCCTTGGTCCTGGGCATAGCTGCCATGCGAGAAACAGGGAAACTTCAGCTTGAGGATACCCTTTGTGTCTCGTAAATACCCATTCAGCACTGCCCCGGCAGCGCCCAACTTGAGTGCGCGCGTCGTCATCAGTTCGCCCCACAGCGCATAGGCCCCGGCTGCGCCCGAACTCAGGTAGACCTCACCCGGTTTCAGATCATCCAGTGCCGCCAGCATCAAGCCGAAGGGCCGGGCGAGTGGCCCGGCATGGAACTCCGCCGACTGGTCGGTCAGCACGTCAGCCTCAAGCACCGTCATGACGCGACCCACCAGCACCATGTCTGGCCTGAGTGGGCGGACTTGCGGCGGCAGGAACTGGCGCTGCAAGCCGAGTGTATCCATGATGTCGCCCACAACCGCCGTAAAAAGCTCTTTACGAGCCAGCGCGTACAGTTCTTCGTCACCTGACCACAGTTTCATGATGGCTCCTGGCTGCGCCTCTGCACGCTCGACATTCTACAGCAGTACGCGCCATTGCGCAGTGGAATGGCCGATTGGCGTCACGAGGCTGCCCTGGATTGCAGTCCAGGCGGACGCACGCCGAGCGTAACCTCGACCTCCATTGGTTGGTCCGCGCGCCGGATCGAAAGTGTCACTCTGTCGCCCGGCTGGTGCGCCGATATGACGCGGAAGAACGTATCGGCCAGGGTCGCGTCGCCCGGAGCCTTGAGCGCCGATAAGGGCTGGCCGTCAATCGCAACGATCAGGTCGCCGCGGTGCAAACGCGCCTTCACGGCAGGGCTGCCGTCGAAGATGCCAACGATTCGTACCCCGGTGTCGTCAATGGGTGCGCCTTGAATACCGATGAAAGCGGGATTCGGGTTTGATGGCCCCGGCACAGCGGTGATCGGGACGATGGTCATTGTAGCGGTTGGATGGGGTGTACTGGTCGCGGTTGTGAGCTGGGTAGGCGACGGCGTGAGCGTGGGTAGCTGCCCCAGGGCCACGCTCCACACATCCTCGACATGCCACATCTCCACGATCAGGCTGTCAACTATTCTAAACATGTCGATGGCGTGGAAGGTCACCCGTTGGCCTGTCGTCTGGAGCCGGAAAAATAGACCACGCAGATTGCCCTGGGCGGTCACGCGGCTGACCACTATCGACTCTTTCACGATAAGGCTATCAATTGCCAGGTGCAAGTTTGGGAAGCCGCGCCGGAATATGCTGAGACGCTGGCGTAGCCCTGCCAGGCCGGGCCGTTGGCTGCCAAGCGGGTTGTGATCGACCACGTCGTCCACGACCACTTCGGGCAGTTTGTCCAGCGTATTCTTGTTCACGATCTCATAGTAACGACACACGATGGCCCTGTATTGGTCTTCCGACAAGTTCTCCGGGGGCGCCGCTTCGGTAGCATTTTCCGTCGCGGCACTGGTCGCTGGCGGCGTAGCTACTGATGCAGTGGCGGTGCAGAGATCCGCTTGTGGAGTGGCTGTAGCGACCAGGCTCTGCTGGCGAATTGAACCCGCCTGAATTTCCAGGAGGTACGGATCGCTTGATGCGATAAGGATGATAAGCAGCGCTACGATGCTTCCCGTGAGAAGGGCGAATCTTCTAGACATTGGCTCCCCCCTGTCGCACTATCCGAGCGACATTACCGGCTATGTCCAGGCAGTGCATGGCTGTAAGTATAGGCTTATTGTAGGCCAGATTCCGAATGCCTAACAGGACAAAGCGAGCGGAAGGTGCGCCTCAAGTTGGATGCAGATGTTGATAGGAATAATAACGTAACAATCACGCCCCGTCTCCTTTGTCTTGACAACGAATACTTGCACAAGCGAACAACGTGTGATATAATTCGCTTATGATGACTGAACAAACAAGGCACGCGCACTACAACATCAACGACCACCTGGTGTGGTGTCCGAAATTTCGCCGTCCAGTG
>JAJPHV010000064.1 GCA_021325095.1 Chloroflexota bacterium | reverse complement strand
GTTTTTGGCGTTATTAGATGCTTTTGAGGTCAAATCGCCTTATGCAAACACCTAACCAAACCATTACCAACTGGATCAGAGATTTCTCTCCGACAACCGGCTAGCGCGCCTCACGGCGTCAGATCACGGATCGCACAGACTGGAGGCCATCCATTTTTCAGTCTTGTCAGGAAAATCCTGACAGATCCCCAATGAGATGCGGACTTTTCCCGCTACACAGGTCACTGCCCTTTCAGTATAGTGGTCATAGAAGCATGTCCTGATTGCATTCGACGCCTGTCGAGTGAAAGAAAGGGTGCAGGACCTATGACCGATTCAAAAAGTGTTCATGATAAGCCCAAATCAGATGTGACCCGCCGCAATTTCTTACGCGCACTGGCGGGCGCAGGGGGAGCAGCCCTGGCAGTGGCTGCTCTGGATAAGCTCGAAGCAAACCCCCAGGCGGTGTTAGCCGCCTATGAGGAGCAAGTCCAGGAGTTCACCACCGCTCAGATCGGTGCGTCAAGTACTGCTGACCTCCAAGCACTGGATACCGTGGAGCGGATGCGTATTGAACTGCTACGCGCATTGCAGAAGCCCAAAAACGAACGCCATTGGGTGATGGTGATCGACCTGCGCAAGTGTGTGGGCTGCCATGCCTGCACCATTGCCTGCGTGGCCGAGAATAAGCTGCCACCGGGGGTGGTTTACCGTCCCGTTCTGGAAGAGGAAATCGGCACTTACCCCAACGTGACGCGACGCTTCACGCCTCGCCCCTGTATGCAGTGCGACAACCCACCCTGTGTACCAGTATGCCCGGTAACCGCAACGTATAAGAATGAAGACGGTGTGGTGGTTGTGGACTATGACCAGTGCATCGGCTGTCGGGCCTGTATCGCTGCCTGCCCGTATGGCGCGCGCACCTTCGACTTTGGGTACACCTATACAGAGACGACACCGGTTGCCGCCGCATTGGTGAGCCAAAATACCGGCGACGATTACGAGCGAGTCGCCAACTTCGAGTATGGCAAATCGCGCCCACGTACCGAGGAGCACCTGTCCCCAATCGGCAACGTCCGCAAATGCCATTTCTGCCTGCACCGCGTCGGTGTCGGCCAACTCCCGGCCTGCGTGACGACCTGCATCGGGCGGGCCACCATGTTTGGGGATGCGAACGATCCCGACAGCCTGGTAGCTGAGATGATCGCCAGGCCGAACGTCCTCCGGCTCAAAGAAGAACTGGGTACCGAGCCGCGCGTGTACTACTTGGTGTAGGGAGGAGAACAGCCATGTTAAGCTCATCTGCGCTCAAAAAAGTGCTTTACGGCCTCGGCATCCTGGCCTTCGCCCTGGGACTGTATGGTTTCTACGGACGATTGTTTATCGGCGAAAAAGAGGCGAACTACGGCTCGTATGTCAACTGGGGCCTGTGGGTTGCCATGTATCTGTTTTTTGCTGGTATCGCTACCGGAGCGTACATGGTCGCCACACTCGACTACCTCTTTGAAGTGCCGCTGTTCAAGGGCACGGGCAAAGTAGCTCTGTGGGGCGCACTGATTACCATGCCCGCAGCCTTAATCACCATCGCTATGGACCTTGGACACATGGAAAGGATCTGGAAGGTTTATCTACAACCTAACTTCCAGTCGGTGCTGGCGCAGCTTGTCTGGGGTTACACGGTTTTTGGACTGGTGACGCTGGCCTCGCTGGTGCTCGTGTTCAGAGAATCCCCGACCCGCGAGCGCTCAACGCTCGTCAAGCCGCTGATGGTCGTGGGGCTGGTGCTGTCGATCTTCGCCAGCGGTGGGGTAGGGGCATTACTGGGTGTGAACGCTGGCCGCGCGTTCTGGCATGTTGGCCTCTTGCCTGCGCAGTTCCCGGTCTTCTCACTGACCAGCGGTGTCGCGCTGATGCTGGTTGTCCTCGGCTGGTTCGGTTCGGGGGATGAAGAGCACCACGCGCAGCGGCTGAGAGTGCTGGGGATCGCTTCCATCGCATTACTGCTGATCAAAACCTATTTTGTCTGGTCCGATTTCTCGCAATCGCTCTACGGCAATGTCCCGCAAAACGTGGATGCTGTCAACCAGGTTTTGTTTGGCCCCTACTGGTGGGCTTTCTGGATTGTGCAGATCGGCCTGGGCACGGTGGTTCCAATCATTGTGCTGGCCTGGCCGAAGTTGGGCAAACACCCGATGTGGGCCGGTTTGATGGGTGTATTCATCCTCATCGGCTTCGCGGCAGCCCGCGCCAACATCGTCTTTCCGGCGCTGTCTGTCCCTGAATTGGAAGGGCTGACAACTGCCTTCACTGGTCCGCACCTGAGCTTTGACTATTTCCCCAGCCTGATGGAGTGGTCAGTCACCTTCGGCGTCGTGGGTGCGGCAACCATCGCCTTCCTGCTGGGCATGGACCGTTTGCCGCTTTTCAAGAGCACAACCCAAACGGAGGTGGCACAATGACCGATAAACCTGTACTTTCCGTGCCGGAAAGCAAAGCTGAAGTCGCTGAACAACCCGAAGCCTGCGGCCTTTCCCGGCGTGAGTTTCTCAAACTCACCGCAGTCACGGGCGGCGCCGCGGCGGTGCTGGGTTCACTCCCGGCGTTTGACAAAATTCTGGCGGCACAGCAAACCAGTTCATCCTACCCACTCATCGACGTTGAGAACCAGATCAGCACCGTATGCCTGCAATGCAATACGGGCTGCGGAATCAAGGTGAAACTGCTGGAAGGTGTCGCCGCAAAAATCGATGGCAACCCCTACAGCCCCTGGACGCTGCATCCGCACCTGCCCTACGAAACGCCGCTCAAGGAGACCGGGACAACCGAAGGCTCAATCTGCCCGAAAGGACAGGCTGGTTTGCAGACGGCCTATGATCCCTACCGCATCGTCAGCGTCTTGAAGCGCAAGCCCGGCACGAAGCGTGGTGCAGGCCAGTGGGTCACCATCCCGTTTGAGCAGGCCATCGATGAGATCGTAAACGGCGGTGATCTGTTTGGAGAAGGAAAAGTTGACGGGTTCAAAGACGTGTATGCCCTGCGCGACGAGGAGCTTTTCAAGGCAATGGGCGCCGAGGTCAAGAAGATCTGGGCAGCCAAACCCGGTGATGAGCGGGCGGCGGCGGTTACTGAGTTCAAGAAGAAGTTCGCGGATCATCTCGACGTGCTAATCGACCCCGATCATCCTGACTTTGGGCCGAAAAACAATCAGTTCGCCTTCATCTGGGGGCGCATGAAGGGCGGGCGTGAAGACCTGGTGGATCGCTTCGTGAAAGAGGGTTTTGGATCGATCAACGCCAACGGGCACACGACAGTCTGCCAGGGATCGCTCTACTACACGGGCAAAGCCATGAGCGCCAAATGGAACTCGGCGACAGGCACTTTCGATAACGGTGACAAATTCTACTGGCAGGCGGACATCCCGAACGCCGAATTCGTCATCTTTGTGGGCGCGAATGTGTTCGAGTCCAACTACGGGCCGCCGCTGCGCGTTCCCGGCATTACCAATGGTGTGGTCGAGAACGGCCTGAAGTACGCGGTGGTCGATCCCCGCTTCTCGAAAGCCGCTGCCAAAGCCTGGAAATGGGTGCCGATCAAGCCCGGTCAGGATGCCGCCTTTGCCCTGGGCATGATCCGCTGGATGCTGGACAACCAGAAGTACAATGCTGCCTACCTCTCCCTCGCTAACAAAGCCGCTGCGGATGCCGCCAAAGAGCCGAATTACAGCAACGCGACCTGGCTGGTCAAGATTAAGGATGGGGTAGCTGGAAAGTTCCTGCGCGCCAGCGAGATTGGCCTGCTGACCAAGAACACCGAAAAAGACAAAGACAACAAGGACGTGACGGTTTACACTGCTGCCGACGGGACAAAATTCACATCGGATACACCGGTAGTCTTGGTAGACGGCCAGCCGGTGGCTTTCGACCCGGTTGATCCCAAAGCGGCGCCTGTAAAAGGCGACCTGTTGGTCTCCACCAAGCTCGGCGATTTTGACGTTAAGAGCAGCCTGCAACTCCTGACCGAGTCGGCCACCCAACATTCCATCGCGGAATGGGCCGAGATGGCCGGTGTCCGTGAGAGCGACATCACCGATCTCGCTGCCGAATTCACGTCGCATGGACGCAAAGCCGTAGCAGACATCCATCGCGGCCCCTCGCAGCATACCAATGGGTTTTACAACAACAACGCCTGGTACGTCGTCAACCTGCTCATCGGCAACTTTGATTACGCGGGCGGCACGATCAAACTCACGACGTATGATCGCAAGGGGACTAAACCCGGACAACCATTCAATATCACCAAGATGACGAACGGCGACCAGCCCGCCTTCGGCATGGATATGCTGCGCTCCAATGTGGCCTTTGAGAAGACGACGTTGTATGATGGCAAGCCCGATAAGTACCCGACCAAGCGCCCCTGGTATCCGCTGGCCGATGGTATTTATCAGGAAGACGTGCCCTCAATCGGCGATGCCTATCCGTATCCCATTAAGATCGCTATGTTCTACATGAGCGCCATCAGCTACTCGCTGCCAGCGGCGCAAACGGTGATCGCGATTCTGGCCGATCCCAAGAAAATCCCCTTGATCATCACCTCGGACATCCTGGTTGGAGAAACCTCGACCTACGCGGACTATATCTTCCCCGATCTGAGCTTCCTGGAGCGTTGGGAATTTCACGGTTCACATCCCTCAGTGCCGTTTAAGGTCGAAAACGTGCGTCAGCCAGCCATCGCACTGCCCGGCTGGCCGACCGTCAAGGTATTCGGCGAAGAAATACCGCTGTGCTTTGAGGCAGTGTACCTGGCGATTGCCGAAAAGCTCAATCTGCCCGGCTTTGGCCCGGACGGTTTTGGTAAAGGTATCCCCTTCACCCGACCCGAAGACCTCTATCTCAAGCAGGTTGCCAATATCGCTGCCGGGGAAAAGGAAGATGGTTCGGACTCCGTGCCCGAAGCCAGTGACGAAGAGGTTCAAACCTTCCTGAAGGCGCGTCGTCATCTTCCCAAGAGCGTCTTCGATGCCGAGCGCTGGAAACTGGCTGTTGGCAATGACGACAAGCTCTGGCGGAAAGTGATCTACGTTCTTAACCGGGGTGGACGCTATGAAGCCTTTAGCAAAGCCTATAAAGACGGCCTGCATACCCATCCCTATGGGCGGCTGATCAACCTCTACCAGGAAAAGACCGCCACCACGATCAATTCGATGACTGGCAAGCCATTTGCTGGATACACGGTTTATGTGCCGCCGGGTCAGTCGGCGCTAGGTGAGCCGATTGAGGACACAGGTTACGACTTCAACCTGATCACCTACAAAGAGATCATGATGGCGAAGGCACGCGGCATTGCGGATTATTGGCTGCTGGCGTTGATGCCGGAAAACTTTGTGCTGATGAACGCCGCCGATGCTGCACGACTCGGGCTGAAGCCGGGTGATCTGGTGAAAGTATCTTCCGCCAGCAATCCAGATGGCGTCTGGGATTTGAAGGACGGCACAACGAAACCGATGGTAGGCAAGCTCAAAATCACCCAGGGGATTCGGCCTGGTGTCGTCGCCTTTCCACTAGGGTGGGGGCACTATGCCAGTGGCGCGCGAGACATCGTGATTGATGGCAACGTCGTCAAAGGCGATCCGCGCCGCGCAACGGGTATCCACGCCAATGCTGCCATGCGTGTCGACCCGGTGCTGAAGAATGTTACACTTTCTGATCTGACAGGTGGAAGCGCCGTCTTCTACGATACCAAAGTGAAAATCGAGAGAGCATAACTAACCCGTAGGCGGGTACGGAAAGTGTGCCCGCCCACGATCACCTGGAGACTTTATGTTGGATTTGCGATCCCTTCTATCCCGTTCCGCTGCGCTACACAACCATCTTTGCCCGCGCCAGGGACTTGGGGTCAGCTAGACTTTGAATATTAGGCGATGTAAGCCAACAAGTCATTGAACCGTTCGAGCAAGGGGCGGGGAACTTTGCCCCTCTGCGCGTCATCCACCGACATCTGAAAAGTCAGATGGGTCCACAGGCCGCGCCGAACCAGGGCCAGGGCATCGCTAAAGGTGGGCGGGGGTACCAGGCTGAGGTGCGGATAGTGAATCCCTGACGTGAGAGCAGGTTGTCGGCACACAGCGTGCCGACCTAGAACAAGCCCAATAGAACCGGTGTGGTGCGCACGACGGCTTGGTCAGGCCATTGCCGCTGGGTTTCGACGCCCAGATGCGGGTGAACCGGGTTGAAGGTGGGTTCCAAAAGCATATTGGGAAAATCGGCCTGAATAGCCTGGATGGAATCGAAACGCAAAACCCGTACTACGACGTCGTGCGGCGGCGGGCTTCCAACACGTTCGGCAACTGCTCGATCTTCGCCAGCACGCGCGATAGCTGGGTCGTGTCCTCGATCTCCATTGTCACCTGGAAAGTGGCGATGCTCTGGCGCGTATTGACGTTCACCTGGGTGATGTTGATGTTCTCGTTGGCGACCACGCCGCCAATGTCGCGCAGCAGGCCCTCGCGGTCATAGGCGACGATGATGACCGGAACCGGGTAAGTCTTCTCGACGGCGCGCCCCCAACTGACGTTGATGAAGCGCTCGCGTTCGGTGCTGTTGATGACATTCGGGCAATCAGCGCGGTGCACCGTCACGCCCTTGCCGCGTGTGATGTAACCCACAATCTGATCGCCCTGCGCCGGGTTGCAGCAGCGCCCCAGATTGATCAGCATCCCGCCATCGCCCATGATGTCGATGCCATCCGAGGCATTGACGGGCTGCGTCTGGTGTTCGCCCGTCGTCGCCAACACATCCGCATTGGCGGCCATTTCGCGCTGGTTCTTGCGCTCCGCTTCGAGCACTTTGGTAGCGATCTGTGCCCCGGTGATGTCACCAAAGCCAACACTGGATAAGAAGTCTTCCAGCTTCGAAAAGTTAAACAGAGTCGCCAGTGCCTCGCGCGACATGGTTTCCAGGCCAAGCCGTTTCAATTCCCGATCCACTACATCGCGGCCCAGGGCGATGTTCTTTTCTCGATCTTGCCGGCGGAACCATGCCCGAATCTTGGCGCGCGCCCGGTTGGTATGCACGAAGCCCAGGTTGGGGTTCAGCCAATCCAGGCTAGGCCCACCCCGCTTGGAAGTAAGAATCTCCACCCTGTCACCCGAAGCCAGGCGATGGTTCAGGGCAACCAGTGCCCCGTTGACCTTTGCGCCGCGACAGCGATGGCCGATCTCGGTGTGGATGTAATAGGCGAAATCGATGGGCGTGGCCCCGCCGGGCAAGTCAACGATGTCGCCCTTGGGCGTGAAGGCATAAACGCGATCCTCGAACACGTCCGACTTCATCGCATCGACGAAGTCGTCGGCGTTCTGCTCAATGTCTTCTTCGTCGAAGTCGTTCATCAGGCGCCGCAGATACATCAGCCGTTTTTCGAACTGGTCGTCACGGCTGACGCCTTCCTTGTAGCGCCAGTGCGCCGCCACACCGTACTCGGCGTGTTCGTGCATTTCGGGCGTTCTGATCTGCACTTCCAGCGTCTTGCCCTCGTCGTCCAGCACGGCGGTGTGCAGACTCTGGTAGAAGTTGTCTTTCGGCGCGGCGATGTAGTCATCAAACTCGCCAGGGATCGGGTGCCAGATGCTGTGAATGACGCCCAGCACCTGGTAGCACGTCGCTTTATCGGGCACAATGACGCGCACTGCCCGCACGTCGTAGATTTCCTCAAACGGCACGCGCTTGCGTTCCATCTTGCGGTAGATGCTGTAGATATGCTTGGGGCGGGCGCTGATCTGAGCCTGAATGCCTGCCGCCGCCAGTTCCCGCGTCAGGATGTCTTTCGTGCGCTGCATGTATCGTTCGCGGTCTGTGCGCCGTTCCGAGATTTTGCTAGCGATTTCCTTGTATTTCTCCGGATTCAAATAGCGGAAGCTCAGGTCTTCGAGTTCCCATTTCATTTGCCAGATGCCGAGCCGGTTTGCCAGCGGCGCGAAGATTTCCATCGTCTCGCGGGCCATACGCCGCTGCTTCTCTGGGGGGAGGTAGTGCAGCGTCCGCATGTTGTGCAGACGATCCGCCAGCTTGATGAGGATGACGCGGATGTCGTTGCCCATTGCCAGGAACGTCTTGCGCAGATATTCGGATTCGCGGCTGCCAGCCTTGCCGCCCTTCATGGCTTCCACGTCGGTGGGCAGCCTTTCCATCTTGGTTACGCCGTCCACCAGCCGCGCCACGTCGATCCCGAAATTGGCTTCGAGGTCTTCCAGCGTGATGGGCGTATCCTCAACCACATCGTGCAGCAGCGCTGCGCTGATCGTCTGCGCATCCATGCGCAGTTCGGCCAGGATTTGCGCCACTGCGACGCAGTGAATCATGTACGGCTCGCCAGATTTACGCTTTTGGCCCTCGTGGGCCTTGTCGGCGTACTGGTAGGCACGCTCAATCAGCTGGCGATCAGTCGCCGTCAGCCGCGGAACACTTTTGTAGATGGTTTCCAGTTCGGAAGTCTGAACTCTCGGCTCAAGCATACCGTACACCCGCTGCCCAATTGGGTCTCGATGATGACTACACTATAACACAAAACGCCCGCTCAATATATTGAGCAGGCGAACCCGGATCGATCTTACTTGCCGACGTGGTGGACGCGGAGGGATTCGAACCCTCGACCTCTACAGTGCGATTGTAGCGCTCTCCCAGCTGAGCTACGCGCCCGCTTGACAATGCGCTCATTGTAGCGGACAGCGCAGCCTGCGTCAAGGTTGAAACCGATCTTGACAGCGCCGCCACTCTGTCGTATCATGTCCTCAGGTTTCTTTATTCACTGAATGAAGTTATGGCGCGCCGCGAGTTTCTAAAAGCACTGAATCGATCAGCTATCCTCAACATCATCAAAACTTACGGCCCCATCGCGCGGACTGACATCGCCCGTCTGTCGGGTCTCAGCCCGGCAGCGGTCACCGGTCTGACGGCTGAACTGATCGAGGACGGGCTGGTGTTTGAAAAACAGGAGGGTGACTCGCGAGGGGGCCGGAAGCCCATACTCCTGGCCCTGGATGCCAGTCACGCATATGTCGTGGGCATCAAACTGGCCGAGGAAAGCGCCACCCTGGCGCTGACCGATCTCAATTCGGAAGTGCTGGCACAGCACAGCGTACTGCTCACCCGCCGCGAGCCGGTACCCGTATCAGACCTGCTGGCTGAAGGTGTCCGCGAATTGCTTCGCTCCGCACAAGTCGATCACGATTGCTTGCTCGGCATCGGGGTCGGCCTGGCTGGTCTGATCGATTCAAACGCGGGCATTTGTCGAGTTTCGCCCCACAATGGCTGGCGCGACGTACCGTTTGCCCACTTGCTCGAAGAGCGCCTGGATTGTCCTGTTTATCTGGACAACAACGTAAACACCCTCACGCGCGTCGAACAGCTTTACGGCGTCGGGCAGCACGTGAAGGACTTCCTGGTGGTCACCATAGGCCGGGGTGTGGGTCTGGGCATTGTGGCAAATGGTCAGGTTTACCGGGGCGCGCACGGCGCTGGTGGAGAGTTCGGCCACATCGTCGTCGATCCGGATGGGCTGGTATGCAACTGTGGCAATCGAGGTTGCCTGGAAACTTTCGTCGCCGAGCCGTGGCTTCTGCGCCGCGCCCATCTCGCCGGGCTTGAAGTTTCAACGCCTGAGGAACTGGTGGCGAAGGCGAAGGCGGGTAACCCGACGGCCATCGAGACATTGAGCCGTGCCGGGGCCGTATTCGGGCAGGCCCTGTCCACACTGGTTAACCTGCTCGAACCGGCCCTGATCATTATCAGCGGGGAGGGTGTCCGTGCCGGAGAGTTCATGTTTGCGCCCATGCGCGACGCAATGGCTCACCACATTTTTGATCGCCAGGCCGAACGTATCGAGCTGCGGATTGAGCCACTCAGTGACGACACCTGGGCACGTGGCGCGGCCAGCCTTGTCTTGGCAAGGATCTTCCATGCACCTCAACTGGAACGGCAAGCAGCGCTGCCTCAATAGGGCACGCTCTTTTTTTGTCGTGCTTTATTTACTGTGTGAACGAAGCGGGCTGAGTATGAAGGAGGGAGAAAGAAGAGCGCTTGCACCGTAGTTCTTGACCTTACGTTTTTCAAATAGAGGAGAACTTGCACATGTTAAGACATAAGTTGATCGCCCTGCTCATCGTCGTCGCCTTGCTATGGATCGGTCTCCCTATTGAACGCTCACAAGCCGCCGATCCGGTAACGATCACGTACTGGCACACGATGAGTCCAGCCGAAACTGAGCAGCTTGCCAAGCTGATTGAGCTGTTCCAGAAAGCCAATCCGGGCATCAAAGTCGAGCCTACTGTTTACGCCTACGACGACTTCAAAAAAGCCCTGCTGACTGCGATTGCTGGCGGGCAAGCGCCCGATGCCATTCGTATGGATATCGTGTGGGTTCCACAGTTCGCCCAGCAAGGCGCGCTGATGCAGCTGGATTCAGCACTGCCCGACTTCAAGAAAATCGCCGACAGCGTGTTCCCCGGCCCGCTGGCGACGAACCTGTGGAATGGCAAGTATTGGGGCCTCCCGCTGGACACCAACACGCAGGTCTTGCTGTGGAACCAGAAAGCATTTGAAGCTGCCGGGATCAAAGCGCCGCCTGCCACCATTCAGGAGTTTGCCGAGGATGCTTGCAAACTCACCAACGGCACAAAGCAATACGGCTATGCACTGGGTGGAACCTACTTCTGGGCGCCTGCCCCGCTCTTCTACGCGATGGGCGGCAAAATCGTGGACGACAAGCTGACGACGGCCACCGGGTACGTCAACAGCAAGGAGAGCGTGGTAGCCTTCCAGATGCTGGTTGATCTGTACAAGAAGGGCTGCCTCTCTCCTAATTTGCTAGGTGGCGGCGTTGGCACGGCTCAGGGTCACGCCACAGGCCTGTATAGCATGATCATCGATGGCCCCTGGATGGTCGATATATACAAGAAGGACTTCCCCGACTTCAAAGTCAACTTTGCTCCGATCCCGACTGGCCCGGATGGCAAATCGAGCAGCGTTGTGGGCGGCGAAGACGTAGTGATCAGCGCGGCCACACAACACCCGAAAGAGGCCCTGGCCTGGGCACAATATCTGGTCTCGGAAGAAGCGCAGTTGTTCATGGCAAAGGTGGGCGTTATGCCGGTGCTGAAGTCCCTAACCGGCAGCAAAGATTTGCCGCCTTACTTTGAAGTGTTCATGAAGCAGCTTGAGACAGCACAGGCGCGCGTCCCGCATCCGAAGTGGAGTGAGATGGATGATGCGCTCAACACCGCTTTCCAGAAGATGCTCAAAGATGGTAAGCCCGTTCAGGACGCATTGGATGAGGCTGCAAAAACGATAGACGGCCTGCTGGCTGCAAAATAGGTATGCCTTGCCGCCTACCCCATCCTCCACCAAGAAGAGGGGTAGGCAGCATCACGAACCTGTGTTCAGGGAATTTGCCCGTGTCTCAAGCGAACCTCAACGTGGATAGCCGCAGGGCTTCGGCCAGCATCACTGTGAAACCGCGCCTCCGCCTCTCGGCACAGCAGGTGACGCCCTACCTGTTCCTGCTGCCGGGCATCATCCTGTTTGTAACGTTTATCCTGTGGCCCATGCTGTACTCGCTGCGGATCAGCTTCTACGACTGGAATATTGTAAAGGCTGAACGCAGCGTCTATGTGGGCCTGCAAAATTACCAGGACGCGCTAGACGATCCCATCTTTCAGCGTGCCGCCTCAAACACGCTCTTCTACGTGCTGGTGACCGTCCCCGGTCAGATGATTTTCGGTACTTTGGCGGCGCTGCTGCTCAACCAGCGCTTTCCGGGCCGTGCCCTGTTCCGCACCCTCTATTATTTGCCGGTCATCACCTCCTGGGTGATCGTGACGCTCCTGTTCGAGTTCTTATTCAATGGGCAGGCTGGACTCATCAATTCGATCCTGGAATCTGCCGGGTTGATCCGCGAACCAATCCGCTGGCTTGCCGACTCGCGTCTGATCATGATCCCGTTGACGCTGCTCGGCATCTGGAAAGGGATCGGCTGGACAGCCGTCATTGTCCTGGCTGGCTTACAGTCAATCCCCATGCAGCTTTACGAGGCGGCAGCGGTGGATGGTGCGGGAACCAGGCAGCGCTTCACGTCAGTCACCTTGCCGCTCCTGCGCCCGACGTTGGTTTTCCTCGTCGTGGTGCTGACCATTGGTGCGATGAATGTCTACATTTCTGGCCTGCTTATGACACGCGGCGGCGATCCCATGAATGAGAGCCACTTTGTGTTGACATGGATGGACAAGCAGACCTTTGAAAACTTTAAGTTTGGGCAGGGTGCGGCCATCAGCTATTTGCTTACGGCGGTGGTCTTCGTCGTCAGTCTGGTACAGATCCGCCTGTTGCAACGCGAGGTGGACTATACATGAATACTCTGGGCAGACAGAAGTACACAGCGTTTGCTGTCCGGTATGCGCTGCTCCTGGCTGGCGCACTGATCGTCACCGTCCCGTTCATCTATATGGTGTCGGTGTCGCTCAAACCCCAGGCCTATACCTTCGAGATGCCGCCGCAGCTTTTCCCGCACGACATCACTTTTGAACACTACCGGGAAGTGCTCGCCAAGCAGAACCTGGTGGTGTACTTTGCCAACAGTCTGCTGGTCGCCGTCGCCAGCACGAGCGGCACAGTCCTGATCGCTTCGCTGCTGGCCTATGCATTTGCGCGCATGAAATTTGCCGGGAAACGTGTGCTGTTCTCTGTGCTGCTGATCGGCATGATGATCCCGCCCGTTATGCTGATCATTCCGCAATTCCTGGTCGCCAAAGAACTGAGTCTGCTGAACAGTCTGCTGGGGTTGATCCTGGTCTACATCACCATGAGCCTCTCCATGCAAACCTTTTTGCTGCGTGGCGTCTTTGCAGGTGTCCCTCAAGATTTGCTCGACGCGGCACTTATCGACGGTGGCGGGCAAGGTACGTTGTTCTGGCGGATCGTGCTGCCGCTCTCCCGTCCCGGCTTGGCAGCCGTCACGATTTTCACGTTCCTGTACAGTTGGGACGAGTTTCCCTGGGCACACGTCGCCATCCGGGAGACTGCAAAGCGCACGTTGCCTGTCGCCATCGCGCTGTTCCGACGGCCCGACCTGACCGAATGGGGCCAACTTTTCGCCATGTCGATCATCGCTTTGCTGCCGGTACTGGTCGTTTACGTGATCTTCCAGCGCTACTTCGTGGCCGGGATCGCCACGACGGGCCTGAAAGGCTGAGATGATTAAGATGCATTGCACGCCAAGTAAAGCCTTCTTCCGGCCTGGCGAACCCATCCGGCTGGAACTGGCATTCGAGACCCCGGCGCGGGGCACAGTCGAGGCCACGATCTACCGCCTTGCCGACGCCACCGCCATTTGGACAGATCAGGCAGATGGCCGCTCTTGCGTCCTGGAAGGGGCGCTGCCTGCGGAAGCGCCGTGCGGCTATGGCGTCAGGGCACGGCTGCTGGATGGCGATGGGCGGGTGGCGGCAACGGCATCCGCTGCGTTCGACGTGCTGGAACACTGGACTCAAGCCCCTCGTTATGGTTTTCTAAGCGAATACGGCCCTGGCCGCAATGACGTGCAGGCAACGATGGACTGGGTCGTGCGCTATCACCTGAATGGTTTGCAATACTATGACTGGCAGTACCGTCACGAACGGCTGCTGCCGCCTTCTGAAACCTATACGGATTTGCTTGGCCGAAGCCTGTCGCTTGACACTATCAAACGCCTCGTCGCAGCGGGACACGAGCGCGGTATCGCAGCCATGCCCTATACCGCGATCTACGGGGCGTCGGATGCCTTCTACCGTGAGCATCCCCGGTTGGCGCTGACGGATCGACTGGGCACCCCGTTCAGGTTGGGCGAGTCATTCCTGGTCATCATGAATCCGGATTCGCCCTGGGCAGAACATTTGCTTGGTGAATTCGCAACTGTGCTGGACAGCATCGCCTTTGACGGCATCCACATCGATCAATACGGTGCGCCCTTCGTCGGGCAGGATGCCAGTGGAACACGAATCGACCTGGGCGAAGTGTTTCCGGCCTTCATCGATAAAGCGGCAGCTCTGGTGGAACAGCGGCGCGGCGGCTCTGGCTCAGTGATCTTCAATGCCGTCGGCAATTGGCCGGTGGATCGCGTGGCCTGTAGCGCTGAAGCTGCCGTCTACATCGAAGTCTGGCCGCCTTACCGTGAGTTCCTGGATTTATACCGCATCGTCGTGAACGCGCAGCAGGCCGGAGCAGGCAAGCCTGTCATTGTCGCCGCCTACATCGATCCAGCCCACGTCGCAAACTGGCGACTGGCGGACGCTGTGATATTCGCCAGTGGGGCGTACCGGCTTGAACTGGGCGAACCTGGCGCGATGCTGGCCGACCCGTACTTTCCCAGATTCGGCCAGCTTGATCGGCCCGCTCAGGATATCCTGAAGCGCTACTACGACTTTCAAGTCCGGTACGAGGAAGTCTTGTCGTTAGGTACGCAGGATGGCGGCGAGCGAAGGTACAGCCTGGCATGTCCACAAAAAGAATCCTCTACCCACAAGCCGGACATCTTAACTGTAGTGCGGCGCGGCGATCAGTTCGAGACCTTTAACCTGATCAACTTCACCGGGCTGCCACATCAGATGTGGGATACACCTCTGGCAAGTGATCCTACTCCGTGCGGCCCTTTGAATGTCGAGATCGTCATTGACCGTCCCGTGCGGCGCATCTGGCGGGCGTCGCCCGATGGGGAAGACCTCAGTGCACACGACCTTGCATTCCGCCAGAATCTGGATCGAGGTGTACATAACGCACACTTTGAAATTCCGCGACTAGCCTATTGGGACATGATCGTTGTGGAGTATGCGCCTTGAGGAATCCGGGACAGTGCGAGAATCTCTATCAGAAAAGCCTGGACGTTATTCTGAAGGCACAGCAGCCCGGTGGGGCTTATCTTGCCTGCCCTGTCATGCCCGATTACCAGTTCTCCTGGTTCAGAGACGGAGCGTATATCAGCTACGCGCTGACCATCGATGGTCAGCGCGGGAGCGTCATGTGGGGAAAAAGCCGCGCCGCGCAGTGGGAGAGCGCCGGACGGTTCCACGAGTGGTGCGCACGCATCATCAACCGTCGCTCGGATCGTCTGGAACGAACGATTGCGCGCGCCCGACAGGGGCTGGCCCTGGTACTGGACGACACCCTTAACGCACGCTACCGGCCCGATGGTGAAGAAGGGCCACAGGGCTGGCCCGAATTCCAACTGGATGGGCCAGGCATCTGGCTCTGGTCTCTGCATCAATATGTGCTGACCGCTCACCTCCGGCCTCTGCCCGTCGCCTGGGAGCGAGCCGTAGACCTGACAGCCCGCTACCTGGCGGCGCTCTGGCAGACCCCTTGTCATGATTATTGGGAGGAAAGAGGCGGCGATGTGCACATCAGTACGCTTGCTTCGATCTTCGCCGGGCTAAATGCAGCACAGGCTCTCTTGCCGCGCTTAAACCTGGAGGCGACGATGGAGGCCATCCGAGACTTCGTGTTGCGGAAAGGGTTGACCCCGGCTGGCGAATTCTCCAAAGCCGTCGGCCTGGATGCCGTCGACGGGAGCCTGATCAGTGTCGCAACGCCGTGCCGCCTGGTGCCCCCGGACGATCCCATCATGCGCCGCACCATAGCCCGAATTGAACGAGAATTGAGCGCACCGGGCGGCGGAATCTATCGCTATCGAGAGGATACCTACTACGGCGGCGGTCCCTGGATTCTGCTGGCCCTGTGGCTGGCCTGGTACTACGTGGAGGTAAACGAACGCGCCCGCGCCGAGGAAATCCTGGCGTGGGCGGCGGATCAGGCGGATGAGGCAGGGAATTTGCCCGAACAGGTCAATCGCTCACTGCTGTCGCCAGCACACTACGCGCCCTGGGTAGCGCAGCGGGGGCCGATTGCCAACCCGCTCGTGTGGTGTCATGCCAAATACCTTATTGTGCGGCGCAAAATGGAGGACATGCGATAAGCCTGCGGCGTAGGCCCTTTGTCACGCCGATGTTCGCATCGTGCCGCCCCGGGATGCCGCCCGGTGCTACTCGTTGGGGCACTTATAAGTTGCAGGGTCAACGCCCTCAGGAATCCGCTGACCGCATTTGCAGACGTAACCGATCAATCGGGCCGGGTTCCCAACGACCAGGCCGAAATCTGGCACGTCTCGCGTGACCACAGCCCCCGCGCCGACCATCGCCCAGCGCCCGACGGTGACACCGCACACAATGGTCGAATTGGCCCCCAGGCTTGCGCCCTCACGAATACGGGTTGTGGACATTGTCCAGTCCGCAGCCCCTTTCAGGCTGCCATCAGGGTTCACAGCACGCGGCATCTTATCGTTGGTGAAAACAACGTGCGGCCCGACAAACACGCCATTTTCAATCGTTACCCCATCAAAGATTGAGACGTAATTCTGCACCTTAACGCAGTCACCCAGCACGACATTGGCATCAATGTATACCCCTCGTCCGAGGATGCATTGCCGTCCGATGCGCGCTCCGCTGCGAATCTGGACCAGGTGCCAGACTTTCGTGTCTTCGCCAATGACTGCGCTGCTATCTATGTCAGCCGATGGATGAATATACGTTGCCATGTCGTTATCCTCAGATTGGCTTGAACAGCGCTTCGGCCACCTCGGCAGGTGACAGCGCTGTGTGGACAGGGAGATTGAAGGCCTGGCGAGTCATCTCCTCGCCGCACGCCACGTTGTCTTGGGCATGGAGTGAAGAGGGCGTTATCAAGTTAGTGCCTGCCGAACGCCTCATTGCTGCTTCGTGAGCCTGACCGCATTCTCACGAATCGTCCTGAATGCCCACGAACACCTCACGAACGCCAGTATAAAAGAGAGTGTTGGCTATCGCAAAGAGCGCGGATCGGGTTGCAAGGTATCTGCAAGGTCATCGAACGAACCCCCAACCTACGCAGATGTTCACCAGTGCTCCGGCCACAACCGGCGCAGAGATCGGGGCCAAGCCGATGTCGATATGGCGGGTTGGAACGGGCTTCCCAAGCTGAAGACTTGATACAGAATTTAGGCTCCGCCCCCTCATCTTACTCCGAGCCCAACCTTTTCTTCGGAAAAAATTCACAAAATCCCCTAAAAATTGCTCTATAATTACGGATGAGTTGTCTTCTTCCTACTGTACCTTACTGCATGATGCTAATCGAATAGCCTGAGTGTGCGGGTAAGTGGATGGAGGAGACAAGCGGCTGGCAAATTCGCCATTTCATTCCACCCCCATCCTATCAACTCAGCGGACAGAATGGTTGGTTTTCACCAATACATTGTCCCAATTTCTCAGGCTTTCCCGCGTGCCGCGGGGCGTGGCACAAACCAAAATCCTTTATTTTTACTTATTCACAATACCTGCGACCGGCCATGAGGGTAAGCCACAGAACTCTTGTCTATCGTTCCGGCGATCATGAGCAGGGGTGGCAGGAAGATTGGACGGGTAGTGAAGTGCACAGATTGTATTGGGCGATGAGTTCGAGCGTTGTTCCGAATGCCTGTATCAATCCGGTAGTACCTAGACGATTGTGGACCTGGTACCAATGTACAATGAACTTGCCGCAGCGAACCTGAGTGAAGGCATATTTCTGGTTGATTCGAGTGACAAAGTTGTTTTCACCAATGCTATCCTGAATGACCTCCTTAGACTGGGCGGCATTCAACTCATTAACCGCAGCCACTGGTATACTTTCCGAAAAATCGCGGAGTTGAGTACAGATGCGCAGAGCGCTGAAGACCAGCTCGATCAAGCGTACCGGATGCTTGATCAGTGCCCGACCGTGTTTCTGCACACGCGAAACTCGCCGGGCAGCCGCCTCCAAATCAGGCTTGTGCCCAATCGAACCTCGTCCTGGGATGGCTGGGTTGGCATAGTCCGTGACGTGACCAGTGAATGGCGCGAGGTCACCAAACAATCCGAATACCTGACCGTCATCCTGCGTACTCTGCGCACCAAACAGGCTGAAATCAAGGGCCTGATGGACACGTTGCTGAACAGTCACCATTACTGGGATGAACAGCAACGCAGCGATTTTCTGAAAAATATCGACAAGAACGTGACCAAGATCGATCAGATTCTGGAATATGGGCAGCAAACGCTCAATCTGCACCTGGGTGGTGTTCGCTTGGTACAACGGCCCGTCAATCTCAAGCCGCGTATGCAGCAAGCATTGAGCAGCATGGCAGTCCGCATGAGTGGGCGAACCATCGAGGCAAACCTGCCCGACGATCTGCCAGAGATCGAAGTGGATGCGGCGCGGTTTGATCAGATTTTCCAGTATCTGCTCGCCAACGCGATTGCTTCCTCACCGCCGGATGGCAAGATCCGAGTTGCAGCAAGCTATGACGCCGGTAAATTGGTGATCAGCGTTACCGACCAGGGGCAGGGTCTCTCGGACACGCAGCTCATGCAAATTCTGGACGCACCGGCTGGCTCGCACCTGGGAGAGAGGAGCGAACTCGTGGAGGCCAATCTGGCTCTCTATATCGCACGAGAATTGACCCGAGCACATGGCGGGCATCTCTGGGCAGAGAGCACTCACGGTGTTGGCACGACGATCTATTGTGCCTTTCCAACGGCTCGCAGGTCAGGTCTGAACCTCGTTCAAACGCCCAAGAGCGCCCCTCACATTGTGAAACCAGCACGCCGGGCGCCGCGTTTCAAGGCGCTCGTCGTTGACGACGACCCGGAGATGGTAAAGCTGATGCGGGCTGTGCTGGAACGAAACGGGTACCAGGTTCTGGAGGCCAGGAACGGCAAGGCCGCCGTCGATATGGTCGCCAACAAGAAGCCCGACGTGGTACTGCTTGACATGTACCTGCCCGATGCCAATGGGATCGAAATTGGGGCGCGGCTGCGCGAGTTCTCGTCAGTGCCTATCATCATGATTTCGGTCAACCACCAACCTGAAAATATCGCTACAGCGCTGGATGTGGGGATCGACGATTACCTGGTGAAGCCCGCCGAATGGCCGGAGTTGCTGGCCCGAGTGCGCGCCAATATCCGCCGAACCGCTTCTATCAAGCTGCGGCGCAATATCGATGTCTACCAGTTTGAAGCGCTAAGGATTGATTTTAACAAGCATAGTGTCACCTTTTCGGGCACAGAGATTCACCTGTCCGCGAAGGAGTACAAATTCCTTGCTTTGCTGGCTTCCAATGCCGGGCACGTCCTGGCTTACGACGAGATTCTGCGGGAGGTGTGGGGACCAGAATACGGCGAAGAACGCCAGTATCTATGGGTCATATCCAGCCGCCTGCGCAAGAAGTTGGGAGACAGCCGCACAAACCCGAAGTACATCTTGACCAAAGAGGGCCTGGGGTACTACATGCCTGCACCCAGCCAGGACGACAGTTCCCTCGCCGATCTGGAAAATGCAGGCCGATAGCCATCCGGCTGGCAGCCTGCAAAGCTCGCCGGCAAGCACCCCGCAGATCAAACTTCTTGCCCCGCGTGACCTGCGGGGCAATCCTCTACCCGCATTCACCCGGAATAGCGGGCTACAACCTTTCCACTGCCGCCACAATCGTTTCCAGGTCGGCGGGCGTGAGTGCAGGATGCACCGGTAGGCTGAAGACCTGGCGCGTGACCTCTTCCGTAACAGGCAGGCAGTCGGTGTAACCTAACTTCTGATAGACCTTCTGCCGGTAAATCGGAACCGGATAGAAGACACCCGTGCCTACACCAGCCTGCTTCAGCTTTTCGAGCGCTTCATCACGGTTCCCCTCCACCAGGCGCACCGTGTACTGGTGCCAGACGTGTTCGTAACCATTGGGCTGCACCGGAGTCACGACGCGCTTCAAGTGCTGGTTAAAGAATTCGGCATTCTGGCGGCGGCGCTGGTTGAATTCGGCCAGCTTGCCCAGTTGCGCCAGCCCAACGGCAGCGTGCAGATCGGTGAGCCGGAAGTTGTAGCCCAACTCGTCGTGGTAATAGCGGACGCGCGAACCATGCGCCCGCAGCAACCGCAGCCGATCCGCAAGGGCTGCGTCATTCGTGGTAATCATTCCGCCTTCACCGCTTGTCATGTTCTTGGTGGCATATAGTGAGAAACAACCTGTGCCAAAACTACCTGCCGGGCGACCCTTGTACTTCGCGCCGTGTGCCTGGGCCGCATCCTCGATGACGACCAGATGGTGGCGATTCGCAATCTCCATGATCGGGTCCATATCGGCCATCAGGCCATAAAGATGAACAGGCATGATAGCTTTGGTGCGGGGCGTGATGGCCGCTTCGAGCCGGGCCGGGTCGATGTTGAAGGTATCGGCACGAATATCGACAAACACCGGTTTTGCACCCGTGTACAGGATGCTATTGGCCGACGCAATAAAGGTGAAGGGGGTGGTGATCACCTCGTCACCGGGGCCGATGTCGTGCGCCAGGAGAGCCAGGTGCAGCGCTGTCGTGCCGCTGCTCACGGCAACGGCAAACTCCGTACCTGCCAGTTTGGCAAATTGCTGTTCCAGGGCCGCAACCTTCGGCCCCTGGGCAATAATGCCGCTGTCCAGTACTTCACGCAGCAGTGTAAGTTCCTGGTCGTCGAACAGAGGTTTCGATATAGGGATCATTGCATTCTCCGGTTATACTTGCCTGTCGATGTGGACAGCCCTTGTGCCTCAATCTCTTACGTTTCAATCTCTCCCCACGGCTGACGCGAAAATCCCTTCTTCCCGAAGTGGTAGAAGCTCGGAACGCCCTGCTCAAAGGCTTCTGCCGGCACATCAGCGTAGCGCTCGCGGAACAGCCCGCTGGCCTGCTCGATCCAGGCCCGAATGCCGGGCCTCGCCTCTTCAGCCATTTTCACTGCCTCTCGCCCCAGCCCCAGCACCTCGCGGGCCACGACCATATCCGCCCCGTAACCGCGTATCCATTCACGCTCCAACGCCAGCACAAAGCTCGTATCGCCCGATTCTCGGACCATGTACCATTCTTCTCCCGACTCGGCAGCTACAATGAACCCGTAACATGGGCATTCGGGCCGGTAGACGGGCGCATCGATTGCCACCTTTGCCTGCCGATGATCCGCCAGCCCTACGCCCAGGCGGTGCTGGCTGTTGCGGCGCAGCGGGGTTGGGTCGATGGGGGCGGCAACAGCATCGTCGGTGAAAATCCCGGCAACGACGGAAAGTGTGGTCGCCAGCAGGAAACGCTTCTTTAGTTCCGCGACGTAACTGGCCGGATCGACGGGCGAGTTCAGCTTAAAAGCCTGCGCCAGTCGATACGCAACGGACACAAATTCGGCCACGTCGGGGATCAGGTCGGGGCGGTCCTCCTGGATGACTCGCTTGCTGATGGCGCTGGCCTCCTGCATCAGCATATTCAGCGTTGTCTCTACCGGGGCGGAGAACATTGCAGTCCTTTGCGTGCGGTAAACGTAGCCCTCTATCTTACCCGTTTTTCGGTGATTTCACCGGTGTGGTACGGAAACTTTGCCACAGCACAGCCATCAGCAGCGCAATCGTCACAAAGGAGGCGGGCACGGATTCGAGTTGAAGGTCGAGCAGCATCAGCACCACCACAAACAGCGTCAGAAGCAAGGTGGATCTGCGTTGGCGGAAATTCTCTTGCAGCGCCAGCCAGAAGAAAGGCAAACACCATGTCGCGTACCACGTCCAGGCCACACGCGGCGCGACCATCGCCCAGGCAGCCCAACCTGCCGCGATCTCGGTCAGCGGGCGGCTGGCCCGGCGCACTGTCCAGAACATGGCGGCAGCGAGCACGAGCACAGTAACACCGCTTGAAATCAGCTCGGCATTACGTTCTGATGCGCCGAGCCAGAACGCAAGCTTCGATAGGACGAACGCGGGCGACCCGATGACATTGTGGGTTTCATCCGGGCGAGCGATTCTTGGCAGTGTCTCAGCAAAGAACTCTCGGTAGGTGTCCAGCGTTACGCCGCCCGGCAGCAGCAGCGTCAGGCCGATCAGGGCTACAGCTGCCACCCCCGCTGCGATCAGCGCCGTGACTGGCCCGCGCACGTTCTCACCACGCCGGGCGCGGAGGCCGATCCACATTGCCAGCCCAACACCGACCAGCGCCAATTGGGGTTTGACCAGCGCCGCCCATGCCAGCCCCGCTCCACCGACAATCCAACGGCCTCGTCGTATCGCCAGATGCAGTGTCGTTAGCCCGGCCAGAATGAGCAGCGCTGTCTGCCCCTGCCAGAGCGTGGTCATGCCGGGGACAGCAGCGGCAGCGTAGAGCAGGGTGTCACGCTCACGTTGCGAGACTGGAACAGGCAGCGTTCGCCACAAGAGCACCGCGCAGACCAGCCACAGCACGCCATTGACCAACCACCACGCGACCCATGCCTGTGAGATATTCAGCCTGCCGAGACCGCCAAGCAGCCAGTACGTGTAAAACGTCGGAAAGGGGAAAGACCAGACGGTATGAATGCTGTAGGGATCGCTGTTCTGCCCATAGAGCAGCAATGCTGCCCGGTGGTTTACGTCAAAATCAAAATAGACAGGGCCAGGTTCCCGCAGGTACAGCGCCGCCGCCACCGCCATAAACAGGCCGGGCAACGCCAGAGCCAGCACAAACGCCAGGCGACGCAGCGATTGAGCCAGCCGGCCTTCGCGCAGCCACAGGCCGAGGAGCATCGGCAGCGCGGAGACGGCGACGAACGGCCCCGCACCGTTCAAGAGGCCCATTACCGGGCGTCCGGGGCGCGCGATTCCGGTAAAAGTCCGTAGATGTCGGCACGCACCCAGGTGACGATGCGATCTGAAGCGTTGGGCTGGGCGCGCGTTTCGCGGTCATACAGCCAGATCAGAAAATCCCATTTCAAACTGCTGCGCTCCCACCGGTAGGTCAGTGGGAAATCCTGGCCGACGTAAGCCGCACCAAGTTTGGGCGGCTCGCTGGTATCCGCTGTAATCACCACTGGCGCATTGACGGTGGGCGCAAGGCTCGTCACGAACTGCGTGTTGTAGAAGCGGTGCAGCGCCCAGGCCAGCGCGCCGTCGTCAAAGGGATCGCCCTCGCCCGGCTGCACCACAATCTCCATGTCGTAGGGCATCCCGGTAGCCCGCAGCGAGGCCACCACCAGCGTCTTTTGCATCAAGTTCAGGTTGCGCGCTGCCGGGCGGACGTGCCACAGTTCGCGCGGGTTGTCCGCGTTCACAACGGCGGCGTGCCAGCCAGAGCCAAAACTGTAAATGCTGAGGATGAGCAGCACGCCGATTCCGGTTCCATGCCAGGAAGCTCGCGCGCCCCACATGCTGCCCACCAGGAAGAAGGTGATGACTGTCAGCAGCAGGGCCGGAACGACCATGATCACCTTCATCAGAATCGGCTGCGGGATGCTCGGCAGCAGCTCGGGATTGGAACTCATAATGCCGTTACCCACGATCACCAGATTGATCGCAGCAATCGCCAGCGTAGCCGCAACCGCAACGCCCTGGACGTATGGCCCCCAGGCCGGGACGTTCCAGAAGCGATCTCGCACGGGGGCCAGCATTTTCTCAAGGGTAATTGCCGACAGCGCCGCCAGCGGCAGAGTCAGCCACAGTGCGTCGCCGGGTTCCGCGCCGCCGTAACCGAGCGCCCACGCCGCCGAGGCGATCAGCCAACCGACCATCGCCCGCTGCAAAAAGCTGCCGTCCCTGCTGATGACCAGGTAGGCTCCGGTCAGCCCGAAGACCCACAGTACCGGCTCGTACAATAGCGACACCAGCAGCGGGAAGGCGAAGGGATAACCCGCCGGGCGCGTGGTCAGGCCGCGCACCGCCTGGTATAGCACGTCGCCAATGCCGCTCAAGCCCTGCGGATAGAGCAGGAAGACCATTGCCGTCAGCGCTATCACAAAGCCGCCGATCACGGCAGCCCGAATCCAGGGCCAGTCGCGCAGCCCCTGGGCAACGGCGCGGCGGTATTCGAGATCGGGATCGTCCACCGTCGAGAGCGCGAACGACAGGCCAAAGGCCAGCCCCACCAACGTCAGGAATCCGCCCGGCTCGGCCATTAAGACCAGCATTAACAGCGCGATGCTGCACAGAATGGCGTAGGCTGCGCGCCGCGTCTCAATAAACTTGCCAAGCCAGTAAATGCCGACCACCGCCAGCGCCATTGCCCACACCGCGCCGCTCATCGAGCGTGAGGCCAGCAGCAGCACCGGCGAGATCGCCAGCAGCGCCGCGATGATGAGCGCCTGCACCCGCCCCAACCAGCGCCGGAACAGCAGCGGCGACGCCACCAGCAGCACGCCCAGGATCGCGGTAGGCAGGCGGGCCGTCGCCGTATCGGAACCACCGATGCTCATCGTGATTACATTCGCAGTGAACATCAGCGGGTTGTGGCTGACCAGCGGCGATCCGGCGGCGCGCGGCTCGATGGCGCGGAAAGCGGCCAATGCCTCGTGCGCTTCGCCGTCACTGAGCGGGATCGTACCCAGTTCGGCCAGCCGCAGCGTCAGTGACAGCAGGACTAGTGCCACGTACAGGATCAGTTCGAGCGAGACCGCCACCCGGATGCCCGGCGCTGCGGCGGGTGTTTCGGATATACTCTCCGCTGGAGTGTCGGTCACTGTCGAGGGTGTCGCCTCTAAGATCATCGGATTCCGATCAAACATGCCTATCCACCTGCTGTTGTGGGAGCCTGTCCCTCAATGGCTGCCGCCGAATAGACGGCAACGTTACCGCTTGAACACACTGGAGTCAACCCGTCAAACTTGGCAATGCCCGACGGGTCAAAATCGCGGCGTTCCGTCGGCCCGACGTACACGTAGGTGATCCCGTAGCGCTTGATCACTGCCTGCGCTTCAGGCCACAACACCGTGTTGTACAGCCGGGCGATGGCCTCCTGCCGCGTCTCGACGCGCTGCCCGTTTTCGTAATAGACGTTGAGCGTGTCAAACGCACTGCCGCGCCACTGCCGCTCGTGGTTGTCCCAGCCCAGCAGCGTGGGGATACCCGTCAGGCCGCTGACCCGCCCATAGATGCCCGTCACGTTGTAGGCGATGTTGGGCTGCGTTGCCTCGGCCACCACGTCCTTGTCGGAGCGGGCAACGTTGGCGAGGCACTGGATCACCTTGTAGTCGTCGGGGCTGGCCGCCAGGGACTCGCCACCGTCCAGGGTCATCACTTTGCCCGGTGACTGGTCTCCCTCTTTGATGGCCCGTGAATAGATGGCGTACACGGGGTAGACCAGGCCCATGCCCACCAGGATCACTGCACTGATGGCGAATAAACGCCGTGCCTGGGCCGGGACAAACCGCTCGTCAAGCGGTTCCACCGCGCGAGCAGATGCCCGTTTGCGCTTCAGCTTGGGCACGCCCTCCGCCAGGATCGACCAGACAGCGAAGGCGCTGGCAACGCTCCACAGCAGCCAGCCCTGGTAATACAGTTTGAAGATCGTGTTGATGCGCACGCCGAAGCCGTCCTGCAAGTAGGCAAAATCAGGAACCAGCGTCAGAACTGCGCCCGCCGCGATCAGCAGCAGCGTAAAGGCCGTCGAGGGCGCATAGCTGATCGCGTCTTGTTCATCGTCGTCCGGTGCGGGCCGCGCAAACAGCCGCGCCACCACGACGAACAGCGCCAGGATGAGCAGCCCTTCGGTCAGCAAGCCCTGGACGCGCCGCGCCAACACCAGCGGCAGGACGCCCAACAGCCCGCCCGACTGGTCAACGACCTGCAAGGCGGCCTGCCTCGTATCCGGGCGTAGCCAGGCCCAGATCGTCAGCACCAGGAAGGCGACCACCAGGAAGCCGACGCCGATCCCGATCACCTGGCGGGCAAAGGGGGCGTTGAAGCGCGGCCCGGCCCGCCAGGCCTCCGCTACCAGATACGCACCCAGGATGACGATGAACGGCCCGAACATCACAAAGAACTGCTGGAACTGGGTCGGCCACAGAATGTTGACGACGACGCCCTGCACCTGCGATCTGAAACTCAGGAAGAACGGTAGATACAGGATCGCGGTCAGGGCCAGCAGCGCCAACCCGAATCCGGCAATCCCGCGCCAATCGCCGCTGGCGAAACGGCCCATACCATTGTGGATCAGCCGCCGCAGGGCCTCCGCGCCGACCAGCAGCACCAGGTACACGCCATCCCACGAGTTGAGAAAGACCATGCCGCCCACGAAGATCGCATAGAGCAGCACTTCCCAGGGATCGAGCCGCCGCCCGCCCAGGACGAGATTGAGCGCCAGCCCAATGGACAGCATGGCGAAGGGCAGCGCCAGCACGTGCGGGTGCATGTCCGAGAGGACAAAGCTGAACTGCGGAAACTCGGTGATGGGCTGCGCGCCGATGGGTTTGCCGCCCAGGTCGTAATCACGCACGACACGGCTGTAACGGAACCACCACCAGAAGTTCCAGTGTTCCGGGCTGGCACTGTTCGCCGTCGCACAGGTGCTGCCATCACCGGGAGGATAGGCATCACGATCCTCAATCGCCATCCACTGAAGGTAGGCAGCAGGGGCCGTACACGTCTGGTAAGGAATCTCGACCAGCACCGTGCCCAGGTTGCCCATCACGACGGCAAACACAGCAGCTAGTATCCCGGCCCCCAGCGCGCCGCGATGAACGGGGCTGACCTCACCCCCCGCCTCACTGTCCTGATTTTCACTCCCCCTCTCTGCGAAGCGGCGAGGGAGTTGGGGGGTGAGGTTGTTCCGCACCCGCGCAGCCACCAGGTCGTAGGCGATACCAAATGCGCCCGTCCCGGTCAGCGCGAAGAGGAGCGGCAGCGCCAGGTTGAAAGCCGTGCCGTTGGTGACGCCGCTCAGATTGGCGAGCGTGCCCATCAGGATGTAGCCGAAATGGTAGTAACTGATCGCGTAGCCCGACATCCAGGGATCATTGGGTGGAAAGGTGGCGCTGCGCCGCACGCCGCTCAGGAAAGCCATTTCCATCGGCTTTTCCGTTGCCACCAGGCTCGGATTCAGTGCCCGGACGATCACCCAGGCAACAAACAGGATCGCAAACAGCGCTTCCGTCGTCAGCACCAGCGACCCGTTACGCCGCAGCCAGGGCACAATCGGCATCTGCTGGCGCTGCGGCCACGTCGCGTAGCTGACCAGCCCCACGCCGAGCACCATCACGCCTGCCAGCACCGTCGAGCCGGGTGTGTTGCGCAGCAGTTGGAAGATGTTGAGCAGCCAGTACACAAAGCCGATCAGCATCAGCCCGGCGGCACGCGCCAGCGGGTAGCCCCGGCTCGGCAGGGCGCTCGTCAGCCGGTAAAACAGCGGGTAGACGGCTGCCCCGGCCAGCAGGGTCAGCAGCCACCAACCGAGGACTGCCCCTCCCTCACGTGCGATCCAGTCAAAGAACATTCCTACTCCCCATGAAACCTCACCCCCGGCCCCTCTCCAACTGGCGAGGGCAGAAAATTCGATATGCAGTACCGCACGGCTCCCCCTCTCTGCTTGCGGAGAGGGGGTCAGGGGGTGAGGTCAACCCATCACCCACCTGCCAATACATCTTGCAACGTCGCGCCTGGAACGACGTGGTAAATGCGGCTGAACACTGTCTTGCTCGTTTTCATGCCGTTTTCGTCCAGGCCCGTGTCCTGGTAATCCTGCTTGTAGACCACTTCCAGCAGGCCGCGCTTTACCATCTCGTCGAATTTGGCGAGTCCCTGCGCCGAATAGATCGTCTGCTCCATCTTATTCACGACAATGTACTGGATGTTGTAGAACTTGAGCATCGTCCAGAAGGTGTTGATGTCCGTCGTATTGTACATGGCGTTGACATTCGCAGCCCGCTGGAAAACCAGATTCGGCAGCGGATCGATGGTGCGCTGCTGGCGTTCGTGGAAGTTCCAGCCGATCACGGTGGGCAGGCCCGTGCTGATCGAAATCCGCCCGCCGAGTTTGTACTCGCTCATGTAGCCTTCCAGGATGACCGGGCTGCCCTTCACGTTATCCTGCATCCACTTGATCACTTTCAGATCGTCGGCCAGCGGGATCGGCGTGGCAGCCTCGTAGTAGGTCGCGTACTCCATGTAGGCGTCGCCGTCCAGCGTGTGCGGAGCCTGCGGAGCCATGCGCATGGCGATCTTGCCCTGGGTGGACATGATCGGGAACAGCCCGGCAGCGGTCAGCAGCAGCACCAGGAAGCCCAGCCATGCCCCGCGTAGCACCATTCCCCACCGCACAGACGCCTGGATCATCCAGGCCAGGGCAACGCCACCCACCAGGCTGAACAATATCCACGCCTGCATGTAGAACTTGAAGAACGTGTTCTGGCGGCCAATGTCCGCCCCCAACACTGCGACCTCCGGCCCGAACGAGACGGCAAGCGCCAGCCCGGTCAGCAGGTACAGGACGCGCATCTCGCGGCTCTGGTCGGGCACGCAGAACAGGATCGCGCACCAGGCCAGCAGCGGCAGGCAGATCAGCGAGATCGGAATGGGCAGGCTGAACAGCCAGATTTTGACCGGCACGGAGATAAAAAACAAGGTGAACAGCACCGTCACGCCGATGAAGGCCGCCAGCAGAATCAGCGCCCAGGCCCGCCCGATGAAATCCCGCACGTACAGTTTGCGCAGCAGCCGCGCCGTTTGCCAGAGCAGCAGCGTCACGACGGCGAACAGAAACAGGCCATGAATGTCCAGATAGGCCCAGATCGGCGTCTTGTTGCCCTCAAAGGACTTGATCGCATTTTCGGACAGGTACGAGGTGGCCCAGAACGCTGTGAAGGGCATGGCAGCAATGGCCTGCACAGCGAAGAACCAGGCAAGCTGCGCCATCCACGGCAAGACACTCCGCCGCCCGAAGCGCTTCCGGCGCAGGTACATGGCGAAGGTTATAGCCAGGATCGCCAGCAGCAGGTAGGTCGGCCAGTCCCAGGTGTTGGTCGGCTGCAAGACGCCCACTGCCAGCCCGCCAAAGGCCGTCGCCGCGATCACGGTCAGCGTGGAACGCGCGATGCGCCCCGCCGCCAGCACCTCCGCCAGTAGCCAGCCCAGGACGAGCAGCGTCAGCGGCAGCGCGATCATGTGCGCGTGCAGGTCGGCAAAGACGAAGGTGAAATACGGCATCTCGTTGATTTCGTTGTTGCTGCCGGGCAACTCGCCCACCACGCTGCGCGGCGCCCAGAACCAGCGATCTGGCGAGATCGGCAGCAGCCCGCCGTTGAACACCTGCCCGATCCCGGCCCCCAGACTGGAGAGGAAATGCTGCGCATTGTGCAGGCCATAGCTGATCTGATCGCCGAACGACGGGTTGTCCACTGCCTGGGTCAACTGCAAGCTCTCTTCGGGCGAGGGCTGGCGTCCGTTCTGGCGCACGAACTCGCTCAGTTTCCAGGTGAGCATGTCGTTGGGGTCGAAGCTGTAGCCGCCTGCTTTGGCAACGCCCATCCAGAACACGCGCGGCGTATCCAGGTTGCCGAGCACCACGCACAGCAGCAGCGCCAGTGTCCCGGCCAGGTACGGGCTGGCGCGAGGAATGCGCAGCGCGAAGCGCCGCCGTGCCTGGGCCGTTTCGCCGTTCTCGTCGCCTTCGTCGCGCGGGTGGAACCAGCGGTAGGCCACCAGGTTGAAGGCGAAGGAGAACGCCGCGATGCCGGTCATGGCGAACAGGGACGGCACGATCAGGTTGTAGGCGATGGACGGCATCAGGCCGAGCAGCTTGACGGGCGTGCCGACCAGCACAAAACCGAAGTAGTAGTAATTCAGGTAGCCACCCGCGTACCAGGGGTCGTAGGGCGGAAAGACCGTGCTGCGCAGCACAGCGGTGAAGAAGGCAAAGTCCATCGGTTTTTCACCGCCAAGCACCTGTGCCCACAGGTCCGGGTTGCCGAGCCGCACGAACAGGAACCCGACGAACAGAACGAGCGTGATCAGTTCAATGATCAGCATGTGCCGCCAGTTGATACGCATGTAATCCATCAACTCGGCGCGGTTGCGCCAGCCCACGATCAGCCCGACCAGCGCCAGCCCGGCGAGGGTGATGGCAATGCCGGGCTGCGACCAGGTGAGCAGGTTCAGCGTTCCACCCGCCCACACAATCCACGCCACGATCAGCAGCCCGGCGATCTTGACCAACGGGTAGCCACGATCTGGCAGCGCCGGCAGCAGTATGAACAGGATCGGCCACGCCGCAAAGCCTATGATCAACATCAGCGCCCACCAGACGACGACGGCCAGCAGCGGGCTGGTGTTGATCGGCCAGTCACGGTTGAACAGGTCTTTGAACGTCCCGCCGTTAGTCTGGATGGCCCGCAGCGTATCCGACATCATGAAGCCCGTCGGCGCGGGGCTGGATTGGGTGGGGTTCCAGGCCACGCGCCCGATCAGCGTCGTGTCCTCCGGCTTGAACGTAACAGCCGACGCCTCAGTCGTCGTCACGCTGCCCAGCACCCCCGCCAGCAAACTCGGCGTGTATTTATCGTTCTTCTTGAACAGGAAGACCGTCGGGTGGTCGTAGACGCTGAATGCTTCCTCGGATTCCCACTCGTTGACCCACTTCGGGGAACCGTAGGTGGGCAGGTTTTGATCGGCGATCTCGAAGCTGCCGAGCGAGGGGAACGACGTGACGGTCTTCACCAGATCAAAGCCAAGCTGCTGGCTGAACAACGTATCGTAGAACCGGATGCTCATCGGGAAGCGCAGCGGCATCCGCGAGAGCGAGTCGTAGAAGCGGTTGCTGGTAATGATGAAGTAATCGGCCTGGTCGAGCGCCGCCTGCATCGTGCTCCGCTTCAGTGTGTCGTCTTCCAGGGCCATTTGCAGCTTGGCTTCTTTGTACCACGTGCCGAGGCCACCGAAGGCTTCACAATGGCCTGAACTCAGGCCCGATGGCGTATCGTGTGTCAGCGGCATGTCGTCCGGGATCGGGCAGACTGCCCAGGGAACGGGATCGTCCCAGTCGCCTTCCCAGGCGATGACCGTGCCTGTGACCTGGACGGGCGTGTCGCTGGCGATCTCCAGGTCAAGCGCCTGCTCCGCCTCGACCTTGATCGGCTCGTCCAGTTTGACCGAGTACGCCTCGCCGAACGGCGAAGTACGTGTCGAACCGGCCTCGGTGGTCAGCGTCCCCTCGGCCAATGCCGTGTTGCCGCCCGGTTTCAATAACCTGACGTGTACGTTGACCGGGTTCCCGCTCCGCGTCGGGTCAAGCAGATGGCGGATGTCGATACGATCAATCGTCCCGGCGATAGGCGCGCGGAATTGCGTTCGCACCGGCGTCGGGCCGAAGCCGGAGATTGCCTCCTTGTCCTTCTCCGGCAGGCGGATCAGGCCCACGCGCTCGCCCTGGCCGTTGGTGAGCAGAAAATCGCTCTGGCTGTTGCCGTCGCGCAGCACATCCAGGGGGCTGTCGCTCCAACTGACCAGGAAGTAGGGCTGCCCCGGCCCCAGCAGCGCCGCCTGATCGAGCATAACCGTGTACGTCGCGCCCAGCCGTCCGCCCGATACACTGAAATCGTCGGTCAGCGTTCCCTGCGCGATGATCTGTGTGCCCGCCGAATCGGTGGCGATCCCGACGGTGAAGCGCTTCTTCTGGTCGGAGTGTTCGGGATCGGCAATGTGGTTGACCACAACCCGATCCGTCACCAGACCATTCCCGCGGATGACCTCTGTCACCTGCCGCTGGTAGGGCTGGTACTGTGTCACGTTCAGTTCGATCTGGCTGGCCGCGAACATATTGACCAGCCGCGTTGTGCCGTCGGGGGCGGTGATCGTTGTGGACAGGCCAGAGGGCAGGTTGCGCTGCACCCAGCGCGTGGCCTCAACGCGGGTAAGCTGGCGCTGGTAAATCCGGACGAACATCGTCGCCCACAGGTAGGTCAGTCCGACAACGGCGACCAGCAGCAGTGTCCCACCTGCATAGGCCAGCCGCCGCATCGTGGTCGGGTTTTGCTGCACATAGCGCCGCGCCCGCGTGAAAATCTCGTACAGTGCCCAGGCCGCCATCAGGATCAGGAACGGGTACAGGTTGATGTAGTAGCGCATGGTCATGACCCACTGGCGACCCATGTACCCGAAGTAAACCAGAATCCAGGTGAAAGGCAAAATGTGGCGCGTCCACTGCGGGCGGGCGCGCAGGATTTGCAGCCCGGCCCAGGCCCAACCGAACCACGCCATCAGGCCCAGCGGGATGCCCAGGCCCCACAAGACGATGTTCCGCCAGGGGAAAAGGTATGAAGGGCGGCTGGCCCACTGGTGGTTGGGCGGAAAATCGACCTGCCCATTAAGGAAGGCTTGCGAGCGCTGCAATTCCTCTATCCAGGGCGCATACGGGGTTGCCGCGCTCAGGAAGCTGACCGGTGTGCCGGGAGTCTCACTCCGCAGTTCCAGAAAGCCGACGAAGGCGATACTGGCCGGGACGATGATACCGATTGCCAGGGCCAGCAAGAACCACTGCATACGCCGGGCGCGCGCCAGGGATGGGTTAAGGATGACGCCCAGGATAAACCAGGCCGCAATCAGGGGCGTCAGCCACATGAACGGCGCGAGAAAACCGTACAGCCCAGGCCCACCGGTGAAGGCGTGCGGATTGGTGATGCGGAAGGTGATGAAGGTGGCGATAGCCGCCAGCACGCAGTTCGAAAGCGCGCGGTAGATCAGCCGCCAGCGCTCGCGGCCCGGCAGCGACATATCGAAGGCGGGCAGCGCGTAGATCATCGCCGCCAGCACGATGATCCCGAACAGAAAGGCGGTGTTGATGCGTGTGGCAAGCGCCGCACCCATGCCCACGCCGAACCCCACGAAGTCGTACCACTTGCAGCGATCCATCGCCCGCGTGGCGAACCAGAAGGCGATGACGACGGGCAGATTGGTGAAGGCATCGGTGGTCCAGTAGTGCGAAAGCTGGATGGGAAAAACCGCCGCCGCGTACAGCGCCGCAGCCAGCACGCCGATCCAGGCGTTGTACAGCCGCCGCCCGATCAGGAACAGGAAGATTACCGAGATCAGGTCGGCGATGGCCGAGACGCTGCGCCCGACCAGGTGTGCGCCGTTGTAGTGCAGCCATTCATTGTCGCCGCTGATGCTGGCTGTCAGTTGCGTGGCGAACTTGACCACGAACAGCGGCAGTTCGCCGTACACGTAGGAGCCGTTCCCGGCATTTTTGGGGTACCAGGTCGAGCACTGCGAATCAAAAATCGACGTGGCTGCACCCTGCGTTTGAGGGTAGCGTTGCAAGCACAGCTGAAGCTGCTGGGCCTGGTTGACGTCGGAGCCTGTCGGTTCGAGCGGCCCGGCCAGCTTGTCGATCACCCCGGTCAGGAAGCGCTCATCGGGATGCAGATGTGTGTAGTCGTCCCAGTTTTGCCCGGTAAAGCGGAAATACGCCCCCACGCACAGGATGATCACCAGCAGCACGCCCGCAATGGCATCCGCGCGGGAAAGGATGGGCGTCCGTGCGCCCCAGCCCGTGATCGGTTCGTGCTGCTCGTGCTGCACATCCCGCTGCGGCGTTTCAGGCGCGTTATCGGCGGTCAATGGCTGCGAATCAAACGTCATGCTGTGGCTGTCCTCGATCCTGGCAAAGCAGGAGCGACCTTGCGGATCGCCCCGGTACGGCAGTTGTATTACACAGTCAGGCGAAGTTTACCTCACCCCCGGCCCCTCGCCGCTTCGCAGAGAGGGGAGCATTCTCTACTGCTTATGCTGTCAGCATCCAGCGCGCTTCAGCGGGCTTCGTTGATTCAGCCCGGTACCTGAGCGCCGGGCACAGCTCACCGCCCCGCGTCCCCCGGTGTAGGTGGGGCAGGCGGAGTCTCCGTCGGCAACTCCTGGCACGACGGCGGCACAATGCCTACTCGCCCGATGATCCAGTCACAGCCAACGGGCGGCACGACGTACATCAGGTAATCGCGGCTCGGCTTGTAGGCGGCGACCTTCATCGTCAGCCCGTTGGGGAACCACTGCGCCAGCAGGTCGGCGAACTCCTTGTCCTCCGGTGGCAGGAAGAACAGCAGTTGGCGATCTGGCCTGATCTCGTAGGGCGTGCCAATGTTGGCTTTGATCAGGTTGAAGAAATTCTCCTGTAAATCTGGGTCGCGCCAGATGATGTTCGCCCAGTGCGGATCGCCCGCCTCGATGCCCACCGCGCGGTAGTCCCACCAGTTCGGGAAGGCAGGCAGAAAGGCGTTACCCGGCGCACCCGTGCTGTCGATGAAGCCGCGCAGGGCGTGGCCCGCCTGCCGGTGCGGCAGCGTGGAGTTGCGGTAATCGGCCATTGCATCGACAAAATAACTGTTGGCGTTGGCAAGCGTGCCCGCCACCAGGAACAGCACGGCTACCGCATAGATACTGCGGCGCGCCCACTGTTCGGGGAGGCGCTGGGCCACCATCCGCAGCAGGTAGGCCAGCGCGAAGGCCGCCATAAAATAGACCATCGGCAGCGATCCACTGGCGCGGGTCAGGCTTGGCACTTCGATGGAGTAAGCCAGCGACAGCGCCGCCGGGAGCAGCATGATCAGGATCGAGATCGGCAGCAGCCAGTCCGCCGGGTCGCGCCGCCGGACGATGCGCGCCCCGGTCAAGCCCAGGCCAAGCACAAACAACGCGCCGGTGAAAAAGTCCAGTTCGGGCGTTCCATCGGGCGCGCCGTTGAACCAGGACATATCACCCCGGAAATTGAACATCAGCGCCGAACGGTACAGGTTATCGGCCAGTTCAGGCAGGTTCTTCTTGAAGTTTTCAAAGGCTACCGCCGGGTCTTTCAGCCCTTCCTCCCCGAACAGGCGGCCCGTTGTCCGCTCCCAGAATTCCCTGGGATACTCGACCATATAGCGGCCCAGCGGCGCAAACACGGCCAGAGAAATAATGATCAGCGCGAACAGATTCAAGGTGTAACGCCCCACGTCGTGGCGGCGGCGCGCCCGCAGGATAAGCGCCAGCACGAACCCGGCGATGACCACCAGCGGCAGCATCCGCACCGCCTGGTAACAGTACATGCCGATCCCAAGCGCCAGCCCGGCGATCAGGTAGTCGCTGCGGCGGTTGTAGCGCAGCCCCCGCACCAGGAACACGAAGACCACCGCCGTCACCAGCGTGGTTGTGACGATGCGCAGCCCCAGGCGCGACAGCAGCACGTGCCAGAAGCTGGTCGCCACCAGCGCCGCCATGATCAGCCCGGTCAGGTTGCCCAGGTCACGGTCTTCCTCCTCGACGAGCGCCCGGCCCATCCAGAAGGCCAGCAGGATCATGACCATGCCTTCCAGCCCGGTGCCGATTTGCAGGAATTCCAGGCCGACGGTCATGCCCGTGATGCTTTTCAGCACGGCCAGGTAATACATCTGGAAGCCTTCACGCCCGCCATTGTTGGGGAAGAACACCGAGCGATTGCCCTCGAACACCCGCTGCGCGTCGAGCGCCTTCTCGACGTGATCGCTGGTCATCTCTGGCGGGTATTTCCCCAGGCCGCTAAAGCGCAGCCACGCCCCTACCAGCAAGATCACGATCAGCGCCAGCACCGTCCCTGACAGGCGGAAGGTGATCGGGCGCGTGAACAGGCCGCTGATCCGGCGTGTTGCCTGGTTGAGGAGCTTCCCCGGCTGGATCGGGCCATCATACAGCACGACGAACCACGTCCCGACGCCCATGATCCAGCAAAACACACCAAAGGTGGTGAAAGTGTTGTGGGCATTGAACGACCACGCGCCGAACGTCCAGATCAGCGCCAGGAAGCCAAGCGCAATGCGGATGCCGTACTTGACGACGTAATCTTCCAGGCTGCGGGCCTTCCAGGTGGGCCGCGCCGCTTCAAGCGGCGGCAGCCGCCAGAATGACCCGCTACGCGCGGCAATGATCGCCATGCCCAATGCGCCGATGATCATCAACCCACCACACCACCACAAGCGCTGATCCGCCGCCTGTCCGCGCACCGAGGTGAGCAAAATCGACCCGGCCAATGCGATCAGGAACGCAGCGCCGGAGGCGACCAGCACAACGGCTGCTTCACGGCTGATGGGCGGCACGGTACGCGCCGCCGGGCGACTCTCCACCATCACCACGTCGCCTGGGGAAAAGATCGCATCGCCGATACGCTCTGGACGGCGCAATGTCTCGCGCAGCGCGTCGAGGGTTCGCGCTGGCTGCTGGATCAGGCGAATCAGCACTTCGCCGAGCGTCAGTTCCTGGAAGGGACGCGGCGCAGACTGCGGTTCGTCTGCCTCCGTGTTCGGTGCGCTCTCGGACGCAGGTACTGGATCGGGATTCGGGTTATCGGTCAGCAGTTCGGCCATAGCGTTCGTTCACGAAATCTTCGGGGGTTGACCTCCCCTTCTCTGCTTGCGGAGAAGGGGTCAGGGGTTGAGGTCAAACCTTCCGCGCCTTCACACACAAAATCAGCGTCGAGCGCTCCGGTGGTTCGTTCATCTTGTTCGGGCGGTCAAACCAATTAAACACGGCCAGCCCCAGGTTGATCGGGTTGAGCAGGCTGCCGCTGTTCTGGTCGAACGTCGTGCGATCTGCGGCCAGCGCCAGTTCTCTGGGCATCAGCCCGCTTTCCAGCAGCGGCTTGCCCAGCCCGTACACGATGTTGTGGATGAACGGGAAACAGTAATGAGTAAAGGCCCGTTCCTCCTCGATCTGGAACCCGGCCTGCAATACCGACTTGCGCAGCAACTCCCTCGTGTACAGCCGGACGTGGTTGGCCCAGATGCCCGCCAGCGGCCCATGCTGAATGTGCGTGTTGAAAAGCGTCTCCAGCGTCTTGTTGATCGGGTCCCACCAGAACGGGTAATTGGCGTGCGGCACGGTGATCGCCACAACGCCGCCCGGCTTGAGGACGCGGTACACCTCGCGCAGCCCGCGCACATCGTCCTCAATGTGTTCGAGAATCTCGGACAGGATGATGCCATCAAACATATTGTCGGGCCAGGGCTGGTCGTAGATGTCGGCGCGCACAAGGTGCACGTCCGGCAAATGGCCGACGTTTAGCCCGGCCTTTTCCACAATCTCCGGGTCAAGTTCCAGTCCGAACAGCTCGCACCGGCTGACGGTGCGGATCATGTTCAGGTAGAAGCCGCGCCCACACGCGCAGTCATAGATCAGCTTGTCGTCGGTAGGTTCGATCCACTCGAAGATGGTGCGCACGCGCCGCTTGAAAGCCATGTCGGCCTCGTTGCGGGTCAGGCGTTGCAGTGTGGCTTCGGTGATCATAGTCGTTACTCCCGGCTGCCTCTCTCGGTAGTCGTTGCAGGCGGCGCAGTATCCACCACGGGCTGCCTGACTGCGCGCCTGGCACTCCGCGCCGCGACCAGGCGCTTCATCAGGTCTTCGTAGGCGCTGACGGTACGCTCCGTGCTGAACACGCCCCGCACCACTTCCCGCGTTGGCGCGTAAGGCGCAGGGTCGCTCAACACTTCGGCAAAGCCCTCAGCCAGCGCGGACGGGTCACGCGGGCGCACCAACTTCCCGAACCCGGTCACTTTGACAACCTCGCGCGCGCCGGGAATATCCGTCGTCACCAGCGGTGTGCCGCTCAACAGGGCCTCAATCTGCACGCTGGGGAAGCAGTCGGTACGCGAGGGCAGTGCGAACAGGTCGCACATCGCGTAGAAATTGGCGAGCTTCTGCGGATCACGGATCAGGCCAAGCGTTGTGATGTGCGCGCGGTGTGCGTCCAGCAGATGCTTCCAGCGCCCAAAGAAGTCCTCGTAGATGACGTTCGTTTCCCCGGCATAGACGAAATGCGCGTTGGGGATACGTTCGAGCGTGGCCGGGATGGCTTGCAGCAGATAGTCGAAACCTTTTTCCTCCACGAACCGCCCCGCGAACCCGATCAGCTTCTTGCCTTCCAGATCGAGTTCGCGCCGCCACGCCGCCACCGCCTCCGGCTGCGGTGTCGGAATTTCGACAGGTGGGTAAATCGCGTCGAGCTTGTGCGCAATCGGACGCAAAAAGTCCGAATGGCGGCCATAGTCGGCGCTGTGCACCGTGACGCGGCTGGAAAGGTGCAGCCCCAGCGTCATTGCCCCCCGGACGGTGTGCAGCACGATCTGGTTGAACAGGCCGGATGGCATGACCAGGTCGCCATGATGGGTAATAATAGACGGCTTGCCCTGCAAGCGGGCCAGGGCTGTCACCAGGACGGTTTCAAGCATCGGTGTGTGAATCTGCACCAGATCGTGTCGTGCGATCAGCCGCGCCGCTGCGAACGGAAAAGCAGGCATGATCACGCCCCGGCTGATGCGGCCCATCGTCGGCAGGCGCACGATGTCCACACCGTTGAGTGTTTCGTGCACCGGCAGTTCGGGCGAATGGCGCGACGTGACGACGGTAACCTGGTGGCCGCGCGTCGCCATGCCTTCGGCCAGCCGCTTGGCGTAGGCCGTTAACCCTGTCCAATGCGGGTGGTAGTAGGTCAGGAATACAAGAATTCTCATCAGATATGTGTCTTCTTCTCCAACGTGCTGCTCCGGAGTGCTGCCAGCACTTCCGGCAAATGCTCAAGCGGATCGACTTTGGGCTGCAAACCGAAATACTGGCCCGCGCGGGTCAGGTCAGCCTGGTAGCGTTCCACCTCCGGCCCGCGCGGCGGTACGACCCGCATCGTCGCGCGATTGCCCACTAGATCAACAATGCGCTGTGCCAGGTTTCGCAGGCTGGTGGACGCGCCACTGCCCACGTTGATCGGCCCGGCAGCGGGTGCGTCCGAAAACCCGGCTTTCACCAGCGTCTCCACCACGTCCCCGATCCAGATCAGGTCGAGCGATTGCTGCCCGCCGTACAGGGTCAGCGGCAGCCCATTCAGCGCATTGTGCAGGAAGATCGGGATCACTCGTCCACTATCCCCCGGCCCGTAGACGTTTGCCAGCCGCAGCGTGACGACTGCTATGTTGTCCAGCGTGTTCAGGAACAATTCGGCGGCGGCCTTGCTCGCGCCATAGACATTCTTCGGCCTGATCGGTGCGTCTTCGTGAACAGGCAGCGCCGCCGGGTCACCATATACCTCACGGGACGAGGCGAACACGAAGCGCTTTACCCCGGCTCGCTGCGCAGCCAGCGCGACTTGCGCCGTGCCGAGTGTGTTCACCTTCAGCGTCTTCTCCGGGTTACGGACGGCCATCATTACGGTGGCAATCGCGGCCAGGTGAAAAACGATGCTGACTCCCGGCAATATCGACGCCAGCCGCTCTTCGTCCAGAATGCTGTCCTGGACGACATGGATGCGCGGATCTTGCCGTCGGCTTTTCAGCCAGTCCACGCGCGCCCTGGATAGATCATCGACAACGATCAGTTCAGCGCCATGCTGTGCCAGGAAGTCCACCAGATGGCTGCCGATGAAGCCCGCGCCGCCCGTCACCACCACACGTGAACGCGCAATACGCGGCAGACAGTCAGATAAAGCAATCGTCATCAGTTACCTGCCTGATCTGCTCCCTCTCGGCGCAGCAGAGAGGGGTCGGGGGGTGAGGTCAATCGAAAGTTACTCGACACTGGCTGGAACCGTTTCTTTCTTGGGCCGGGCGGTGATCTGCCGCGCCGAGCGCATCACCTCACCCAGCGAGATGTGCTCCTGGGCCAGGCCGATCACGCCCAGGAAGGCATAGGAGCCAGTGCTGATCACGTGGATCAGCACCGCGCAGGCAACGGCCCGGGCCTGCTGCTGCGGGTTGGCAGCATCGGCCATGCCACCCACCGTCAGGCCAAGCACCATGGCCGCCTCGAACGGGCCGACACTGCCCGGAACGGCGGGCAGTGCAATTGCCAGCGAGGCAATCGAAGTCATGAGCAGGGCGGCGTTCCAGCGGGGCTGCTCGTAGAACACATACATCAACACGAAAGTAGCGGCTACCGACGAGACCCACGCAATCGCCGTCCAGCCAAAGGCCGCTGCTGCGCCCCGCAAAGATCCAAGCGGTGCAATGCCATCCAGCACCCTGTCCGCCAGTTCGCGCACGTGGAAGCCTTCCAGGGCCGGGATCAGTCGCACGATGAGGGCGACGAGGCGATGAGCGACGGCGGGGCGTGCCGCGAAGAAAGCCAGCAGGAGCGTTCCCGCGACGGCGATAATCCCGCTGACGCGCGCAGCCGCCTCAATTTCACGTGTGACCGGCGCGATGGTGATGGCAAAAATAATCAGGATGACGACGGCGATCACGTCTATCAATCGCTCGACGACGACGCTGCTCAACGACGTAAAGACCGCAATCGGCGGTTGCAGCCGGGTCGCCAGGAACGCACGGGCTACCTCGCCCAGCCGCAGCGGCAGGAAGCCGTTGAAAAAATAGCTGACGTTGAGGATGTGGAACGAGTGCATGACGGCGATTCGCCCGTTGAGCAGCGCTTGCCAGCGCACGGCCCGCAGCGCCAGCCCAACGAAGACCAGCACCAATGCGGGCACAACGTAAACGTACCGCCCGTTCGCCAGTTCCCCGCCCAGCTTATCCAGTTCGACGCCACGCAGCGCGTAAGCCAGGGTTGCCACACTCACGACAACACCTAGCAAGAGACTCTGCCATCGTTTCATCACACGTCCCGTTCAAAACTTGCAGTCCGGCGGCCCATTATAGCACGCTGTTGTAGAAACAAGCCGCGAAACCCTGTGGCAACAGAGAAGGCAAAGAATATACACGGGGCAGGGAAGTTTGCCTCACCCCAATGCTAGGACGACCAGCCCGACCACCATTGCGCTGACGGCAGCAAAGCGGCGCGGCGCATGGCCCTCGTCCAGCAGGCGCGCGCCCAGCACTGCGCCGATCAGGATGCTGACCTGGCGCATGGGGGCCAGGTAGCTGACCGGGCTGAACGAGAGGGCAGTCAGAAAGATGATGTAGCCCAGCGGATCGAGGATGGCGATGCCGAACGTTTCCAGGCGATGCTTTCGCCATGCATTGCGCACCTCGCCCCAATTCCGCACGGCAAACGGCACGAGCGTGATCATTCGCCCCAGCCCGGACACCCAATCCAGCATGAGCGGCGTGATCAACAGCGCGCTGACGGCCTGTTTGTCCCACAGGGTATAAACGGCAATGATGAGACCCGTGAGCAGCCCATACGTCACTGCTCCGCGTGTGCCTGCCGCGCGCAGTTTGCGCGGATCGCCTGTCAGCACGAACACGCCAACGGCGATCAGGATCGTTCCGGCGATAGCCAGGGGCGTCGGGTGCTCGCTCAACAACACCACCGCACCCAACGTGGAGAGCATCGGCCCCGTGCCGCGCGCCAGCGGATAGACCAGCGACAGGTCGCCCACGCGGTAGCCCCGGTTCAGCAGCAGGTAATACGCGCCGTGAAAGACCCACGTCCCCGCCAGGAAGAGAAGCTGCATCCCGCCCAGGCGCGGCGGATCGTGGACGATGGACAGGATCAGCACAGGCGTATAAATGATCGTTGCAACGGTACTGAACAGCCATACGAAAGGCAGCCCGCCGCTGACTCGTTTGGCGAACAGGTTCCAGATGGCATGAAGCAGCGCAGAGGTCAGGACCAGCGCCAGCGCAAGGAGGGTCATCAGATGGCTCGATTTGAAAGGGTGGGATAAGAAGGCATGGTCAGATTATAGCCGACTTGAGCGAATATGTGCCCTGCTTACCGGCCCATCGGGTTAGCTCGTTCGATCCCAAGCCGGTTCGCCTCTCTGCGCAGTTCAGAGAGCCGGGTGGGGCAAAGATGTACGCTCCGATCAGAAGTCAGAGCGCAAACTCCAATGCCCGCAGGAAGGCCAGCGCAATGAGCGCGTGCCCTGGACTATTGGGATGAATGCGATCCGCAGCCCAGTAAGAAGATGAAACGTGAGACAGCGTTTCGTCGAAGGCCGCCTGAGTGTGGACGACCACCGCCCCAAATTCCTGCGCCAGGCCGGACATCGTTGCTGCGTAGACTTCCATCAGGCGGCGCATCGGGTCGTTGTGGTTCGGCTCGATGATGTACGGTTCAGCCAGGATGATCCGCGTGCCCGTCGCCTCCTTCGCCCGTTTCAGCAGCCGGTGCAAGGTCGTGCGGTATTCTTCCACCGGAACGGCCTCTCCGGTATTCCCCTCAAAGTGCCGCCAAGCGTCATTGATGCCGATGCACACCGATAACCAGTTCGGCTTTTCAGCAATCACGTCCTGCTCCCAGCGCTTTTCAAGATCGCGGACGGTATTGCCGCCAATGCCTTTGTTGACCACATTCAGATCGCGTTCGGGGTATCGCGCCAACAGGAAATTGCGCACCATGCTGACGTAGCCATTTCCATAGGGAGCCGCCGTCGTCTGCCGATCCGAGTCCGTGATACTGTCGCCGATAAACACGATTTTCTGCTTCGGTTGGAAAAGCAATGTGGCCCTCCTGAGTGTGCCGATATGGGGGTAAAACGTCGTAAGATTCGCTCTCCCTGCCTCGTCGGGTACGGTATAACCCGCTACAGCCTGACGGAATTACACATGCAGAAACCGATTATCCGTGCTCCTATCCAGCCGACGCAAGCCTTGTACCATTTCCCGGCAGAGACCTTCCCGATGGTTCATCCGGTACACTGGCTTCATTCCCACTTTGCTGTTGGCGGCTGGAGTCCCTTGCAGCGCCTGGGTGACATGCTCACCGCGCATATGACCCGCATCGCGCCGCACAACGGCTTTACATGGCATCCGCACCGGGGTCTGGAAATCTACACCTGGGTGCTCGAAGGCACTCTCCATCACGAAGACAGCGTGGGTGGGCAGGGTGACATCGGCCCGGCGGAGTTCCAGCGTATGTTCGCCGGAGACTACATCGAGCACCAGGAGCTGAACCTGACGGATGACCCGGTGCGCGTCATCCAGATCTGGTTTGTCGCCGACCCGAAATATCGCGGCCTGGAACCGCATTACCAGCAGTTGCAGCGTGATGGACTGCCCGCACGCCGGGCCGGAAACGCAACAGTCTACAGCCTGATCGATGTGGACTCGCCTATGCAGCAGCACATGACGGGCCGCCTGACCGCAACGGTGGTCGCTCCGGGTGGTACGACTCACATTGTACCGCCGCGCTCCGACGAGGACTTATTTGTCTACGTCACCGACGGAACCGGACAGGTAGCTTGCGATGAAGTTGCCACGTTGCGACAGTACGATGTGCTCCTGGCGCGTGCTGACATGGAAAGCGCCACCGTCACGGCAGCGCCCGACAGCGCCCTGCACTTCCTGAGCTTTTACCTGCCCAGATTCCTGCGCTGATGCCTGAGCGGGGCCATTGAGGCATTTTGTGTACCAGCCGTGCAGGGCTGAACCACCCCGTTCAACTTGAGCCGACTCTCCATCGGCCCGGCGCTTTAACGCCGGGCCAGAGTCTAAAGCCTCTGCGCGTCCGGATCGAGCGGCAGTGTCACCGGACGGCCCCCCTCCGCTGCCGATTGCCGTATCGCCAGGATTAGCTCCTGATC
>JAJPHV010000022.1 GCA_021325095.1 Chloroflexota bacterium | reverse complement strand
GGATTTGAGCGTTCGTGTGCATGTCTGTCCTAACTGTCTGCTTGAACTTGACCGGGACTTGAATGCCGCCCGGAATATCCTGAAACTGGCGTTCAGTCCGCCCGGATGCCTGATGGCGACGTTCCGTTCGGGCGGTCAGGCGCTAACGTGGCCCGTTGGGGCGAGCGTAGCCTGAGAAGCCCCCGGATGAATCCGGGGGAGTGATCACTATGTGTCGGCGTGTGAAATCAGCATGGAGAAGGGAGGCTTCGCCCCTTGCTGCCTGCGGAGAGAGGGCCAGGGGTGAGGTACACTATCCCCATGACAAACGGCGTCCACACTCAATTCAGCACACGGCCACTTTTACAGCGCTACGATCTGGCAGTGGTCGGCGGCGGCATCGTCGGGCTGGCGACGGCGCGCGAGTTTTTGGCCCGCCAGCCGAACTTGCGGGTCGTCGTCCTTGAGAAAGAACCGACCATTGCCAGCCACCAATCCGGCCACAACAGTGGTGTGATCCACACCGGCATCTATTACACCCCCGGCTCGCTGAAAGCCCAAGCCTGCGTCGCCGGACACCGGGCCATGCTGGACTTTTGCCAGGAGCGAGGCATTCCCTTTGAGCGCTGCGGCAAGGTGATCGTGGCGCTGGACGAAACGGAACTGCCCCGCCTGGAAGCGCTCTACCAGCGTGGAATCGCCAACGGCGTCCAGGGCCTGGAAATGATCGACCCGCCGCGCCTGCGCGAGATCGAACCCTACGCTGCCGGAATCAAGGCCATTTATTCACCTAACACCGGGATCACCGACTTCGCCAGGGTCGCCCAGGCTTACGCCGAGGACGTCCTGCAACATGGCGGCGAGATCGTGACGGGCTGCGAAGTCGGCGCGATCCGGCAGGGGCAAACGGCAGTGCTGGCCCTGCGGGGCACGGCTTCGGCACAGGGCTGGCAGCAAGAAATCCAGGCGCGGTTTGTCATCACCTGCGGCGGCCTGCACTCGGACAGGCTGGCACGGATGACCTGCCGCACAACGGATGTCCAGATCGTGCCGTTCCGGGGCGATTATTACGTGCTGCGCCCTGAGAAACGCCATATGGTGCACGCGCTAATCTATCCCGTGCCCGACCCCCAGTTCCCCTTTCTGGGCGTCCACTTCACACGGCTGCTGAATGGCGAAGTCTGGGCAGGCCCGAACGCAGTGCTGGCCTTTGCGCGGGAAGGCTACCGGCGTACCGACCTCGATCTGCGAGCACTATGGGAGGTGTTGCGCTTCTCCGGTTTCTGGAAGCTGGCACGCAAATACTGGCGGGTGGGCGTGCAGGAAATGGTCCGCGATTACGTGAAATCGGCCTACGTCCGTACCTTGCAGCGCTACCTGCCCGAACTGCGTGCTGATGATCTGCTGCCGGGGCCGAGCGGCGTCCGGGCGCAGGCGCTGGCCTCGGATGGCCGCCTGGTGGACGATTTCCTGATTGTGCACGATCAAAACGTCGTCCACGTGCAAAATGCGCCGTCGCCCGCTGCAACGTCGTCGCTGGTCATCGCGCGAATGATTGTGGACGAGGCACAGCGCGCTTTCACCTGAGCGCCTACAAGACGATGGACTCCGGTGTGGCGGCGCTGGCAGGTTCGGCAAACGAGCTATGCACGTAGACGAATGAATTGCCGTTAGGTATTTTCAGCCATTTTGTCCCCGTGCGACCCTTGATCGTGCTGCCGGGCACGATCTCGACGGCGCCGATGGTTTGCCCCGGCTGGAAGGTCAGCACCACGCGGCAGGTCGCGTTGGCGCAGGAACGCGCCTCCACCGCAACCGTTCCCGTGATGCGGTAGGCAATGAGCGCTACCGTCGGGCGTGGCACGGGCGTTGCGGAGGGGATCGGCGTTCGTGTCCGGCGTGGCGTCGGTGTGTAGGTCAGGACAAAAGGATTGAGCGTGACGGTGGGTTTATCGGTTACTACTGCTGTGTTTACCTGAACCGGGGTCGTGGCAACAAGCAGCGCTGCCACCTCGGTACTCGTCGGAGCCGGCTTATCTGTTGGCGCACGGGTAAGCGTCGGGGCGTCGGTGGGCGCTGGCGTATCGGAGGGGCGCGCTGTGACCGAGGGCGTATAGGTAGGCACTGGCGTTGACGTTGGAACTGCCGAGGCCGTCGCAGTTGGCGTCGGGGAATGGATCGCGGCAGCGATCAGCGCCGGGGTCAGGGTGGCTGCCGGGCGGGTGGCGGTGACAGCCAGCGTCGGCAAAATGGCGGCGATCTGGTTGCTCCGGCCATTCCAGACGTTCAGCCCGATTCCGCCCACCGTCAGGAGCACGGCGAAGATCAGGGCCGCCACCAGGCGGCGCGCGAAGGCCGCAACACGGCTCGGCTTGCCGACGCGCACGACGATCACCGTCGCGTTATCTGGCGCGCCCCGCTTGAGCACCAGATTAATCAGTCTTTTGGCGGCGGCGCGTGGCGAATGGCCCTGGACTGCCGAGAGGAACTCGTTGGCCTCGACCAGACTCCACACACCGTCGCAGCAGATCACGTAAACGTCGCCGCGCAGCGCCCGGTCTTGCAGCAGATTGGGTTGAAGCGGAACGGGCTGCCCCAGGAAGGCTGTCACCAGCGAACTGCGTGTCATCTGTGCGGCCCGCTCCGGCGAAATGCCCGCCTCGATCTCGCGCTCCATCACGCTCTGGTCGTGGCTGATGCGCTCGATCTGCCCCTGGCGGACCCGGTATACGCGGCAGTCGCCGACGTTAAAGACCACCAGATCGCCGGATGGGCTGATCACGATTCCGGCAGCCGTGGCGCCGATACGCGGGCGGCCAATGCGCGGAGCCTGTTCGCTGACCACGTCGCTGGCCGACTGCAACGCGGCCTGTAAGCGGGTCGCGGGGTCAGTGACTTCCGACTCGTCTGTGTAGTAGTGCCGGGCGATTTCCGCAACGGCATAGCGGCTGGCAACGTCGCCGCCGCCCAGCCCGCCCATGCCATCCACGACCATGAACATGGCCCCCAGCGCCGCCTGTTCCAGGTCTGGGGGCGGGATGAGAATCTTGCTGGCGTCCTCGTTGCGCTCGCGCACCAGACCCACACTGGTCAGTTCAGCCGCATCGAGCGTCTTGAGTAGTTGATCAGCCATGCGTTAGTAATTGATGTCGGGCATGGTCTTGTCTGAGTCGTACCCGCTACTCTCTTCGATCCTGAACGTCATGACGGTAGAGGTTCCCAGACGAATCGCGGCGCCGTTGTACAGCGGCCTGGGCGAATGCGCGCCGATGTCCACTTCGTCCACGAACGTATGGTTGGTGCTGCCGTTATCGGTGATGAAGTAGGTATTGTTCTCGTAGGTGATCTGCGCATGTTCGCGGGAAACGCCTGGATCGTTCTCAAAGCTCAGGTCGCGTTCGCGTCGCCCCAACGTGAACGGCACGTGCGTCACCGGGATCGACTTACCGACATAGGTGTTGTCGCGGGATCGCTCCACCGACAGGCTGCTGGCGGGCATTCGCGTCAGGTTGACCGCCGCCGTCTTGTCATAGTCGGTGGTGCGGTTGGCCTGTGCTCGCACCGATGCAGCGGGAGCGGCGGGAGCGTGTGGAGGAGCCGCCGCAGGTTTGTTCTTTTCTTCGCTGCGCGCTTTCGCGTAACCGGCCAGTTCAGACACGTCCACTGCGCCCGTCATCTCGCGCAGGAAGCCCGTGCCGGTGGCGGCCTTCTTTGGCTTGCGCAGGAACAGCACAGCCAGGACACCGAGCAGCCCAAGCACAATCACCCCGAAGACGCCCAGCACCAGCGGATCGCCTTTGGCAACGCGCTTGCCCAACTGGTAGCCGAAATCGGTTGGCTCCGGGGTGGGCGAAGGCGTGGCCGTCGGCGGCACGTAGTCGTAAGTGAATTTCTGGCTACTGGTGCTCAGTTGCTGCCCGCCGGAGCCGAAGGCGATCACCGTTACGTTGTAGGCCACACTGGGCATATCCGCAATATTCAACGTCAGATCGGTATTGACGGGCAGCGAGTCGAATTCGCGGATGGTCAGGTTGGTGTCGGCGTTGGCAAAGATGGCTTTGAGTTTGGCGATCTGCTCCTGGCCGGACAGCGCCAGCTTGATGACGACTTTATCCTTGACCGCCGGGTTCTCGTAGCCGATGCTGGTAATGGTGGCGCTGACCGGCATGGGCGTGTGCGTGGCCGTAGGCGTCACGGTTGGCGTCGGGTCGTACTTGACGCGAGCACTCTCTGAGCGCGCGATGATTTGCCCGTTTTTGCCGATGGCACTGACCCGAATGGCGTACTCGCCCGCTTCCAGCTTGCCGATAGGCATCCGCACCGGGCCATTGAGCGGCGCCTGCTTGGTCACTTGTGATTGCAGTGTCCCCGTCGGGCTGATCAGGTCGAAGTGGTATTCGGTGATCTGATCCTCGCTGACCACCGAGACTTCGACGACAAATTCTTTGGTGTCAGGGTCTTGCTGGATGGTGCTGATCACGACCTGGGCAGGCAAAGGCGTCGGCGTGATGGTCGGCGTGGCGGTGGGCTTGACCGAGTAATCGTGCGGCGATGGGAAGCTGCCCGAAACGTCGTTCGGGTTTGCGCCGCCCGCCAGCGCCAGCCGCAGCGCAAATCGCCGGTCTCCCTGCTTGGGGGAAACCAGCGCCTCGGCAACATACTGGGCGTTGAGGCTGTTCACGGTATCGTTGAACAGACTCTGTGGATTGTTGCCGAACGACGCTGTGCCGCCCGTCGAGTCGGCGATGTTGCGCAGTTCGGCCTCGGCAATCGGCTGAAAACCGCGCAGCCCAATGGTGTAGATCGGCGTCCGGCTCTCGCGGGCGGTGGCTGCATTGATGATGTCGGCAGGCGTCTTCTTGCTGCACGGCTTATTGTAAATCTGGTCCTTGTTGCCGCTGAAGACCACCACAGCACGCCGCCCGGCAGGCGCGGTGGACATGACCTGTACGCCCTGGAATGCCGCGTCGAACAGGCACGTTTGCCCACCCGCTTTGATGCCGCCGATGGCATTGACGATGCTGTTTTTGTCGTTGGTAAGCTGCTGAATGGTCTGCACCTTGTCGTTGAACTGAACGACGGCAAAACGCGATTCGGCGGGCAGCGAGTTCACCAGGCTGATGGCAGCCTGCTGAATATTCTTCATCTGGTTATACATCGAGCCGCTGGCGTCCAGCACCAGCACGACGGAGATCGGGCCAGAAGCCTTGCTAACTTTCGTGTCGTAAGTGCCCCCATCCTCCGCATCCAGCACAAACTTCGCGCTGTCGATCTGAGCGTTGGTTACGGCTACCTGCTGGGCATTGTCGAGGAGCGTGAAAAAGACCCTGAGCGTGACCCCGAACTTGTCGGGCGTATCCACTGCTTCCTGATAGTTAATGATGACCTGGTTTGCTGCCTGCGCCGTCGCCGCCAGGGGAAGCAGCAAATGGGCAGTGGCAAGCGCAGTAACCACAGCCAGCCAGACCAGGGGCCATCTGCGGAGATGCATAACAGACCTCGTTTGATAGGATTCCACCAACTCGGAACGCTAAAAACACGCCGGGAGCCATGCGCTGATGCCACCGCGTCGAATTCCACCATCTCCCGCCGAGGTAGTATAATGCCGGGCCAGTCTGGGGCGCAAATCGGGGAGTCTGGGCTGGCGGTCAGTCGGTTTCGGGGTTCTTCAGGACGTTGTTCACGATAGTGAATGAAAAAGTCGTACCTTCATCAACTTTTGATTCGTACCAGATGCGCCCACTGTGCCGTCGCACCAACGCCTGGACGTAGGCCAGCCCCATGCCCTCGCCCGCGACGTTCTGCTTTCCGGCACGGCGGAACGGCTCGAAGACCTTGTGCCGGTCTTCATCGGCAATGCCCCGCCCGTTGTCACGGACGTGGTACGTCACGAGGCGGCCATTGGTTTCGCCCGAAATTTCGATTGCCCCGGGGCAGTCCGGGCGCAGGTACAGCAGCGCGTTGGTGAGCAGGTTCGCCATGATCTGTTCCATCGATACCCGATCCGCCACCACCGGGGGCAGGTCACTGATGGTCACCTGAACGCCCTGCTGCTTGATCTGGTGGGCCAGGCTGTTCAAGATCGTTTGTACCAGCGCATTTACGTCGATGTGTTCCATAATCAACTCGCGCCGGCCCAGGCGCGAGAGCTTCAGGACGGCGCTGGTCAGATGATCCATCCGGCTCACCGACGAGTTGATGAATTCCAGCGCTTCGGGAATGTCGATCTGAAGCGTCTGGGTCAGCTTTCGCTGTCGTTCCGAATCCAGGTAGGGCAAGGCAGCGTTGACGTCTTCGGCAATGCTACCCAGTGAGGTGCGCAGTTCAGCCGCAAAACCCTTGAGGTTGACCAGCGGCGCCCGCAGATCGTGAGAGACGATGTAAGTGAACGTGCTGAGTTCGTCGTTGGCCGCTTTCAGATCGGCAGTACGCTCCCTGACTCTGATCTCCAACCTGTCATTGGCTTCGTGCAGCGCCTGCTGTGCGCGGCGGCGCTCGGCAATTTCGTCCTGCAACAACTTCACGGCGGTGGCAAGCTGTGCGGTGCGTTCCGCGACTCGTTGTTCAAGTTCGGCGTTCAGGGTGCGGATAGCCTGTTCGGCACGCTTGCTTTCGGTAATGTCCTGCATGACATTCACCGCAAACTGTACCCGTCCTTCGGCATCCAGCACCGGTGTGGCCTTGACGACCACCCAGCGTTCTTCCCCTGTGGCACGGTCAACGAAGCGAATGACCGTCTTATTCGTCCGTTTGCCTTGCAGCGCCAATCGGCCTGGCAGATCGGCGGGCGGGAAAGGCTGCCCGGCCTCATTCATAATGTCGAAACGCTCGGCCCACTCGTTGGGGGGCGCCTGAAGGAGTGCCTCCACCGAGGAGTAGCCGGTGCTGTGCGCGGCCACGTCGTTGGCATAGATGAGCTTGCCGCTGGCGTCTTGCAACGTAATTCCGTCTGCCACGCTGCTCAGGATGACTTCGAGTTGATCTTTTGATCGTTTCAATTCCTGCTCGACACGCTTGCGGTCTTCAAGTTCCTTCTGCGCGGCGGTATAAAGCTGTGCATTGTCTACGGCAATGGCGGCGCGGCGGGCCAGGTCTTCGGCCAGCGCCAGGTCCGCCGCGCTGTAGTGCCGTCCTGCCTCCGCCAGTACGAGCGTCATGGTCCCCAGGACACGCCCCCGGCTCCATAACGGCACGATCATCCGGGATTTCATACCGAGTTCGCGGATCATGCGAAGGTGTTCGGCATCCTTAGCCGCCGCCAGCAGCGGTTCGTCGGGAATCTCTGCCAGAAGTTCTGATTGCCCGGTGCGCACTACGTTGGGAAGACCGCTGGTTGCCTCCGGGTCGGGCGGGTAGCGCTGTGCCATGTCTCGCACCAGGGCGGCCTTTGACGGGTCGGCGTGAGCCACGACAAGGGGCTGTGGCGTACCGGTCTTATCGACCAGGTCAATCGAGCACCAGTCGGCCAGGTAAGGCACAATCAGCCGCGTGATCTTGCGGAGCGTCGTCTCGTAATCCAGGGAGAGGCCGAGCAAGCGGCTGGCTTCTGCCACAAACCGGAAACGCTCCGAGGCACGTTTCTGGTCGTCGATGTCGGTGGCCGTGCCAAGCCAGCGCACAATTCGACCCTCGGCATCGCGCATGGGCAGCGCCCGGCTCAGATGCCAGCGATACACACCATCCGAGACGCGCCTGAACCGGTTCTCGACCTCGTAACTGTCGCCTGTCTTCAGTGCTCTGTGCCACCTGTCGAGTGTCAGGACAAGATCGTCCGGGTGCAGGGCTGCCTGCCAGCCGCTGCCCTGGCTCTGTTGATAGGTCAGACCGGTGTAATCGTACCAGCGCCGGTTGAAGTAAGTTATGGCGCCATCGGGTTCGGCTGCCCAGACCATCTGCGGGAGGTCTTCAAGCAGCAGCAGACGGTAATGCTGTTCATCATCGAACTGGATGTAGTTCCCGCTCACGGCCACCTCGCCTCGTTCACCGGGTTCACTTCACGCCAGTCCCGTTTGCGACTTCGGAGGGAAAGCAGTCAAGACAACCTCGGCTGCCAGCTTTCGATTCCACTGGGTCCAGGCCAGGTGAAGTGAACACGCCTGTATTGCCCTTCAACGGATTATACAGGCAGTATATGAGGCCAGGATGATGAAGCAGTTGGTTCAGGATTCAAGCGCGCTGCGCACAATGGCGTGCAGTTCGCTTTCCTCGAAGGGCTTGTTGATGAAATCAAAGGCCCCCAGATCGCGGGCCACTGCCCGATCTTCGGCATGACCGAGCGCTGAGACCAGGATGATCGGGATGTTTTTCAAGGTAGGGTCCGACTTCAAAATACGACATACCTGATAGCCGTCCATTTCGGGCATCATGACGTCCAGCAGCACCAGATCAGGATGATGGGTTCGCGCATACTCCAGTGCCTGTTTGCCGTCACGAGCCTCGACGAACGTGAAATCCGGGGCGCTAGACAGCGTTTCCCGGATGAGGGTGAGCTGGGTGGCTTCATCATCGACAATGAGAATGCAGGGCATGACTACTCCCCGGTGAGTTGCCGGATCAGGTCGAGAAGCTGCTGAGGAGAATCGTCTGATTTGATAGCAAGGGCGTTAGCTCGCTCCTTCAACAACGCTCGCTGTTCGGCGGTCAGTTCGGCAGCCGTAAAGGCGATGACGGGGAGCTTGGTATTGTGCTGGTCAGCACGTATCCATTCCAGCACGGCGAACCCGTCGACGTCGGGCATCATCAAATCCAGAATGATCAAATCCGGCCACTGACCGGCGGACAACCATTCGATGGCTGCCTGGCCGTTCTCGGCGCTTTGTGACCGGTAGCCAGACTCGTGTAACAGGTCGGTCAGGAACGTGCGTATCTGCGGATCGTCATCCACGATCAGAATCTGGCGCGGCGAGGGGCCGATCAGCCGCTGGATTTCCGACAACAGGAACGTCTCATCGACGGGTTTGCTGACGTAGGCCGAAGCGCCGAGATACCACGCCTGCTGCGAGGTGCGAAGGATGGAACAGACCAGAACCGGGACCGCGCGTGTTTCCGGGGACTGCTTCAGCGCGGTCAGCAGCGCCCAACCCGGCTGCAACTCGCCCTTAAAAATGTCCAAAACAACCAGTGCAGGCATTAGCAGGCTGATGCTGTGCGGAGTAGCAGCCTCGAAGGAAATAATCTGAACCGTATAACCCTCTGGCTCCAATCGGTCCGCCAGGTAGGCCGAGAAGTTTGAGTCGTCCTCGACAACGACGATTTTCTTTCGGGCCGGGTCGTGTACCTCCTCCGCGCCTGGATGGGCTGACGGACTGACCACCAGCGCGCGGGCAATGGGCAGCGCAAAGCTGAAGGTTGAGCCTTTGTTCACGCCTTCACTTTCGGCCCAGATGCGCCCGTGATGCGCCTGGATCAGTTCCCGGCAGAGAGCCAGGCCAAGACCCGTCCCACGAATGCGCTGGCGTTCGGCAGCATCGCCCCGATAAAAACGCTCGAAGAGCCGCCCCAACTCCTCTGGCGGAATGCCGATGCCGTTGTCGCGGATGGAGAAGATTACCTCGCTATCGGTGGCGCGCAGCGACAGCACGATCTCACCACCAGCGGAAGAATATTTGATCGCATTCGAAAGCAGATTGACGATCACCTGCCGGATGCGGTCACTGTCCGCATAAACGTGCGGCACAGCGTTGAGATCGAGGCGCAGGGTGTGCCCTGACATTTCGCCCAGTTCCTGCTTGTTCACGATATCGCGCATCAATGCGGCCATGTCCAGATCGGCAAAACGGAAAACCTCACGCCCCGCCTCAATCCGTTGCAGATCCAGAAAGTCATTGATCAGGCTGGCTAAACGCCGTGCCTCGATATTCACGAAGGTCACGTACTCCATGAGCTTCTCCTGTTCCGGCTTACGGCTGAGGATCAAATTGGAGAAGCCGATGATGCTGGACAGGGGTGTGCGCATCTCGTGACTGACCGTGGAGAGCAGCGTGCTCTTGGCCCGATCCGCGCTCCGGGCCTGTTCCACCGCCTCCTGCAATTCTCGCGTGCGCTCGTTCACTTTCTTTTGCAAGGTTTCGGCACTGGCTTTGGTCTCGGCATACAGCCGGGCACGCTCAACAGCTTGCGAACATTGTTGAGCAATCGTCAACAGAAATGAACGATCTTCTTCGGTGAAGGGCCGAGGCCGCTCATAGCTGAAGCCGATAGTGCCCGCAACCTGCCCACCGACAATAAGCGGCAAGGCGGTGGCCGCCCCTTTCAGCAGCGGCGTCACCTGCTTAACCAGGTCGGGGTAGCGTTCCACTCTTTCCTCGAAGGTTGCCAGGAAGATGGGCTGTCCTGTTCGGACGGCCTCGGCCAGGGGCGTTGGCGCATCCAGAGGGAAGTGCTGCCATTGATCCAGAATAGATTCCGGATAACCGACGGCGCGCACCAGCTCCAGAGCAGCGCCATCCGGGGACAGTACATACATCGACCCGGCTACTGCTCCTGATGCAGCGATGACCTGATTAATGATGACGTCGGCCACCTCGGAAGGCGACCAGCTTTCTGAAAGCGCAGCCGTGACCCGCTGCAATCGGGCAGTACGCTGCGCCGCTTCTTCGGCCCGCAGCCGCGCGCGCTGCGTATCGTCATAGAGGCGCGCATTGGCAATGGCGGTAGCAGCGCGGCGGGCCAGTTCCTCGGCCAGCGCCACATCGCCCTCGTCGTAGTGGCGTTTCGATTCGGCTGAAACCAGTTGCAGTGTGCCCAGGGTTTGCCCACTGGCGATGAGCGGGGCAATGATGATCGACGTAAACCCGATCTGGTGGATTATGTCCAGGATTTCCGGGTCGCTGGTCGCCTGCTGGATCATGGCTTCGGTCACTTCCGGGATAAACCAGGTGCGTCCGGTGCGCATGACCTGGTAGATACCATTGGGGGCATCCGGCTGCGGCGGGTAACGGCGTTCCAGTTCATGCGCCCATTCGACTTTGGCCGGGTCTACATGCGCTACCGCCACCTGCTGAAGCGTGCCATCGCCAACTGCCACGTGCACCGCACACCAGTCTGCAACCGTCGGAACCGCCAGCCGCGCTACACTGTTGAGTGTCGATTGATAGTCGAGCGACGAAGCCAGCACGATGCTGACTTCGTTGAGGAAGTGTTGTTCATCCTCCGCACGCTTGCGCTCGGTGATGTCGATGCACGAGCCGATATATCCAGCGAATTGTCCGCTGGGGTCGAAGCGTGGCACGCCGTGATCGTATACCCAGCGGTATTCGCCGTCGGCCCGGCGGAGTCGGTACTCTATCTCAAACCCCTGGCGGGTCTGGAAGGCCCCCAGGTAGCTATCCAGGTAGCGCTGGTAGTCAGTGGGATGAATGCTCTCCGACCAGCCGTTACCCAGTTCCTGCTCCATGCGGCGTCCCGTAAATTCCAGCCAGGGTCTGTTGAAGTAATCGCGCCGGGTATCCATGCCGGACGTCCAGATCATGACGGGGGCGGTGTCGGCCATCATACGGAAGCGCGCTTCGCTTTCGGCCAATGCTCTTTCGGCACGCCTGCGCTCGGTAATGTCTCGGAACACCAGGACAGCGCCGAGCAAACTGCCCTGGCGGTCACGGATCGGCGCGCCGCTGTCATCGACGGGGTGCTCCACACCATCCTTACTGATCAACACGGTGTGATTGGCAAGGCCGATGATCAACCCCTCGCGCAGCACACGCTCTACCGGGTTGGGCACAGGCTGGCGGGTCTGCTCATTGATGATATGAAAAACCTCTTTGATGTCGCGCCCGGCAGCATCGGCCTGTGTCCAGCCGGTCAGACGCTCCGCCACCGGGTTAATGAAAGTTACACGGCTGCGGGTATCGGTGGCGATGACAGCATCGCCGATGCTGGCGAGCGTGACGCGCAGGCGCTCGCGTTGTTCGCTCACTTCTCGGTACAGCAGCGCATTATCGACGGCCAGTGAAGCGCGGTTCGCCAGTTCTTCGGCCAGCGCCAGGTCGGCTGCCGTGTAGCGCCGGGATGAGGACATAAACCCGATCATGCCAAAAGTGCGCCCACGTGCCCACAGGGGAATGCCCATGAACGATTTCGGCGCCAGCCTCTGAAGCATGGCAAGATGTTCCTGGCTTTGGGCCAGTGCCTTGAGGCGTTCTTCGGGAACTTCCGAAAGGAGCAAAGGTTTCTGGGTGCGCATCACTTCCAGGACACTGTGCGGATGGTCAGGGTGAGGGGGGTAGCGCGCTTCGATTTCACGCAGCAGAATCTGTTTGTCCGGATCAGTATGGGTAAACGCAAGCCGTCGAATCTGCTCCCCCTCCATCACGTCAACGGTACACCAATCGCACAGGAACGAAGCAGCGGCCTCTACCAGATTTTGCAAGGTGGTTTCATAGTCGAGGGAGGAGACCAGTGCCGCACTGGCTGCTGCCAGAAAGCGCTGTTCCTGTTCAGCACGGCGGCGCTCGGTGACATCCCTGGCAATGGTAATCAGGCGTGCAATCTGGCCCTGGCTGTCGCGGATGCCTGCGGTTGCAAAATTAATGTCGATGGGCGTGCCGTCCTTCTTGCGCCACGATGCATCGATCCCGATGAGGGTCTCGCCCCGTGCGACAGCCTCGCGGGTGGCCTGGAACTCATCCTGTTTGTCGGGCGGAACTGCCGGCAAGGGCCGGCCAATCGCTTCCGCTGCGCTCCACCCAAACGTCCGCTCGGCAGCCGGACTCCACAGTTGGACAATCCCCTCCCAGTCAAAGACGATGATCGGCAGCGGCGAATAGTCAAGCAGCGCTTGCATCGCCTGGTTGGCTTCTTTCAGCGCGGCTGCCGTGCGTTTTTGTTCGGTAACGTCACGGGCAATGGTCGAAGCGGCAGTCACCTTGCCCGCTGCATCCCGAATGGGCGAAATCGTCACGGATACATCCAGGCGCGTACCATCCTTCCGTATCCGCACCGTCTCGAAGTTTCGGACGGTCTCGCCACGCCGCAGTTGCTCCATGATCCAGGCCAGTTCGCCGGGCCGCTCCGGGGGAATAAGGACGCTCACCGAACGGCCTCGCATCTCTGCCTGGGTATAGCCATACATTCGTTCCGCGGCAGGATTCCAACTCAGCACAATGGCGTCCAGCGTCTTGGTGAAGATGGCGTCGCCAGACGTCTGGACGATGGCGGCCAACTGGCTCTGAGCTATCTCACCCCGGCTCCGCGCCCGACTGAGCGAACTGATCAACAGCGCTGTCAGAAACAAGACGGCGAGCAGAATGAAGTCGCCGGTATTCAAGGAAAGCTGCCCGGAGGGCAGCAAAAACACGAGGTCGATGATCAGCGCCGATACGACAATTGACAGCAGAGCCGGGCCGAATCCGCCGAACCAGGCACTGATAGCAACCGCCACAAAAAACAGCGGGAAGATGATGGTCGAGCCGATCCAGGGTCGCAAAAGAAGGGTGAGAGCGAACGCCGCCGCTACCGTGAGCAGCGCGATGCTATAGCGTTGCAACGTGTGGCGCAGAGTTCCCGACATCCGTATCTCCGTCGTGATCTAGCCAGATTCTAATAAAGACAAGCGACGACTGAAGATCGGCAAGATGCTGCCAGCAATGCTTATCGAGTATGTCCAGGCGTTCTCATCACTTGTCACGAGCCAAGCGATGCGGGGCTGAGATGTTTTGTTTAGCGGGAATCCCCGTCAAGTTTACAGAGACAGACTTACGGCGTCAATTCGGGCAGAATTTTGCAAAATGCTTATAGTTGTATAAATAGCCACGCCGCCCTGGCCTACCGAGTGGAGAAGTCGTTGGATGTTTCCAAAGGAAATTGAAGTCATCTTGATGCGCCACCTGGCAAGCTGCCTCGCCATGCCCATCGTCATTGTCAGCCCGGAAGGGACACTCATCTACTACAATGAACCGGCAGAAGTGATCCTGGGCCGGCGCTTTGAGGAGACAGGCGAACTGGCGCGAGATGTCTGGCTGCCGCTCATTCCGGCAATGGACAACGAAGGCAATCCCGTCCCTATCGAGGACCGCCCGATTACACACGTGCTGGAACAGCGCGAGCCGACCCATCAAAGTTTCTGGCTGCGCGGGATGGACGGCGTTCGCCGCCACATCGACATTACCGCCTTTCCGCTGATCGGGCAGGCAGATCGCTACCTGGGCGTGGTGGCGATCTTCTGGGAGTCAAAAGCATGAAGGTCAGATTCTGGGGGACACGCGGCTCCCTGGCGACGCCGGGGCCGGAAACCGAGCACTACGGCGGCAATACGTCGTGCGTGTCCGTGATCGGCGCTCAGGGCACGGTGCTGGTTCTGGACGCAGGGACGGGCATTCGCCGCCTGGGAACCACCTTTGATCGCACGCTGCGCCGCATCGACCTGCTGCTGACCCACCTGCACATGGATCACATCCAGGGGTTGGGCTTCTTCGCGCCACTTTTCAACCCGAATACGGAGGTGCACATCTGGGGGCCAGCCAGCACGACCTTGAGCCTGGAAGCGCGGCTGTCGCGCTATCTGTCGCCGCCGCTGTTCCCGGTGCTGCTGCGGGAACTGCCCTGCAAGCTGGAACTCCACGAAGTGCCCTGCGCCCCCTATGAGATCGGGGAATTCTCGGTACAATGTGGGCTGGTCTGCCATCCCGGCCCGACAGTGGGTTTCAGAATCGCGTCGCAATACGCTTCATTGGCCTACCTGCCCGATCACGAGCCGGCGCTGGGCCTGTCTGATGGGCAGTTCCCGATCTCGCCCGATTGGACGTCGGGTTATGCGCTGGCCGCCGGCGTCGATGTGCTCATTCACGACGCCCAATATACCAGCGCAGAGTACAGCGCCCACGTCGGCTGGGGCCACAGTTCCCTGGAACAGGCCCTCAAGTTTGCGGCCCTGGCAAAGGTTAAACATCTGGTGCTGTTCCACCATGACCCGGCCCACGATGACACGGCGCTGGATCGGCTGGTGGCGGAAGTGACCGCATCCGAGAAGCCGCCTTTTAGCGTATCGATTGCAGCCGAAGGCAGCATGTTTGAGTTACCATGATGCGAAAAGGAACCTCCAACGCTGTGAACAGTGTGAGTCAATAGTACCATTGCGCGAAAAGGCTGATTGCCGCTTTTAGAAAGCGGGGCGTATACTCCACAACATGATCAACCTCTACGACATCCTCGAAGCCGCCGACGGTCAGTTGTTTGGCGACCCATCCGCCATCATCTTCACGGATTTCTGTTTCGACTCCCGGCGTGTGCGGGAGGGCGAGTTGTTCGTGGCGCTCAAGACCGAGCGCGGCGATGGACATCACTACATGCGGGACGCCGTGCAGGGCGGCGCAACGGGAATCATGTGCAGCCGTCCGCCCGACTTCGACACCACCGGAACCACCGTGATCGTCATGCGCAACGTCGAGTCGGCTCTGCTGAACTGGGCAAAGATCGTGCTGCGCAAGTTCGGCACGACGGTCATCGGCGTGACAGGCAGTTCCGGCAAATCGACGGCCAAAGAAGCGATTGCGACGGTGCTTTCCACCCGTCACCGCGTGTTCAAGAGTCCCGGTAGTTTCAACGGGCGCTTCGGGCTGCCCATCGCACTCGGCAAACTGACCCAGGACGACAAGCTGGCTGTCCTCGAATTCGGAACCGACCAGTTTGGCGAGATGGCCGAGTTGGTCCAGACCACCAGACCGCTGGTCGGCGTCGTGACCAATATCAGCACCAGTCATACGGATCGGCTGGGCAGCCTGGAAAACGTCGCGGCAGAGAACCGCATCCTGATCGAGCAGTTGCCGGACAACGGCCTCGCCGTGCTGAATTACGACGATGATCGCGTGCGCAGCATGGGCGCGCGCACAAAGGCGCACGTCCTGACCGTCGGCCTGGACCGGACGGGCGGATCGTTTGGGGCCGATTTCCTGGCCTACAACCTGCTGGCGGCACGCGACAAGACCGGCTTCGACCTGCTCCACGAGCGCGAGCGCTTCATCGGCAAATGGGTTCCGCTGCTCGGCATTCACCAGCTTTACGGCGTACTGGCCGCGCTGGCCGTCGGGCAGGCCTATGGCGTCTCGCTGGAAGAAGGGTTGCGGGCGCTGACCGACCTCCAGCCATTGCCGGGCCGCCTCAACCCGTTGCTGGGTAAAGGGCAGTGCTTCCTGGTAGACGACAGTTTTAACGCCAACCCGGAGAGCACACTGGCTGCCCTGGATTGGCTGGACGCGGTGCGGCTGCCGGACCGCCCTGGCCGCCTCATTTTTATTATGGGCAATATGGACGAATTGGGTGCGCACGCCACCACCGGGCACCGCGAAGTCGGCAGGCGCGCCGCGCAGGTGGCGGACGTGTTTATTACTGAGGGCGATCTGGCTTCGGTGGCCGCGCGCGCCGCGCTGGACTACGGCATGGAGCGCCATCGCGTCAAGATTACCTTCAGCCCCCAGGACGCCGCCAACGTCATCGCCGATTCGCTCACCGCCGACGACGTGGTACTGGTCAAAGGCAGCCCGGCGGCGCGCATGGAACACGTCACCCGCCTGCTGCTGAACGACGAAGCCGACGCCCGCTTCCTGCCACGCACCGAAAGCGCCTACGACAGCGTCTGGACGAATCGCCCCTCGCGCCCGACGTGGATCGAGGTGGACAAGGCAGCTATCGCCTACAATACCCGCCGTCTGGTGGAGATCATCGGCCCGGACGTGGCCCTGATGGCCGTCGTCAAGGCCAATGCCTACGGTCACGGGGCGGTGGCCGTCAGTTCGACAGCCCTCCTCAACGGCGCGTCCTATCTGGGCGTGGCCTCGGTCAACGAGGCCAGCGAGCTGCGCGACGCCGCTATCAACGCGCCGATCCTGGTGCTGGGTTACACACCGCCCTGGGCCGCCTCGGAAGTGATCCGTTACAACCTGACACTGACCTTGTACGATCTGGACATAGCGCGCAGCTTTGACCGCGCAGCCCGCGAAATGAATGCCCGGATCAGCGTTCACGTCAAGATCGATACGGGCATGTCGCGGCTGGGCCTGCTCCCCGACCAGGTGATGCCTTTCTTTCGCGCCTTCAGGAATCTGCACAACCTGGACCTTGAAGGCATTTTCACCCACTTTTCCTCGTCGGAGAGTGACCCGGAATATACGCGCGAGCAGCTACGTACCTTTAACGAGGTGGTGAATCCGCTCAAGGCTGCCGGTTTCCAGTTCAAGTACATTCATGCCGCCAACACGGCTGCGGCGCTGTATTACCCCGAAACGCGCTTCAACATGGTGCGGGTGGGCATCGGCTTGTACGGGCTGGACCCCGGCCTCGACGCGCCCTTGCCCGGTGATTTCCGCGCGGCGATGACCTGGAAGACCACCATCGCCGAGGTCAAGACGCTCCTGCCCGGAACGTTCGTCGGCTACAACAACACCTACCGCACTTCAGGCGTGGAGCGCATTGCCGTGATCCCGGTGGGCTATGCGGACGGCTTCCGGCGCGCACCGCAGCATTGGGGCGAGGTGCTGGTCGGGGGACAGCGCGCGCCGCTGGTGGGCCGCGTCAGCATGGACCAGACCATGATCAACGTGACCAACATTCCCGACGTAAACATCGGGGATGAGGTCGTGCTGATCGGCAAACAAGGCGACGAGCAGATCACGGCGGATGACGTGGCGAAGCAACTGGGAACGATCAATTACGAGGTGGTCAGCACTATCCTGGCTCGCGTGCCCCGCGTATAAATTCCACCGCCAGTGCGCGAGTCAAAAGTGCGTTTTGTAAGCAAATCTCTGGCGATTTAGCCGCGTTTGAAGCCTCAAATCTGTGCTATACTCTGCCCCTTGTGCTCTCCTTAAAACGTATGGAGAATGTTCCGATGCGCAACTTCCAAAAGCTGGATGGCTACAAAGTCAATCCAGATTCAGACAGCCTGGAACTCTTCTTGACGAACGCGGACGACGAACAGCCACGCCTGGCGCTGCGTCGTGAGGGCGGCTACGTAACGATTTCGGCCAGCTATGGCCCCCTAGAAATTGCGCTGCGTCCTCGCTACGAGGATATGATTCGCACACTCAGCCGCCTGACGGTGGTTGAAGGATTGCAGACGACACGGCAGGTCGGTACGGGGCAGGCATACCTGGCAGTGGGGCTGGCTTCGGATGGCGATCTGCTGCTGCGCCCCACGATTGTGGCCGACGCGACAGGGCACTTCAGCCTGAACCTCGAAATCGCCAACCCGGCGCGGCAAGCGCTTTACGACTGGCTCAAAGTCCCCGCGCCAGCCGGGGCGTAGTCCGCCCCAGGGTAGAGGCGTCCCTCTCTGTGCCGCCGTGAGGGCTGTGCCGCAGAGAGGGACGAAGAGGGACAGATCGTCCGCCGTTACTCGGCAGGCTTCACAACCACGCTGGTAAACACCGCCTTGATTCGGGATGCCTTCGAGTACGTCCCGGCCACCAGAATGATGCTGCTTTCTTCCGGCGGAGCCAGTGTGTCGTCATCGGCCTCGCCCACTTTCACGTTATTGACGTAGAACTCAAAGTGGCTGCCCACCGCAGTCATGCGCAGCGTGTTAGAGCCTTTGGGCTTGTAATTGGCCTGCTTCGGCAGTGTGGTGGCCTTGATGATCGGAACCAGCCCATTGGAGCCATCCAGCTTGGTAAAGACCCATTCGCCTGTGCCAACGACGCGGAACATGTAGACGAATTCGTCTTTGTTGTCCAGATAATCGCGCACGCCCAGCCCGTAGCTCCATTCACCGGTCACGTCCGGGTTGCTGGCAGAAACGGTGACGGTTACGTCGATGTCGTTGGGGAACTTGAGCAGCGCGCCGGGCAGCGTCCATCGAATCCATTCCTTCTTGGTGACTTCGATGGTCAGCGCGTTGTTGGCTATCGTGACGTTGCTGTCAGTTCCCTTGCCGGTTTCCCAACCATTCGGGTTGTCATCCGGGAAGGACTCGTCAAGCAGCACGTCCCCACCCGATACTTCCGTCGGTGTAGCTTTGGTGGTTGGCCGCTTGGTTGGGGTTCGCTTGGGCGCGGTCTTGGTTGGGGTCGGTTCACTCTGAGACCCGGCCCCCGTGATAGTCAGGTTCCGGAACTCGACGGTGATGTTGCTAACCCCTTTGAAGGTTGTCGCCAGCAAGCCAACATATTTCGGCGTGCTCGGATCGTTGTTGATGGTGTCGTCCTCAAAGGTCCCGACTTTGGTCCCGTTGACCGAGAACGTGAAGGTCGTGCCGCTGGCCGAAACGTGCAGCGTGTTGGAAGCGGACATGTCCCAATCCTTCAGGTTGCCGCTTTTCTGCACCTTGTATTCGTCGCCATTGGCCGTCCGCGTCACAAAGGCCCACTTGCCCTGCCCGGTCACCTCGAATTGGTAGAAAGCGGATTCAACGGTGCGCGAATCGGCGCGCAGGATGATGGCCGCATTCCAATCGCCTTCTGTGCTCGGTTCGGGTGTGGTCGTCTCCACCTGCACGTCGATGTCATCCGGGAAAGTCATGTCTGGCGTTGCCCAGCTCGCCATGTTTTCTTTGGTCAGTTGCAGCGAAAACACGCCGTCGCTGATGGTCAGCTTGGAATTTTTCTTGCTGGCTAATTCCCAACTGTTGGAGTTGTCGTTGAACTGATCCTCCAGCAGCACTTCTCCCTGGGCTGCTGGATGCGTGAAGGTGCCTGCCAGAGGAACAACCAGAATCGACAACAGACTGAGACCGATGAGTACCAACCGCACTTTCTGAGTGAGAAAAACACGTTTGAACACGTCCGGCTCCTTTTCCCAACCAGCCTACGGAGAGTGGCAATGTCTCGTTGTTCAGCAAACGGACGACAGCCCGTGCAGTAAAGTTCCGCTTTCTATAACTTCTATAGAGTCATTGTACACAAAAGCGATTCTCGTGCACGCGCAATCTCATTTGCGGCGGCGGTTATAGGCGCGGGCGCGCGCCCTGACCCAGTGCAGCATCCGCTCGATGGCGCGCGCCAGCATTTCCGGCCTGTCGATGGGCCGGATCGGCCATTCTTCAAGGCCCACCTTGCGCAAAATGACGTTGGCCGCTGCCATGCCGGTTACGGTGGCGCGTTCCATATACAGCGCTCCGTGCGGGTAGCGCACCCAGTCGCCGCACGCCGTCAGGTCGGGCCAGGGCGTCTCAACGCCGAGATGTCGATCATTCGCCCCCACACTGAACAAAGAATGCGTGGCCGGGTTGCGCCGGATGGATTGGCCGACCAGCGTGCCACGCAGATCGGGCCAGACCCGCTGCAAATCGAGAACACCCCGCGCCAGCAGCACCGCGTCCGGCTCGGCCAGCGCTTCCGGCGGCCCATAGACGTGGCACTCGATGGCGCTGCCGCCGGTAACGGTGTGCCACTCCTGGAAGCGCTTCTGGAAGCGATGCAGCCAGAAATAATTGTCGAGGATGAAATCGCCGGTGAAAATGCCCGCTTCCGCTCTGGCAAGCGCCCCGCGTGGGGCATGGCTGAACCAGAAGCGCATCGCCGCCGACGGCACAGCCAGCGGCCACACCATCCTCTGGGCTGCCTCAGCAGTGGCCGGGCTATTCAGGAGCAGTGCACGCGCGCCGGGCGCATCCAGCGCCAGAACGACCTGATCGGCATCTTCGCCGCCGCCCTCCCATTCGACCCGCCAGCCGCCACCCGTGCGGCACAACCGGGTGACGCGCGTGTCCAGGCGAAACGTGCCGCCAAAGTGCTCCACACGCCGGCGCAAGGGCGCAATGAGCGCACAATCGGAATCCCGATCAAGGTAGCTGAAGGCCCAGGCATCGCGGCGCAGCAGCGTATAGAAGCGCAAAAAAGCGATAAACCCGGCCTGTGGAACCTGATCGGGCCGGGCCGAGGTGAAATTGCGCGCCAGGCCGACAAACAGGGCTTGCAGCGTGGGCGACCAACCCTTGAAGAAATCGGCCAGCGTCAGCCCTTCGAGCGTGATGCCCTCCACTGCCGGGTCGAAGGCCACGGCCAGCAGCAAACTGGCAAGTAGCCGGAACATGCTCGCCAGATCGCGCAGCGTCAGCATTTGCAGAAAGCGCGGGCGAGCGAACAACGCCAGGTAGTGAAAGGGCGCAGGAATCCAGCTTGAGCGCAGGGCGCTGCCGCCTTCGGCCCACTGCACCTTACCCGATAATTGGCGTAAAATCCAGGCTTCTTTGCGCGCCGGGACAAAACCGGGATCAATGTGCTGGCGTGCCAGCACATCCCGCAAATTATGGTACTGCCCCCACACACCATGAATGCCATGTTCTCCGGGGAACGACCAACCGCGTCCCTGGTGCTCAACCTTCACGGCGGTACCGCCGCTCAACCGCCCGCCCACACGTTCGGAATCGGCTTCGAGCAGCAGCACGGGCAGTCCGCGCTCGGCAAGGTGCAGCGCCGCTGTCAACCCGGCCAGGCCCGCGCCAATAACGACGATTGGTTTCGAGGGTTGCAAGGTAATTGAGATTGGAGTCGCCTCACCCCCGGCCTCTTTCCACCTGGCGGAGAGGAACCGGGGTGAGGTAAGCCTTCTAGCTCGATTTATCCACCGTTGGCGCACCGCCACCGGCGATCCTGTTCTTCACGTCCAGCAGGCCTTTAAGCATTTTCTGGCGGAAATTCAGGTTCTTGATATTGTCCAGCGCGATCTCGTAAGTGGTAGCGGCCTGCATCAGCTTCCCCGAACGCACCTGAATGTCGGCCAGCGCCAGCAGTGTTTGCCCGTAGCGCTCCTCGTCGCCCAGTTCACGGAAGGTGTCGGCAGCTTCACGGTACAGGGTAACAGCCTGCTCGGTATTGCCCTGCGCCAGATAGACGCCCCCCAGATTGCCGATGACCTGCGCCTCGCGGCTGCGATCTTGCATCCCGGCGAAGACGGCGCGAGCTTCCATCATCAGTTTGGCCGCGTTGTCGTAATTGCCCAGAGCGCGATCCACCAGCCCCAGGTTGACCTGCATCTCCGCGCTCATGTCCTTTTTGCCCTCGGCCTCGTAAGCGGCCTGGGCCTGTTTGAATAAATCTGCGGCGGCCTCGTAGTCGCGCTGCATAAATAATTTCACACCCTGATCTTGAAGTTCTGCGCCTGTGCTCATAGTCCCTCGGTAATGGTTGATGCTGTGACTAGAAGGTGATATTGAGAATGTTCTCGCCGACTGCGCGCAGTTCGTGTACCTGCAGGCGACTCAGCCGCATGGCGATGTCAATGAACGCCTGATTGACGGGCTGCGTGACAAACGCGCGCATCTCTTCCGGCAACTCGGTGAAGCGCTGGTATTCCTCTTTCAACGCCAGCCAGCTACCGACACGGTTGCCGTCTTCCAGGAAATACGAGATCGACTTGCGGACTGCCGAGGAGAGGCTGGTCAGTTCGGGGAAGGGTATCGGCTGCTGCCCCAGCTCAAAGGCGGCAATCTGTTCGACGGTCAGCCCGGTGGCTTTCGCCAATTCTTCCTGGCTCAGTTTGGCCTCTTTGCGCGCCACTGTCAGCATCGCGCCGATGACGCGATCTCGCAGTTCGTTGTACTGCTGGTTCGGAACCTGCCGCTCTTGCTCCTGCGTACTGATGGTTTTGGTGTTCCAGAAGTGGCTGACCGGAATGCCCAGGTAATAGGCCAGGATTTCCAGCTGAGGCAGACTTGGCGCGTTCTTGCCGAGTTCCCATGCGCGCACCTGGTCTTCGGAAACGCCCAGCGCCGTTGCGATCTCTGCCTCGCTCATGCCGTTCGCCAGCCGCGCATCCCGGATCAATACGCCCAGAATCCGCGCCCGCAGGAGGTGGATTTCCTCATGATTTCGCTCTTCAGGCGGTGGCGGGGCATTTTCTTCCTGCTTTTTCTTGAAGCGAGCAGACACGTCGCCAAAACTCATAGTTGCCTCCGGCGCGCATACGGAATGGTGCGTTGTGTTTTTACACCGGACATTATAAGGCGGCTAACGGCACGATGCAAAGAGCCTGCCGCCCTTGCCCTCGGCCCACTCAACCTACCTGGTCTATCAAAAATGAATGTTTGCCCAGGCGAACCGTAGAAACTATACTGTAAACAATACTGAGACTATACTGTGACGTGATCAGCGTGTTTCCAGGAAGTGTGGCATGATCGCTCACCAGATGACCGTCGCTGAGGCTTATCGGCGGCGAGACGAAATTGAACGGGCGGGTAAGGCCATTTACGTCAAAGGCTACACTTCCGAGGACTCAGTTCACAAAGTCTTGTTTCACGTCAACCAGCCGGGTGATCCCTGGTATGAAGTCTGGCTCGTGACCCGCCATTCGCAGTATCTCGTCATTATGCCAGCCCGGGCGTCCGTCACTGTCGAGTGAAAGCTGTTTTCTCAGCCCAGCCCCAGACGCCATGCTGGCACCCATTCAATGTGTGGATAAACGCTCATGGTCGAACGTCTGGAAGAAATCGCCGAGAACATCCGCAACGTGCTGGAAGCCAAGCACCAGGCCAGGGAGCAGTTGGTCACGATGGCACGCGTCCTGACGCGGCACTGTGCCAACGCCATCCGTGCTATGCACCGTCAGGAATGGGACAGCGCCCGGACGTTGCTTGATACGGCGCGCGGCGTGCTCGATGGCATGAAACACAGTGTCGAGGACTATCCCGATCTCTACTATGCGGGCTATACTCAGGATTCGTTCAAGGAATATGTCGAGGCGGCTGCGACATATGCGCTGGTACGCGACGAAGCGCTGCCCACACCGCAGGAACTGGCGATTGACGAGGCAACGTATCTGAATGGGCTGGCAGAGGCCGCCACCGAACTGCGGCGCTACATCCTCGACATCCTGCGCCACGAACACAGTGAAGAAGCGGAACGCCTGTTGGCGGCGATGGATGCCATTTATGATACGCTGGTCACATTCGACTTTCCCGACGCGATCAGCGGTGGCCTCCGTCACCGCACGGATAACGTGCGCGGTGTGCTGGAACGGACACGGGGCGACATGACCACCAGCCTTCGCCAGCAGCGCTTGCAAGCAGCCCTGGATCGGGCCGCGTCGCGCTACGTGCCCCCTACCGAGAGTCTGATGTAGCAGTGCGCGCCGTCACTGGTGACACGCGCTGCGCTTCAGCCAGTTCGACCTCGTTCTGGGCAGCCTGTCGCCGACGCCTTGCTGCTTCTTTAGCGTCGCGTTCTTCCCAGTAAAGCGCGCTGAAATAGATCAGTTTGCCCGCGTGCTGCGCGAGGCAGCGCACGCCCGGATCGGGATCATTGACGAACTGCTGCGCCAGCGCCCCCAGCGCCGCCGGGTTATTGAGAGCTTGCAGTTGAACAATGGTCACGGCTCTTGCGGCGGGGTCAGGGTCATTCAGGCGGCTCAGGCAATGGCTGACGTCGCTGGCCGTCGGGCGCGGTGGAAGGGCACCTCCCTTGCTAATGATTCGCCGGCTGGCCGCCGTGCCACGCGCTGTGCCGAAGAAGCCCATCCGTAAAGCGCGGAGTATGCTGGCCGGGACTGATCGGCTGTCAGGCCGGCCTGTCTCGCCACCCACCTGAGCCAGAAGGCGCTGCTGTTCGGTAGTGTCTGTGTACAGGCCGGAACGAAACGCCTGAGCCATCGCCGTCTCTGTCCGGTAGCCACGCGCCTGCGCCTGCCGGATTTGCGTCTCCGCCCAGGCGATTGCCTCGCGGACTTCGGGGTGTGTCTCCCCGCTCCTCAGGTAGGCGAGCCTTTCCAGGACACCGGTCTCTTCAAGCATGGTCAATGCGCACAGCGCCTGGATGCGCAGTTCGGGCAAGGGGCTTTTGAGCTGTTCAAGCAGCATGGTTAGCATCATTGGACTCCAGCGCTGCGGGTTGATTTTTTGAAAGTTCCAGAGTTTTACAGGTCTAACCAGAATTAATACAGCGTAGTGTAACCGGAAATCACAGCGGTGGCTGAATTTGGGGGAGAATTTCACAAAAGCGAAAAGGGTAAATTTCAGCCCAGCGATCTTTCAGAGGGCGTTGCAGGGGCCATCACCTCGGCAATGGCTTTCTCCAGATCATCGAGCATGGCGGGCTTGACAATATAGTAGTTGGCCCCCGCCAGAAAAGCCGCGTCCTGGTGGGCTTTTTCGTCGTTAGCGGACACAATGATAACCGGTACGTTGGCTGTTGCCGGGTCACGTCGCAAAAACCGGCAGATCTCCAGCCCATCCACGCCGGGCATGTTTACGTCCAGGAAGAGCATATCGGGCATACCATTGTTGAGCTTGTAGAGGGCGCCCCGTGGACCGAAGGCCACGCTGACGTTGTGCCCAAGCAACCGGAGCAGGTCGGCAAGGTATACAGCGGTGTTTTTGTCGTCATCGACGACCAGGATGTTGTAGGGCATGATGTCCTTTCCGACGGATGTACGTACAGCCTCATTATAATCGCATTTTCTGTTAGCTGGGCGATGACCTGACCTTAAACGGCACACCTCTTTTTGCTGTCCGGGCTGCGGTACAGCACCAGAGGTGTGCCCCTGGTTTACTGATCGGCGCTGCGTGCTGCCAACGGAGTCGGCAGTGCATCAATGCTGTACGAGTTCTTCTCCTGGCGGTACGTGACCAGCGCCTCTTCACCTTTGGTTTCCGCCCATCTGATCCACGTGTCGCGCTCTCCGACGTATTCCATGCGGGGCACGGCATAGCCGCAGGAGGTGTAGACGCGCGTGATGTCAGCCAGGATGATCTGGCGAATGCCGGGGTAGGCCGGGAACCGGGGCAGCAAGTCCGCCCATTCCGGCGCGTCGGGCAGGATGGTGCGCCCTGTACCATACAGCCGCAGGATGTTTGGCGGGCCATTGAAGGCACAAAACATGAAGGTCATCTGTAGGTAAATGCAACGTGCCATTTAGCCTGATTATAACCCTGTCCAAAGACCGACCACAACCGAGGGCGGAGCTTTCCAAAGATTCACCTGGTAACGATTACCAGGTGCTCCGCCAGGGTAAGGAGAGTGCGGCATGAAACCACCATCAATCAAACGCTTCTGCCAGCACTGCGGAGAGAAATTTTATGCCCGCCGCAAAACTGCTGAATATTGCTCTCCCAACTGCCGCTGGAAAGCCTGGCGCGAGCGCCATCCCGTCGATGAGCCGAAAGGAAACCGAGTTGTTAAGCAGTGGTACACCAAGAATCAAACGGTGAACCTGCGTGAATGTCCGGTCTGCAAGCACTCGTTTTTTGCGACAAACAACCAGGCAACCAAGAAGTATTGCAGCCGCGCCTGCTGCCAGAAGGCGTATAGGCAGCGCTTTGAGGCAAAGCGTCGGGCTGACGTTGCTCGCCGAGTGATTCGCCACCTGGAAGCGATGGGCTGTGAACTGTACTTTGGAGACACCGCAGCGAGGTGAACCATGAACAACACACACACAGACATTGAAGTGACCCGGTTATTGAACGAGCAACGTGAACTGAGAGAAAAGTACGCCCGCAAGCTGCTGGCACTGCATGCAATGGCAGCCGATTTCTCGGACGGCAGCCAGCAGCGGTTTATGGGCCTGATGCGCGAGCTGAACCGCCTGCGCGATGAGTTGTGGTACGTCCAGCAGAAGTTGGATCGGGTAGATACTTCTCAAATTTTCGGGCCGGAGGGCCTGCAAGTGCTCTTTGAGTAGGCCGTAGCAAAATTTGCACGAATATCCATTCCATGTCAAAATCACAGTCCTCCTGGCCGTCGCTTATAGCGGGCCGGTACAGTTAGCTAAACGCGAACCGCCCAACGACTTTTCCAACCTCGGATGCAAATCCGAAGGGAATAAAGCCGTTGGGCGGTTCTTTTGGATCAGGAGCACCCCACAGAGTAGCCCGTAAACGCGAATGCGGCTGGTGACATCAGCCGCCCGCGATAGGGGATATTAGGGGCGCTCACCCGCACCAAGACGTTGGGAGCGTTTCGGGCGGATTACTCTCATTGCGTTGGAGGCGCAACGAAAGCTGTGACAAATCTTACTCCCCGATCAATCAAAAAGCAACCTCAAGTACGCATCGAGCCGCTGCCGCTGCCGCCCGACTTCAACAGCCGCCTGGCGAAAATCTACGCCCTGGCACTGAGACGCTACCACGAACGCCAACAACGCGAGTGCCAGGGGGACAATGCGGTATGACGCAGCCCATCTGCTTCCTGGCTGGCAGTCCGGCTCCGACTGGGCGGGACTGCTTACCAGGGCGCAGATCGTGTCCTGCAAACGAAGCGAGACGCCCGGTGTGGGGAATCATCAGGCGTCAATAGACAGAAAAAGAGGATCTGACATGTCTCATTTTACCATAAGTTACACGCCCAAACCTGACGATAGCGGGGAGGGCCGCGTATGAACGATACACTCGCGCCACACAATGTAGAAGCCGAGGAAGCCGTTCTGGGTAGCGCGCTTATCGGCGGCAGCCATGTTCTGGACGAATTGACCTGGCTCAAGCCATCAGACTTTTTCATCGTCAAGAACGGCTGGATATTCGAGGCGATTCTCAATCTGCATCGCCGCAAGGAAGCCGTTGACAATCTCACAGTTACCGATGAACTGAGGGCACGCGGCCAACTTGAAACGGTGGGCGGCACGGCCTACATTGCCTACCTAATGAATATTACTCCGACGTACATCCACGCTGTGACCTATGCCCGAATCGTCGAATCAGATTCCCGACGAAGGCGCATGTTGAGCATCGCATCCGGACTCGCACAAGGCGCGGTCACAGGCGACAAGGAGAAAATCAAGGAGCTAGTGCAGTTAGCTAAATCAATGCTAGACACGCCCGACGATGGCCCGGAGCAGCTGCGTCAGTATCTGTTGCACGTCGGCGAACTGGATAGCTTGCCCGAAGTGACCTGGCTCAAGCCGGGAATAATCCCATCAAAAGGGCTGGTGATGTACTACGGCCCATCCGGGGTGGGCAAATCTTTTTTGGCTCTCGACTTGGCTCACGATCTGGCACAGGCCGTACCCGTAGTTTACATCGCTGCCGAGGGCGAATATGGCCTTAGACTGAGAAGCCAGGCTTGGCGAAAACATCACCAAGTAGACGCCAAAGACCTTAAACTGTACTTCTTCGCTAACATCGTCAGCCTGATTGACGACAAGGAACGTGAGGCTTTCATGAAAGTCGTCGCGCCGCTCAAGCCCGCCCTGATCATTGTTGATACCGTAGCGCACTGCATGCTGCCGGGCAACGAGAATGACACGCGGGACATGGGCTTGTTCGTCAAGGGTACAAAGGACATGCAGAAGGCTTTCGACTGTGCGGCCCTGCTTGTTCATCACACCAATAAAGGCGGCAAGGTTGAACGTGGAAATTCCAGCTTACGCGCAGCCTGTGACGTGATCGCCCGTATTACGGGCGAAGACGAGAGCATCATCTTCGAGTGTCAGAAAACGAAGGATGTTGCGCCTTTTGAGACTCGCTACCTACGGCTGGTCAAAGTTCAAGTCGATGACCAGCATGACTCACGGGTAGTTCTGCCATCCGAGAAAGTCGTGCAGACCAAGAATGATCCGCTAACCAGGTCGCAACGAATTGTACTTGACCTGCTGAAAATGCCAGCCAACCAATACGGGTTGACTCGCGCGGAAATCGCTGACCAGGCGGACATGAGTAACGGTCAGGTGGGGAGAGTATTGAGTGACTTGATGGGTTTGGGCCACGTCAAGCAGGAGGAAAGGCGAGGGCCTTACCTGGCGGTCACGGCAGACACCGGGGTTATTGAAAAGAAAGTGTGAGTCATGTGAGTCATTGAGTCGTCCCACAAACCGCACTCCCCTGCGGTTTTTCTGACCGATGACTCACATGACTCAATGACTCGAAGGGGGGAAAGGCCGGAGTTATTAAAAAAAGTGTGAGTCATGTGAGTCATGTGAGTCATCGCCCTGGTTTTCTATTTGCTGTGGCCGAGATCGCATGACTCACACTTTCCAGAACAGCACGAGTCATTGAGTCCCTAGAGGTAGCATGAGCCAAGCAAAGAAACACAAGCGAGAAGTCCGACCACTGAGCCAGCAGCCGAAGGCGGTCATACAGTATGACCCACCAGAAACACCCACCCGTGCAGCTATCAACGTGTTCCGATTACGGACCTGGCAACCGAAGGCGATTGACATCCGCTACGAGGGCCGCTGTGACGTGTGCCATCGGGCTGGTCTGTACTCGTATCGACTGCCGGGCGATGCTCCACATATTCAGGGTGGTGAACAGTGCAGGTATTGGTGCAGTCGGTGTGGTTGGACGGACAGCGGAGCCAGACCCTGTGACCCGCGTCGGTAGCCACTGCCCAAGTTGGGGCATTCTCGTCGCGGCGGAGCGCCTGGGCCGCCCGGAGCGCTGGGCCGCGACGGAGCGCTGGGCCGCCCGGAGCGCCTGGGCCGCGACGGAGCGCTGGGCCGCCCGGAGCGCCAATGACTGATAACCGTTATCAGTCGAATCTTCGGATGAAGGAGGTGAGGCCAATGGGCAGGAAGCGTGTGAACCGGGGTTATTCAATCCGCCTGGGCCGCGAGCGCCGCAAGCCTGGGCCTAAGCGCTCGTATCGGCGTCAGAAGTGAGCACGCACCGAGACGGTGGTTGTGCCGTCTCGGTGTGCTTTGTTCTGTTTTCATCTTGCATGTTATCTCTCGTGTTATGTCTCTGCACAAAATCGGTGGGGATGGGGGTATATATGGGGGGTATGCGGAGAAAACGTTACCGGGTTAAGTGCCAGGCATGTGGGAAGTGGTTTATGTCCGCAATGCCGACTACGAAATATCACCCAAGCAAAAGCCGGGCGTGCTATCAAGCGGCGCGCCGTCGGCGGTTGAAGATGGAAGCAATGCAGCAGAAGGCGGAAGCTGCCCGGATCGCTGAGGTCTATCTGGCCGAACTGGAACGGCAGGAACAGGAACGACTACAAGCTGGACTGGCCACCGAAAATGAGCGTCAGGAACGCGAGCGGGCCAGGCGCGAGTGGGAAGACCGGAACGAGCGATCTAAGGTGGAGCAAGCCGAGCGGATCGCCAGACAGAGAGTTTCACCGTGTAAGAACTGCGGCAGCACGACTTGGGCGATAAGAAAGACGCTGCTGGGTAAATTCGTGCTGAACTGCTCGGGGTGTGGACATGAGAACGAGCGCATTCATCCGACCTGGCTCCCCAATTGCCCAGCTGGACATGGCAACAAACACTGGCACATTGATCGCTTTGGCACACTGATTTGCAACTTCAAAGTGCCGGGGATTGAGCCAGGCACGCGCCGGGCCGCAATGGTTCCGTGTGGCCGCGAAATCACCTATGAGGAATTGCGGGCCAGGTACGCCTTCGAGAAAGGGCCCGGCATGGCATGACTGGAAACCGACCTGATAACCGTTATCAGGTGTCAACGTTGACACACGATGCGAAGCAGGTTAGACTGAGCGTGTCTAGGGATGAATCGAACAGGCTAACTATGACCGGTAGCAGACCGCGCCTTTGCGCCTGTTCCATCCCTAGACAAGATGGTCATAGCAAAGGTGCGGTCTGTTGCTTTTCAGGAGCATAAATCATGAAAGCCGCAATCTACGCAAGAGTCAGCAAAGACGAACAGACAAAGGGGTATAGCCTGCCTACGCAGCTTGAAAGCGCGCTGGCATATGCCGCCGATCACGGCCATAATGTCATCGCGCATTTCTGCGAGGATCACACCGGGACGGCGCTGGATCGGCCCGAACTGAACAAATGCCGCGAATTGGCAGCGTCAGGCGCTATCGATACGCTGATCGTCTATGATCTGGATCGGCTGGCGCGTGGAATGGCGAAACAAATCATCATCGAACAGGAATTTGCCCGTTACGGAGTGCAAATCGAGTATGTTCTCACCAACTACGCTGATAGCGCTGAAGGGCGGCTCCAGAAGAATGTCCGGGCAGTCGTGGCAGAATACGAACGTGAGAAGATTATCGAGCGCTCGATACGCGGGAAAAAAGGACGGGCAAAGGCGGGGAGTGTCAATCCTGGCAGGTTCGCGCGCTACGGTTACAAATATGTGCCCGATCCAGCCGGACACAAGGGCGCGTATGTCATTATCGAGGATGAAGCCAAGATCGTCTACCAGATATATGACTGGTACGTCAATGGTGATGGAACAGGGCGCAACATGGGCATGGGCCGCATTGCAAGGCGTCTGTTCCAGATGGGCGTTCCAACCCGGTTTGATGTGCTGCCCGGCAACGCAGAGGGAAAACGCAAGGCCAAAATGAAAGGGTATGGCTTTTGGAGTGAAAGCGTCATCCGGGACATTCTCACTGCCGAGATTTATGCTGGCGTGCATTACTACAATTGTCGGCACAGGCGACGCGCACCAGGCGAACCATTCATGCGCGATAAAAGCGAATGGATACCCATCGCTGTGCCGCCCATTGTTCCGCGTGATCTGTGGGAAGCAGCCCAACAAAAGCGTATATCGAACCGGAAGACAGCGAAGCGCAATACTCGCCATCCCTATCTAATGCGCGGGCGGCTGCGCTGCCACAAATGCGGGTACATCATGACTTCACGTACCGATCTGCGCTTTGACCCACCAAGAAGCATTTATGTGTGCAACACCGGAAGTTTGCACCAGCGAAGCGCTGACCTATCTGCCCCACTATGCCGGGGCAATCTGAAATCAGCTATTATCGATGAAACGATCTGGCAAGCGATCAAGAGCGTACTCGAAAATCCGGCGCTGATTATCGAGACTTTGGAACATGAGAGCCTTGAGGCCGAACACAAGGTCAAAGTGCAACGTGATCAGCTTGCTATTGCCTTACGCCAGCGTGCAGAAGCGGTGGAGCGGCGCGACCACTTGGTCAGTCTGTACGCGCGGGGGAGCAAAGCGCGTGATGCTTTCGACAAGGGCATTGCCGAACTTGATCGCATGATCGCTGATTTTGATGGCGAAATCGCGTCTCTACAGGCGCAGATCGCAGTAGAGATACCCGATCCGGCAGACCTGGATAGCATCATGGCCTTCTGTGCCAAGATAGCTGACGGGATGGAAAACTTCACTTTTGAGGATAAGCATGAGGTAATCGAACTGCTGAAAGTGACGGCCCTCGTGAAGCGTGAAGATGGCGTCACGGCACTGGTGATCAGCGGCTATTTCCCCGACATCAAAATTGAAGCATTTGACGACAAATCGTCAAAGTTATCCTCTTATTCTCGTAGAGATGGGCCGACGTTTCGTTGCCGCTGCCCGTCAGGTCGAGGTACGCAACGCGATTCGGTGACAGGATGCGAAAACTATCCAGCCCCTTCGGAGATAAATTGATGTGGCCTTCGGCACTCAACGGCGCAGTGGCGACGAAAAACACGTGCTGCGCCTGGATGAACGTTTGCAAGTCCTCGGTCAGTGCCTCGTAGACTTTTCCCATTGCCCCTCCTTTGGCTTGTTCCTGCGCATTGTACATTAGGTCTGCGATGGCTTACAATAGCACCTATCCCTGCTCGCGGAGGGGGTGGATAGGAGGCTCGTTTGCCCAATAGCGACTCTCGAACGGACGTTCGATTTGCGCTATAATTGCACATCGGGGCAAGCGTAAAACGAGAACTGGACAATGGCCGAGACAAGATTCGGAACCAACCCTAAAGATAAGAAGCCTGCGGCGAAGCCAGGCGCGCCAAAGCCTGCCACGCCCAAAACCCCTGCGCCGCGCTCCATCCCTAAAGCGGATCCCAGGGCAGCCCCCAGGCCCGACCCCCGCCCGCCGATCAAGGCCCGCCCTGGCACAACACCGAAGACGACCAGCCAGACCCCGGTCAGGCTGGTAAAACGCACCCAGACTGTTACCACCGCCAAAGGTTCGCACGAACAACCTGTTGCTCCTCTCCACATCAACCTCGATCCTGACCAGATCGGGCGGGCGTTGAACGAGCGGCCTGGTTGGGTAGACGAGAGCATCGCCATCCTGCTGATGGTCTTTGGCATGGTGTCGCTGCTGGCCCTGTTGAACACCTCCCCAACGGCTGCCCTGTCCAATATGTGGTCGGACACGCTTCGGCAGTTTTTTGGGTACGTGGGCGCGCTGCTGTTCTCGCTGATGATCGTGGGCGCAGGTGCATTGATCGTCCTCCCCCGCATCGGCGTCAGAATCCAGATGCCCTGGCAGCGCATCCTCATGATCGAGATCGCCTATCTGGCCTTTCTGGCGGTGCTGCACCTGCTGCCGCACGACCCCGAACCGCGCGCTCTGGCGCGCAGCGGGCAGGGGGGCGGGTACGTCGGCTGGGCCTTGAGCGATCTGGTATTCAAGCTGTTTGGGTCGGGCGTTGCCATCGTGTTCTTTGTGACGCTGGCGGTGGTCGCGCTGTGTATGGTTTTCGGCATCCGGCGAGTGCACATCCGCCAGGGTTTGAACAGCGCCAGCAAACGTCTGGCGGCCCTGGCCGAACAGATGAAGCGCGAACCGCTGCCTCGTCCCCGGCTGACCCCGGCGGGTAGGCCAATGGCCGTCCGGAATCAGGCCGCCACGCTGCCACCTGCGCTCACCGAAGCAAACAGCCCCGATGCGGGCCGAGCGAAGGACATGACATCGCGTAAATCGACGCCGATGGCTCGTCCACTGCGGCGCGAACCGGCCAGCGCAGAACTGACCGTGCCACCCGCGCCGCCGCTGCCGGGGCCGCTCGCCCCACCCACCCCGCCAGCGGCCAGCGCCGATCTGCCCGCCATGCCATTGACCCAACCTGCGGAGTCCGAAAGCGAGCCGGAATTAACACGCGCGCTTTCAGAGCCGGTGAAGCCGCCTGCCCCCAAAGGGGCCAGATCGAAACCGTCGTCGAAGCCCTCCAAACCCGCGCCCGCCGTTCCCGAACGGCGCACTCGCTACTTTGCCGTCGAAGACTTCAAAGAGGTGCGCCAGCCCATTCCACGCGCAGAAGGACTGCCGCCTCTCTCGCTGCTCAGTGACACCGAATTGAACAAACCCACCGAGCAAGAAGTCAACAACAACGTGCGCATCATCGAGAACACGCTGTTGGAGTTCGACATTGACGTTGAAGTGGTCGATGTCAGTGTCGGGCCGACGGTCACGCAGTATGCCGTGCAGCCCTTCCGCGAAGTGACCACCGACCAGGGCGAGGTCGTCATGCAGCGCGTTCGCGTCAACAAGATCGCGTCGTTGAGCAACGACCTGGCGCTGGCCCTTTCCGCCAAGCGGCTGCGCATTCAGCCCTACGTCCCCGGTCAGCGCTACATGGGCATCGAAGTGCCCAACCAGAAGCCGAGTACAGTCGCGCTGCGACCTGTGATGGAGTCGGAAGCCTTCGCCAAAGCCTTCATCAAGCGCGACCCGGACCATCCCGGCCAGACGTATGAGGTCCCGCTGGCTGTTCCGCTTGGGCGCGACGTGTCCGGCGCGGCCTTCGTGGTCGATCTGGCGGCGATGCCCCACCTGCTGATCGCAGGCACGACCGGATCGGGCAAATCGGTGTGCATTACAGCGCTGGCGGTGGCGCTGGTCATGAACAATCTGCCGTCGCGCCTCAGGCTGGTCATGCTCGACCCCAAGATGGTCGAACTGAGTCGTTTCAACGGTCTGCCGCACCTGCTGGGCGCGGTGGAAACCGACATGGAGCGGATCATCGGCGTGCTGCGCTGGGCGACCCGCGAAATGGATCGGCGCTACAAGCTGCTCGAAGCCGAAGCCGCGCGCAACATCGAAGCCTACAACAAGGCGCTCGGCAAGGCGCGTGAATCGGAGTGGCTGCCCTACATTGTCCTGCTGATCGACGAGATCGGCGACCTGATGCTCTCGCGCCTCGACGAGATGGAGCGCACCCTGACCCGCCTGGCTCAGATGGCGCGCGCTGTCGGCATTCACCTGGTCGTCGCCACGCAGCGGCCCAGCGTGGACATTATCACCGGGCTGATCAAGGCTAACTTCCCGGCCCGCATCTCCTTTGCAGTGGCGTCGGGTGTTGATTCGCGTGTTATCCTGGACACGACGGGCGCCGAGTCGCTCATGGGGCGCGGCGACATGCTGTATCTCGCGCCCGATGCCTCTGGCCCGCAGCGCTTGCAGGGCTGTTTCGTCTCGGACGCGGAAATCGATCAGGTCGTGGCGTACTGGAAGGACTGGCAGCGGCAGCAGCCTGCCCCGGCGGAGCCAGCCAGCGCTCCCTGGGAAATGGGCCTGACGCGCCGTGAATCCCTGAACGACGTTGACCCGATGCTCGAAGACGCCATTGACCTGGTAGTGCGGGAAGGCGAAGCCTCCGCCTCGCTCATCCAGCGCCGGCTCGGCATCGGTTATCCGCGCGCAGCCCAACTGCTTGACATGCTGGTCGAACTGGGCGTGGCCGGATCACTCAAAGAGGGGGGCCGTGCCCGCGAGGTGCTGATGAAACCCGGTACAGACTCTTTCAAAAAGCTGATGGACAAACGCAAGAAATAGCGCGTAACCCCGAACCCCGCTGCGGCTCTGGCGAACGAGGCGCGGCATACACGCACACTACGCAGCGGATTCAACAACGTCCGGGTTCCCCTCAGCCACAGCGTGGAGAGCGGTGTCCAGGCCCACCGCTGCCCCCTCGCCAGTTGGAGAGGGGGTCAGGTTAATTCGGCTCAACTATCCCCGCTACGTGTCGGTTACGACTCGACAATATCGACGCTGTTCAGCTTGTCGCCTGGCCTGGGGTCGGACTGCGGATCGCGCTCCCGAATCTGCATCAGCACCTTCAGGCTGTCCGGGTCGGCCACCTTGCCAAAGACGGCGTGCTTGCCGTTCAGGTGGGGCGTCGGCCCGTGCGTGATGAAGAACTGGCTGCCGTTGGTGTTCGGCCCGGCGTTCGCCATGCTCAGGACACCCGCCGAATCGTGGGGAATGCTCAAGGCACTTTTTTCGTCGTTCCACTTGTAGCCGGGGCCGCCCCTGCCGCTGCCTGTCGGGTCGCCGCCCTGCACCATGAAATTCTTGATGACGCGGTGAAAGGTCGTCCCGTTGTAAAACCCTTCGCGGGCCAGAAACACAAAATTGTTGACGGTCACAGGCGCGCGATCCGCGAACAGGTTGACTGTAATATCGCCGCGCTCGGTGTGGAACACGGCCTGGTATTTCTTCTTGGGGTCAATGACCATCTCAGGTGCTTTGTCGTAACTTTTCGCCATCATTGCCTCCGGGCTATAGGTGAATATCCCATTCAGGGAATGAGCATGATCTTACCACTTTTCCCGCTGATGAACGTCTCGTAGGCTTTGTCGAAGTCGCGCATGGCGAATTCATGGGTCACTATCGGGTCGAGCTTCAAAACACCCGCTTCCAGCAGCCCACGCGCCTGATACCACGTTTCCCACAGCCGCCGCCCGACGATGCCCCGCACCAGCACGCCCTTGAAGATCACGTTGTCGTTCAGGTCAAAGGTGAACGGCCCCGGCGCAAGGCCCAGCAGCGAGGCCACGCCACCACCCCTGAGCGCTGCAAAACCCTGGTTGATGGCCGACGGCGCGCCGGACATTTCCAGCAGCACGTCCACCCCTTCGTGATAGGTCAGGTCGCGCACGATGGCAACCACATCCTCGCTGCTGGCGTCGATCACCCGATCTGCGCCCATCTCGCGGGCCATCTCCAGCCGGTAGCGGCTGATGTCGGTGGCGAACACGGCGCGCGCGCCCGCCGCCTTCGCCACGTTGATCGCCATCAGACCCACCGGCCCGCAGCCCGTCACCAGCACAAACTTGGCGGAGATGTCCTGCGACATAACGGCATGGATGGCGTTGCCCAGGTTCTCCTCGATCACGGCGATGTGCAGCGGCATCCCCGCCGGGTTCTTCCAGGCGTTCTGCGCCGGAACGCTGATGTAATCCGCAAAGCCGCCATCCCGATCCACGCCCAGAATCCTGGTGTTTTCACAGATGTATTCGCGGCCCGTCCGGCAGTAGTAGCAGTGATTGCAGACAACGTGGCTTTCCAGCGATACAAAGTCGCCCACTTTCACGCTGTCCACGTCGGGCGCAATCTGCACCACGTCCCCGGCGATCTCGTGCCCGACCACAAATGGCGGTTTCAAGCGGTGCTGCGCCCAGTCGTCCCAGTGGTAGATGTGCAGGTCTGTCCCACAGATCGAGCCAGCGCGCACCCGGATCAGCACTTCACCGTGACCGATGTGCGGCACGGGGTAGTCTTCTACCAGGGTCAGGCCGGGCGCGCGCTCGGCCTTGACGATGGCTTTCATCTTTTGAGGGATGGTCATGAGGGTAGCTTTCTGTCTCTTGTATTCGGGCGCACGGCTTTTCATTCTGTGCGAGAGCATAGTTATGCCAGAGTATAGCGCAGAACAGCCTGGGCAGACTGCTGCAACCGTCGAGGGCCAGCCAGTCCATCCGGCAGAATGCAGTCTTTGATTCAAGTTTCCTGCAAGGTGGTACAATCTCGGCAGAAGCAGACCGGGCCAAGGCGCAAGGTCGCTGGCAGCGTTGCGTTCAAGTTTGCTGAACGAACTGTCTCGCCAGCGGTCTACCTGGGTTCCAGGGCACAGCAGCTTTATCCTTAACGGTAAGGTGACTTAACTTCATATAGAACGGAGATACCCTTATGACGATCCAGATCACCTGGTTGAGCCATTCCGGTTTCCACCTGGATATTAATGGCGTGTCGGTGCTGATCGATCCCTTTCTGACCGGCAACCCGCTGGCAACGATCAACCCGGACAGCCTGCCCGCCGACTACATTTTGCTGACGCACGCACATGGCGATCACCTGGGCGATACGGTTGCCATCGCCAAACGCACAGGCGCAACCGTGATCGGGACGTTTGAGATTCACGCCTGGCTGCAAAAGCAGGGCGTCCAGCGCACGCACGCGCAGAACACGGGCGGCGGCTACATGCACCCCTTCGGCCACGTCAAGCTCGTCAAGGCCGACCACAGTTCATCCTTCCCCGACGGCACTTATGGCGGGCAGGCGTGCGGCATTGTGCTGACGGCGGACAACAAACGCTTATATTTCGCCGGGGATACGGCGCTCTTCTCCGACATGAGCCTGATCGGGGATATGGGCATTGACGTGGCGTTCCTGCCCATCGGCGATAACTACACGATGGGGCCGGACGAGTCGCTGCGCGCCATCGAGTGGATTCGCCCGGAGTCGGCCTTCCCGATCCACTACAACACCTTCGACGTGATTGCGCAAGATGCGGCGGCGTGGGCACAGCAGGTCAACAACGAGACCCGGGCCAAACCTATTGTCATTGACCCGGCTTCCCACTTCACGATTTAGCGCTAAAGCCGCGCCTACGGCCAGAGACCCCGGCTCTGGCCGTTTGACAACCCACCACAACCACTAACCTGTGCGCTGCCGTGCCCGATCCAGGCTGCGCATGAAAAAGTCCGGCATGTGATCCGTGTCGAGCGTGTAATAGACCAGCCGCCCCTGCCTGCGGCAGCGCACCAACCGCCATTCGCGCAGCGCCCGAAGCTGGTGCGAGACGGCGGATTGTTCCATATTCAAAATCAGAGTCAGATCGTTGACGCACAATTCCGTGCGAGCCAGGGCAGATAACATACGCACGCGGGTCGGGTCGGCCATCGCCTTGAAGAAATCGGCCAGGGCCAGCGCGCTTTGACTGTCTAACAAATCGGCAGAGGCCTGTTCAACACTCGCGGGATTGGCAAAGGCGGTACACGTTTGGGTGGGTGTATCCATAAGCAAAAGAGTCCATATTTTGCAATCGCTTTCAACACGGTATCAGAATGTACAGGGTCATGTCAATAGGGCAGACTCCGCAATTAAGGGCCACCCCCTCAAAATTGGCTCCCACGTTGTTATTCGGCATTCATTCGGCATTCATGGCCGCCGAGATGTCGTCGTCCAGGGAGGCCAGCACGCTTTGCCACGTCTCCGCTTCCACGTGAACGGTGCGCACGTACCGGATGTAGTGCAGATGTGTATCCGGCGTCTGCCCGGTCATCTCCTTCACGGCCAGCGCGTACACGCCGATCTGCGCATAATAGCGCGAGGCATGTTCACGGATGCGCTCCCACAGGCTGGCGCTCTCATCGCCGGCCTCATCAACACCGCTGACCGCGCTCGTCTTGAAATCGACCACATTCCAGCGCTGATACTTGGAAAAGTACAGCACGTCGATCACGCCGTTGATCGTGCGTTCGCCAAGTTTCAACGTAAAGGGTAATTCGCGGTATACCTGTTCGGCGCGCTCAATCTGCTGGATGATGTCGCTGCGTTCGGTGCGTGCCAGCAAGTCCGCTGCTTCCTGGATGGCCCTATCGATCACCTGCGGATCGGTGATGCCCTGTTCCCAGGCCAGGCTATCCAGCACGTCGTGCAGGTCGGGCGTATTGCCGGGCAGCCGTCCCCAGCGCAGCGCCTGGTGCACCATCTCGCCGATGATCCGCCGCGAGACCCCTAGCGGCGTTGCGGCTTGTGCCACGTTGCGGATGGTCGCCGGGGCGGCCCGCAGCAGGTGCTGCCGGAAGGTGGAGGGCTTGCCAATGGCGTTGGCTTCACCCAGGAGGGCAATCTCGGCAGCGCTTAACATGCGCGACGGCGCATCCCGATCCACCGCCACAGGAGCCAGCAGCGAAGCGCCAGGCGGTGGCTGCGGCTGGGAGGGGGCAGGCTGATCGAGCAGCCCTTCCAGGGCATCCCAGGCAGTGCCCGCACTGGCCCGCTGGTAGGCATGGTAGGTCACGGGCTGCTGGCGCGGCACGCGCACCAGGCATTTGCCCCAGGACAGTTCGTAAAGCTGCTCCTCCGCCATCTGTTCGTCGGGCGAGAGGCCAAGTACCGCGAGCAACTGGGCCAGCCATCGGCCCTTGCCGTTGCTGCGCCCGCTGACGATGACCTGATCCTGGGCGCGCGTCATACCCACATAAAGCAGGCGCGTCCGTTCGGCCTCACGCCGCGCTTCCTCGTAGCGCTGCGCCAGCCGGTAAGCAAACGGCTTATGCTTTTCACCGCTCGTCTCGTCCATTACGCAGCACACCGCGCCAAGCTGTGGATCGACGATCAGGGTTTCGTCATTCGCTTTGCCTTCTCCCGAAGCGTCAAACAGCGCAACTACCGGGAATTCCAGCCCTTTGCTGCCATGCACCGTCATCAGTTGCACCGCGCCTTCGCTGGCGATGGGCGCTTCGCCCTCACGCGCCTCACTGCGGGAAAGGTCGTTCAGGTACAGCGTGAAATCGCCGAGCGAGACCCGTCCACTGCGGCGCGCCACCTCGACCAGCTTATCGACGTTGGCGCAGCGGCGTGCACCGTCTGAGAGGCCGCTCAATGTCGCCAGGTAGCCGGTTTCTTCCAGAGCCTGCGTCAGCAGTTCGGCAATCGTGACCCGCCCCGCTATGCCGTACAGCCGGAGCAGCGACTCACGGGCAAACGCCACCCGTTCGGGATCGGGCAGCGGCGGATCATAAGGGCGCATGGTATCGGTCAGCGCTGCCCACAGTGACAGGCGCGGCACGTATTTACCGTCCCCGGCGGGCAGCCGTTGGAGGCGCAGCGCCAGCAGGTCGTCGTCGCTCAGACCGTACAGCGGCGAACGCAGCGCCGCCGCCAGCGACAGGTCGTCGAGCGGGTTATACAGCGCCTTCAACAGATTCAGCAGGTCCCAGACTTCCGGGCGGTTGTAATAGCCCCGGCCCGCCACCGTCACGTAGGGGATGGCCTCGGCCTTAAAGATTTCCTCGACCAGCGGCATACTGATCGTCGTCTGGAACAGCACCGCCACGTCACCATAGCGCAGAGGGCGGTACTGCTGCGTGGCTTTGTCCCAGACCGGGCGCTCCGCCTCGACCATCTGCCGGAGCCGCTGCACCAGCGACCAGGCTTCCCACGTGCGCAAATCCTCCGCGTGGCGCGCGTTTTCCGTCGCCACGTCCCGGTTAATGTAGATGATCTCGATGTCCGGCCAATCCGCTACCCCCGCCTTCCGGTGCGCGATCATGGGCTGGCCCATCGCCACCTCGTAGGCGCGTGTTGGCCCCTCGCCCTGGGTGAGCAAGGCGGCGAAAATCGCGTTGAAGCTGCCGACCAGCCGTTCGTGGGCGCGGAACGACCTGTCCAGGCTGATCTCACGCCCGCCCAGCGCCAGAATCGTCCGGCGCACATCGTCAAAGACGCTGACGTCCGCGCCGCGAAAGGCATAAATGCTCTGCCGGGGGTCGCCCACCACGAACAGGCTGCCGGGGCGATCCAGCCCGGCCAGCGCGTAGATGATGTCCCGCTGCGCACCGTTGGTGTCCTGGAACTCGTCCACCAGGATGTGCCGGAACTCCGCGCCGCAGTATCGCGCTGCAATGTGTGGTCTGGTCAGCAGGTCGCGGGTCAGCGCTTCCAGATCATCGAAGTCGAGCGCGCGCTGGCTGCGTTTGTGGCGCTGGTAGACGCGGCGGGCCAGCCGGATCGCCTCGCCCCACAGCGGCAGCCGCTCGGCAGCCGCCTCATCGACCTCACCAAACGCGCCAATCCTTTCGACATAGGCTTCGGCCCGCTCCCGGATCAGTTTGAGCAGTCTGCGCGCCTCGTCAAGCGTTTCCTTGCCGCCCCAGGCCGCCGCCTTGCCGCCTCGCAGATCGATGCTGTCCTTGAAGGCCTGCATCGCCGCCGGTATCGTATCGGCGTCCTGGAAGTCGAGCCGGTGGGACAGCACGACGGCCCAACTCTGCATCAGTTTATCGCTGGCCTCTGTGCAGGGCGGTTCCCATTGGAGCGCCGCTGCGAACGCCTCGTCCTGGAAAAGCTGCTGGTTGAGCGCGTAAATCGCTTCTACGAATGCCGCGTGCCATTGCTCGAGAAACGAGTCCCGATCAAGGAAATGATCGTCCGGCGTGGTGATATGCTTGTCGAGTACGTCCCGCACGACAGCCGTACCGTACTCCGCCAGCAGACGCGCCGCAGGCTGCCCCGCCAGTTCCGCCAACGCCTGATCGAGCGCGTCGCTGCGTAGAATGCGTGCCTCAATCTCGTCCAGCACCTCGAAGCGCGGATCGATCCCGATCTCGGCGGCGTTGGCGCGCAGGATGCTTGCACACAGGCTGTGAATCGTGCCGATCCGCGCACTGTCCAACGCCGCCTGGTGCTTGCGCCAGTGCTGGATCGCGGCCTCTTGTCGGGTTTCGGTGGCCTCGGCGATCCGTTCCTCGATAGCCTGGCGCACGCGGTCACGCATTTCGCGGGCGGCCTTCTCGGTAAAGGTAATGGCAACCAGTGACGGCAGCGGCCAATCGGGGTGGCTGTCCAGCAGCGCCACAAAGCGATCCACCAGGACGCGCGTTTTGCCGCTGCCCGCGCCTGCCGTCACGATCAGGTTGCAGTCGTGGGTCAGGATGGCTTCGGCCTGTTCGGGGGTGTAGTCCATAGATTGCTCAGGGTGTTGCAGCTTCGGTTTGCACGGCGTTGGTCGCGGCCATGTCGGTTTCTTCCATCTGCGCCGCCCAGGTGATAAACCGGTCTTCGGTGGGCGTCTCCGTGCCGGTGTTGAGCCGCAGCGGGTCAAACTGCTGGGCGCGGACTGTCGCTGGCACGATGGGTTGGCCTGGCGTGCTCGCTTGGAGCAGCAAGATCAGCAAAACAGACCCGGCCAAGATAATCAGTAAGACGATCAGCAGTACATTACGCGGATTTCGCATAGACCTCTGGCGATTCGCTTGTCTGACGAGGCCATTATAAGGGCAGGAGTCCTGGCTGCACAAGGGATTGAAGGTTCACGTCGCCGTCGGCAGCGTGCGCAGCGGCTGGCCGCGCAGCGCCGCCCGCAACGCTGCCCGATCATCCCAGGGATACTCTGTCGTGCCGAAGCACATGCTTTGCTCGTGACCCTTGCCGCAGGCGATGACCAGGTCGCCGGGGCGGGCCAGCGAACAGGCAAAGGCCAGCGCCGCGCCGCGATCCGGCACGCGGTAAAACGTCCGCCCCTCGACACCGCCCTTGCTCGCTGCGCCCTCGGCCATCGTCTGCAAGATCGAGGCCAGCGATTCGGTGCGCGGGTCTTCCGCCGTCAGCACTGTAATATCGGCCAGTTCCGTGCTGACCTCGGCCATCAGGCGGCGCTTTTCGCGGTCACGCAACCCGGCGCTGCCAAAGACGGCAATCACTTTCTGTTCCGGGGCGACCAGTTGCCGGGCCGTTTCCAGCGCGCGTCGCAGGGCGTTGGGCGTGTGCGCGAAGTCCACGATTGCCAGAAAGGGTTGGCCCTCGTCGATGCGTTCCATACGGCCCGGCACAGGCGGCATCGACTCGATCCCGGCCTTGATCACGTCGTTGGAGCAGTGGAGGGCCACCGCCGCGCCCGCCGCTGCCAGGATGTTCTGCATGTTGAACGCGCCGACCAGCGGCGTATTGACCGTGATGCTGGTCTCGCGCCCACGAATGCCAAAGCGAAAGATCGAGCCTTTGGGCGAAGGGATCATCGCCACCCCGGTCAGGTCGGCGTCGGACGATTTATAGGTGTAGGTGATGTGCTGGTCGGCGGGGAAGCCCAGGAAGTACGATGCGTTCGCGTCGTCCAGGTTGACGACGGCGCTCTTGTCCACACCCGGCTTGCGATAGGCATCACCGAGGTTCTTGAAGAGCAGCCCTTTCGCCGCGCGGTAACTCTCGAAACTGCCGTGAAAATCCAGGTGCTCGTGCGTGACGTTGGTCAGCACGGCCACGTCGTAATCGACGCCGTTGACCCGCCCCTGCGCCAGCCCGTGACTGGTCGTTTCCAGCACGCAGTGCGTCAGCCCGGCGTCCACCATGCGCCGCAGGTACATCTGGACTTCGGGCGCGGTGGGCGTGGTGACGTGCAGCCCGGTGGGGATGTCCTCGTCGCCGATCACCGCGCTGACGGTGCTGATCATCCCGACGCGGATGCCTGCCCCCTTCAGGATGTTGAAGATCAGGTTGGTGGTCGTCGTTTTGCCGTCCGTGCCCGTCACGCCGATCACGGTCAGCCGCCGCGAGGGATAGCCATGATAGGCAGCAGACAGCAGGCCAATCGCCTGCTGCGCGCTCGCCACCTGCGCATAGGGCACAGGACAGTTGACCTGCCCCGGTGGGCGCTCGCCGACGACGGCCACCGCGCCGCGCGCCACCGCCTCACCGATCAGGTCGTGGGCATCGGCGTTCAACCCTTTGCGCGCCACGAACAGGCCACCGGCCTGTATCTCCCGTGTGTCCTCGCTGATGGGCGCAGTTACGTCGGTGTCCTGCGCCGGGCGAGCGCGCAAGTCCGCGCCCACCGCTTCAAGCAGTTGGTGAAACCGCATGATGCTTCCTCGCCGTAACTAGATTAGAGTCCGCTTAAAGCTGTAACGGGCACATGCGTTTCCGGTTGAGAAGCGCTACCTTCAGTCCCGGAATGTCGTGTTTGGCTGATTGCACAAGATCGCTTAAGATTGCTCCATGCTGTTCACTCAGGAGTACCAATAAATGAGCTATGGGAACCCGTTACGGAGATGGATTGTAACGCTGATTGCCCTGCTGGCCGTGATTCTTGGAATCTTTGCTGCACAGGGTGCGAAAGCACAGCAAGAAGGCAAGCTGATTGCCATTGGCGATACAGTGGAAGGAACGATTGACCCGCAGAATGCTCAGGCCCTTTACGCGCTGACTGTTGAAGCTGGCAATTCGGTCATCATTACCATGCGCGGTGGTGGTGGCCTGGATTCTTATCTGTTTTTGAAAGACGTTTCTGGCAAGACGCTGGCCGAAGACGATGACTCCGGGGGCGGCTCGGATGCACAGATCAAATTCACTTTTACAGCGGCAGGCACGTACACAATTGTAGCGACCAGTTCCGGCGGGCGCACCAGCGGAGCCTACACGCTGAAAGTGGAGCCAGGCCCTGGCACACAGGCTGCGACAAAAAGCGCGACCCAGGCCGGAACCGCCGTAGCATTGGAAACAACACCCATTAGTGGGGTAACTGAAGCGGCAACTGTGGAAGGCACCAGCGAGGCCACCGTTGCGGCCACCGAGGAAGCCACCGCTGCGCCGTCCTCGACGCCGCTTCCTTCCCGGACGCCGCGCCCAACCGCTACCCCAATCAGTACCCAGGAAGCTAACGCACAGGCGACAGCGGAACCTACCCGCCGCGCCACGCGCACGCCGCGCCCGACGCTGACGCGCCGCCCGCCGTCGGCAACGCCAACCCCTTCGCCGTTCGTCGACGCCGGGCCGATTGAGGACGGCTCGACTGTCCAGGGGACGATTGATGATACCCAGATCTTCTGGGTCTACACTTACGACGGCGCGATGGGCGACCAGCTGACGATCACGCTGGAGGGCGAGGAAGGGCTGGTGCCCTCGATTGTGATCGCCTCGACGGATCAAAATGCACAGGGGCCGTTGAAGGTCAGCAATGCGCGCGCCGGGACGTCTAAAGTGACGATGAACGTCGCGCTGCCTGCCAACGGCGAATACTTCGTGGTCGCCACCCGCGTCAACCAGCGGCAGGGAACCAGCAGCGGCAAATTCACCATGACTCTGGCCGTCACGACGCTCCCGGCAGAAATCCAGACGGGGGCCGATCCCATCAAGATCGTCAAGAGTTTGCAGGCTGATAAGCTGGTTCCAGAGGGCGGCAAACTGCTGTTCCGGTTGCCGCAAGGGACGTATGCCAGGGACAGCAAAGCGCCGGGGCAGATGATCCCCGTTGGCAACAAGCTCCAGGCCAAAGATTTTGTGCTGCAATTCCAGGTCAACTGGACGACGGCAGGTGAAGCCAGCGGTTGCGGCATGACCTTCCGCAAATCGGGGACGCGCGACGTCACCTTCGTGCTGCTCACCAACGACAGGAAGATTGCGCTCGTCCAGCGTCAGGGCAGCCGCGCCCTGATCAACTTCTTCCAGGATACCGACCTGTTCACGCCCAGGCAGGTCGCTACCGTCACCGTGATCGCCATCGGGGACAAGGTCACGGTCTACCTCAACGGCCAGTTCGTGACCAGTGAAGTGGGCAAAGCGGTGCGCGGTTCGTTCGAGGCCGATCTGTTCAATGTGGAAGGCAACACAACCGTCACATACTGTCTCTTCCCATCCGGTTGGGTGTGGACATTCGACCAGTAGGCGGCAGAAGGTTCGCGCTCCTCGACCACTGACCCTTTGGGATTCCGAGCATGGCGCGTCAAAATAGCGCCATGCTTTTTGCTTTCAGAAGCCGGACACTGTGGCAATCTTTTCTGGCATTCGCGGTGGGCCTGTTCGCGTGCACGCTGGCGTCAGCGGCCTGCAACTTCCCGGTCAGGCAGCCAACGCCCGCGCCGTCACCCACCCCATCCGCAACATCAATACCCACCGTCGAAGTGACCGAACAACCTGCCCGGCTACCCGGCCTGCCCTACGACGACGCAGGCTCGGTGCTGGCGGGGTTGTGCTTCAGCTTCCTGCAATCATTGGCCGATCATACCCTTGTGCTTGATTCACCGGCTGATCTGGCGAAGCTCTACGACGCCGTCGATGCCTCCAAGCAGTGCCGCGGGGCTGTCGAGCGAAAGTCTTTCGATTTCTCAACCCGTCAGATCGTCGGGTTCGTGGCCGTCGGAACCGGATGCAGCCTTGACCTGAGTTATGACCACACCGAACTGGACGAAAGCACCCATCAGCGGATCATCCTGTTTCATTCGCGGATCGACGGCGACTGTCCATATGACCTGGTGCGTCCGCTCTGGTTGGCCGTCGAACGGCAGGGCTATACCACGCAGATTCGGATCGCCGCGCCATCCTGAATGGATGGCGCAGCTTCCGGCCAGCTTCAAACAGCGGCGGCTTCTGGTGCAGCCAGCATCGCGCGCAGGCGCAGCAGATCAACGGCGACAATGTGCGAGCGCTCCAATGAGACCAGGCCGCTCGCTTTGAGATTCGCCAATATGGTATTGGCTGTATCACGGGTGACGCCCGACAGGCTGGCGAGGTCATCGGCGCTTAAGCGCAGCCCCAGACGGATACCCTGGTCGATGCGTGCGGCCCCGTACCGCTCGGCCATTTCCAGCAAGATACGGGCGATCTTCTCTTCCGGGGCAACTGGCACAGGATGGTCAACAGCGGCCTCGGCAAAGCGCATCCGGCGACTCACCGTCACAAGTAGTTTCAGCGCAAAAGTCGGATGATGTTCCAGGAATCGAAAAAAGGCCGGACGGGTCAGCGTCAGCAGTTCACTGTAGGTGAGGGCAACGGCTTCCGCCGAGCGAGGCAAGCCGTCCAGCAGTGAAAATTCGCCGAAATACTGGTCGGGGCCGTAGATGGACGTAAAGGTGACTTCGTGATTGCGCCCGAACGCTTTAATCTGAACTTTGCCTGCCTTAACAATGTAAAGCGTATTCGTCGTGCTTCCTTGCTGGAAGAGAATCTGATTTTTGTGGAAAGTTTGAGGCAACAGTTCAGAGGCGAGGGCATCGAGTTCGGCATCGTTCATCTGGGCAAACAACGACACATTCCTGAGCAGATGCGCGTATGGCATAGCCCACCTCCCATTCACTGTCTTTGATCCATCATACTGCCATTTTGATAAAGTGGATCACACGCTTTGTGCAGGTGGGCCTGTTAGTTGCACCCTTCTGGCCGAGGTTCTCAGTACACCAGCACCGAGGATCACGCTGTTTTTGCCCGCTCGGGCATTGAAGTCAGTCTCTCGCGTGCTCACAACTGCTTCGACAACGCACCAGTGGCGCTTCTCCTACTCCCCACCCCGCCGACAGGCTATAATCCCCACAGGTGAAGGTCCTCACGAGGCGGGCACATGACGCAAACAAAACCAACACCGCGATCCATTGACTGCGACGTACTGGTCATCGGCGGCGGTGCGACGGGCGCGGGCGTGATGCTTGACCTGGCGCTGCGCGGGGTGCGCGTGGTGCTGGCCGAGATGAACGACCTGAGCACCGGCACTTCCGGGCGCTATCATGGGCTGCTGCATTCGGGCGGGCGCTACGCCGTCCGCGATCCCGAATCGGCCAAAGAGTGCATCGACGAAAACCGCATCCTGCGGCGGATTGCGCCGAGCGCGATTGAAGACACAGGCGGGCTGTTTGTGGCCGCGCCCGTCGATCCGCCGGAATACGTGGAGCCTTTCATCAAGGGCTGCGCGGCGGCGGGCATTCCCACCCAGGAAATCCCTGTAGCCGAGGCGCGCAAAGCGGAGCCAGCGCTCTCCCCGGCGATTGTGCGCGCCTTCCGCGTGCCGGATGGCTCGTGCGACTCCTTCGATCTGATCCACGCGATCACCTCCGCCGCCCAAGCGCAGGGCGCCCAAGCGCTGACCTACCACAAGGTTACAGCCATCGAAGTCTCGCAGGGCGCAGTCACGGGCGCGCTGCTCGAAGATCGGCGCACGGGCGAGACGACGCGCGTTCACGCTGCCTGCATCGTCAACGCGGCTGGTCCCTGGGCGGGCGAGATCGGTGCGCTGGCCGGGCTGACCATCAAAATGCGGCACAGCAAGGGCATCATGATCGCCATGAACGTGCGCTGGGTGAACACCGTCATCAACCGCCTGCACCCGCCCGGCGACGGCGATATCCTGGTTCCTGTCGGGACAGTGTGTGTGATCGGTACAACCTCGATCACTGTGTCGCGTCCCGATGAGCTGACGATCACGCCGCAGGAAGTGACGCAGATGCTGGACGAGGGCGAGTTGATGATCCAGGGCTTCCGGCGGGCGCGGGCGCTGCGGGCCTGGGCAGGCGTCCGGCCCCTCTACGAGCCGCCGTCGAAGGACAACGCCAGTGCCGAAGGGCGCGCCGTCAAGCGCACATTTTCGGTGCTGGATCACTCAAGCGACGGCGTGCGAGGCATGTATTCGATTGTCGGCGGCAAGCTGACCACCTACCGCCTGATGGCCGAGCGCGTCTGCGATGCGGTCTGCGAGCAGTTGGGCGTCGATAAGCCCTGTGTCACGGCAACCACCATCTTGCCGGGGCCGCACGAGCGGCCTGGCGCGCGCCATTACCATACGCTGCCCAACCGCCTGGACACGCTCGAACACGCACCCACACATACCGGGCTGATCTGCGAGTGCGAACTGGTGACGCGCTCTCAGCTTGAGGCGCGCATCGCGGAGGCCGGGCCGACAGTCAAGCTGGACGATCTACGGCGCGACCTGCGATTGGGCATGGGGCCGTGCCAGGCCGGGTTCTGCGCCTACCGTGCCGCCGGGATTTTGCAGCAAACGTGCGACTTGCCCGCCGATACGGCCATCCACGCGCTGCGCGACTTTGTGGACGAACGCTTCCGGGGCAACCGTCCGCTGCTGTGGGGCCACCAACTGCGGCAGGCGCTGCTCGACGAGTCGATCTACCGCCGCTCGCTCGGCCTCGCGCCGAAAGAGAGCACGAACGGAGCATAACCGATGGTCACGGCACAGAAACGGCAGATCAAACATCTGGTGACTGAAGAAGAGGTGCTGGCGCTGAGTCCGGATGCGCGGGTCGAAGTCATCAAGGGAGAGTTCGTCGAGACGGCACCAGTCGGTGGTCGGCATCACTTTATTGCCAGGAATATTTTTCGTATCCTTGACCCATTCGTTGCAGCTAACAAGCTCGGCGAAGTCTTTTTTGATGGCCTGATCTACCTGATGTTCAAAAAGAGCAAGGGGCTGCGCGGCGCGCTCGTCCCTGACGTATCGTTTATCGCCAAAGCGGCGATTCCGGCTGACTGGGACATTCAGCGGCCTTTCCCCGGCGCGCCAACCCTGGCGATTGAGATTCTTTCGCCAGACGACGACCCCATCCAGGTGCTGGCGAAAATTCGCCTGTACCTGAAAGCAGGTACGGCGCAGGTGTGGGTGTTTTACCCTGAGCAACAGGAAATTCACCAGTATCGCGCCGATACGCCCGACGTGGTGCGCGTCTACATGGGCGACGGCGTGATCGATGCCGAAGCGCTTTTTCCAGGCTTGAAGCTAACTGCGGCAGAATTGTTCGTCGTACCCGACCTTGAGGGTGAAAAAAGTGGATGATCTGATCGTCGTCGGCGCGGGTTGGGCCGGGCTAACAGCTACGGCGTTTGCGCTGGAAAAGGGCGCGAAAGTTCGCCTGATCGCGCAGGGTATCGGCTCGCTCATCGTAACGCCGGGCTGGATCAGCGTGTGGGATTCAGCTACAGGCAGCCTGGAAGAATCGCTCGTCCGTCTCACTCAACAAATCCCTGATCACCCCTATGCGCTGGCCGGAATTGACGCCCTCAAAAGCGCGATGGCAGCGTTCGACCAATTGGCGGATGACAAGGGCCTCAACCTGGGCTACCTCAGTGACGCCAATTTTCGGACGAATTTTGCGGTGCTGACTGCGCTGGGGGTGGTACAACATCCGTTCAGTGTCCCATGGGGGTATGCCAGGTCAGATCAAAAGTCCCCTCTCTTCGTCGGCTTTGAGGGTTGGCGTGACTATTATCCGGCATTGACAGGGCCGCACACGGCGACGATCAGCCTGCCTGTGCTGGATCGTCCCTGGGACGCCACGCCCACCGATCTGGCCCGCGCCTTCGACGACGCAGCTTTCCGTGCGGTGGTCGCTGCCCGCGTCAAGCCGCATCTGGACGGCGCAACGTCGGTGGGCTTTCCGGCGGTGCTTGGCCTGGAAAACCCGGTTATTGCCACCGAAGACCTGAGCGAACGCCTCGGCGTTCCCGTCTTTGAGATACCGACTCTGCCGCCCTCCGTGCCTGGCACGCGCCTGTACAACAAACTACGCCGCTACTTTCTGGATCGCGGTGTGCGCGTGCAGGTCGGACATCCCGTCGTGCGCGGGCTGGTGGAGAACGGGCGCGCGGTGGGCGTCGAAGTGGCGGCGGCGGGCAAACCGCAGCGCTTCTACGCCAGACGGATCATCCTGGCGACGGGCGGATTGTACGGCGGCGGGCTGTTCAGCGATGATCGTGGGCGCATCTGGGAGCCGCTGTTCGACATCCCCGTGCAGTACGACCCGGATCGAAGCCGCTGGTTCAACGAGAACCTGCTTGATCCGTGCGGCCACCCGGTTCACCACTTCGGCGTGCGCGCCAACCACGACATGCAGCCGTTGAACGCGGGCGGAACGCCCGTTGCCGAAGGGCTGCACGTGGCCGGGCATCTGCTGGCCCACCCGCAGCTCGAGGGCGCGCCGCCTCCCTTTGAGACTGCCGAGGGCGTGGCGCTGGCGACGGCTTACCGGGCTGTGACCTGTGCTCTGCAAGATTAGGTAACTGGTTGTCCGCTGCGGGATTTGGCCTCACCCCCGACCCCTCTCCACAAGGTGGAGAGGGGAGTCCTGGCCCGCCACTGCCCCCTCGCCAGTTGGAGAGGGGGTCAGGGGTGAGGTTAATTCGGCTCAACTATCCCCGCTAAGTGTCGGCGTGTGAACCACCAGCAGAGAGGGGCCGGGGTTCTGGATACTACTGCCAGATAAACGTGTAGATCAGGCTCATCGGCGCGGTCACGACATAAGCGCCTTCCGGCGACTTGCGGGCCACGCCGACTCGCCAGTTGATCGTATGTGGCTGGCCGTCTGTTGGTTTCATCTCGATGGGCAGCCGGTAGGAAGTTGCCTGGGTTTCAAATTCCCAGGATTTTCCACTCGTGATGTCGGTCAGTACCACAAGATATTGCTCGTCGGGCTGCAAGATTCCCACCGGGAGCCACACCAACTGGATCAGGCCGGCCTGCGTGGAACCGTTGATAGGCGCAACCAGCGTGGGCGGGCCGTAAGGAGGCGTGGGCGTGGCCGTCTCGCTGCCCGTCAGCGTGGGCGTGATGGTCGGCGTGGGAGTCGGCCCTGGAACTTTCAGCGCATCGCCCACCCGGAGCAGAGGGCGGCATCCCTGCTCGCCGATGGGTTTGTCGATATTGCAGCCCGCACAGTTCAACGGACTGGGGCTGTTCAGGTCGCATAGCTGGCGGAGCGTCGCCCCTGTCTTGAGCTGCACGCTGATGATGGTGTCACCTTCCACCACTGTGTAAGTTGTCGTGGCAATCGTCGTATTGCCACAGCCAAGCTCAAGGCATTGTTTGGTCTGGGTCGCCTCCAGGCCGGGCGGTGAGGGCGTGGGCGTTGGCCTGGGAACACAGTAGGTTTCTCCCGCCGTGATGACGTTGCTGCCCGCAGGCATGTTGTTCATGCGCCGGAATTCTTCCAGCAGGCCCGGCGCGAGTACCCCGTAGCCGCCGTTGTATAAGAGACTCAGAATGGTATCGCCCGCTTTGGCCTGAAAACACTTGGGCCCTGCCGTCGGCGATGCAGTGGGTGCATCCCCGACAGGGGCCGCGGTCACGGCTGGCGCTGTGGCCTCGATGATCGGGCGCAGTGTGGGCGAGGGCGCAGCCGAGGCGACGGGGCCAGACGGGCTGGGCGTCGGCGTGGCCGTCCGGGTGATGGTCGGGATCACTGTCGGGACGGGCGGGTTGTTGGATTGGCAGCCGACCAGCGCCAGTCCGGTCAGCAGGAAGGCGAGTATCGACCAGCGTAGTGCCATCATCCGGGCAGGCAGGCAGACAGGCGTAGGGTCAGGCATAGGGGGAAATCCTCCCAGGTCAGCAGTGATCTAGCGGCTCTGCCACGTGAACGTGCGTGTTTCTGTGGTGAAGGCCGACGGAGTGGGCGTGCCGTTCTCGCCCTGGCTGGCAACCGCCACCGACCACTCGAAGGTGTGGCGCTTGCCATCAGTAGGTTGCCAATCGGCGGGCAGTTGGAACGACAGATCGCGCGTGGCCGCTGTGTGAACGACGTTTGTGGTCGTGTCGCGTACCGTTACGACGTACAGATCGTTGGGGCCAAGCTGCCCCGACGCCACCCAGCGCAACGTGGGTAGTTCCGACGCCTCAAACAGCATATTGTCGCTTGGCGACTGGCTGAATGGCGCGTTGAAGGTGGGCGTAGCCGTTGGGGTGGCCGTTTCGCTGCCTGTATAGGTTGGGGAGAGCGTCGGCGTCGGCGTTGGGGCAGGCACACGCACCCGCTGGCCCTCGCCCAACATGGGTTTTAAGGTGCAGTCAGGCCCGCCGCCGGGCTGCCCAAAGTCGCAGTTCGAGAATTGAATCTCCGGGTTCAAGTCGCGCAGAGTCTTCATGTCGGTGTGGAAAGCATAGGCGACGCTGACGGCGGTGTCGCCCTTCTTGACCTTGTACCACGTCACCCCGGCGGGCAAGGTTGGTTCGGCGGGCGCAGCCGCGCCGGGCGTCCCTGTCACAGCGTCGGATTGTGCGGGCGCGCCGCCCGTCGGCGTCGGCCAGGGGATAATCAGCGTCTGACCGATCTGCAACTGCCCGGCATCCCTCATATTATTCAACTCAAGGATGACGGGCACAATGCTCAGGTCACGATGACCGCAGCGGGCGGCCATCCCATACACCGTGTCGCCTTTGTTGGCTTTTTGCATACACGGCCCGCGCGTGGGCGTGATGGTCGCGGTGGGCGGGGCAGGCGTCACCGTCGCCAGGGCCAGGGTTGGCACGACGGCGATGGCAGTCTTGGTGTTGGTCGGCGGCGGCGTGTTATCGCTGCCTGCGCCAGAGGTCGGAACCTCAGTGGCTTTGGCGGCAGTGGCAGTCAGCGTTGGCGTAGATGTGGGACGGAGGATGCCGCCTGCCACCTGCGTAGCGACGAAGTAGCCAATCCCGCCGATGACAGCCAACGTACAGATGACGACCAGGAGGCCCTGCATCGGCAGCCGGGGCAGCGATCCCTCGTACAGATCGGTTTCGCCCTCATCCCAGGCACTGGTTGGCGGCGCTTCGAGCAACGGTTGGGGCTGCTTTTTGCGCTTCACCACCCAGGTCTGTACCGGGGCCGTGACGGCCACGCCGTCCAGCGCCGCACCGCAGATGCGGCAGTGCGCAGCTTCAAGCGGCTGAAGCGTCCGGCAAATCGGACATCGCTGTGCAGGCGTTCTCGAAGCGCTCATGAAGTCCCAGATGGGCCGACGATTGAGGCGCGATTATACCAGCCCTGCGCACGGCTGCCACCTCAGCACGTGCTCGGTACGGCCTTACCCCAGCTATTGGCGATGGCCCGGCTGCACCCCATGTTTTGACATGAATTACCGTGAACTTCTGCAAGATCGTGTGCCTGACGACTCGTGAAGTCTGCGGCGTGCTGCGCGGTGCGTGGCGCAGCACGGCCTGGGCTGGATCACCGAGCAGACCGCCATCCAGATCGCAGCGGAGGCGAAAGCCAATCCTCGACCTTTGCTGTAGGGCGGGCCAACCTACTTCTTGAGCAGCCCATTTTCGCCGCGATAACGCTGGCTGGCCTCGTCCATGACAGCCCGCAGTTTCTTGACCGCCGCCTCGATTTGCCCCGTGCCGGGGATCAGCTTGCCGTCCTTGCCGCCCTCCGGCCCCTTGAGCAGCGGCGACGAAAATTCGCCCACCGTCATACCCACTTTGATGAAGTCGGCCACGTTCCCGGCGTTCAGGCCCCCGTCCTCCATCAACTCGATGCGGCTTTCCATGCCCGCCGCCGCGATCATCTGGTGAAGACGGCTGATGGTCTCGATCACGATCTGGTCGATGGTGTGCGGGCTTTTGCTTGCACCGGGATTGACCCAGAAGGGCGCGCGGCATTCGTATTCAACGATGCTGACATAGGGATGGATGAACTGCTCAAAAGCGCTGGCCGGGCAGCCCTGCCAGGCCCAGACGCCGACCTTCAACCCCAGTTTCTCCTTGATGTACGTGATGTCCTGGAAAATCATCTCGCCGGTGGTTTCAATCGGCAGGCTGATCAGATTCACGCCCAGGTCGGCCAGTTGGTTGAAGGTGTCAAAGGTCGGACGCACCATCTGGAGCTGGGCCTCGATCTCCAGGCTGCTGCTTTTGCGTACCCCCTCAATGATGTCGAAGCCGCCGCGTGGCATTCCGAAGTCCATGTACTTGCCGTCCCGGACTTCGATGTGGAGCCAGTCCACACCCGCCGCTTCCAGGTCTTTGACCTGTGCGCCCAGCACTGAATAATCGGCCCAGAAGAGACCGGCAGCGATTTTCGCTCTCTGACCGACCTTGCCGATGGTGTCTTTCACGCTTTCCATCCTTTCTTGTGGCGTTGTACCAGCCAGAGGACGCGCGCCTTCGCAAGCTCAACGTTGACTGGCTGGATTGTCAGTGAACGAGGCTCATCCGCTACAATAGCTCCATCTTCGGCTCTCGCTGACTGCTTCATCGTTTCCGCGCTGGTAAGTCTGCCTGAAAGCACAATCCACAGTCTGGCCGTCGGGGGGGAACATCAGGTCAGGCTGCGCACCTGGGCGAGCAGGCCATCGACGATGGCATCGGCGGGCATGGGCAGAGCCGCCTCCTGGAATTGCAGCAGGCCCAGCAGGGGCATATCCATCATGAAGCCGAGCGTATCCATGCCGATCACGCCGCCCTGCTCATCCCCGCCGCCAAAGTCCGCCGCCATCCGTGCCTTTAACTGCTGAAATACCGGGTCAAAGACCGGCCTGGCCGGTGCGTAATCCAGCCAGTCGCGGATGGTCGATTCGCGGTGCAGGACGCAAGGCAGCTTCACGGTGGATTGCAAGGTGACGGTTTCGGTACATCGAATATCGGCGGACGACGCGCCGATCAGGATGTCGAACTCACCGTCCTCGGTGATCCACTGGTGGTAAGCAGGATGATAGTAAGCGAAGGCGCGGAAATCCAGGCGCACCGTGACTGTTTTGGTTTCCCCCGGTTGGAGCGCGACCTTTGCAAAGCCTTTAAGTTCCTTCGGCGGGCGCGCCAGCCGGGAGTGGCGATCATGGACGTAAACCTGAACAGTTTCCTTGCCGGCCACCTTGCCCGTGTTGGTCACGTCTACCGAAACGGTCAGGCCATCCACGTCCTTGAAGGTTCGGGCCGAAACCCTGGGTGAACTGTAGGCAAAGGTCGTGTAGCTGCCGCCGTAGCCGAAGGGGAACAGCACGGGCATCTCTTTGGCGTCGTAGTAGCGGTAGCCGATGAACACGCCCTCGCCATAGCGCACTTCGCCGTTTTCGCCAGGGTAGTTCAGATATGCAGGGGTGTGGGCCAGTTTGAGCGGGAAGGTTTCGGCCAGCTTGCCGGACGGATTGACTTTCCCGAACAGCACGTCGGCGATGGCGCCGCCGCCGGCCTGCCCCATCATCCAGGCTTCCAGGACGGCAGCCGTGCCGTCCAGCCACTCGTTCATCGTTACGGCGGAGCCGTTATTGAGCACGACTACCGTCCGGGGCTGCACCGCCGTCACAGCCTTGATCAGCGCGACCTGCTGCGGGGTCAGATCCAGGTCGGCGCGGTCATAGCCTTCCGACTCTTTGAAGGTGGGCAGAGCGATAAAGAGGATCGCCACGTCCGCAGCCTGGGCAACTGTGGTCGCTTCGTCGATGAGTGTCTGCTGGAAACTGTTGTCGGCGGGGTAGCCTTCGGCGTAGGTCAGTTCGGCATTCCCGGCCAGTTTCTGCAACTCGACGAAGGGCACGTCCACCTGCGTGGGGTTGATGTGCGAACTGCCGCCACCCTGGAAATGTGGGACTTGCGCCGAGCGCCCGATCACGGCGATGTGGTTGGGATTTTGCAGAGGTAGAATACCATTGTTCTTGAGCAAGACCATGCCTTCCGCCGCGACCCTGCGGGCCAGCGCATGATGAGCGGCCACGTCAAACGTGCCACCCTTCGGCGTCTCAGCCGCCTTGAAGACAATGCGCAGAATCCGGTGCACTGCCTCGTTCAAAACCGCTTCGTCCAGCTTGCCGCTGCGCACCGCCTCGACGACGGCTTTCACCCGTTGATCGCGCGGGCCGGGCATTTCCAGGTCTAGCCCGCCTCGCAAGGATGCTACCCGGTCATGGACAGCGCCCCAATCGGAGACGACCAGCCCTTCAAAGCCCCATTCGTTCTTGAGAATGTCAACCAATAGCTCGTGGTTTTCGGAACAGTAAACCCCGTTGATCTTGTTGTAGGCGCACATGACCGTCCAGGGCTGTGCCTTCTTGAGCGCCGTTTCAAAGGCAGGCAGGTAAATTTCGCGCAGGGTGCGCTCGTCCACCTGGGCGCTGATGGTCAGCCGCTGGAATTCCTGGTTGTTGGCGGCAAAGTGCTTGAGCGAAGTGCCGACCCCCTTGCCCTGCACGCCGTTGATAAAACTGGCAGCCAGTTCCCCGGACAGGTACGGGTCTTCTGAGTAGTATTCAAAGTTGCGACCACATAGCGGCGTGCGCTTCATGTTGTTGCTGGGGCCAAGCACCACGTCCACGTTCAGCGCAATACATTCTTCAGCCACCGCCTGCCCGACCTCACACAGCAGGTCGGTATCCCAGGTCGAAGCCAGCAGGGAGGCGGTGGGGAAGCACGTGGCGGGCAGACTTGGTTGGGACAGCGAATGCACGTCGGGCACACGCCGAACGCCGTGCGGGCCGTCGGAGACGACCATTTGCGGCACGCCCAGCCGTTCGACGGGCTGTGTCGTCCAGGCGCTTGCCCCTGTACACAGGGCCGCTTTCTCTTCGAGCGTCATCTGCGCCATAATCGATTGAATGTCAGGCATTGTGAGTTCCTTTCAGTTTCTCACATACATCGGCGGCAGGCATGATTCACTCTGAGCAGGCGTGACTCGCCGCTCGATGCAATTCGGACGATGGGATATTCGGGTAAATGAACCGCCTACGAAGACACCAGGCAGCGATCAGGCTGCGTCCGGCTCGCAAAGGAGTCGTAGACCGAGCGGGTCTTGAGGGCAGCGCTGGCCTGCGTCTGTGTCCACCCCGACGGCAGCGGGCAGCTGACTGTCACCACCCGGCCAGCCGGTAAATCAAAATAGTTGTCGCTAAAAATCACATCCTCGCCTTCCAGGGACAGTTCTACAAACCGCGCCAGGGACTGCGCGGCCAGGTCCACCACGAGCTGACCTTGCTCGGTGCGTAGCGTTGTCGTCACCACTGGCTCCGCCAGCGCGAGGTGTTTGGTGGGCACAAAGGTCGCCACTTGCAGCCCAACTCGCTGGTCCCGTTGCCACAACTCCGCCACAAAAACGAGTTCCCGGCGGTTGTCCGGGGTAACCTGGCTGGCGAAGTTCAGGCTGCGCACCGGCGTCGAAGCCAGCGCGGCGGCCTGCACTTCCTCCTGACCTGCCGTCAGCACTTCGCCGCGCAGCGTTTCGAGCGACCAGCGGATCGTTCCCTTCCAGACTTCGCGCAGATCGTTCGTGACGTGGAGTTTCATCTCCGGTGGCCGATCCTCAATCGACAGCAGCACGGGCGCATAGAAACGCCGCGCAGCGTAATGCAGCGCCTTCCAGCGCCCGAAGTAATCCAGGCTCGACCAGGACGCGACAGGCCAGCAATCGTTGAGCTGCCAGTACAACGTGCCCGCTACGCGCTCCATGTGGCGTCGCCAGTGCTCCACGCCGTAGCGGATACCCTCTGCCTGGAGAACCATGCTCAGGTACACCAGCGAAGGAAAATCTTTGGGCAGGCGGAAGGTGTCGAGCATCTGGCCGACCATCAGCGCGTTGCCGCTGGCATTCTTCTGGTGCTGCTCCATGATGTAGGAAGTCATGTTCCAGTCTGGCTCGTCCGCGAACTCGCGGATGGTTGCCAGGGGCGGCAGCGCCTGGAAGCCGAACTCGCTCATGAAACGCGGGTACTGGTCGCGGTAGGCCGTAAAGGGTTTGCGGCCATGCCACACTTCCCAGTAGTGGGCATCGCCCTGGCGCTGGCTGTTGGGGGTCTCAAAAGGCGTCCCCGACGAGGGGGAACTCGGCCAGTAAGCGTGATCCGGATCGTCCTCGGCACACCAGGCCGGCAGCGTGTGGTGGAAGAACAGGTCGTAGGCCGCTTTCAGGTCTTGCAGCTCGGGGCGGTTCCAGCCCCAATCGACCCACCCCCACTCCATCTCGTTGTTGCCGCACCACAGCGCCAGGCTCGCCCGGTGGCGCAGCCGCTGGAGGTTCTGCCTGACCTCGACGCGCACGTTTTCCAGAAAAGCCGGGTCGTCCAGCGGATAGATGCTGCACGAGAAGATCAAATCCTGCCAGACCAGAATGCCGTATCGATCACACAGATCGTAGAAACGCTCCTCCTCGTAGAAGCCGCCGCCCCACACGCGCAGCATGTTCTGGTGCGTTTCGGCAGCGGCCCCGATCAGCCTTTCCAGGTGCTGGTCAGTGATGCGCGTGGGGAACGAATCAGCCGGGATCCAGTTTGAACCTTTGGCAAAGATGGGCACACCATTGACCACAAAGACGAATGAGCGCCCCCAGGGGTCATCCTGCTGGCGCAACTGGAGGGTGCGCAGCCCGAGCTGGTAAGTCCGCTGGTCGAGCAGCCTTTCATTCTCGCGTACCGCTACATCCACCTGGTAGAGAGGCTGCGGGCCGTAGCCGTTGGGCCACCACAATTGCGGCTGCATAATGGGGATGCGAATCAGCGCCTGGCCGTCCAGGACGGCTGCCTGGCCTTGCAGCACATTGCCATCGGGCGCAGTGACGTGTAGCTCGGCCACCAGCGGCGCTTCGTGCCATCGCTCGACCACAATGCGCGCCTCCACCGTGACCTGACCGGCGCTGTGAATCTGCCGCAGGTGGACTTCATCCAGGCGTGCGCGGCTGTACGCCTCAAGGCGGATGTCCTTCCAGATACCAATCGGCGGCAACTGCGGTCCCCAATCCCAGCCGAACTGGCACGGCGCTTTGCGCAAATAGGAGCCGCCGGGAATAGCCTGAGGGACGCCGGGCAGGGCACGCACAGCCTGTTTCTGAGCGACGAACCGCACAGGGGAAGCGAAAGCGATCACCAGTTCGTTGCCCATCGACTGACCGGACAGATCGGCGCTGTTGAGGAGGGACCTCACATCCCATCGATACTGCCGAAACATATTGTCGGTATTGCCTAACAGGTGGCCGTTCAAGGTCAGCGTAGCCAAGGTATCCAGCCCGTCACAGACGAGCCACAGCCGCTCCTCGGCCAGCAATGCAGGCTCAACGCTGAACGTTTTTCGATATTCCCAATCGGCCTCAGCCACCCACTGAACACGCTGCTCGTTATCTCCCACAAAGGGGTCGGGGATGCAATCCCCTGCGCGCAGATCAGTATGCACACTGCCCGGTACGCTGGCAGGCAGCCAGTTGTCTGTACCTGCCCGCCGGAACTGCCAACTGCCACTCAAAGATTGAATCTGCATAGATCGTTTCCTGAACTCGGTAGAACCGGGAGCCAGCCCGCAAGTCACCTCGCGCCGCATCCCTCCTTGCCCTGAGAGGAGAGTTCAGCAATGGGCAAATTGCCCATCGGTTCCTCTCTCCGCATGCGGAGAGAGGGTCAGGAGGTGAGATAAAATCTGTGGAACAAAGGTAACTTGCCTAGAACCCGAATCGCTAATTCGGCTCCGCTGTAATACCCTCGCGGCCCCTCAACAACGGCACGTCCGACATCAGTCGTTTGGTGTAGTCGTGCTGCGGATGGAGCAGCACGTGCTCAACTGGCCCCTGCTCGACCAACTGACCACGATACATCACCAGCACACGGTCGCTCACGTAATAGGCCTGACCCAGGTCGTGCGTGATGAAGAGGATGCTCATGTTATGGTTCTTGCGCAGGTCAAGCAGCAGATTGAGCACCGTCACCCGCAGCGAGGCGTCACACATGCTCGTCGATTCGTCGGCGATAAGCAGTTCCGGCCCCACGATCAGAGCGCGGGCGATCATGACGCGCTGCACCTGTCCGCCGGAAAGCTGGTGCGGCCACTTGTTCATCACGTCCGCCGGGTCCAGCCCCACTTCTCTGAGCGCTGCCTCAGTACGTTGCAGTCGTTCCGCCCGAGATGGAGGCTTATCGAGCACGTTCAACGCCTTACCCAGCACGTGGCCGACTGTGTAGAACTGGTTGAAGGCCGCAAACGGGTCCTGGAAAACAGCCTGTACCTTTTGCCAGTAACCTTTCAGTTCGTTGTGCCCGCGCAGTGTGGTCACATCTCGCCCATGCAGGCGGATTTGACCCGAAGTGGGGTCGAGCAGGCGCAGCAGCAGCCTGCCCAGTGTCGTCTTGCCGCTGCCACTCTCGCCCACGATGGCGACGATCTCGCCGGGCTGCACGGTGAACGATACATGATCGACGGCCCGTACCATGTTGGCTCCGCTGCCAAACGTCCGCGAGAGATCGATCACTTCCAGGAGCGGAACCGGTGCTTGTGCAACGCTCATCGTGTGCCTCCCAGGACCTCTTCGTCCAGCGAATGTTCGGCCACCCACCAGCACGCCGCAAAGCGATCCGGCGTGCCGACCACCGGCGGTTCATCCCGTGTGCAGTGCTCCATGACCAATGGGCAGCGCGGGTGGAACCGGCAGCCGCTCGGCGGGCGGCGCAGGTCGGGCGGCGCGCCGGGAATGCCTTCGATCCGCTGCTGGCGCACGGCTGGCTCCGGGTCGAGGGTCGCTTTGATCAGAGCGCTCGTGTAAGGATGTTGAGGGGCTTTGACGATCTGTTCCGTTTCGCCCACCTCAACGACCTTCCCGGCGTACATGACGGCAATCCGGTCAGCGATGTTGCTCAACACAGGGATGTCGTGGGTGATGAAGATGATGCGCGAAATAAACTTCCGCTCCAGCAGGGCCTTGAGCAGCGTCACCAACTGTTTCTGCGACGACACATCCAGGGCCGAAGTCGGCTCGTCCGCGATCAGCACTTTGGGGTCGAGCAGCGTCGAAACGGCAGCGACAACCCGCTGGCGCATTCCTCCGCTCAACTGGTGCGGGTAGCTGTCCAAAGCCCAGGCCGGCAGCGACAATTGTTCCAGCCGTTCGCGCGCCCGCGCAATCACTTCCTGGCGGGGTAGCGCAGCATTGTGGGCCTGCATCACGTCCACCACGAAATCCCGGATGCGGGCCGTCGGGTTCAGGGAATTCAGGGCACGTTGGGGTAGCAGCGCGACCATTCGCCCGTGCCAGTCGGGGGAGGCTTTGGTTTGCTCGGATAACTGGATCACGCGGCCATCCAGTTCGATCTCTCCACCCTTGATGTACAGCGGAGGGCGCGCAGTCAGTGAGATGACCGCAGCCAGCGTGGATTTGCCGCAGCCCGACTCACCGGCGATGCCAAGTACCTCGCCTTCAGCAACGGACAGCGACACGCCGTCAACCGCTTTTACCACCGGGCCAGCCCCGACAGCATAAACGGCGTAAACATCTTTTATGCGCATCTACCCAATATCCTGGTTGCTCAATAATTTTCCAATAACTCGACTTGCCCCTCTCCGAATGCGCAGAGGGGAAGCAGCGGGCGCTTTATCCGGGTATTTCCCTCGCTGCTTCGCAGCGAGGGGTGGGGTTCCGAACGTCACCTGATCAGGCCCTTCTGAGGCGCGGGTTGAATATTTCGTCAATGCTTGATTGGAGCAGCAGCAGCGAGAACGCAATCAGGGTCAGGAGCAACGTCGGCGGCACGAAGGCCCACCAGGCCCCCGTCCGCACCGATTCCCAGAGCAGTGACCACTGCAACATGATGCCCAACGACACGTTATTGCTCGGCCCCAGACCCAGCATACTCAGCGCTGCTTCCTGCAAAATGCCGCTGCTCAGTTGCAGGACGAAGGCCATCACCACATAGGTGAGCATGAAAGGGATAATCTCCGACACGATCAACGACAGGGTTCCCGCGCCGGACAGCCGGGCGATGTCCACGTACTCGCGCGTGCGCAGACTGCTGGCCTGGGCGCGCACCGCCCGCGCCGTCCAGGGCCAGCTTGTCACCCCGATGATGAAGCCCATCGCTTCGATGGAACGGGAGTTGATGGCGATGGACAGCAAGATCAGGATGACAATGGAGGGGATGGTGATGATCACGTTGGTGAAGGCCATGAGCAGTTCCTCGACCACGCCGCCGACGTAGCCAGCCACTGTGCCGATGACCAGACCGATCAGGGTGGCGACTGTGCCCGCAATCAGGCCGATAATGAGCGAAGTGCGTGTGCCGTGCATCAACTGAGTGAAGACATCGCGTCCAAAGTTATCCGTACCCAGCCAGGCCGTCGATGAGGGCGGGTCATACAGACCGCCGACTGTAATCAGGGGATCGCTGCGGTCCAAAAGGACTGGCCCCAGAAAGCCAAAAGCCGCGATCACCAGGAACACGATGACGCTGAAGACAAAGCGCCGGTTGAATACCCCCCCGGCGGAGAAATCTCTGAAACCCGCCAGGAACGACGGGCTTACAATCTGCCGAGTGCGTGTTTGGGTAATCGTTGCCATCCCAGTCCCTTACCTTTCCCCAGCCGCCGAAGCTCGAATACGCGGATCAATAAAACCGTAGGCGATGTCTACCAGGAAATTTGCCAGCAAAACCGCAATCATGATCAGCAGGGTGATCCCCTGGACAACGGTATAGTCCTCGGTGCGGATCGAGCGGAACAGCAGCGTACCGATCCCAGGGTACGAAAAAACGATTTCGGTGATGAGCGCGCCGCTGACCATCGTGCCGATAGAGAGTGCCAGGCCCGTGACCTGTGGCAACATGCCGTTGCGGAAGATGTAACCGATAATCCGGTCATCCTTCACACCCAGGCTGCGCGAGAAGCGCACGTAGTCCGCATCCAGCTCGTAGATGGACATCGCACGCATCCCGATGGCCTGCCCGCCGATGAAGATCAGCGTCAGCGAAGCGAATGGCAACGCATAGTGTTGCAGCGCACTTTGAATGAAGGCCCAACTCAGGGACGGTTGCAGATCGTAACCGTAACCGCCGCTGGCCGGGAAGATTTTCCAGACGACGGCAAACAGATAAAGCAGAATGATAGACAGACAGTAATAAGGCATACTGGAAATGAACAGCGCGACGGGAAAGATGCCCCGATCCAGCCAGCCTTTCTTATAAGCGGACAGCACCCCCAGCGAATTACCCACAAACCAGCCGATCAGGATGGCCGGCAGTTGGAGCGCGATTGTCCAGGGAAGCGCTTGCATAATCAGAGTCAGGACGGGGGTCGGGTACTGGTTGAAGGAGGCGCCCAGGTCGCCCTTTGCCAGATTCCTCAGATAAATGAGGAACTGGATATAGATCGGTTTGTCCAGGCCGAACTCGGCCATGTAGGCGGCGTACATCTTCTGCATCGCCTCGCCGGTGGCCGTTCCCGAACTGGACATGCGGGCGACCATCATGTCTACCGGGTTGCCTGGGATCAGTCTGATCAGCAGGAAGTTGAAGAGCAGCGCAACGGCGAACGCAATCAGAAACCAGCTAACTTTGCCCAATAAGTATCTTTGAAACTTGCTCATCTCAGTGCTTCCCAATTGACAGGTGAGCAGACCGCGCAGGGGCTGCTCACCGTCCGTACTTCGTTTCTCAACCCGCTCGTGCTACTGCCCTATCGTTCCTTACTCACGGTGCAACGGGTTTGATCTTATACAGAATCTGGATACCCGCACCATGGAACTGCGGCGGCGCCCAGGGATTCTCGGCGGTGGGGAAGCCCGTCCAGTACTTCTGGTTGAATTCGTAGAAGTGCAGTGGACGATACATCAGCGGGATGCCCGGCACGTTATCCATGAAGATTTTGTCCAGCTTGTCGTAGTACTGCTTGGCTGTCGCATCATCTGGTGCTGCCGCCGCTTTGTCCAGCAGGTCGGGAACGTCGGGGTTAGAGAAGCGGCCAAAGTCCCAGAAGGTGGTCTTGCCGAAGTCCGGCACGCCCCGGTTGTCGAGCATGTCACGGAAGCGTAACCAGGGAGAGGCAGGCCCCACACCAGCGATGTACCACAGGTTCAGGTCAAAATCGCCATTTTGAATCTTGGTGGTGACGACGGGCGCATCGGGGTAGTCTTCCTTAAGTTCGATGCCAGCCGCCTTCGCGTTCTGAACAACGATGTTGATAGCCGTCTGCCAGTCAGTCCAGCCGTTGGGGGTCCGGGCCGTCCACGGGCCGAGGCGAGTGCCATCCGGCAGCACGTAGATACCATCGCTGCCCTTCTTGGCCTTGAGCTGGTTCTCCAGGATGTCTTTGGCTTTGGCAGGGTCATAACTCCACCCCGACGCCTTGACCTGGTCGGCGTTGAAAAACTTCTTCTCGCCGCCCTCGGGGATAATCAGGCTTGAGTATGCCGGGATCGAGTACCTGGACATGGCGGTCTGTGCGATCAGCGGGTAGTTGATCGCGTAGGCCAGCGCGCGGCGCACCAGTGGGTTGTCCAGCCCCTTCTTGTGGACGTTGACGATGAGCATCGGGATGGAACCGGGCACGTAGTAGGGTTCTTTGTTGAACCACGTCCCCACGGGGGCTTTGGCGTCTTCCCACATCTTCCAGATCTGGGGCGTGAACTGCTGCATCAGGTCAACTTCGCCATTCTGGAAGGCCAGGTTGCCCACATCGTTGGTCTTGAAAATGGGATGGACGATGTACTTCGGCGCGGGCAGGCCCCAGATTGCCTTGCCCCAATAGTTGTCGTCGCGCTGCAGGACGATGCGCTCAGGCGAGAAGTCCAGGAGCTTGTATGGCCCGGAGCCAACCGGCTTGGTGTCTACGAACGCCGAGAGCTTGCCACTCTTTTCACGGTCTGCCCAGATGTGCTTGGGGAGAATGTAGATCGTCCAGAGGTAATCTTTGACAATCCCCGGATTGAGTTGCTTCGGGTTCAGCTTGATTTCCAGCGTGCGATCACCGGTTGCTTTGATCTCGGTGATGTAATCAAAGAGAGTGTTGTAGTAAATGTCGCTGTTTGTCTTTGCCAGGTTGTAGGTGTAGATGACGTCATCGGTGGTGAGGGGCTGGCCGTCCTGCCATTTCGTGCCATCCTGCAAGGTGACTTGCATGGTGGTCTGATCAACAACCTTTAGTTCCTTGGCGAGGGCCGGGTCAAGGTTGCCGGTGATCTGGTTCCAGGCAAACAGGGCTTCCCAGAGGGCCGTCGAGTTGCCCCGGTTCGGCCAATCCGGGTTGTTGTTCAGTGGATTCCAGTTACCCGGTGACTGCCACTGAAAACCGGCGACGTAAAGTGTTTCATTGCGCGGGAGTTGGGCGGGGGCCTGGGCTGTAGTACGGGTGTTCGTACCCAGGGCCATGCTCAGAATGAGCAGCAGGCTGACAACCATCAACAGACGTTTCGACATGTCTAATTCTCCTTAATTTATTTCGACAAAGTGGGAGGGGCGAACCCCTCTTAACCGTGCGAGGAATCAACCAGTGTCTCGAGAAACTTTACCTACCTCCTACTGATCCTGACGTCAAGGGTTGTTTAACACTCATGTCTGCTGGTTGGAAGCGGAAACTCAGTGTCATGCTGTGTAATGTATTGATGGGCGCGGATTGTAGTAGTTCAAAGAACAAACCTTTACATAGAGTATATCAGATTTTCCCCGGCGTGAATCAGACGTAGGGTGGATTCTGCGCCGATGAGGATCGCCGAGGACATGCCGAAAAAGCGCACTCCGGTGGATGGCTCGATCCCCAAAGTTACCCAACGTGGTATGATCGACGCCGTTGGGTAACTTGACAGGATCAGCCAGGGAGTACTCGATGCGAAAGTCTGCCAAACCTACCGTCAGAGATGGCCTGCTGTTGCACAGCGGTTCGGACGCGGCCAGTCACCTTCGGGTCGGGTCGCACGAATGGCTGGCCTGGCTGGCCGACAACGAGTGCTTTACTTTCATAGGGGACATGGGGCACTTCTCCGCACAGCGTGAAACGCGGCGCGGCATTGCCTACTGGTATGCTTACCGGCGGCGCAACGGGCATCTCTACAAGGCGTACCTGGGCAAATCGGAGAGCCTGACGCCAGAGCGCCTCGCACAAGTTGCTTCGCAGCTTGCCGGGCGCGTTCCGGCAATGCGGCTGGCGGGTAAGCCCAGGTCAGAACTACCGATGACGGCGCTGATCGGCCTGCCCGATTACCCTGGCGAATTGGCCGTTGGCGGCGAGGCATTCTCCGTGCTGCCCCTGACCAAATTCGAGCCGCCTGCTTTGCCGGAAAAGCTCATTGAGCGAGCGCGGCTTGTCCGACGAATCAAAGCGCCCGTAACGCTGATCTACGCCCCCAGTGGTTTTGGCAAAAGCACGCTGCTCAATGAGTGGCGGCAAACGTGCGGCTTCCCCGTAGCGTGGGTCTCCCTGGATGTGGAGGACGATCAACCCACCCGTTTCTGGTTCACGTTGGGGATGGCCTTGCGGGCCATCAATCCCGATCTGAGCCAGACCTGGCTCAGGCAGCTTCGCCCGGCCTCGCCTTCCCACCTTCCTCAGCTTGTCGTCGAGCTGGCGAATGCCATCGTCTGTGCCACCGATGCGCCCGGAGCGTTGCAGCGCTTCGGCCTCGTGCTGGACGACTACCATCACATCCGCCACCCGGATATACATGCGGCGCTTCAAACCCTGCTGGAACATTTGCCGCTGGCCCTTCAACTGGTCATTTCCAGCCGCACCAGGCCACCTCTGGTGCTCGGCCAACTCCGGGCGAAGGGGTTGGTCGCAGAGCTAGAAACTGACGATCTGCGTTTCACACTGGAAGAAGGCATTGAATTTCTATGGCGCCACACGCCAGACCGTCATTTGTCCTACTACGAAATGCAAACGCTCGTCAAGCACACAGAGGGCTGGGTGGCTGGTCTGAACCTGGCTACCCTGGCGTTGGCCCACCCTACGGACCGGCGGCAACTTATGACCGCGTTCAACGGAGCACACACCTACCTGCGTGAATACTTTACGGAAAGCGTGCTCTACCGACAGCCGCCAGACGTACAAGCCTTTCTGTTCAAGACCGCCATCCTGAAACATTTGAATGGCTCCCTGTGCGACGCCGTCACGGGACAAGGTAATGGCAGTGAGTTGTTGGAACGGCTGTGGCAGGAGAATTTGTTCCTGGTACGGCTGCAAGAACCAGGCTGGTATCGCTATCACGATCTGTTCGCGCAGATGCTCTACAGTCAGTTGCAGGTGCAATACCCTACGGAGATTCCGCGCCTGCATCGGCGGGCCGCCGAATGGTACTGCGCACACAATGCGCCCGCCGACGCCGTGCATCATCTGCTGGCGGTTCAAGCCTGGGAAGAGGCCGCTGCGCTGATAGAGCGCATGGCGCTGCGAGAACTGGAACAATCAGGCGAGGACTCGCGCTTGTTGCGCTGGCTGCACCAACTGCCAGAAAGTGTGGTGCAGCAGCATAAAACACTCCTGTTTGTCTACGTTCGCCTGGCCGGGTCGGCGCTTCCATGGACGGAAGTCGAGGAATTTTTGGCGCGTGTCGAAGCAAATATCCTGCGCAGGGACGCCGACGAGCTGACCCCCGATGAGCGAGACGTGTTGAGCGACATCCGGCAGATTCGTTCCATTGCGCACACAGGTCGCCCGGTGGCTCCGCATGTCCATCAGGATGGAGAAATCGAAGCAGCATGGCAGCTTCTGAATGGCATCCTGCTCTACCAGCACTTCAACTGCCCGGACGTGAAGAGGGCGGCCATGCTGGCGCGGCAGGTTTATGAAGCGGCCAGGGAACAGCGCAATCTGTTTGTGATCCTGATGGCAGGTGGGGCGCTGGCCCTCAACGAGGTGTGGCAGGGCCGCCTCCGTGAGGGCGAACAGACCGCTCACCAGGTGTTGCAATATGCTCTGACCCATCGTGGGCTGCTGCCGGAGCCATCGAGCATTGCGTTCGCGGCGTTATGTCTGGTCTGGTACTACCGCAATCAGTTGGATCAGGCGCTTCAGTTTCTGCTGCGGGCCTCCGAAGTCGATCCCAATCCGATGAGTTCCAACATGCCGATCATGATTGCGGTTCAGCGGGCCAAGATTGAATCGGCGCAAGGCCATTTTGAGGCGGCTCAGGCCACGCTGCAAGCCGCGCGCGAACTCCACGCCAGACAGCCCGCCAACATCTGGTTAGATCAGGACCTGGTGGCCTATAAAGCGTTCCTGTATTTGCGCCAGGGAGCCTATGCCAGCGCCGAACAAACGCTGAACGAGATTCAGGATGCGGATTCGCTGCCATCTTACACCCTGGTGCGTGCCATGCTCCTGCTTCACCAGCAGTGCTTTTCTGCTGCCGAAGCATTATTCAGCCGTTTACTCCGGCAGTACCCGCATGGTTTCCACCAGGAGCCAGTTATGCCGGCCCGGATCGGGTTGGCAAATGCCCTGTTCGCGCAGCACAGGGTCAACGAAGCGCGACAGGTGATGGCAGCGGCTATCCGTCAGGCCGCCCCGGAGAGATTGCTCCGTCCGTTTCTGGATCAAGCGCTACAGAGCGTGCAATTGCTCGCGCTGGTGCTCCAGACCGGGACTCTCACGGATGAAGCGACCAGATTTGTCAGAGACATTCTAGGAGCCGCAGCGCAAATCAGTGGCGCGCCGCAGCCCCCCACCCACCACGAACTGCTGGAACTGACAGCCGCAGCGTCTATCAGTCCGCGCGAGCAGGAGATATTGCGGCTGGTCAGCGCGGGCCTCTCGAACCGGGAGATCGCCGCTCGGAGCTGTATCTCGTTGAGCACAGTTAAGACCCATCTGGACAACATCTACCGCAAGTTGGGCGTGAATAGCCGGACGCAGGCCGTGGCAGAGGCACAGCTATTGAAGCTCGTGTAGGCATAGCACGATACGAGTGGAACGAGCCGCCACACCCGGAGGCCAAATTTCGCAGCTTATTTCAATGGGGTTTTGGCGATGACGAAGCGGCATTCGTCATCGCCGGCGGCATGGCAGCGCGTTTCGATGACTGAATAGCGTATCTGGGTCAGCCAGCGCAGCCCCTCATCGAGCATGGCCCCCGCCATTTCGCACAGGGGCGCATCGCTATGGCGGCCCATGCAGACCGGACAGCGGCGAATGATGTAGGCATAGTGATCGTCGTGTTCTTCCAGGTCGGTGAGTTGGTCGCTGAGTGTGCTGAAGATCGTGACCATTGCCAGCAAGCCCATCTTGACTTTGGCATTCAGGGGCAAAGCCTGAAAGCCCAGCGCCACCGCGCCAAAACCGGACAGCGCGCCGATTTCCCAGGCCAGGGAGGGCGTTCGCGGTTGGCGACTTTGCAGCGCATCGATGGCGGCCATCGTAGTGAGTTCCCGCCGTAGTTCGTCATTATTTGCTACCCCACTTCGGAACATGCCGTTTTGATATATTGCGTTTCGGAATATATCGCCACCGCAATTCGTCGTGTGTCAAGCGTGAGACGCGGACTTGAATGCGTTTTTTGGCAGGGTTTTTATAGTCCTGCATTGATCTGCTGGAATTGTGGAAACGCACCTGGGTCGCTAACCGGGCAACCCGGAGGCCACTACCTGCCCTCCAATGACTTTTGACACTTTACGGAGAGGGATTAAGCGCTTATAGTAGGGATAGGAGGAACAGACCTGCGGTCAGCATGACTTACGAAGCGTGTGGGGGCCGTTGTCTGGTTGCTCCGAATACTACCTGTCTGTCCGCTGCGCCAAACGGTTGCCCCTGGTCTTTGCCCGCCTGTCGTTCCTCCGGGCCCGTAATTTGTATTCCATAGAATTCGGCGCAGGGGACACCGGGCTAAAGCCCGGTGAGGAATGCGCCACGTCTCCTTTGTCTTGACAACGAATACTTGCACAAGCGAACAACGTGTGATATAATTTGCTTATGGTGACTGAACAAACAAGGCACGCGCACTACAACATCAACTACCACCTGGTGTGGTGTCCGAAATTTCGCCGTCCAGTGCTGGAAGGCGCTGTCGGTCAGCGGCTTGCCGAACTGATTCCGCCAGAAGTGGAGCGCATGGGCGGAACG
>JAJPHV010000112.1 GCA_021325095.1 Chloroflexota bacterium | reverse complement strand
TGAGGCGGTCAAGCAGGGCAGTCTCGCCAGTTGGCGCGTCACAGGGATCAGCCTGATGCGCAGCGACTTGAAGCCGTCCGGCGCGGTGTATACGCAGGTGGCGCACGTCGCGCTCAACAAGTGAACCCAGGAGTCATGTCAGCGTATAATTGTGGATAAAGTGTTTGCAGGGAGATTGGACGATGGATACGCCGCGCATTCGCATGGGGCACGCCTATGGTGAAACGCCCCCCAACGTGTTCTCTGACTTCGACTGGATACGCCACCACGAAAAGGAACTGCTTGAAAAATACGGTGAATGTTCGATTATTGTCTACAAGGAGCAGGTGCTCGGCGTAGGAACAACTTACGATGAGGCTCTCGAAGATGCCGAACGAAACTTGCCTCCGGATGTTGGTGTAGTGACACCGGTACACGAAAGGCTTCATCACCGACAGCCATTTTTCCGCGTCTATCCTACAGCTCGCTAAGACAGTCACTAACCGCAATGCCGCGCATTCACCTTCGCGTATACGTCGAGCCTGAACAAGCTGAAGTTCTCTGCAATGTCCTCCGCAGTGATGGTACTTACGAAAGGTTGGCAGCGGTTGTTGATACTGGTGCGGCTGTCTCGCTAATGCCCAATGATCTACTGAACAAAGTGGCACACCGCCTCGGCAAACGTGGCAGTTTCATTGTGGAGCAGGCAGGGATTGCTAATCAGTCATTTCAAGCGGTGGAGGGTTATGTGATGCTCATGCTTGAGGATGAGTATGGGCAACGTACAAGCCCTTTTGAGGTGTTGGTCTGGTTTGCAGATACAAAGGTAGCACTTATTGGCTTCGCCGACGTTTTAGACAGGGCCATTTTACATATCGATATGTTGGATCAGCGCCTGGGCTGGCTCCAAATAGACGCTTAGACTCCGACTTCTCCCCCAAAAAAGGACAGACCCCCTTGCTCATCACCAACGCCATGCTCACCAACTGGACGCCGCGCCAGATCGAACCGGATCGCGCCGTGTTGATCCGCGACAAACGCATTGCAGACATCGGGCCGACGGCGCTGCTGACCGCTCGTTACCCCGATGAAGAAAAGCTCGATGCACGGGGCCGTTTGCTCATGCCCGGCAATATCTGCGCGCACACCCATTTTTACGGCGCATTTGCGCGCGGGCTGGCGATCCCCGGCCCTGCGCCGCGCAATTTCCCGGAAATCCTGCGCAAGCTGTGGTGGCCGCTCGACAAGTCGCTGACGCTGGACGACGTGCGCCTGAGCGCCCAGGTCTGCCTGGTGGACGCGATCAAGCACGGCACGACGACATTGATCGACCACCACGCCAGCCCGAACGCCATCGAGGGCAGCCTGGACGCCATCGCCGAGGCAGTGGAACAGGCGGGTTTGCGCGCTGTCCTGTGCTACGAGGTGACGGATCGGGATGGCCCGGAAAAGGCGAGGGCCGGAATCGCCGAAAACGTCCGGTTCCTGCGGGCCGCAATGGGCCGGGATACGATTGCGGCGACCTTCGGCCTGCACGCCAGCCTGACCCTCTCCGACGAAACGCTGAAAGCCTGCGTCGAGGCCAATGCGCGTTTTGGCGGCGGCTTCCACATCCACGTGGCGGAGCACGAGGCCGACGAGGAGGACAGCCTGTCGCGCTCCGGGATGCGCACTGTGCATCGCCTGGAACGAGCCGGAATCCTGGGCGCGCGTACCATTGTGGCGCACGCCGTCCACATCGATCCCTGGGAGATGCAGGTGCTTCGCTACACCAACACCTGGGTCACGCACCAGCCGCGCTCCAACATGAACAACGCGGTGGGCGCGGCAGCTATCGACGCCATGCTGCGCGGCGGGATCAAGCTGTGCCTGGGCAACGACGGCTTCAGCAACAACATGTGGGCCGAATGGAAAGACGCCTATCTGCTGCACAAAGTCGCCAACCGTGACCCGCGCATGGCCTCTGGCGATGCCATTGCGCAGATGGCCGGCGATCACAACGCACGGCTGGCCGAAATGTTCTTCCCCGGCCAGACGCTGGGCAAATTGGCGATTGGCGCAAGTGCGGATATGATCGTAGTGGACTATCATCCATTCACACCGTTGACTGACGGCAACCTGCCCTGGCACGTGCTGTTTGGCTTCGAGGCGTCGATGGTCACAGCGACCATTGTGGCGGGCCGCGTGTTAATGTGGGATCGCCAACTGCGCACCGTCGATGAAGCGGCCATTGCCGCCGAGGCCCTCAAGCACGCTCCGGCGGTCTGGGCACGCTACCAGCAATATGCGACGTCAGCCTGACGGGCTGCACCCTGATGCAAGGAGAAACCATCGTTGGCCGAGCAAAAAGACCCGATCCTACTGACTATCGCCGTCGTCGGCGGCACTGGCAAAGAAGGTTCCGGCCTCGCCATGCGCTGGGCGCACAGCGGTTATCGCGTTATCATCGGCTCGCGTGACGCGGAGCGGGCACAGTTGAAAGCCGATGAACTCAACGCCGAACTGGGGGGCAGCTACTTGCAGGGTATGGACAACTACAGCGCCGCGCAGCAAGCCTCCATCGTCGCCATTACCGTGCCCTACGCAGCCCATGCCGAGACGCTGGAAGGGCTGAAGGACGTACTGCAAGGCAAGATTGTCGTGGATGTCACTGTGCCGATCCAGCCGCCGAAGGTGCGGCAGGTGTACATCCCGGAAGGCAAGTCGGCCTGCCTGGAAGCCCAGGCCATCCTCGGCCCCGGCGCGAAAGTGGTGGCGGCCTTCCAGAATGTGAGCCACGAACACCTGTTTGACGTGGAATATCCTGTCATCTGTGATGTGTTGATCTGCGGCGACGACATGCAGGCCAAAGAGGATGTGATCCATCTGGCGAAGGCAGCAGGGATGCGCGGCCTGGATGCCGGGCCGCTGGTCAACTCGGTGGCCGTCGAGGCAATGACGCCGGTGCTGCTCCACCTGAATCGGCGCTACAAGACCTCCGGGGCCGGGATCGTCATCACTGGTATCAGCGAACCGTGAACATTCCACAATTGACTCTGATGTCGCTGCCGGGTATCCCGCTCGTCCAGCCCGGCGACGACCTTGCGCAACTGATCGTCAACAGCCTGCGTAGCGCTGGTCTGGCACTGCAAGAGGGCGACGTTCTGGTCGTCACCTCGAAAATTGTCTCGAAGGCTGAGGGTCGCCTGCTGAACCTGCGCACCATCACACCCTCTGCCCGCGCGCAGGACATCGCGGCGAAAACGGGTAAAGACCCGCGTCTGGTTGAGGTCATCCTGGCCGAGTCCACCGAGATCTCGCGGATGCGGATGGGCGTGCTGCTGGTGCGGCACAAACTCGGCTTCACCTCGGCCAACGCGGGCATTGACCATTCCAACGTCGGGCCCAATGGCGAGGAATGGGTGCTGCTGCTCCCGGCTGATCCCGATGCGTCGGCGGCACGGCTGCGCGCTGCGCTGTTTGCGGCTACCGGCGTCCAGGTCGGGATCGTGATCAGCGATACGCATGGCCGTCCCTTTCGCCTCGGCAACGTGGGCGTGGCAATTGGCGTGGCCGGGATTCCGGCACTGCTCGATCTGCGCGGCCAGCCCGACCTCTTTGGGCGCGTGCTGCAAGCCACTGACATCGGGGTAGCGGACGAGATCGCTACGGCTGCCGATCTCCTGAGTGGTCAGGCGAACGAGGGCCGCCCGGTCACGCTCGTGCGCGGGCTGCGCCTGCCGCCGACAGAGGGTCGCGCCACCGATCTGGTGCGCCCGCCAGAGATGGATTTGTATCGGTAGGGTTAGCTGCGCCACGTTCCTCCGGCATCAGGGCAGTGACTTCTCGTAGAACAAACTGAGCGGGTCTTCTCTGTACTCCCCGAACGGCGGAATGCGGTAAAAGCCCATCCGTTCGTATAGCCCGATGGCCTCGTGCTGGTGAATGCCCGTTTCCAGCCGGAGCAGCGTTACCCCGCGCGCCTGGGCATAATCCGACAGGTGGTTTAGCATTTGCTTGGCGAAGCCTCGCCCGCGAAATTGAGGCCGCACGTACATCCGCTTGATCTCGCCGTAATCCGTGCCGAACAGCTTCACACCACCACAGCCAACTGCCACCCCGCTGGCGCGAAGGACAAAAAACGGCACAGCTTCCTTGATCAGCCGCTCAACGCTCAATCCGTGACGGCTCTCGCGCGGGTACTGCGGTTCAAGGATCGCTTCGAGTTCCGTGATCAGGGCAATGGCGTCAGGTGTATCAGGACGTTCCGGCGCGATGATGGCCGACATAGACATCTTTCCTTCGGGTGGATACGAATGCAAAACCATTGGATGCTCAACCTTATCATAGGGTGCGGTGCGTTTCCCCAGAGTTTATGCACCTTGACAAGCGGGGACATCTGTTGTCACACTTACGTTATTCCACCAGCACGCGCTGCACAAAAATCAGGTCCAGCCAGCGCCCAAACTTGTAGCCGACCTGTTTGAAGCACGCCACCTGCTCAAAACCGAGCGACTGGTGCAGACGTAAACTGGCCTCATTGTCAGCATCGATGCCACCAATGACCACCCGTTTGCCAAGATGGCAGGCCGCTTCAACCAGGGTCATCACGATCAAACGTCCGATGCCCTTTCTGCGTTGATCGCTGGCGACATAAACCGAGTGCTCAACGGTGTACTGGTAGCCGATCTTTTCCCGGAATTTGCTCAACGATCCCCAGCCGACGACCCGGCCCGCCGCATCCACCGCCACCAGGATCGGCAGTCCCTGGGCCTGGTGCTGCTCGAACCACCGCGTGCGCTGTTCGAGTGTATTCGGTTCGTAGTCCCAGGAAGCGGTGCTGTGCAGAACGGCGTCATTGTACATCTCAAGGATGGCCGGAATATCGGCAGTTTCGGCAGGGCGGATGCTGATGGTCATGGCAATCTCCTCATTGAGCGCAGTTCCGTTTTAGCATAGGGCACTGGCTGCTATAATTCAAGCTGATTCATTTGATAGCATCTATCCAAATTTCTAATCATGCACATTGCGTTGGAACAACTCGTCACGTTTGAGCGAATTGTGCGCGAAGGCAGTTTTAGCGCAGCCGCCTGGGCACTGGATATTCCGCAGCCGACAGTGAGCGCGCGCATCAAAACGTTGGAGCAAGCGCTGGGCGGAGCGCTCTTTCACCGCCAGGGACGGCAGGCCACCCTGACCGACCTGGGGCGCACCTTTCTGCCATATGCCCGGCGCACCATTGCCGTCCTGACCGAGGGCGTCGAAATGGCACGCCAGGCCGAACAGGGTCAGCGCGGGCGCGTGACCTTCGGCGGTCTGTCGTCGCTTTCGGGCGGCCTGGTTGGGCCAGCGGTTGCCCACTTCCATGCCGACCATCCGCACGTGGAGTTGTTGATCAGGAGTGGCGACCACGAATATGTGGTCGATTGGCTGCGAGATCGGATCGTTGAACTGGGCTTGCTCGTCTGGCCCTGTCCCGAAAGCATTGCGACACCGATGCAGGTGCTGCTGCGCTTGCGGGAGAAGGTGGTGCTGGTCGTTGGTGCGAATCACCCCCTTGCCCGGCAAGGCGGCATCAGCTATGCGGAGTTACTGCGTGCTGCCCGCCCTTTCCTGAGCTTGCGGTGGTGGAAGACTCTGCACCCCACTATCCAACAGATCGCGGCCCAGTCCGAAAGCAGCATTACCCTCTCGATGGAAAGCGCCCGGCACATGGTACGTGCTGGAATCGGTCTGGGGTTTTTCACCCAGGTCTATATCGCGGACGACCTGGCGAGCGGGGCGCTGGTGGAGCTGGCGGTTCACGATCTGAAACCGCTGTACCGGGAAAGCGCGCTGGTCTGGCTGCCGCGCGAGACGCCGCTCAGTGCGGCAGCGGATGCCTTCAAAGAATGCCTGCTGATCCAGGCGAGACGGTTAGGCGTGGAAGTGCTGCCGGCTGTCGATGAAGGCCAGCACTTCACGCCCGCTCAGGCCGCCAGTGATCAACCGCCTACCATCTCCCGGTAGACCGCTACCGTTTGCGCAGCAACCTGCCGGTGCGTGTACCTTTCCAGCACGCGCGCCCGCCCGCGCTCCCCAAGCTGGCGGCGCAGGGCTTCGTCCTCCATCAGTGCGCGCAGGTGCGCAGCCAGCGCGGCCACGCTGCCTTCGGGGAAGATCAGCCCGCCGTCGCCCACTGCACCGGGGATGAACCCGCTGTCCGAGCCGATAACGGGCACGCCACAGGCCATCGCCTCGACGATGGCCCGCCCAAACTGTTCCTTCCAGTTTGGCCTGGTCCGTGACGGCAGCACCAGCGCGTCCAGTTCCTGATAGAAGGCAGGCATTCGCGTCGACGGGACCTGCCCGGTGAAGGCCACTCGATCCCCGACGTTCAGGCTGCGCGCCAGCCGTTCCAGCGACTCACGCTCTGGCCCCTGCCCGATGATTTCCAGTCGCCAGGCGCTGGCTGTTCCAACCTGGGCCAGCGCCCGGATCAGCACATCGACACCTTTTTCGGGCACGAGCCGCCCCACGTAGCCGACCACGAACCCGCGCCCGGCAGCCCGTGCCTTCGCGGGCATGAACAAATCCGGGTCGATGCCAAATTGCGGGATCACGGCCAGCGGGCCGCGATAACCCTTCGCCCGCCATACTTCGGCAGCGCTGTCCGTCCCGGCGATAGCGTAGTCCACGTGGCGCAAGACCCAGCGTTCGCCCACCGAAAACGGAAAAGGGTAGCGGCGCAGGAGATTTTGCCAGGAAAAGAACAACGTTTTCGCTCCGGCCCGGCGCGCCAGCCACAGGGCGTGCCATGCCGCCACATTGTACGGTTCCTCGTCGATGTGGACAACGTCCGGGCAGAGCGTATTCAGGCGGCGCGCCAGCGTCGGGAAGTAGTGCAGGTGAAAGCTGCCGTTGAATCGGATCGGCTCGACCAGCATCCGGTAGCCGCTGGTGTAGGCTTTTTCCAGACGCAGTTCCCCGCTCGGATCGCGCCAGCTTGGCGGCACGACCACCGTCAACTCGACGCCGGGCAGGCGGGCCATTTCTTCCAGTTTGCGCTGGTACATCCCGACCACACACGCCTTGGACAGCATCAGGATTCGCATCAATGACCCGCTTCGTGTAGGGAGCGCGCAGAACAGCCCCATCATTATAACGGCGCTTCACGCGCATTGCAGGGGCAACCCGCCCCGGCTATAATCCGCCCTGCATCATTGTTGCCTCAATGGGCGATCCCGACGCGCCGCCCAACCGGAAATAGAAGCTACTTAAGGAAGATGGCGAGGTCTTATGATTCCGAAACTCACCTTTGGCAGAACCGGACACCTCAGCACGCGCATCCTCTTCGGGGCCGCAGCGCTTGCCAACGTAACACAGGCGGAAGCCGACCAGACGCTTGACGTGCTGCTTGAGTACGGCGTAAACCACATCGATACCGCCGCCAGCTATGGCGATTCCGAGCTGCGCATTGGCCCCTGGATGGCAAAATACCGCTCACAGTTCTTCCTGGCGACCAAAACCGGGGAGCGGACTTATCAAAAGGCCCGTGAGCAAATCCACCGCTCGCTGGAGCGCTTGCGGACGGACAAGATCGACCTGATCCAGCTGCATTACCTGGTCAATCCACAGGAATGGGAAGTGGCGATGGGGCCAGGCGGGGCGCTGGAAGCGGCCATCGAAGCCCGCGATCAGGGGTTGGTTCGCTTCATCGGCGTGACCGGGCACGACCTGACCGTTGCCGCCATGCACCTGCGCGCCTTGCAGCGCTTCGATTTCGATTCGGTGCTGCTGCCCTACAACTACCTGATCATGCAGAACGCACAGTATGCCGCTGATTTCGAAGCATTGGTCGCGCTGTGCCGCCAGCGGAACGTCGCCATCCAGACCATCAAATCTATCACACGCGGGCCGTGGGGCGATCAGCCGCACTTCGCCTCGACGTGGTACGAGCCGCTTTCGGAGCAGGCAGCCATCGACAAGGCTGTACACTGGGTGTTGGGCACCCCGGACTTTTTCCTGAACACCGTCGGAGACATTCACCTGCTGCCAAAGGTACTGGACGCGGCCAGCCGCTTCACACAGCGGCCCTCCGACGCCGAGATGCAGCAGTTTCTGGCCGAATCCGCGCTCACGCCGCTGTTCACCCACTGATGACGCGGGGTGAAGTTCACGGGTCGCCTCGTAAGAATGCCTGCGCGCGGCGAACGTAGGTCTGTGCGGAGATGCGATTCTGCTCGATTTCTTCGGGGGTCAGGGGGCGCACCACTTTGGCGGGCGTTCCCATGATCAACATGCCCGGCGCAAAGACCTTGCCCTGGGTCAGCAGCGAACAGGCGCCAACAATGCAGTTCTCGCCCACGACCACGCCGTTCAGCAGCACTGAGCGAATGCCAACCAGTGTGTTGTCGCCCACCTGAGCGCCGTGTATGATTGCGCCGTGCCCCACCGTCACGTCCCGGCCCACCGAGAGCGGAAAGCCCGGATCAACGTGCAGGATTGCGCCATCCTGGATGTTTGTGCCTGCCCCAATCCGGATCGGCTCGGTGTCGCCCCGCAGCACTGCGCCGAACCACACACTGGCATTCTCGCCAAGATGAACATCGCCCACAATCACCGCCCCCTGCGCCACAAAGACCGAGGGGTGAAGCTGTTCGGGGCGGTACCGCGTATGAAACATGTGTTGATCCTTCTGTCCTTGGCGTGCCGTCTTGAACTCCGGCCCGTAAACTATAGTCCAATGCGGCTGCGGCCTCAAGCCTGGATACTCATCCTGCTAGTGCTCGGAACGGCAGTGGCGCCTGTGGCGTTACTGCACGCCGCGCCCGAAGATGGCAGGATCGCTTTTACGTCACGGCGCAGCGGTAAAGAGGAAATCTACGTGGTCAGTTTGAACAGCTCGAAACCCGTCAAGGTCGTGGACGGCGCAATGCCGGCCTGGTCGCCCGATGGCAGGCAAATCGCCTACGTGGCCTCCGTCGATGGGCACGCTCAGGTGCACGTGATCAACACCGACGGCTCCGAGGTGCGCCAACTGACTCACGTCCAGACCCGCACCGAAACCCCGGCCTGGTCGCCAGACGGCAGGCAGATTGCTTACGTCTCGTATGATGACGGGCGCAATGAAATCTACGCGATGAACGCCGACGGCTCCAACCCGACCCGGCTGACCACCGATTATGGCGCTTCCCCGGCCTGGTCGCCGGACGGGCAGTACATCGCCTACGTATCTGCCGGAGAAATCTACGTGATGAATGCTGATGGCTCCCATTCGCGCCGGCTGGTCGTGAACCACCCAAAAATCAACGCCTCCGGCCTGAGCGACCTGGCCTGGTCGCCCGATGGGCAAAGCCTGGCCTTTTCGATGTTCGTCGGCGAGCACGACGCCATCTTTACGGTGAATGCTGACGGCACAAATCTGGTCAGGCTGACAGGCTCGGGCGACTTCAACCATCGCAAACCAGCCTGGTCGCCGGACGGCCAGCGCATCGCATTCAGCTATTACGATACGGCTAATCAGGAAATCTATCTCATGAATGCGGACGGCTCCAACCTGACGCGCCTGACGAGCGGTTACCTGGCCTACCAGCCCGCCTGGTCACGCTGATCGTGACGGGATCGGCTTCAATACGCGCCACGCCCGGTGAAAATGATCAGCACCGTGCGAATGATGATCTGTATATCCAGCCAGATCGAATAATTGCGGATGTAGAAAAGGTCGTCCTCGGTATGCAGGTACATGGGCTTGTCGGCCCGCCCATTGATCTGCCACCAGCCGGTCAGCCCCTGCGGAACCTCGAAGCGCTTGCGCTGCCAGGGTTCGTACTTGCTGACCAGCCAGGGCATTTCCGGACGCGGCCCGACAACGCTCATGTCGCCGCGCAAAATGTTGAGCAGCTGCGGCAGTTCGTCCAGGCTGGTACGCCGCAGAAAGCGGCCCACGCGGGTCACACGCGGGTCTTCCCGCTTCTTGTGGTCAACCGACGATTTGTCCTGTAATTTGTCGGCGTTGGCGACCATCGAGCGGAACTTGAGCATGAGAAAGGGGCGGCCATGCTCCCCGATACGCTTCTGCGGGTACAGGATTGGGCCGGGGCTTTCCAGCTTGATGGCGATGGCGATGACGATGAACAGTGGCAGACCAACCATCAGCCCAAGCGTGGCTAAGGTCACGTCGAACAGGCGCTTGACCAGCCGCTGCGAGGGCGAGAGTACCGCCTCACGCAGCCCCAGGAGCGGAATCCCGCCGAAGTTCTCGACCGAGACGTGGAAATAGGCCAGGTCAGAGTAGTCCGGCGCCAGACGGATATTCGTCACCTGATATTGAAGTGCCTGGATCATCCGGCTCAGGTAGGCGTAATCGGGCGATTTCAGGGCGAAGATGACTTCATCGATGCGATGTTTGGCGACCATGAGCGGCAGGTCGTCCACGATGCCGAGCACGCACTGCGCGATCTCCTCTGCCACTTTGTCATCCGGGTGGTGTTTGAGATAGCCGACCAGGTACAGCCCCGTCCAGGAGTACAGGTTTACGGTTTTGCCGATGCGCTGCGCATTCTCGTCTGTGCCGACGATGAGGACGGCCCGGCTGCGAAGGACTCGCCGTCTCGTCAGCCGGTAGGCAATGCGCAGCACGATGCGGTAAGCGCCCAGGCCCAGCAGCGTCAGGGTCAGGAAGTAGAGCGATTGCAGACGGGAATAATCGCGGTAGAGCAGGTACAATACGCCGAAGAATAGCAGGCAGGCCAGGGCATGCCCGATCACGACACGCTGAACCTCTCGCCACAGCCAGGCGCTTTCCGACGGCAGATAAGCGCCAGAGAACTGGAATGCGATCAGCCACAGCGCGGGAGCCAGGATGTACAATGCGGGGGGAGTCTCAAAGGCGGTCTCAGTCCCACCCAAAGCGCCGACGTTCAAGGTGGTGCGAAGTGCTGACGACAGGACAAGCGCGAGCACGACAACCAGCAGGTCTGCAAGGCGAATGAGGAGGGTGTAAGTAAGGCCGAAACGGCGAAGCATAGCCTGTTCAACCACTGGATAGCAGTGCGCTATAGCCTATTATATGGGACACGAATTGTCGAGCAACGTTGGTACGTCCGGGCAATGTGTGCAGTGGCGAACATGCATTGTATCGTATATAGTAGCCTCAAAAACCAATGGCAGAGAGCGTAATAGCATCATGAGTGTTGCCATAATCACCGGCTCGGCTGGCCTGATCGGTTCAGAGGCCGTCGCCTATTTTGCGGCGCTTGGCATGGACGTGGTCGGCATCGATAACGACATGCGTCAGTATTTCTTTGGCCCGGAGGCGTCTACACGCTGGAATCGGGAACGTCTGAAACGAGATGTCCCACGTTACGTTCACCACGATGTGGACATCCGCGATGAACAAGCCATCAAACGAATCTTTGAACGCTATGAAAAGCAGACCCAGCTGATCATCCATACTGCCGCCCAGCCCTCTCACGACTGGGCGGCGCGAGAGCCGATGACCGATTTTAGCATCAATGCGAACGGCACGCTGGTCATGCTGGAGGCGATGCGGCGTTATGCTCCCGACGCTGTTTTCATTTTCACTTCGACCAACAAAGTCTACGGGGATCGTCCGAATAGCCTGCCACTGCAAGAAGAGGCCTTACGCTGGGAATTGCCAGCGGATCATCCCTACTGGAGTGGTATCCCGGTAGAAATGCCCATCGACTCGTGTTTGCACAGTTTATTCGGAGCTTCCAAAGTTTCAGCGGATGTGCTTGTCCAGGAGTATGGGCGATATTTTGGGCTGAGGACGGTTTGCTTCCGGGGCGGATGCCTGACGGGGCCTAATCATTCGGGGACTCAACTGCATGGGTTCCTCTCATACCTGATGCGATGCGCGATGACTGGCACACCCTACACTGTGTTCGGCTACAAAGCCAAGCAGGTGCGCGATAACATCCACTCTGCCGATCTGATCCGAGCTTTTCACAGTTTTTTCCAGGCTCCCCGGTGTGGCGAAGTTTATAATATTGGGGGCGGGCGGCAGAGCAACTGCTCAATGCTGGAAGCCATTCGCTCGTGCGAAGCAATTACGTCCAGGCCCATGCGATGGCAATATCAGGAGCAAAATCGAACGGGCGACCACATATGGTGGATCAGCGATCTGTCGCGCTTTCAACAACACTATCCCGATTGGAAGCTGAATTACGGCATTGACGACATCCTGCGTGAGATCTACGAGATGAATCGGGATCGTTGGAGGCCAGCTTGATCAACGAAGGCAAGCGCTCCATTTTGGGAGTGCTGGTCAACGTCATTGATTACGAGGCGGCTGTTCAGATCATCATAGAAGCTGCCGAACAGCACAAACCACTATCTGTATCCGCGCTGGCTGTGCACGGTGTGATGACGGGCTTTGCCGATCCTGACCAGCGATTTCGGCTGAATCACCTCGATCTCGTCGTTCCAGACGGCCAGCCCGTGCGTTGGGCACTCAATTTCCTTCACAGCGCCGGATTGCGCCAGAGAGTATACGGGCCGGACCTGACGCTGAAAGTCTACGCAGAAATGGAAAAAAGAGGACTGCCGGTCTATTTATACGGCAGTACACCCGAAGTGCTCGCCAGGATGGAAGCCAATCTACGGACGCAGTTTCCCGGACTGCAAGTGGCGGGCAAAGAACCGTCGCGTTTTCGTCGCCTGACCGTCGATGAGAGAGACGCGCTGGTTGAGCGTATCCTATGCTCAAACGCCCGCTTGGTGTGCGCCGGACTGGGCTGCCCTCGTCAGGAAGTGTGGGCCTACGAATTTGAAAGCCTGTTATCCATGCCGATTATGGCAGTAGGCGCGGCATTTGACTTTCATGCAGGAACCAAGCGCCAGGCCCCCGCCTGGATGCAGCGCGCCGGATTGGAGTGGCTGTTCAGGTTGAGCCAGGAGCCGAAGCGCTTATGGCGGCGCTACTTGCTGCTCAATCCGGTCTACATGGCGCAAATCGCCCTGCAAAAAGCTGGCCTACGCCACTTCGACTCGCAAGGCACCCAACCTGTGGCCGACTTATGGTACGGCTAGGGCAATTCCTCGAAACGTGATGCAGCACACTCTACGGCACACAAAACTGATCATGCTCCTCCTGCCGCTTGTCACGTTGCTCCTCAGCGCGTGCGCCAGCACGACCACGCCGCCGCCGCCGCCGCAACTGATCAGCGAAATCACCCTGGCTCCGGGGACAAAGGGGGCGCAGGTTCCGAGCGCCACGCCCACTGCTACCCCCGTCACACCTGACCCGACGGAGACGCCGACAGCCACGCCAACGCCCAGCGACACGCCAACGCAGGCCACACTGCCGCCCAGCCTGACGCCGCGCCCCACCCGCACGCCAACCCTGACCCCCACCGATACGGCCACGCCGACAGACTTGCCGACGGCAACCCTTACTCCCAGACCTTCACGGACGCCAGCCCCCACCCGGACTCCCGGAACGGGTACGCCGCTGGCCTGCGCCGAGCGCTGGTTTTTTGTCCCGCGCCCGTCAGATTGCCCGATTGCTCCCTACACGAACGGCCCGGCCAACTTCCAGCAATTTGAGCGCGGCTTCATGATCTGGTTTGCGCCGCAGCGCACCATTTTTGTGGTGTACCAGCCGCCAAACAAGCCCGGCTGGCAGCAGTTTGTTGATACGTGGCAGGAGGGCAGCCCGGACAGTGATCCCTCGATCACGCCGCCGGAGGGCCTGTTCCAACCCATGCGTGGCTTCGGGCTGGTCTGGCGAACCAAGCCCCGCGTCCGCCAGCGGCTCGGTTGGGCAACCGGCCCCGAATTGCCTTACCCCTCCGTCCTGCAAATCGACTCGGTAGGCAGCCGCTACATTCGCGGCCCGCACAACGAGGTTTACCAGCTCAATGCCGACCTGGCTGGCTGGCAGATCGTGAAGCCCGGAACCTAGCCATCAGAAATTGGGGAAAAATTGACAAGTTCGGCGCGAGAGTTGATTTATAATTAATTTATATCGCATTGGAAACGGATTACTGGCGACTCCCACTTTAGCTCAAAGGGCCTTATGAGCGACCTGACCTCGACCTCGCTGCCGCCGGACGACCTGAGCGCTACGCTTCAGGATTTGCAGGCTAAAATCCGGCAGCTCGTCGATGATTTTGCCAACGGCGCGATCAATCGCGTTCAATTCCACCAGTTGTATGACCGCTACCACCGCCGGATGACGCATCTGCTTCAGTTGGCTGCCAACCCGGACGATCTATCGGCGCTCACCAACCTCGATGGTGAAGATACCTTCGACCTGAAAAAGCGTCTGACGGCGCGGATGCTTGGGGCCGCCATCTTCAGCAACGAAAGCGGGCTGCCCATCGAGACGCTCGGCGATTTCTCCATTGACCCGGCGCTGCTTGTGCCGATGTTGAGCAGTTACCGCGCCGCCACCCGCGAAATCTTCCGGGCCGGGATGCGCAGCACGGCGATGGAAAACAACCAGTGGCTGTGCTTTGTGCCAGGGAATTACACCACGCTCATCGCGCTGTTCTCCGTCGAACCAGCCGCCATGCAGTTGAGCGCCGTGGAGAACATGCACCGCGACTTTGAAATGGCAAACAAAGCCGCGCTCGAATCCGGCAAGGCTGACCCCGCGACCCTTGCTTACCCCTTCCTGGCCTTCGTCCGCAAGGCTCACCGCCACCACACGCTGACCGGGACGCATCGTCGTGTCGGGACGAGCGAAAGCAACCAGAACGCAGAGCCTATCTGAGTGCGGGCGGAGTTGGCCGCCTATCTCACCATGTGCGCGCGGCGTTCAAGCCTTGTAGGCGACGCTCAACCCTTTGCCGATGGGCACGACCACGTGATCGAAGTCCGGGCGGGCCTGGATGGTCGTCAGGTAATCTTTGATCTGATCGGGATGTGATAAGGCATTGTCGGCCAGCACAAGCGCGCCCGGCAGCAATCGGGATTCGAGCAGTTGAAACTGCACCGGAGCACTGATCCGATCCGCATCGAAGAATACCAGGTCGAATTGACCCGGCAGCCTGGCAATCACTTCCGTTGCATCGCCCAGCACCAGATCGACGCGATCACGCAGACCCGCCCGTCGCAGATTCGCATCGGCCATGCCGTGTTTGCTGGCGTCCCTGTCGATGCTGGTTACACGGCCACCGGTGGCCCTGGCCGCCCAGGCCAGCCAGATGGTGCTGTAGCCGTTGGAGGTTCCGATCTCCAGGAGGTGTCTGCGCTGGCTGCTTCGGACCAGGACGCTGATCAGGTGGGCTGTGTCCGGTTCCAGGTTCAGCATCTTCTTGCTGTGGTCTGGCTCACGCTGATCGTGCTCGCGGCCAAACGCCTCCAATTCGTTGAGCAAACCCCGAATTTCCGGTTCCATACCCAATACCTGCCCAGATGGATGAGGAGAAGAGGTAAGGGATTGAGCCAACAGCGCGTGTCGCTCAATCCCGTTGCTCGCAGATGCGTTCTAGCCGACGCGCTCCCAGCGGTGATCGCCTTCGGACAGGGCAAATACCTGGCGGCTGAGGGTGGTGATGAAGTGCTTGCCGGGTTGGGGCACATACTTGTCGTTGCTATCCAGATAGCCGCCCGGCTGGTAGACGTAAGTCGTATTCAGCGCAAATTCGGGCGTTGTGGCCCAGCCCAACTGTTCTTTCAACCCCGGCGTGTTCCGCCACAGCTTGCCAAAGCCGCGCCTCGGCTGGTACAGGTTGGCGGCTGGTGGGTTCAGGTTGGGGTCAAACTCCGGCTCGCCATCCACGAACGTGTCCGGGTAGCTGCGCCATTCACCGGTCTTGCCGCTGCTGTCCGCGTTAAAGAGCACCCAGATCACGCGCTGGGTGGAGATCCAGAACATGTAACCGTGCTCAAAGTCTTCCTGCGCAATGTACAACTTGGCACGGGTTTCCGTCGGGAATGGACTCAGAGTCTGGGTTGGGCCGAAGGTGGCGGTGGGCAGTGAAGGGGCTGGCGTGTTGGTGGCCTGCAAGACAACCGGCGTGAATGTCGGCGCTTCCCCTGTCGCAACCGCCCCGATAGTGCTGCTCGAGGTCGCTGGCGCTGTTGCGTTGCCCGCAGGGGTCACCGTGACCGAAATAACATTGGGGTCAGGTGTATTGGTAATGACCATCATGACGACGGTAGGCGGCACACCGTTGGGTGCGACGATATTGCACGCCGTCAGGAGGGCCACCAGCACCATCAAACCACCGATTTTTGCTTTGGACATCAACATCTCCATCCACAGTCCATGACTGACACACAATTCAGCGATTGTACCATTGCCGCCGCAGACTGTCGATGAGCGTAAGCTGAACGTCGAGAAGCCGTCATGCTCGTCTGCGGTTAACAAATGCTGAGGAGCACCCTCTCTTGCGGTAAAATGAGCTACAATGCGCCTGGTTCACGCTCTGTATTCCCGTTGACATGTCGTAGGGGAGGAAGTATCCCGGTCGCATCGCTGTACTGGTTCTGTAGGAGAGGCTGACTTTATGATTTTACACCGCGTGTTGCTGGCTGGCGCTGCGCTGCTCTTCACAACGTTTGGCGCAATCATGCCAGCCGCCGCCCAGAATCCATCCGGCGACAACTTCGGTTTCGTCCGGTTTATCCACACTGCCATCGACGTACCGCCCATCGACATCTATGCAGGCGACAACAGTCAGACCCCGGTGGTGAGCAACCTAGCTTATGGACAGGCGACACCATTTATGACGCTGCCTTCCACCGTACAGGGATACGTGGTTCGGCCTGCCGGTTCTGGCCCGGATGGCGAGGTACTGTTCCGGCTCAACCGCCGCGTCAAGCCCAATCAATCGGAAATCATCGCGGCAGCAGGACTCGCCAGCCGCAAAGCCTTCGTGCTCGAACCACTGGTGCTGGTGCGCAGCGGCACACGCGGCAACGCGCGCGTCCGGGTCTTCAATATGGTGTGGGGCGGCCCTTACCTGACGGTGAAGGACAACACCGGTACCGTCTATGGGCAGGACTTGCAGTACCTGAGTTCTTCCGGCGACGTTGACGTTGCGCCGGGCACGTATAGCTTCGAGGTTCAAAGCGGCGCGGGCAAGAGAGTCGCCAGCGTGGATAACCTTAACCTGGAAGCAGATAAAGTGTATTCGCTGATGATCATAGGCGGTATGGAAGGCGATCCGCCGGTTCGTTTCGTTGTCCTGGACAGTGAGCAGGAAACGACGCGCGTGCGGATCGTCAACAACGGTGGGGCCACCGCCGACGTTTACATCAAGGGCAACGATCAGCCTTTCGTCAGAGGCCTTGCAGCCGGGACAAGCACCGACTTTATCCCCGTACCCAGCGGTGCGACCACGTTCGTGTTACGCGCCGCAGGCAGTGCCCCCAACAGTTCGGAACTGGCCTTTGTCGCGCCTCAACTACGTCCTGGCCGCGACATTACGATCACCATCAATGGGACGGGCGTGGCGACTCAGATGGGCATTACCGAGGATCACCTGACTCAAGCGACCGCAACCCCTGCCGCTACTCTTGCCGCCACGCCAGCCGGGTAAAGCGCCAGGGTTACAGCCATCCCCGCTCCATTCCACCAGCGGGGATGGCGTCAGAACGCCTCCATAATCGCACGGTGCACCGGCACAGCGCTCAGGAACGAATCGCGCATAGCCGGGTCGCTCATCCGTGAGGCAGCCACTTGCAGCCGTTCATGTGCATCAGCCAGCGATGACCGCCCATCGCGCCCGGCAGCCTGCAAGGCCCGGTATTCCCAGTACAAGACTTCCTCCTCACGCACCAGCGTCAGCGTTTTGCGCGCCCGCACGCGATCTGCGGCATCCACCGCCAACGCGGCGGCACGTTCCGCATCGCCCTGCTCCAGCGCGATCCGCGCCTTGTTGACCAGGCCGTAGATGCTGCCGTAATGCACGACCCCGGCCTCGCCGATCTCGAAGCCCACATCGCTGTACGCCTCGGCGCGGGCCAGGTCGTGCGCCGGGCCGTCGGCCAGCAGCAAATCGCCCATATAGACACTTGCCAGCGCGATCTGCCAGCGTTCCAGGTTCAAGCGGGTGACGGTTGACAGTGCCTGCTCAACTTCGGCTATCGCCTGGGCGATCTTCCCCTGCTGGCCCAACGTGAAACCGTAGAGCGTTTGCGCATAGGCGCGATCCGACTCGGTGGGGCCGTGCCTTATACCCAACTGTGCCCAGTGTTCCGCTTCCTGCCACCAGCCAACACGGGCATAAAGCTGCGCGTACTCGGTGGTGCAGCCGAAGAGTCGCCCGATGCGCTCGTAAACTTCCCGTGCCTGGGCCAGCCAGGACAGTGCCTCGTCAAAATAGTCCAGGTCGAAGAGATTCAGGCCAATCCGCACCATCAGCCGGGCGCGCACCAGTTGGAATGCAGGCAGTTCGCGCCGGGCCGGGTCAAGCTGGTCGTACAGCGCCAGGCCGTCCCGCATCAGGGCGATGCCGCCGTCCAGATTCCCGGTGACGGATGTGAACAACCCCAACGAACTGACCGCGCTAAACTGCCCTTCTACGTCACCGCAGGCGGCCAGCGCCTCGACGGCCTGGCGCAGCGCTGCCACCCCATCCATGAAGCTACGCGACGCCCAGGTGATGATACCCTGGTAATACAGGGCGCGTGCCTGGAACACGGACTGGTTACTCTGCGCAGCAAGCTGCGCAAAGCGCTCCGTCGTGTCGGCGGGCGGCGGAAGATAGGATTCGCTGGACTGGATGTGCAGTTCGAGATCAAGCAGTTGCAGGCGCAGTGTATCCGCTTCGGGGCTGCTGGTTCCGTCAAGCAGGCCCAGGCCGCGCCGGGTCTGCGCAATCACGTCAGCAGGCTGTTGCAGCATCAGGGCGCGCTGGTAGCATTCCTGCGCGTCGGCAAGCGAAGTAGTCATCGTCGTATCCTTTTGCAGCCACAAGGCGAATCGGAGTCTCGCTCAATTATACCTGTTTTCGTATTGAACTCATGGACGCCGCAAGCCACGATAGGTGACCCGTTGGGCTGCCGATCCCCTGGTTTGCTATAATCTCGTCAAACCCTGAACTGTTGATCAAACCGAATTATGAGCATCGACCTGCGCCGTTCGCCAGAGATGAGGGACGACACCGCGCGCACCGAAGCCTTCAGCGACGGTGTATTTGCCATTGCCATCACGCTGCTCGTCCTGGACATCAAAGTGCCGCATGACCTGCCCGAAAATACCAGCCTGCTGAGGGCACTGCTCAACCAGTGGCCGATCTATATGGCCTTCCTGACCAGCTTTGCCACGATTGGCATCATGTGGCTCAACCACCACCGCATGTTCCGATACATTCGGCGCGTTGATCACTGGTTTCTGGTGCTGAACGGGCTGCTCCTGCTCGGCGTCACCTTTGTGCCCTTCCCCACCTCGCTGGCGGCGGAATATGTCCTGCGCCCGGATCGAACGGTGGCCGTGCTGATCTACACCGGCACGTTTACGCTGATCGCGCTGGCTTTCAACGTCATGTGGTGGTACGCGGCACACAACCATCGTCTGCTGGATGAAAACGCGGACCGGCGCTGGGTCAGAAGTATCACGGGACGGTATCGCTTCGGCCCGCTGCTATACTTCACCGCCACCCTGCTGGCGCTGGTCAATATCTGGGTCAGCCTGTTCGTGAATGCAGCGCTGGCAGTGCTGTTTCTTTTGCCGTATAACGGGCCGCCTGCTTCCCCGACGAGTGCGTCCTGAGCACCCTGCCACACGTGACAGGGGCAGAGTACAATAGTCGGGTCATTTCTACTATCGAAACGAGGATAAAGTATGCAGTACAGGCGGTTGGGGGACGCGGGAATGCGCGTTAGCGTGGTTTCTTTTGGCGGCTGGATCAATTATGGCGAGGGCAAAGTCCCTGCCGACGAGGCCCGTCGCATGGTCGAAAAAGCCTACGAGTGTGGGATCAATTTCTTCGATCTCGCCGATATTTACGGCAAGGGTGAGGCCGAAAAGCAAATGGGCGAGGTATTGCGCCAGTACCCCCGGCACACCCTCGTCATCTCCTCAAAAGTCTACTGGCCGATGAGCGACGACGTGAATGACCGCGGCCTGTCACGCAAGCACATTATGGAAAGCATCGACAAGAGTTTGCAGCGCCTGGGCACAGATTACCTGGATATTTATTTCTGCCACCGCCCCGATCCGGAAACGCCGCTGCTTGAAACGGCGCGCGCCATGCACGATCTGATCGTGCGCGGCAAAGTGCTGTACTGGGGAACCTCCGAATGGAGCGGCGCACAGATCGCGGAAGTGTGCAACATCTGCGACGAACACAACCTGTACAGGCCGCAGACGGAGCAGCCCCAGTATTCGATGCTGTACCGGAAGCGAGTCGAGGACGACGTGCTGCCTGTCACGCATCCACGCGGGATCGGGCTGGTAGCTTTTTCGCCGCTGGCGATGGGAATGCTGACCGGGAAGTATGACGACGGCGTCCCGGCAGGGACGCGCTTTGCCAACGAAACGTGGGCCAAGGAGCGCTTTTTCAACGACGCCAACGTCGAGAAAGTACGCCGCCTCAAGCCGATTGCCGACAGCCTGGGCCTGACACGCTCGCAACTGGCGCTGGCCTGGGTGCTGCGCCATCCCGGCGTCAGCAGCGTCATCACGGGCGCAACGCACGTTGCCCAGGTGGAGGAAAACATCGGGGCCGCCGACGTGAAACTCAGCGAGGACGTGATCACCCAGATCGAGACGATTCTGAGTACGTAACGGCCTCTGGCAATTCATTCAGTCCAGACAGTGGACTGGTGCGTTCGCCTGAAGACATCAAACGGGCTGAAGCCAGCTCTCGCCCATTGCATACTCTAATGAATGTGCAGTAAGTGCGTTAGGGGAGCGCTAGAGAGTCCGATGAGTAAGCGGGCACGCACAACAGATGGCGCGGAACGGACTGAAACACGCCGTTGATTCCGCGAGATGGGTATGGTATACTGCCCTGCGCGCAAGAGACAGTCTGCCCCGGAGGGATGGCAGAGTGGTTTATTGCGGCGCTCTTGAAAAGCGTTGTGGCGCAAGTCACCGGGGGTTCGAATCCCTCTCCCTCCGCCTTAACAAGCTGATATTTCCCGATTGGGGGGGTGCCAGAGTGGACGATTGGGGCCGCCTGCTAAGCGGTTTCTCGGTTAATCCCGGGACCAGGGTTCGAATCCCTGCCCTCCCGCCATTAAAAAGCTGCGGCCAGCCCACAGGACAAGCGCAGCTTTTTTGCTTTAATGCCTGTTATGGGAACACTGGTACAAGCTGACGATCCCCTTCCGCGCTTTGCTGCGCTTAAGGCACTGCCGCCTGGCTACGTGCTGGCCCACCGGCTGGCAATAGAGTCGCGGCGCACCTTTCTCCTGCTCAACCTGTTCAGCTTGATTCCGCTGGCGATGGGCGCGGCGGCCTTTTTCGGCGTCGATCAGATGCTGAACAGGCTTGGCGTGCGGCCTGTGCTGGACGTGCCGCTGACTGACGCCTCACGCCTGCCGCTGACCATCCTGGCCCTGGTGCTCGTATTCGTGCTGTTGAGCGTCCATGAACTGTGTCATGGGCTGGCCTTCCAGTCGTTTGGCATCCGACCCCGCTACGGCGTCAACCTGCGCAAGGGGGTTGCTTATGCCTCAGCCAGCGATTGCTACCTCACCCGTGACGCCTACCTGATCGTGGCGATGGCCCCGCTGGTGCTGATCACGCTCGGCACGGTGATCGGCATGACACTGACGGGCGGTGGGCTGCGCTTCGTCGTCGCGCTGATGGGCACGGTGAACGCGGGCAGTGCCGTTGGGGATTTGTGGTTCTTTGGGGTGTGTCTCCGCTACCCGCGCACGCTGCTGGTGCGGGACTACGGAGACGGCGCGGAGCTATTTACCCGCCAATCTGGCTCATCACCCGCGACAGTGGAATGACCTCTGCGGCCAGCCCGTGCCCCCAGGGCTTGTTCCAGATTCCATCGCGGATGATCTGCTTGAGGTCGTCCAGCGTTGCGCCCTGGCGGAGCGGTTGGAGCAAATTGACTTCCTTGTCGCGCAGCAGGCACAGCCGCAGCACGCCGTCCGCCGTCAACCGCGCGCGGGTGCAGCTTGCGCAGAATGGCTGCGTCACGCTGCTGATCAGGCCAAGCGTGCCCAACGCGCCAGGGATACGGTACAGACGGGCCTCGCCGTCCAGCTTGCCGTTGTCAAGCAGTTCCAGCGGGCCAAATTCCCGCTCGATCCGCTCCCGGATTTCGGCCTCGGTCACGACCTGCTTCTGCGCAAAATCGGCCACGTCGCCAAAAGGCATCATCTCGATGTAGCGCACCTGCCAGGGGTGATCCAGCGTCAACCGGGCAAGGCCAGCCACGTCGTCGTCGTTGAAGCCGCGCACGACTACCGCGTTCAATTTGATCGGCGTCAGCCCGGCCTCCTCTGAAGCCAGGATGCCGTTCCACACGTCAGCCAGGCTGCCCCACCGGGTGATGCGCTTGAACTTCTGCGGATCAAGCGTGTCCAGGCTGATGTTGACCCGTTCCAGCCCGGCTTCGGCCAGCGGGCGGGCCAGCTTCGTCAGCAGCACGCCGTTGGTGGTCATGGACAGCGAACGCACGCCGGGGATGTGGGCCATTTCCCGCACCAGTTCGACCACGTTCTGCCGGATGGTCGGTTCGCCCCCCGTCAGGCGGTATTTGTCGAAGCCCAGTTCGGCAAACAGCCGCATCAGGGTCAGGAGTTCGTCGTCCTGCATCAGTTCGTCGTTGGGGCGGAACACCATATCCTCGGCCATGCAATAGACACAGCGCAGGTTGCACTTGTCGGTGAGCGACACCCGCAAGTAGTGAATATTGCGGCCAAAGCGATCCAGGGACAAGGCGTTTTCTCCTCAATTTTCTCGATTCTAGGGCGATCAGATTAATTTGTCAAATCTTCATCTTCTTTATCCCGGTGCGATCTCAACCACCGATCATTAGTCGCTGCCGTGACCGGGATCATTACATCGCGGTGGAGCAAACCCCGGCCCCCTAATTGGCGAAGATTCCGACACATTGGGCATTGATCGGGCGCCGAAAGCGGTATAATGCTGCGGCTGGAGATCATAGACCCATGTCCCTCTCGTACACGCCTATGTCCAACAGGTGCGCGATAGCGATCACGGTCTTTTCGATGCCACATAGCCTGGCACTATACTGGCCGCTTTTTGATTCCAATCCTTGATCATTGGGTCAAATGACCCTGACCTAAACTGAAGTGCCAGATAAGCATAACACGAGGGAAGCATTCCATGAACGCCGAGGTTCGGCAACTCGATTCGCCACACGATCCCTATGCTGCGCTACGTTTTCGAGATTTCCGCCTGCTGCTGGTCGGCAGATTTGTGGCGGCCTTTGGCGAGCAAATGCTGGCCTTTGCCATCGGTTGGGAACTCTGGCTGCGCACCCACAGCGAACTGGCGCTTGGGCTGGTCGGTCTGGTGCAGATTGTGCCCATCATCCTGTTTTCGCTGATCGGCGGCCATGTGGCCGACCAGTACAATCGCAAGCGGATCGTGCTGGTCACGCAGCTTGTGCTGACGCTGTGCACCGTCGGGTTGACGGCGCTTTCTTACGCGCAGGGGCCGCTGCTGCTGGTCTACCTGCTGCTGTTCGGGATTGGCGTGGCGCGCGCCTTCAATGGCCCGGCTACCTCCACGCTGCTCCCGCAGAGCGTGCCGCCTGAACACTTCACCAGCGCAGCCACGTGGAGTAGCAGTGCCTGGCAGGTGGCCGCCATCACTGGCCCGGCCAGCGCCGGACTGATCGTGGCCGCGCTGAAAACGGCCAGCCCCGTTTATCTGATCGATGCGGGCGCGGGCCTTGTCTTCTTGATACTGGTCGCGCTCATGCGGGGCCGCCCGCTGGCGCTGTCGGAAAAATCGGCAACGCTCGATTCGCTGGCGGAAGGCGTGCGCTTCATCCGCCGCACGAAGGTCATCCTGGCCGCGATCACGCTCGACATGGTGGCGGTGCTGCTCGGCGGCGCGACGACGCTGCTGCCCGTGTACGCCACCGACATTTTGCATGTCGGTCCGGAAGGATTGGGCTTGCTGCGGACGGCTCCTTCGGTAGGCGCGCTGCTCATGACGATCCTGATCGCCCATCTGCCGCCGTTCCAGCACGCTGGGCGAACCTTGCTGTGGGCGGTGGCGGGCTTTGGGCTGGCGACCATCGTCTTTGGCCTGTCCACCCAATTCTGGCTGTCGATGCTGATGCTGCTGGCCCTGGGCGCGCTGGATAACATCAGCGTCGTTATACGCGCGACGCTGATGCTGACCTACACGCCAGATGCCATGCGCGGGCGCGCTTCCGCCGTGAACAGCATCTTCATCGGTGCGTCGAACGAACTGGGCGGTTTCGAGTCGGGCGTGACGGCAGCCCTGTTCGGGCCGGTGCTGGCGGTGGTCGGCGGCGGCATCGGCACGATCCTGGTGGTACTGGGGGTGGCCCGCATCTGGCCGGAACTGCGAGAACTGAAAACGTTGGATGCGCCTGAAGCGGTAGCCTTGTCTCCGCTCCAGGAAGCCCATGCAGGAGACTGACTTGAACACAGCATCACGCCAGCAAGCTCTCGACAATCTCCGCGACCAACCGGACGTGACCGTGCTGATCATCGGCGGCGGTATCAACGGCATCGGCGTGCTGTACGACCTGGCCTTGCAGGGCGTCGATACGCTGCTGATTGACAAGGGGGACTTCTGCGGCGGCACCAGTGCGGCCTCGACGCGCATCATTCATGGTGGCCTGCGTTACCTGGAAAACAGCGAATTCCGGCTGGTACGCGAAGCGCTGAAGGAGCGCAGCCGCCTGCTCAGGAATGCGCCGCATTACGTCAGGCCGCTGCCGATCACGATTCCCATCTTTAGCTGGACGCGCGGACTCGTTCACGGGGCAATGCAGTTCTTCCGCCTGCGCAACAAACCCGGTGATCGTGGCGCGATCCTGATCGAGATCGGCCTGACGCTGTACGATGCCTTCGCAGGCAGGGCACGTCTGATGCCTCGTCACTGGTTCAACTCGCGCCGCACTGCCCTGGCGAAGCGTCCGCAGCTTACGCCCGACATCGTGTGCACGGCCACCTATTACGACGCCCGCATTGCCTACCCGGAGCGGCTGTGCCTTGAACTGGTCATGGACGCCGAAGCGGCCTCGCCGAACGCCAGAGCGCTGAATTACGTCAGCGTGGCGGATGCGGAAGGCAATACGGTCACGCTGTGCGACGGCGTGACCGGCCAGACTTTCCCCGTCAGGCCGAAGATCGTGGTGAACGCGACGGGAGCCTGGATCGACTTCACCAATCGCACGCTGCACCAGGACACGCAATACATCGGCGGAACCAAAGGCTCGCACCTGGTCATCGACAACCGCCAGCTCTGGGAGGCGACGCACGGCGAGATGCTCTATTTCACCAATTCTGATGGCCGTATCTGCATCTTCTACCCGTTCTACGACAAGGTGATCGCCGGTTCGACTGACATTCCGGCAGACGACCCAGACGCGGCAGTTTGCGACGATTTTGAAACGGAGTACATCCTCGACTCGGTGCGCAAGGTCTTTCCCACGATCCCGATTCGCCCCTCCGAGATCGTATTCAAGTTCTGCGGCGTGCGGCCCCTGCCGCGCATGGACGCGGCCACACCCGGCCAGATCAGCCGTGACCATCGCTGCGCCGTCATCCCGGCGGGCAACGGTCTTGCTTTCCCGATCTACTCGCTGGTCGGCGGCAAGTGGACGACCTACCGCGCTTTTGCAGCGCAGGTCACAGATCGGATATTACAAGCGCTGGGGCGTTCGCGCTCAACGCAGACCGCGAACCGACCCATCGGCGGCGGCAAGAATTACCCCCAGACGCCCGTCGAGCGCCAGCAGTGGGTCGCGGCGCAACAGGGCAAAACCGGGCTGGCAGCGCCCCGCCTTGAAACGCTGCTGGATCGCTATGGCACACACGCCGAAGAGATCGCCGCCTTTATCGCCGCCGCAAACGATGCGCCGCTCGATCACGTGCCCGGCTATAGCCGCCGCGAAGTGCAATATCTTGCCACCTGCGAACGGGTGATCCACCTGGAAGACCTTGTGCTGCGCCGCACGCTGCTGGGTATGTTAGGGCAGGTGGATCGGGCGGCGCTCGAAGAACTGGCGGTGGTTGTCGCTCCGTCGCTCGGCTGGTCGGATCAGCAGGCGCGGCAGGAGATCGAGCAAACCGCACATCTGCTGCGAACCCGGCACGGCGTCCAGAAGGTCTGAACTTTCGCCTGTCTTCCACACATCCTGAGTAACTGCGTAACCACACCATGAACCCCATTCGCTGGATTGATCTCGCCATCATCCTGTTCACTTATGCAGCCATTGCCATCGGGCAGGTTCCCCGCCTGCGCATGAACCGGGCCACGATTGCCCTGACCGGCGCAGCAGCGCTGATCGCTGTGCGGGCCATCGACGAAAAGCAGGCGTTTGCGGCTGTCGATCTGGGTACGGTGACGCTGCTGTTTGCCATGATGGTCATCAACGTCAATCTGCGCATTGCAGGCTTTTTCCGGCTGGTGGGCAATCGCGTTCTGCGCCTTGCCAGCACACCGCGCACGCTGTTGGCGCTGATTGTGATGGCCTCTGGCGTACTATCGGCGCTGTTCCTGAACGACCCGGTGTGTCTGCTGTTTACACCGCTGGTGGTGGATCTGACCCTGCGCGCCCGGCGAAACCCGATTCCATACCTGCTCGGACTGGCGACGGCGGCCAACATCGGCTCGACGGCGACCATCACAGGCAACCCACAAAACCTGATCATCGGCCAGGCCAGCGGTATTCCCTACCTGACGTTTCTGCTGCACCTCGGCCCCGTCGCTTTGATAGGATTGGCAATCTGTTGGGGCGTGATTGTGCTGGCCTTCCCCGGCGAGTTTCGTGGCAGCCTGGAACACATCGATCTGCCGGAGCCGCAGACCTACCCGCCGCTGTTGATCCGCTGCGTGCTGGTGGTGATCGGGCTGCTGGTGGCTTTCCTGATCGGCCTGCCGGTGGCCTCCTCGGCTTTTGTGGCGGCGGCGCTGCTGCTCACTTCCCGGCTGCACCCCCGCAAGTTGCTGGCGCTGGATTGGGATTTGCTGGCCTTCTTTTTCGGCCTGTTCATCGTGACCGGCGCGATTGAGGTGACCGGATTGAGCGACCAGCTGTTCAAAATAGCCGCTCCCCTGCTGCACAGCGGTACGGCGGCGTTAAGCGTGGCAACGGCTGGCCTGAGCAACCTGGTCTCGAACGTGCCCGCCGTGCTGTTGTTCCGGCCCCAGATCGCATCGTTCCCGAATCCTCAGCAGGCGTGGCTGACTCTGGCGATGTCCTCCACGCTGGCCGGGAACCTGACCCTGCTTGGCTCGGTTGCCAACCTGATTGTTGCGGAGGTAGCGGCGCGGCAGGGTGTCCAGGTGACATTCGCCGCTTACCTGCGGGTGGGCGTTCCAGTCACGATTCTGACTATCGCCGTCGGCGTAATCTGGCTGACGCTGTTCCATTGAATCTCGGCGCAGAGAGGTCAGTTCAGTTCGATGTAAATGCGCTTGTTGATCTTGCCCTTGCTCTTGTAGTCAGTCACCCGGATGCGCCCGATCTCGGACGTGTTGCGGACGTGCGTGCCGCCGTCGGCCTGCAAATCCAGCCCGACGATCTCCACCGTCCGCACCTGCTGTATGCCTTCGGGCAGCAAGTTGATCTTGGTACGGATCAGGTCGGGAATCTGGAAGGCTTCCTGGCGAGGCAGGATGCGGACGCGCACCTCTCTGGCTTGCTCGACCTCTTTGTTGATGGCCGCCTCGACCCGCTGGACGAATTCCTTTTGGAGTGTCTCAAACTCGAAGTCCAGGCGGCCCTTTAATGGCTCCATGTTGCCGCCCGTCACCAGCACGCCGTAGTCGCGGAAGATCACTCCGCACAGTACGTGCAGGGCCGAGTGCGTGCGCATCAATTTGTAGCGATGGTCCCAATCAAGCTGGCCCGTCACGGTTGTGCCAACGGCTGGCAGGACGACTTCACTGGCGACGACGTGCGCAACGTCGTCACCGCTCTTTTGCACGCGGGCCAGGGTATAGATGGCTCCGCTGCTGCGCAGCACGCCCAGGTCAGCGGGCTGACCGCCACCGCCCGGATAGAAGGCCGTGCGATCCAAGAACACGGCGTGAGTTGCCGGGTCTACCGCCGTCACCGTCGCTGTGAATTCGCGGAGATAGCTGTCAGTCTGATAGAGAAGGTCGGTGGTCATCGGTTGTCCTCGTCGCAGGGAGGGTTATACCAGCGGAACCCAGTCACGCTTGCTCCGGTGCGCGCCATGCCCGATCCGCTCCCGGATCAGTTCGGCCAGCACCGCCACGCTCTCTCGGATCGTATCCGGTGACTGGTTGGCATAACACAGCCGCAGGTGCTTGCAGTCATCTGGCTCGACCAGGAAGACCTCGCCGGGCGTAAAGACCATGCCCCGGCTGAGGGCAGCCGCGTACAGATCGTTCAGAGCCTCGTCGCCGGGCAAGGTGAGCCAGCAGCAGAAGCCACCCGCAGGTTGAGTCCACTCCACCCCGTCCGGCATCCAGTAGGACAGTGCCCGCATCAGCGCATCGCGCCGCTCCCGGTAGATGGGCAACGTCCGCCGTATGTGGGCTTTGAGCCGCCCCCGGCGTAAGAAGTCCGCAACTGCTCGCTGCATCAACTGAGCGCCGACCAGGTCATTGGCGCGGCGCAGGGGGAGCAGTTGTTCGTGGATAGGTCGCGGCGCAATCACCGATCCGACCCGAATACCGGGCAGCAGTACCTTCGACATGCTGGTCAGGTGAATGACGTTGTTCTCGGAGTCCAGCGCTTTGAGCGGCGGTGGCGGCGGGCCGTCGAAGGACAACAAACCGTAAATGTCATCCTCGACGACGGTCAGCCTGTGCCGTGCCGCCAGCGCCAGCAGTTCGCGCCGCCGTTCCAGCGAAGGGCAGACTCCTGTCGGATTGTGGAAGCGCGAGATGGTGTAGAAGAAGCGCGGCTTCTGCTCAACAATCGCGCGCTCCAAAGCCTGCAACTGCACGCCATCGGCATCGAGCGGCACACCTACCGCCTGGATGCCGTGCATTTGCAAAATGTGCAGCAGCCCCAGGTAAGTAGGCTGCTCGACGGCCACTCTGTCGCCGGGGCGGGCCAGGGCCTGGCACACCAATGCCAACCCCTGGCTGACGCCCGAGGTGATCAAGATTTCGTCGGGCGTGGCCTCGATGCCCTGCTCGCCGAGCAGTGCTGCTATCTCGACCCGCAGCACCGGGTCGCCCTGCGGCGAGCCATACTGGAACATGGCGGGATCGTTGCGCAAACTGAGCATTGAATCCCAGAATTCCCGCATCGGGTACAGCATCGGGTCGGGATCGGCGTAGGCCAGCGAGCGCAGCCCGATCATCTGGGTGATGCGCCGCATGTCGTCCAGCACGCCGTCGGGGGTCAGGTTGCGGCCCGCAGCCGTCATCAATCCTTCTGGCTGTGCCGAGGCGGCCACAAATGTGCCGCGCCCTACCGTCGCCTCTACCCAGCCGCCGGACTGCAATTCGCTGTAGGCGCTGTGAACCGTCAGCCGCGTCACACCGAGCGTGTTGGCAAGCTGGCGCACCGTCGGCAGGCGCGTCCCGACGGGCAAACGGCCATCGCTGATCTGCATCTTGATCTGCTCGGCAATCTGCTGGTAGAGCGGCTGGCTCCGTTCCCGGTTAATATGCAAGAGGTGTTGCAGCGACACGCGACCTCCCGGACTCATTGACATAGACAAGGGGTAGCTCATTGTCTCATGACAACTCACGGCATTGCTACGGACAATGGTAGCAAATTGACCGGGACAAGCCAATTGAGCGCTCAAATCGAATTCGTACAATCCGATGGCCTGATTTTGCACGGTTTCCTCAATGAATCTACCCGTTGACACCAAAACTGTCTGGTGCTACGCTGATGATGACTTCATGACACAACAGGGGAAAGGAGCAAATCGATGAAACCCGCATGGCGTTTTGGAAGGATCGTTTGCTTTGCCCCGCAGGAGATTGTTATCTGATTGGCGCGTACCTTTCCCTGGGCCGTGACTCCTGCGCTACGGGCAAAGCCGTAGCGTTTTTGTTGCCCATTTTCAAGAAAGAGGAGCACAGTCAGGGAGCAAATGGTATTGAGCAGAACTGAGGAAACCGGCCTCGTCGTCAAGACCCAGAGTGGCTTTTTCACCGTCCAGACCAACAGCGGCCTCGTCACCTGCCAGTTGCGGGGCACACTCAAGCAAGCCAGCAAAAAAACCGAATTGTGCGTCATCGGAGATCGCGTCACCATCGAAATCAACAGCGATGGGACCGGCGTCATCAAGGCCATTGCGCCCCGTGAACGGGTGCTGTCTCGCGTCGAGCCGTCGAATTACGCGGGGACATCCACCGAGCGCGAGCAGGTGATCATTGCCAACCCGGATCAGGCGGTCTTTGTGTTCGCGGCTGCACATCCCGATCCGCACCTGCGGATGCTGGATCGGCTGCTGGTGGCAGCAGAAAAAGCCGAAATCCCTTCGATTGCCATCGTCGTCAACAAGATCGATCTGGCCGAGGGCAAAGCACGCGCGACGTTTGGCTTGTACGAACGAATCGGCTATCCGGTGCTCTACGTCAGCGCCGAGCAGCGGATCAACATTGAAGCGCTGCACCGCCTTTTGGTGGGCAAGATTTCGGTCTTTACGGGGCCGTCGGGCGTTGGCAAGACCAGCCTCTTGAATGCCGTGCAGCCGGGCCTGGGCCGCGCTGTCAGCCACGTCAGCACCAAGCTGACCAAGGGCCGCCACACAACGGTGACTGCCGAATTGATCCCCCTGGCCGAGGGCGGATATGTCGCTGATACGCCGGGTATTCGATCCATCGCGCCCTGGGACGTGGAGCCGGATGAACTCGACGCTTATTTCCGCGAGATTCACCCGCACGTGGCCGAGTGTCGTTTCAGCGATTGCAGGCACACCGACGAACCGGGCTGCGGCGTGCGAGCGGCGGTGGCAGCGGGCGAGATTTCGCCGGAGCGCTACGACAGCTACCTGCGGCTGCGTGAAGAGCTAGAAGCGCAGTATGTGTATTAGCTCACCCCACCCCGCCGAAACGGAGTTTCGGGCCTCCGCTGCGCAGAGAGGGGATGGGGTGAGGTCTAGCTCGTGACCCTGATCGTGGCAATCGTCACGTGGTCGGCTGTCACGCCTGTCGCGCTTCGCACGGGCAGGCGATGTCCATCCCGCCAGTCGAAGATCAGCACCCACAATTCATAATCGCCCGGCGGCAGGTCGGCGGGCACTTCGAGGGCGTGGTTGTCGTGGTAGTAACCCCCGTTAACCCACTGCGACATCGGCCCGAAGGTGGCAAGCGGCGGCTGCGCGCGCTGCGCGACGGCGGCTCCTTCCCGATTGATCAGCGACACGTTGACGCTGTAGTCAAAAGGCGGCACGTCGCCCCAGCCCTCGTGGCGCCACAACAGCGCCACCGGCAGCATCGTCCCGCGCTTGATCGTCGCGCCGCACGGCAGGTCAAAGCCCACCAGCGTCGCCGCGCCAAAGTTCGCATTGACGGGATACTGCGGCCAGGGCGGGACGCGATCCGGCGGCGCGCTGACCGGGGCGAAACGTAGCAACCGCGCCACGTTCGGATCAGCATACACCTCATCTACCGGGAAGTAGTGCCGCGCCAGGTATTGCTCGATGGGGCGCAGCCGCCCCTTCGAGAATGGCCCGAACTCGGTCACGAACCACCAGCGTGAGGTGCTCTGCGCCAGCCGCGCCAGCATCTCAGAGATGATCGGGTGCGGGCGGTCTTCGGGGTTATTGGTCACGATCTCCGGTGGCTGATCCAGGTCGAGGCGCTCGCCGGGCGCAACGGGCATCAGGTACGCCGGCTCCGGGCGCTTGTAGTAGTTCATGAAGATCAGACGGAAAGAGGCATCGTTGAGCAGTACAGCGTCGCCGGGCCGCACGCCTGCATCGATCCGATCCAACATCTCGAACAGACCGGGATTGCTGCCGGCTATTCGCACGTCCGTGTAGAAGGCGCGCAGCCCCACGTACAGCATGACCACTAGGCTCACGGCTATCGCGCTGACGGCCAACCCACCCGCTCGCCGTGACGCCATCCGTCGCGTGATGGCGTAAATCGATGCGCCCGCTGCCAGCAGGCACAGCGGCACGACCAGCACACCCGAATGGGTCACGATCCAGGCGATGGGTGAGGGCGCGGCGTACTGGTGGGCATTGACGACGGGCGGAATGTACAGCGGATTCCACGTGCCTTCCTGCCAGGGCACGACCAGCCTGTTGAGGCGATGGAGGGCCACACTCTCATTGTACAGGTAGTTGCCGAATGCCTCGATAGGGACGGTCAGTGCGATGATCTGGATCAGGAAGCTCTGCGCCGTCAGGCCAACCGCTAGGACTTGTTTCCAGACCACCACGCGCCGGTTGAGCAGCGTCGTTGCCACAGGCAGCAGCCACAGCGCCAGGAACGGCGTGATCGGGACGAGATAGCGCGGTCCCCAGCCTTTGCCGCTGTACCAGTTTGGCCCCTGCAAAATGCTGTAGCCCACTGTGATGGAGAGGAGCATGAACAGCGGGATCAAAACCTGCCGCGCCGCGCGCCGCCTTGCCAGGCTGTACGCGCCTGCCCAGCCAAGCAGTAAGACAGGCGAAAAGGCCCACAGGCTTGCTCCGGGGCTGAACAGGTAGGCGGGCAGCGCAACGGTCAGGTAGGTCAGGTCTACGCCGCGCACTCTGTCCATCAGGTTGCTGAAGCGCCCGGACGGGAACAACTGCCGGTACAGCGTCACTGACACGACAATCAGCGCAATCAACACGGCCAGCGTGAGCAGCACGCGCCGGTTGAACAGTCGGCGGACCGCACCGGGCAGCGCCACGAAGAGCAGGGTCGGAACGAGCAGCAGACTGGCTTCTTTTGTGAACAGAGTGCCGGTCAATGACAGCAGCGCACCGGCCAGCCAGCCGGGGTAGAGGTGGCCCGCGTCAAGCTGCTGCCGCCAGCGTTCCAGGCAGTAGGCACAGGTCAGCGCCAGCAGTGTAAAAAGCGGCTCGCGGAAGAACATGCGGCTGTACGGCCAGGCAATGGTCGTCGTGCCGAAGATCAGGGCCACCACCAGCGCTGCCCGATCCGCGTAGCCCAGGGCGATCCCGTAGTAATACAGCACCACTGCCGTCAGCGCCGTGACGAAGATGTTCAACAGCCAGACGGTCTGCACCAGCCCGATGCCAGGCACGTGCAGCGCCACCCACAGGAGTGGCGCGGCGGCATAAACCTGCATCGGCTCGATGTCCAGCGACAGCGCAATGACGGGTTCGGGCTGGTGCATGTAGGGGCGCTGGTCGCTGCTGTAAGCCAGTTCAAGCGTGCCATACTGAACCAGGCTGTGCACGGCGTCGAACAGCACCAGTTCGTCGCTGCTGTTGGGCTGGCCGCTGTATGTCGTGAAGTATAGCGCCACCAGCAGCCCAAACAGCCCCGCCGCGCGGATAGCCCGGCGCAGCACGGTGTTAACCTCACCCCCTGCCTCCCTCACCGCAAGCAGAGGAGGAGAACCGGGGGCGAACTGACCCTCCGCTCCACGCTGGTGAAGAGGGGCCGGGGGGGAGGTCAATTCCTGTTTGTGCCTCATCGCTGCCGTGCCTGGACAAGCCGCCGGTACAGCGCGTCGGTCTGTGCAACGCTGTGGCGGATGTCATACTGCTGTAACGTCATCTTTCGCGCTGCTTCGGCGGTTGCCCGCGCCGCCGGGTCAGTCAGCGCCCGGATAATAGCCGCTGCCATACCCTGCACGTCGCCAGGCAGTACGACAGCGCCCAACTGCCCGCCATCGAGCAGATCGGGGACGCCGCCCACGCTGGTCGAGACGACAGGCACGCCCGCCGCCATCGCCTCGATCAGAGACACGGGCAGACCTTCGTTGTTGGAACTCAGTACCAGCACATCCAGCGCGCCGTAGACGGGCGGCACGTCCGCGATCCAGCCCGTAAAGCGCACGCGGTCTGCCAGCCCGAGTGAACTCGCCATTTCGACCAGTTCCGCGCGGCGCTCGCCATCCCCGACAATCGCAAAAAAGGCGTCCGGCAACTGCTCGTGGACGAACCGGGCCGCCTGCAAGAACAGAGCGTGATTCTTGATGGGTACAAGCCGCCCCACGATCCCGATCAGCGGCGCGGCTTCGGGAATGTGGTGCTGTGCACGGAATGAGCCTTCGTGCCGTTTCAGTGCAGCCAACCGCTCCAGCTCAAAGCCAAGTGGAATTACCTCGATCTGGTCGGGTGGCGCGACATGATACACCTCGCTCAGTTCGCGTTTTAGGGCCGCGCTCAGGGTGATGACCCGCGTGGACAGGCGCGTGCAGAAACGTTCCAGCAGCAGAAACAACCGCGTTCTGGCCGGGCTGAAATAGCCGGCGAAGACGTGGCCGTGATAGGTGTGCACGATAATCGGGACACCCGCCAGCCGCGCCGCGATCCGCCCTACGAACCCGGCTTTGGCGGTGTGGGTGTGCACGATGTCCGGCCTCTCGCGGCGGATCAGTTTCCACAACTGGTAGAGGGTTGCCAGGTCGCCCAACGGGGAAATCTCGCGGCCCAGGCTGGGGATCACGGTCACCGGCAGGTGTTTCTCGTCCGCGACGTAGCGCATGTCGCCTTCGGACTTGCCGACGACTCCGCATACAAGCTGGCTGCGATAGTCGGGCGCGCCAAACGCCGCCGCCAGTTGGATGACGTAGATGGCTGCGCCGCCGATATTGAGCCGGGCGATGATGTGCATTACTTTGATCGAAGGGGTCATCGTGGGTCAGAGTGAGATTGAGATAAGTGAGTCGCGCTCATCACGCCGATTGATAGACTTTCAATGTTCCGTCCACCATGCGCTGCACACCGAATTCGGCTTCCAGACGGCGGCGGCCATTCTCACCCATTTCGCGTGCCAGCGCCGGGTTGTTCAACACGTCCAGCAGGCACTCGGCCAGCGCCGAAGCATTGGCGGGTTCGGTCAGGAAGCCCGTCACGCCGTTCTCGACGATCTCCGGCAGTGCGCTGACCCGCGACGCGATCACCGGGACGCGCGCCGCCATCGCTTCGAGCGCGACGATGCCAAAACCTTCCCATAGCGACGGCATCAGTAGCGCATCAAAGGCCGGCAGCAGCGCGGCGGCATCGTCGCGCCAGCCCAGGAAGTGAACGCGCTTTTTGAGTTGAAAGCCTTCAACCTGCTGTTCCAGCATGGCCCGCAGCGGGCCATCACCGACGATGATGTAGTGCGCCCCCTGTACCTGCTCCGCAATTTGCCAGAAGGCACGGATGGCGTGGGTCAGGCCCTTTTGCTCGATCAGGCGGCACATCGAGCCGACAATCGGGGCCTGGGGGGTCAGGTTCAATTCTCTGCACAGGGCATCTCGTGCCTGCGATTCATTCGGGTCAGGTCGGGGATCATAGCCATAATGGACGACGTGGACGCGCTCCGGCGGCGCGAATTCGTAGCGGATCACGAAGTCGCGCAGGGCGCGGCTGATGGCGATGCCGCCCGCCACCTGCCGCCACAGCCAGCCTTGCAGCAGACGCACCGGCCAGCGGCGGCGGAAGCGATCATCGTTGTGTCCGGTCATGAATATCCGCCGTATCCCGGCCCGCTTTGCGGCCAGAATGCCGTACAAATCGGCATGGATCAGGTGGGTATGTACGGCGTCGTAGCGGCTCTCGCGGAACCTGCGGGCCAGCCGCCCGATCAGGCCGGGGTCTATGTCTGCCCCGATCATGATCGATTCGGCAGGCACGCCAAGCTGTCGCATGGAGGCCAGATAAGTGTCCATTGGCCTGTTCCGCTCGGTCAGCACAAGCAGGCTGGCATCGATCCCATGCGCACGCAGGCCAGGCAGCAGCGACAGCAAGTGCTTCTCCATCCCGGAGACACCGGTCATCTTGGCAAGATGGACGATCTTCACGGCGTCGCTCTACAGACCATCAGGCAGTGGATAGACTGCGCGTATTCTGGAACCATTCCAGCGTTCGAGCCAGTCCCTCCTCAAACGAGACGACAGGCTCATAGCCGAGCAGTTGCCCCGCTTTGTGGATGTCCGCGCGTGAGTGCTTCACATCGCCGGGTCGGGGATCGGCAAAGTTCGGCTCAATGGCTTTGCCAAGCAGCTTGTTCAAGGTTGCTACCAGTTCGAGCAGCGAAATTCTGTCGCCGCAGGCCAGGTTCATCACCTGCCCGGCCACCCGCTCCCGATCCGCCGTGCAGGCCAGCAAATTGCCGTGCACCACATTGTCGATATAGGTGAAATCACGGGACTGCGTACCGTCCCCATAAATGGTGGGGCGGCGCCCGGCCAGCATAGCCGTCATGAAGAGCGGAATGACTGCCGAGTAGGGCGAGTTCGGGTCTTGCCGGGGGCCAAAGACGTTGAAGTAGCGCAGCGCCACCGTTTCAAGCTGGTAGACCCGGTAGAAGACCTCGCAATAATATTCTCCGGCCAGCTTGGCGACGGCATAGGGCGATTGTGGACGCGGGGCCATGCTTTCCACCTTGTATTCGCCCTCAATGTCGCCATAGGCCGAGGACGACGCGGCATACACCACACGTTTTACCCCGGCGTCCCGCGCCGCGATCAGCACGTTGAGTGTTCCAGTCACGCAGGCGGCGTGAGTCAGGGCCGGGTCGGCCACCGAGCGGGGCACAGATGGGATCGCGGCCTGGTGCAATACGTAATCCACCCCCTGCATGGCCGGGCGGATCGCTTCCAGGTCGGTAATGTCAACCTCGCGCAGATCGATATGCTCAAGCATCGGAGCGAGATTGTCACGACTCCCCGTTGAGAAGTTGTCGATCACGCGGACATTTTCGCCCCGGTTGACCAGGGCCTCTGCCAGATGCGACCCGATGAAACCGGCTCCCCCCGTGACAAGGTATGTTGCCAAGCGTTGAAAGCTCCGTTGAATAATAAGACGTTCAAGACACGGCGCTGCGCCGCACCACTTCCAGCGCGACGAATGCGATCAGGCCAAGCCCCGCCACCAGTGCGCCGATAGACTGGGCGGTTTCCACCGGAGCCTGGCTGACAATGATGGCTGTCACGCCGAGCAGTATACAGACCATGTACAGGCTAATCACGGCGGCACGCTGCGACATACCCAGCGCTACCAACCGGTGCGACGTGTGATCTTTGCCGCCCTTGAACGGCGAACGCCCTTCGCGCAGGCGGGTGAACACGACCAGCGACGTGTCGAAAATAGGCAGGCCCAGGACGATGATCGGGATCATCCAACTCACGGCCAGGTGCTGGTGCGGGAATTTGAGCTTGATGCCCATCACAGCCAGCACGAAGCCGAGCACCAGCGCGCCTGCATCGCCCATAAAGGTCGTGGCCGGGTTGAAATTATAAAACAAAAAGCCAATGGCCGAGCCGCACAGCGCCGCCGCCAGAATCGAAACAAGCTGCTGGCCTTGCGAGATCGCCAGGACGAACATGAAGCCCGCGACAATGGCACTGATGCCCGCTGCCAGCCCGTCCAGGTTGTCCAAGAAGTTGATCGCGTTGATGATGCCGACGATCCAGACGAAGGTGATCAGCCAGTCAATGAGCGAACCCTTGAACAGATCGACCCGGATACCAGCCAGCATGACCAGGGCAGCGGCGGCGAACTGAGCCGGAAATTTGATCCAGGGTGACAAATCGAGCCGGTCATCGAGCAAGCCGACCAGCGCCAGCCAGGTCGCGCCGACCAGAATCGTGCCGAGTTCAACGATATGCTGCGGCCAGTTGCCGAAGAGCAGCACAGCCAGCAGAAACGCGCCGTAGATCGCCAGCCCACCCATCAGCGGCGTCGGCACGCGATGGACTTTGCGGGCATTGGGTTGATCCAACATACCAAAGCGCCGGGCAAGCTGGCGCGTCAGGGGCGTCAGCCCCAGCGACGCTGCAAACCCGATGACGATCAGCGGCAAAAAATCGGCCATGACCATAGCGTGCCCCATTCGTTGCGAAATCCTGCGCCAGTATACCCGATCACGCTGGAAACGCACGCAAACGCTGGAAACAAGAACTAATGAAGTCGGCCAAAGTCGGTCTGACGCTACCCCTCCCCAGATGACAGTATCAGCGACGGGTAATAGCAGTGCCGGGTTGGCTGCACGTCGGATGAAGACACCGTATTCATCAATTCATCACTATCAGTTATTCTGTTCCAACTCACACAGCAAAACCTCTACTGCTGTTCTAAGAGGTGGTAAATCTTCCTTTATAGCCTGCCAGACTTTGGGCAGCACGATTTTGTCATATCGGTGGATCAGGACATCACGAAAACCGGCGTAGCCGTCCCAGGCAATTTCGGGATATTTTGCCGTTAGCGCCGGGTCAAACCGCTTCACGATTTCGCCGATTACCTCAAAACAGCGAATGACGGCTTCTTGAATGAGGTCGGAGCTGAGAAATTCACGCTCACCACCTGCTGTGAAGCGCTCGATTTGCTCGATACGCATGAGGATGTCGCGGCAGTAGGCGGCTTGATCTTTCATAGGGGGCGGGCATCTCTGAGAATGGCCTGCCGGTATTCGTCGCGCAGGTTGCTGGCGACGGCAATGTCAACCTTACGGCCAAGCAATTTGCTGAGTTCGACCACGAGCGCGGCCTGGTCAAGCAGCTTATAGTCCGGCTCGAAATCGACCAATAAGTCAATGTCACTGTTGGAGTGGGCCTCGCCACGTGCAACACTGCCAAATACACGGAGATTACGGGCCTTGTGCCGGCTGGCGATGCGAAGCACATCCTCACGCTTGCTGCCGATAATGTCTGTCACTCCCAGACGTTGCTTCACAGCGTCGGCCATTTGCTGATCCTCCACCACAACACATTCGATTATAGCGCGCTATCGCAAGAACATCCCGATTCTTCAATTCATTGTCTTTTTTGCACAGCGCATAGACACAAAGCGAAATCCGCTGCCTGGAACTTCTGCTATACTGTTTTCATACAGCACGCCAACACCCTGATGGTTGCGTACCTGTATCGACCTGCCCATCCTAGCACGCTGGAGACCTAAACGTGTTATACCAGAGCGACGCCGAAATGATATTCCCCGCCCGTGTCATTCCCGCGCTACGCGATCTGCGTGGTAACGATTGGAGATTGCTTGTCGAACGCGTGAGCAGCCAACCGGAGGACGCCCCGGACGTGCTGGCCTTTTCCCTGATGATGATCCGGCTGGCGGCCTGTATGTCGTGCCATTCGGATAGCTACCGCGCGATGCGCGGCTGCACGCAGTGCGCGCAACAGACCGTCGCCCGTTTCAAAGGGTCGGACGCAGAGTTGATCGAGCGCTGGAATTCGGCCCGCGCGGATATATTGACTTTCCTCTCGACGGGAGCTGTTCCACAGGTTGACTGAAGCGGCGTGATGAATAATTACGAAAACAGCGACTTTAATCACTGACACCAGCTTTCACTTCATTTATAATCACGCCAGGTTTCAAAATTGAGGTAAAGGGACACCATGAGTGAACAACCCCTGTACGATGCGGTCATGAAAGCGCTTGGCACGGTAATTGAACCGGAACTGCGTAAAGACCTGGTGACATTGAACATGGTGCGCGACCTGTCGATAGAGAACGGCGTGGCGCGCTTTACCATTATGCTGACAACGCCCGCCTGTCCGTTGAAGGACGTGATCTACGGCGCGGCGCGGCTCGCCGTGTCGAAAGTGCCGGGCATCCGGGATGTCGAAGTGAAATGGGATGCTGACGTGCCGCAAGACCGGCGCGTGCATGGACGGCTGAACGTCGCGCTGCGCAACATCATTGCAGTGGGCAGCGGCAAGGGCGGCGTCGGTAAGACCACGATTGCCGTCAATCTGGCCGTCGCGCTGGCCCAGGAAGGCGCACGTGTCGGTCTGATGGACGCCGACATCCTGACGCCCAACGTTCCGATCATGGTCGGGCTGACGCATGGGCGGCCCAAATTGAATGCCGAGAACAAACTGGTTCCGTTTGAAGTGTACGGGGTCAAGGTCATCAGCATGGGCTTCCTGACCGACCCGCAGACGCCGATGATCATGCGCGGGCCAATGCTGCACAGCGCCATCCGGCAGTTCTTCCAGGATGTGGAATGGGGCGAACTCGATTACATGATCGTTGACCTGCCGCCGGGCACAGGCGATGCGCCCCTGAGCCTGGCCCAGTCCGTGCCGCTGATGGGCGCGGTGATCGTCTCGCAGCCGCAGGACGTAGCCCTTGCCGATGCGCTGCGCAGTATCGGCATGTACGTACAGTTGAACGTGCCCATCCTGGGTGTGGTGGAAAACATGGCGGGCGAACTGTTCGGGCAGGGCGGTGGCGAGAAGCTGGCACAGGAACAGAATGTGCCGTTCCTGGGCCGCATCCCGCTGGAAGCCAGCGTGCGACAGGGCGGCGACTATGGACGGCCTGTCGTGCTGGGCGCGCCCGATTCACCCGCCGCCAAAGCCTTCCGCCAACTGGCGCGGGACGTGGCGGCGCGCATCAGCGTGGTGCAGTTCCAGAACGCCGACGTGATTCCGCTGAATATCGTTGGCTGATGGCGGTCTGGCAACGTCGTACAAGCGTGTTCAGCCCGGCGGCCAACCGTCGGGCTGATTTTTTGCGGGAGGGTTTATCATGGGTGCACCGTCTGGTTGCCGCTTCCAGGAGGCCCACTCAGCATGATCGATCACCTGCTGCCTTTTGCGCTGATCAGCCCGGCAAACCCGGTGTTTCGTTTCGACCTGCGCCGGAAAAGCTGGCCGCGCAATTCGGAAGACCTGGTCCGCTATAGCCGTGATGTCATCCTCTCGTGCCTGTTCCTGTTCGGCGTTTTCTGGTGTATCTTGCTCGGCAGCCAGAGCCGGTATTCGGCATCGAGCGCCGCGAACATTACGGCAACCATCGTCCTGTTTGCGACGGCGGGCATCACACTCGCTTCGGACTTCTACTGCGCTATCGTGACGGTGGGCGGCCTCCATCGACAGTTGACTTCTGGGGACTGGGACTTGTTGCGGTTGACCGGACAGCGCGAGGAAGACATCTTCAGAGCAAAACTGGCCGTCGCGCAAATCCGCGCCTGGCGCATGATGAGTATCGAAACGGCCATCCATGCCATTGGCGCGGAACTGGTGATCTTGTCTGCAACCTATTCGTGGCTCACCAGCACCTACCGGCGTGGCAACTGGGTGGAAATGTATCTGATTGTGGCTATCACTGGGCTGATGGCCTTTTACCTCATCGAACCCTTCTGGAAAATGCGCGCCGTCGTCGGGCTGGGTATGGCAGTCTCGGCCCAGGTGCAAAATCTGACCTTTGCCGTGTTGGGCGCGCTCGGAGCGGTTTTCGCCATGCGGCTGCTAGAGGGCCTGTTGCTTGGTGCTCTCTTTTATTTGCTGGTGGCATTGGCGCGATTTGCGCGCAGCGACGTGGCAGGCATGTGCCTCGTCACGATTTTCGTGGTCGCCATTGGCTTTTCTCTGCGGTTCTTCTACAGAATGATTGCCAGGGCAGCCACCCGGCGTGCTTTCAAAAAGCTCTTTCAGGTCGAGTGGTCAACCCTCTGAACTGGCCGCGGCAGCAGTATATACAGCGCCACAGAATGGTTGTCGGGCGAGCTATGCCTCGCCCGACATTAATCACGTGCAAGCAGCCTTGCTATCAGGGAACCGTAAAGGATGCGGAACTTTCTCCCGTATTCCCATCCTGGTCGGTTGCAACGGCACGAACCGTGTGCGAACCACTGGACACTGAGTAGTCCTGACAAGGCCCATCTCCACCTTGTAGGCAATATTTGTAGACATGCTCTGTGTTCACCAGTGTACCGTCGATGTAGAACGCGACAGATACGATATTGGGGCCTGTCGACCCTTTATCGTCCTTGATGATGGCTTCGATGTTGATCTTGCCAGGCCCCGCACCGCTGATGGCAAAGCTGACACGCGGCGCGGCACAGGCTGGCTGGTTGGTGGCCGCACCAGCATCCAGGTTGAGTACAACGTCACAGAAAATGTCCCGAACCTTCTCTCCTGCTGTAGTCAAAGCGACGATGACGACAATCCCTACCAGGACGAGGATCAGGGCATATTCCACTAATCCTTGTCCGCGTTCGGAAGTCCGTCGATGAGGGCACATAGGATGAACCTCCAACAATGATAAATGAATTAAGACTCATTATACGTCCATTTTGAGATTCCCACCTGTTTTTTGAACATATCTCTTATGTGAGGTCTTCTTCCGCCTTCTAGCCAATTGGCGCGGGCATTGAACTTGTAATACAATCACCCTATCCCTGTAATGAGCGAAGATGTGGTGCGGCCTGTATTCGCCTGCACGAAGCTGTATCGGGCCATGCCATCCTCATTGCTGTGTTATGCCCTTGCTGATCAATCATGGCAGGCGCATCGTCGGGGTTTGAGTGTGCTGTATCCAGGTGGGGTGGTAGTACAGGTAACAACGGGTGAGGAAATGCCTTAGCACACTTCGACGCTGCTACAGCGGAATCGAATTTTCCGCGATAGCCATAGCTCACTAACGTACAGAATGATTGAATATGCCAGGCCATCGCCAAACATCGCAGTTTCTTTCGAAACTCGATGGGTAGAGTGTTTTCCGGGAATCCAATTTAATATTGGCGATAAGTACTCCATAAACCAGGGTCTGATGAGATGAATCGAAGCGGACGGCATGGGAACAATCGTAACCTGAGCTATCAGCAGACACTTTACCGCCGCAGGAGACGATCATGGCGGATCTCATAGGTCAACGTATTGACAAATATGAAATTGTGGCGTTGCTGGGCCGGGGCGGCATGGCAACCGTCTACCGGGCGCGCCAGGAGTCCGTAGGGCGAGACGTTGCGCTCAAGGTCATTGAACCCCATCTGGCGACGACGGAAGATTTCGTCAAGCGTTTCGAACGCGAAGCGCGAACGATTGCGTCGTTGAGCCACGCCCACATTATCAAAATGTTTGACTACGGCAAGGCAGGCGATCTCCTCTACCTTGTCATGGAGTTGATGTCAGGCGGCAGCCTTGCCGATTTAATTCGGCAAGGGCCGTTGCCACCGCAGCAAGTCAGCAAACTGCTGGACCAGATGGCGTCGGCCCTGGACCATGCCCATCGCCGAGGGATCGTTCACCGCGACCTGAAGCCTTATAACGTGCTGCTGGACGAAAGCGGCGATGCTTTCCTGACTGATTTTGGCATCGTCAAGCTGCTGAACGACAACCAGATGCTGACTCAGAGCGGCACTGTCTTGGGCACGCCGGCCTATATGGCTCCCGAACAGTGGAGCGGTGAACCGTTAGATGCCCGCGCAGACATCTATGCCCTGGGCATTATCCTGTTCGAGATGCTCACCGGATCAGTGCCCTTCGATGGCAACACGCCATTCCACATGATGCACATGCACATCAATGAGCCGCCGCCATCGCCTCGCAAGTTGCGTTCCGACTTGCCACCAGCCATTGATCGAGTGATTGAGATTGCGCTCGCCAAAAACCGTGACAATCGATTTTCTTCTGCTGGCGAGTTAGCGGAAGCCTTCAGGACGGCCTTATCAGGCACAGTGCCCTTGCCCCGGCAGGCGGGAGCGCCTCTCGAGCTGGACTCCATGACGCTCCAGGAAATAGCCGTAGCTGCACCCAGCGGGAGCGCCGAACGCTCGCAACGCCTGATTCGCTTAAATCGACCCGTTCTGGTCGGGGGCGGCGTGCTGGCCGCTGCCCTGGTATTACTTGGGATATGGCTTGTCGTCTTCAATCGCGGCACTACCCCAACCCCGGTTGTTCCGGCGTCATCGGCTCCTACCCTGGCGGTAGGAGCAGCGTCAGTTCCACCCAGCGCGACGCGGGCCGCAACACAAGTTGTAGCATTCCAACCCTCCAACACGCCTGTGCTACCCAGCGCCACGCCCATTCCGCCCAGCGCCACGCCCATTCCGCCCAGTGCGACGCGGGTCGCAACACAAGTTGCAACACAGGCTGTAGCACTCCAGCCCTCCAATACGCCTGTGCCGCCCAGCGCCACCCCGCTGCCACCGAGTGTGACGCCCGTGCCGCCCAGCGCCACCCCGCTGCCGCCCAGTGCCACGCCCGTGCCACCCAGCGTCACACCCATTCCGCCCAGTGCTACGCCCGTGCCACCAAGTGCCACACCCATTCCGCCCAGCGCCACCCCGCTGCCACCGAGTGTGACGCCCATTCCGCCCAGCGCCACCCCGCTGCCACCAAGTGCCACGCCCACTCCGCCCAGCGCCACGCCTGTGCTGCCTACGCCTGCACCTGCCTCCCCGGCGCTTCCGCCCGGTACTCTGCGCACTGATCCCGGAGGCATTGTGCAGGTGTGGGTCCCTGCAGGTTGCTTCCAGATGGGCAGTGACCCGGCAAAGGACAAAGCGGCTGCCAAAGAAGAACAACCGATGCACGAGGTGTGCATCACTCACGGTTTCTGGCTGGATCAGTTTCTGGTGACCAATGCAGCCTTTGACAAATTTGTCAAGGATGGCGGCTACACCAAGAATGAATATTGGTCGCCCGATGGCTGGAAATGGTTGCAAGCGAACCGCATCAAAGGGCCACAAAACGCCAGCAAATTCAGCGATCCTAATCACCCACGTATTGGCGTTTCGTGGTACGAAGCTGATGCCTATGCGCGCTGGCGTGGCGGACGGCTGCCTACGGAAGCCGAGTGGGAATATGCGGCACGGGGGCCAAAATCGCCGATCTACCCCTGGGGCGACACGTGGGACAAGACCAAAGCCAATGTTAACAGTGCGGGCGTCACGGTTGTTGTCACCTACGAAAAGGGCAAAAGCTGGGTCGGCGCTTACGACATGTCCGGTAACGTCTGGCAGTGGGTAGCGGATTGGTATCTGGACACTTATTACTTGCAAAAAGTGAAAGACGATCCGCAGGGACCACCCAGTACTGGTTCCCATACGCTGCGTGGCGGGGCGTGGGATTATACGGAAACGTATGCCCGTTCGGCGAACCGTTACGATCTCGCCCCCGATTCACGGGGCTTCGACATCGGGTTCAGGGTGGTGATATCTGCCCCCTGATAAGTTGAGCCAGATGGATTTTTCGTGGCGTACATAGAGGTATGGGAGACATCAAGATGAGCGTTGAACAGGCTGCCCACAAACCAAATAAACCGTCCAGTTTACAGTTTATCAAACTCAGTGCTGTCGTGTTGATCGGCGCGATTCTTGCGCTCGGCAATCATACAGGAATAGCCGGACAGGCCAGCCCAACCGCAATCGCTACCGCTGCCGCAACCTCTCCCGCTGCGGAACCCGTGACGAACGCTGTGTCGTGTCCGCCAGCCTTGACCAGAGGCTCAGGGGCGGAAAACGCGATAGCGGCACAACAGAATGTCGTGGAACCGACGGCGGCGGAGCCAGCTACAAATCCGGCCCCTGCCATTTTGACCACACCGGGCTGCACGTTGATGGTAACGCTCCTGGGTGTATCGGCGGGGCCAGGCCGCCCGGTCAAAGGTTGGGGAACCATCGTTTTTGTGTTCGATATGGATAAAAACCAGATTTGCTATGCCTTGCACGTGGGCGGCATCAAGCTCCCCGCGACAGCGATGCACATTCACCGGAGCGGCGGGCAGGTTGCTATGCTCCTGCCAGCGCCCACACAGGCAACGGCTGATAGTTGCGTCCCGGCAGATCCTGGCTTGATGAAGGAAATCCTTGACCGTCCGGGTTACTTCTGGGTCAACATCCACAATGCCGACTATCCGACAGGCGCGATCCGAGGTTGGATGAAAGGGGCAATCCTGCTCAAGGGAGCCGAGGAAGTGCCACCTGGCGATCCGAAAGGCTGGGGGGCAGCCACTTTCGCTTTTGATGGAGACAAAGGCAAAGTCTGTTATGAAGTGAACGTATCGAACGTTACACTACCCGGCACAGTTACCCATATCCACACCGGTAAGCCCGGCACCGCTGGCCCAGCCGCCATCGTCCTGGCGCCGCCAAATTTGCGCGGATACGCGAACGCCTGCGCGGATGCAGACCCGGCCCTCCTGAAAAGCCTGATGGACGACCCCTCCGGCTACTACATCAATGTCCATAATGCGGACTTTCCAAAGAGTGCCCTGCGGGGCCAGTTCCCGAAGGTGACTTCTCTGGCATTATGCCCGCCTGCGCTGACCGTTGGCGCGGTGGCGCAAACAGCCGCTGCCCAGCAAAATGCGCCGGCTTCCGCCGCGGAAACTGCGGAAGCCCCAGCAGGCCCGCCGCCGGTTATCTTGAACAGTACGGGCTGCACGGTGGCGACGACGCTCGTGGCGACGGTCAGAGGGCCGGCGGGTGCGCCGACGCCCTGGGGATCGGCTTTATTCATGCTGGATACTGACAAGAAACAAATCTGCTATGCCATGCACATCAGAGGTATCAAATTGCCCGCCACCAGCGCGGAGATTTACCGGAGCGGTGGGCAAACGGTTGTGGCGCTGACCGCGCCCACACAGGGAACAGTTGATGGCTGCGTGGAAGCTGATCCGGCTTTGATCCAGGATATTCGAGACAAGCCGGGCAATTACTGGGTCGATGTCCGCACGACGGACTTTCCAAGAGGTGTGGTGCGTGGGCGGCTGAAGGGCGCTATTCTGCTGAAAGGGGCTGGAGAGGTTCCGCCGGGCGATCCGAAGGGTTGGGGATGGGTCGCCTTGAACCTGGACCCAGATAAGGGCAAGGTCTGTTACGAAGCGGCGGTGACGAATATTGCACTGCCCGGAACCGTAGGTCACATTCACAAGGGCGAAGAAGGAGCCGCCGGGCCAACCGTCACCGTGCTGGCGCCGCCCGACGTGCGCGGTTATGTGAATGCCTGCGCTGATGCCGATCCGAGCTTGATCCGGGACATTCTCGACAATCCAACGGGCTATTACGTGAACATCCATAATGCGGATTTCCCCAAGAGCGCGTTGCGCGGTCAGCTTCCGCCGCACTAACGGTTGGTTAGTACGCGAAGTGTGGATTCGCAGGCAGATATAATCGTGGATTCTCAGCTTTGAGCGTGAAGAGATCGCCGGTAAAGCGACCTATGTTGCCGCTTTACCGGAAACTTGCGGAGGCGGCTGATCACACCTGGCCGAACTCGGTTCGCCGGATGATCTCATCCTGCAAGTCTTTGTCCAGTTCAACGAAGTAGGCACTGTAGCCCGCCACCCGCACCACCAGCGAGCGGAACTGCTCCGGCTGCGCCTGGGCCGCCCGCAGCATGGCGTCCGCTTCCACCACGCTGTGCGGGCCCTCGTGCGCGTTGGTGGGAATCCGGCAGCGGCCCACGATCCGGTTCTGCGGGCTGACCAGCCCGATCTCGATCTTCGTTCCGCCCAGGTCAATGCCCACCACCCAATCTGTCATGACAACGGCTCCACTTCGGTTCTACTGCTGCGGCCCCTACAGGCCACTTTAGTGACCGTCTGTGTTTTCCGCAATTGACAGACGTCAGTGGAACGTGGTGACACGCATTATGGAATGCCCGACCACCGGGTGGTTCTCATTCCTGAACCAGCCAGGCATTCTCCGGGTGCGCAAACCACTCCGCTTTCAGAAAGGCTTTGACGACCTTCAGCGGCTTGCCAGCCGGACTCACCAGACGGTAGCGGCCTGTCGCGGCAGGGACAACGAACGTCTCCGCATAGCGAAAGCGCGGGCAGCGTCCCTCTGGCAGTTCGAGGATCACTTCTTCGCCCTCGACCAGACTGAGCACGTGCGGCGACCCCAGTGTACTGACTGCCACACTGCCACTGAATTCCAGGCGATGAACGTCGTAGAAGTGTTCAACGTGCGTGGGGACGTGGACCAACCGCCAGCCCTCGCCTTCTTCCAGGATGCGGGGCATGCTGACCAGCTCCCGCCGTGCCCGCTCGCCCTGGCGCTCGAAGCGCAGGTTATCGAAGGCGCGGTCTATATTGATCGGGCGCGGCTTGCCGTCCAGGTCGAGCCGCAACCAGTCATACATCTTGAAGGTGAAAATGTACGGTGTGGCACTGATTTCAAGCACCAGGTTGTTCACCCCGGAGCAGTGGATCGTGCCGTTCGGGATCAGGAACAGGTCGTGCTTGTGGGCCACCTGGGTGTTGACATAGCGCTCGATGTCAACGGCTGTCCCGTTCCGGAAACTATTTTCCAGGTCAGTTCGGAACCGGTACGGATCGATGCCCTGCCGGAAGCCGAGGTACACGACAGCCTGCGGGCCGCAGTCCAGGATGTAGTACGTTTCATCCTGGGTGAACGTCTCGCCAAACTGTTCACGGATGTACTGCTGGCTGGGGTGGCACTGCACCGACAGATTGCCGCCACCAAACGTATCCAGGAAATCGAACCGGATCGGGAACTCGACGCCGAAGTTGCGGCTGTACTCGCCCAGCACCGACTCGTGTTCCTGAAACATAAGCGTGTCAAACGAGACTTCCAGCAGCTTGCCGTCGCTCTCAAACACGATCCCATTTTCCGGACTGATCAGCTCGAATGACCAGGCATAGTTTGGTACGTCCTGGGGCAGTTCCGGGATTTTGGCTTTGATCCACTGCCCGCCCCACGCTCCCGGCTCAAACCAGGGCCGCGCCCGGACGTAGCTGCGCGCTACTGCCGTCAGCGCGGCCCGCAGATCACGGCCTGCGATCATGGCCAGTTCGTCGGGCCGCTGCTCGTCCACCAGCCAGTCGATCCGGGGCAGGAGCGCGGCCTTGTGTCGGTTCAGGGCGACCCAATCCACGAAATAAAAGCGTTTGTACATTGCTTTGGGGTCGGCAGGCTGCCGCGCGCCCAGATTCGTGATGCTGCCCGCCCGCGAACGGAACTGGATTTCATTCTTGGGCACGTCCACGTAGATCAGCAGCCCCTCCCACCCGGCCAGCGCTGCGCCACAGCCGTAGAGGATGTTCACGTCTGTCTGCGGATCAGGTTTCAGGGCTTGCAACCGTTCCGGCTCAAAGAAATCTCGCAACGTGCCTGTGAAGCGTCTGCCAAAGATCGGATCGTCGCCGCCCAGGAATGGGGCTAATCGCTCATTGATCGCCGGCTCCGGGCGCAGCGCGTCGGCAATGTTAATCCACCGGACGCCGCGCTCGGGCCGTAGCCGCACGTCCAGCGCTTGCCGCAGGTTCTCCCAGAACACGCCACCAAAGCCGTCGATCACTACGACTCGCTGCTCGCAGATACGCGCCGCCAGCTCGTCATATCCGATGTGTATCTGGCCGCCGCCTAACGGATAGCTCGGATAAATGTCGTAATGATCCGTCACCACCTGCCGGTGAGCGGGCATGAGTTCCTGAGAGGTTTTGCGCCAGGTTTTCACGCTATCCAACTTGGACTCCGAACTCGTTGAAACCTTTGTACAAGAAGGAGGTAGTCCATCATAGCCGGAAAACCCTCGCCAAAGGCAACCAGCGATGAGTGCAATGCCCACCAGTATACCAGCCGAGCCGTTTGAAGAACATCTCCGACCGTAGATGATGCGACGGTCAAAGAGGCGACGGTACGTGCATCTATCTCAATCGCTTGCTAAGGCCGATTGCCGCCAAATCAAGGCGTTGGCTTTCCCGATCGGCAAATGGCCCTGCTAGGGCCGTGAGAAGACGCTATTGACGATTGGTTGCAAGGTATGGTACTATTTGGCTCCAAGTGTTAGGGGGGCGTGGTGTAGCGGTTAACACGTCGGCCTGTCAAGCCGAAGATCGCGGGTTCGAACCCCGTCGCTCCCGTCCTGGGTGAGAACGTTTTCATTAGTGTTCTCACTCTTTTTTATTACCTTCGAGATTTCCCCAATCACCTCCTTGGGTCGGACGGTAGCGCAATTTCTGTGCATTTTCTGATTCATGCTACAATTATGAATGGGCTTAAGATATTGTATCCGCGTTGTGTAGGAGTGCCGGCCCCTGTTACCTTCCTTGTCGGAAGGGAGCCGCTGGATGAGCAAAACTGCCAGGGCCGTGACCATTGCTGCACCTTGCTAGGTCAAAGCGCAAGAGTATAACACGCCAGCGCTGCGACCCGGCCGGCTATTCATAGAAATGGGGGAACTCTCACTAAATCCACTTCTAATTGTCTGCAAGGGCCTGCATCTCATTGGCCTGAGCAATCACCTCTCTATCGGACATCGCCCCAGCATGGCACTGACGTCGCGTTACCAGGATCAGATGCCCCTGAACACGCTCGTGACCTATCGTTTCCTACTCGAACAGGCGCAGCAGGTGCTCGACAGGGCGCTGGAGTCAGCGTGCATGAAAGCCATTTTCGCGCCGCTTTAGCGTGGCCTGGAGCCTCCGCACGCATCTCGCAAACTTCGATGTAGCAAACGATGAAACACACTGAGGTTCCAATGCACAAATTCCTTCGTCTGCTACTAATCAGAGATCGGGCCGAGGAGACGAACCTCATCCGACAGGCGCTGCGGCAGGCTGGCTACGAAGCGCAAATGCATGATGTGAATAGTGAAGCAGCTTATCTGAGCAGCCTATCCGGGGAAATCGACGTCGTTCTTGCTCACGACGATGTGCCTGGGTTGCCTGTCGCGCGGGCAATCGAGCTGCTGCGAGCACAGGCGCTCAACATCCCACTGATCGTCATTGCCCATCAACTGGACTTACCTCAGATTACTGAATGGATGCGGCAGGGTGCAGCCGACTGCCTGATCAGCGATGATCCGGCTGGCCTAAGTGAGTCCATCCAGCGCGCTCTGCGCGACAGGGCAACCCGCGACGAAGCGAGCCAGCACGAGAAGACCCTTCGCAACGTCGAGAACTGGTTCCGCGTGCTCTTTGAGACCTTGCCGATGCCGATTTCGGTTTCCCGACACGGCATCCGGCTTTACGCAAACCGCGCCTATGCCCGGCTGTTTGGCTACGACGAAGTGGCCGAAGTCATTAACCTGCCTATCATGCTGCACGTTGCACCGGAGTATCGACAGGAGGTGTTGGAACGCATCACCACAGAAGACCTGGAGCCGCATCAGGTCGTCCCCTTTGAAGTTGTTGCCCTGCGCAAGGATGGTTCGTCATTTCCCGTTCGAGTCCAGCTTGGGCGTATTGAACTGCCCGATGGCACTGCCAACGTGAGTTTTATCAGAGACATCACTGAACAAAGGAAAGTCGAGGCCGCCGAACGGGAGCAGCACGAGTTGTCCGAAGCCCTACGGGACACGGCAGCAGCACTGACCAGCACGCTCGACCCCGATTCAGTCATGGCCCGTATCCTGGCGAACGTGGGGCGAGTTGTTCCGCACGATAGTGCCAACATCATGCTTATCGAGGGCAAAGCGGTTCGTTTCGCCTACTGGAACAACTACCCGCCCGAATGTGAGGCTCTTTTCAAATCTCTGCGGCTGCCAATCACCGCCCTCTATGCCGGTTGGATCTATTTCCCCGAACTGGCCTGGGTGCGCTCGCATAGCAGCGCGCCGATCCGCGTGCGCGGTCAGGTTATCGGTTTTCTGAACCTGGACAGCAAGACGCCAAGCTTCTTCAACAGCTTGCACGCAGAACGTTTGCAGATCTTTGCGGATCAGGCGGCCATCGCCCTCGAAAACGCGCAGCTTTACGATCAACTGCGCCGTTACGCACTCACGCTCGAACAGCGCGTGGCCCAACGCACCGGGGAGCTTAACCGTGCCAAAGAACGTGTCGAAGCTATCCTGAACAACAGCAGCGATGCTATCGTCGTCACTGGGTTGGACGGCGCCATCAACCAGACCAACCCGGCCTTCAACGACATGTTCGCCTTTGAGCCTGGCAAGATGGCTGGCCGTTCGGTGCTCTGGCTGGCCGCTCGGGGCTACGTGAAAACCCTGGCCGAAGCCCTGCGTGCTGCTGTCGAAACGAGCCAACCCCAGCGCATTGAAATCGTGGCCCGCCGGCGGGACAAATCCTCCTTCAACGCCGACGTGGCCCTCTCTCCGATCATCAACCTGGGCAGTCAGGCCACAGATGTTGTGACCTCGGGCATCGTCTGTAGCGTGCGAGACATCACCCAGCGCAAGCAGATCGAAAAGGAACTGCAAGAACTGAACCGGCTCAAGACCGAATTCCTTTCCACAGCAGCGCATGAACTGCGAACGCCGCTGACGGCCATTCGGGGCTTCAGCGAAATCCTGCTGACCCGCTCGCTGGACATCGAACGCCAGCAGCGCTACTTGAACCTGATCAAGGAGCAGTCCGCCCAACTGGGACAGCTTATCGACGATCTGCTGGACATTTCGAGGCTGGAAGCCCGGCGCAGCATGGCGTTGGAACTGAGCACGGTCCGCATTGCGGAGCTGCTCACCCAGGCCATCGTGCCGTTCCGTGAGTCAGCGCCCCGTCATCAAATCCGGATCGAGGGCCTGGCCGACTACCCGGTACTCACCGGCGATACGTTCCGCCTGGGGCAGGTCATGAACAATCTGCTGTCCAACGCTGTCAAATATTCGCCGAACGGTGGGACGATCACGATTCGCTGCCGGCAGGCTGGCGAGGCAATCGAGATCAGCGTGGCCGACGAAGGGATCGGCATGACACCCGAACAGCAGACCCATTTGTTCGAGCAGTTCTACCGCGCCGATGCCTCCAACACGGCCATTACCGGCACCGGCCTGGGGCTGGCAATCAGCAAACGCATCATCGAACTGCATGGCGGGCACATCTGGGCCGAAAGCACTTACGGCGTCGGCTCAACGTTCTATTTTACGCTGCCCATTCACGGTCACTAGATGCGCAGAAGCAGCGCAACCGTTCCACTACAGGACAGTGTGTTGCAGGGTGGCCTGGCCGGGCGACAGACGGCGTGGGTGGGGCGTGGCACGACGGCGCTGTGGCTGGCACTGCGCGCGGTAGCCCGGCAGTATGGCCCCGGCGAGGTGATCCTGCCCGACCTGCTGTGCCTCGCGGCGCTTGAGGGTGTCCTGCTGGCCGGGTTCACCCCCGTTTTTGCCGACGTTGACGCGGCGCGTTACGTTCTGGATGCGGAAAGCGTGGCCTGCTGCCTGACGCCGAACACCCGTGCTGTGCTGGTCGCACACCTGTTCGGGCATATCGCCGACGTGGAGGCCATCCGTGCCGCTGCACCGGGCATCCCAATCATCGAGGACGCGGTGCAGGGCTTCGGCGGGGCACTGCGCGGCAGGCCAGCCGGGGCGCTCGGCGATCTGTCCTTCATCAGCTTTGACGCCACCAAGATGATCGGCGGGCGCGGCGGTCTGCTCCTGTTCGACGACGACTCACTGCGCGCCGGCATCGAGGCGGACGTGAACGCACTCTCTCAGCCGCCGATTCAGCTAGAGAACCTGGCGCACTTACTGCCGCCCGCTGCGGCGTCAGCCTATGCACGGCAGTTACGGACTGCCGTGCCATCACTGCTGCGGCCCTTCGACCCGTCGCCCGCCAACGTCCGGCGCATCGAAGCCGACTGGCACACTCTGACGGCGCGTGTGGAAGCCCGCAATGCCAAAGCGCGGCTCTTGCAAGCGCGGCTGTCGGGGTCGGCGCTGGCCCTGCCGCACATCGGTGAGGGCGACGCGCTCTGGCGGTACACTATCGCTGCGCCGACAGCCGCCCTGGCGGGCTGGCTCTCGCACCACCTACAACGCGCGGCACTGAACGGCTCCAACCTGTACCCGCCGCTCAGTCGCCTGTTCGGGCAGCGCAGTGGAGTACTGGCAAACCGCCTGATCAACCTGTGGATCGACGAGCACACCAGCGAATCTGACGTGCAGCGCACCGCAGACGTTATCCTGTCCGCGCTGGTTTCGCTCCAATAGTTTACGCAACCTGTGAACTCAGATTACAGCCGCTTTACATTTCGCCCCCATACTCCTGGACAGTTGACGAAACTCATTGGAGTGGAGCAAAGACAATGTCGCACACAAAACGCTGGATGCGGATGGTCGCTATCGCTCTCCTGGTTGCACTGGCCTTCACGGTCATCGGCACGGCAGTTGTAGCCAATGCGCAAGACGGGAGCGGCAATGCGCAGCCGACGCGCCAGGCCATTGTCCGCCAGTTGGCGATGGCGCTGCTGGACGCAACCGAAAGCGCCCTGAACCTGACGCAGGCGGACATCGTGAAGGAAATTGCCGGTGGCAAAACCCTGACCGAAGTGATTAAAGCCCACAACGGCGACGTGGCTGCTATCCAGGCTTCTGCGAAAGCCGCGTTGACCGACAAGATCAAGCAAGCAGTGGCAGACGGCAAGATCACCCAGCGCCAGGCTGACGCGCTGCTGGGGCGGCTGGACACGGCGCTGGATCGCATGATGAATGCCCAGTGGCCGGGCCAGGGAGATCGGCGGGCGCGGCTGTTGCAGGGCGCGGCGCTCGGTGTGCTGGTCAGGGAAACCGCCAAACAGGCCAACTTGCCGCAGCGCGACCTGCTGAAAGAACTGCGCAGTGGCAAGACGCTGCGCCAGATTGCGACGGAGCACAACGCCGACCCCACCGCCATTATTAACGCTGCCGTCACGAACGCGACCACCGCTCTCAACAAACTGGTGGCAAACGGCAAGTTGAAGCAGGAACAGGCCAACACATTGATCGCGGGCTTGCAGGGTTACTTCACAAAGGCAATGGACATGCCCAACCCGCTCCGCAACGGCAGCAACGCGAACGCTAACACACCCAACGCGATGCCTGCCCCAGAGGGGACGCCTTCCCTGTAGCGTAACTGGCACACCTCACGCCCAGTCCTATACAACAAATAGCGAAGGCCGGTTGGTGGCAGGTCCAACCGGCCTTCGTCTGTCCGGTAGTCCAGAATGAAGCAAATTGTCCCTGTTGAATTGGCGAACAGGTATTAATATAGAGCAATGTCTGGGCGGCGCAGTGTGAACTACTTCACATAGCGTTCTGGAAATTCTGAAAAATGTTTTCGGAAAGAGCAGACAGACCAGGAACAGGGGAGGGGCGGCCCTGCTCGCCGCTGGTAGACAAATCACCGAGAGTGCGGTAAGATGTGAGCGTTCACAATAGCAGTTTTTGACGCTTTTGCCTTAAATAATGAGGATCGAAAAATGTATACCATTGGCGTAGACTTCGGCACAGAATCCGGGCGGGCGCTCCTGGTCGATGCGGACAACGGGCGCGAAGTCGCCACCGCTGTGTATCCGTACCCTCACGGCGTGATCGACCAGCATTTGCCGGGCAGTGATCGCCCACTGCCGCCGGATTGGGCGCTGCAACACCCGCTGGATTACATCGAAGTCCTGAAGACGACCATTCCAGCAGTGCTGAAGGCGGCCAATGTCAGGCCGGAAGAAGTAGCCGGGATCGGCATCGACTTCACGGCCTGCACCATGCTGCCCGTCACCCGCGATGGCACGCCGCTGTGCACGCTCGACTCGTGGCGTAACAATCCCCACGCCTGGGTCAAGCTGTGGAAGCATCACGCCGCGCAGCCGCAGGCCGACCTGATCAACGAGACGGCGCGCCAACGTGGCGAGAACTGGCTCCAGCGCTACGGCGGCAAGATTTCCTCCGAGTGGTTTTTCAGCAAGGCGCTGCAAATCCTGCAGGAAGCGCCCGAAGTGTACGCCGCAGCGGACCGGCTGATCGAGGCGGCGGACTGGGTGATCTGGCAGCTTACGGGCGTCGAGACGCGCAACGCCTGTACCGCCGGATACAAGGCGATGGTGCAGGATGGTGACTATCCGAGCCGGGACTACTTCGCGGCGCTCGACCCGCGCTTTGCGGACGTGGTGGACACTAAGATGAGTCGCCAGTTTGCCCCCCTCGGCGGCTGCGCCGGGCGGCTGACCGAACAGGCCGCTGCCTGGACGGGCCTGCGCCCCGGGACGGCGGTGGCCGTCGCCAACGTCGATGCGCACGTCTCCGTCCCCGCTGCGACGGTCACAGAGCCGGGGCGCATGGTCATGATCATGGGTACGTCCACCTGTCACCTGATGCTCGGTGAGCAATTGCAGCAGGTCGAAGGCATGTGCGGCGTCGTGCGCGATGGCATCATTCCCGGCTATTACGGCTACGAGGCCGGGCAGAGCGGTGTCGGCGACATCTTCGCCTGGTTCGTCAACAATGCCGTGCCGCCGGAGTATCACGAGGCCGCCAAAGCTGCCGGGCTAGATTTGCACAGCTACCTGGAACGGGAAGCGGCCAGGCAGGAACCGGGCGAATCGGGCCTGCTGGCCCTGGACTGGTGGAACGGCAATCGCTCGATCCTGGTGGACGCCGACCTGACCGGGCTGCTGATCGGCGCCACGCTGGCGACGCGCGCCCCCGACATCTACCGGGCGCTGATCGAGGCCACCGCCTTCGGCACGCGCATCATCATCGAGTCCTTTGTGGAGCGGGGCATCGCCGTCAACGAACTGGTGGCGGCAGGCGGGCTGCCCGAAAAGAACAAGCTGCTCATGCAAATCTACGCCGATGTGACCGGCAGGCCGATGAAACTGGCTGCGTCGGCCCTGGCCGGGGCGCTTGGCTCGGCCATGCACGCCGCCGTCGCCGCCGGAATTTATCCGGACATCAAGGCTGCCGCCGTCAAGATGGCCCGGCTCAAGGACGAGGTCGTCCAGCCCATCGCCTCCCATACGGCTGTGTATGATCGGTTGTACGCGGACTACAAAACGCTTTATGATTACTTTGGGCGCGGCACAAACGATGTGATGAAACGCCTGAAGCAAATCAAGCGTGAGGCGAGAGGAGCGTAACGGAATGCTAGTCAGAAGGATGGTCGTATGGCTCGTGATCGCCCTGTGCCTGGGCCTGACGCTGGTTCGGCCCGTTCGCGCACAGGACGCCGGATTGACCGTGCGGACGATCTCTTTCGTCAGCATGGCTTACGGGATGAGATTGTCGCCGGATGGTCATACCCTGGCCGTCTTCGAGAACGGTCAGGTCCGCGAAAACAAAGTCGATCCGAAGTTCTTACCCATCCACCTGATCAACATCGACACCGGGAATGAAATCGCCCAACTGTCCAGCGGCATCACCGATTATACGAGTGACGTGGCCTTCACGCGCGATGGCAAGCGGTTGGCCTCCTACCAGATCAACGGTGAACTGCTGATCTGGGATGTCCGCACGGCAAAGGTTGCCAAACGCTTCACAACATCGCTGCTGGCCTACCATCGTCTGCGCTTCCTGCCGGATGGCAAGCTGCTGGCCGTCCTGGAATCCGGTACACCGTCGAAAATCCTGCTGGTGGACACCAACACAGGATTCATTACCCGCATTCTCGCGCCCGGTTTCAAAACGTTTGCCGACTTCCAGCAAAACTTCACCCAGGTTCCGGGTATGATGGATGTCCAGTATGCGGGCTTCGATGTTGCGCCAAACGGCAAGACGCTGGCCGTCTCGACCTTCAATGACGAGGTGCAGTTGTGGGACATTGCCAGCGGCAAGATCACGACGCTGCGCCCGGCCTCCGAAAAGAAGGGACAGATCGCCATCCGCTGGCTGACCTTCACGCCCGACTCGAAGTCGCTCATCTTTTACGACCCCGACGCGCTCAAAATCCGGTTTGTGAACGTGGCCGATCAGAAGGAAAGCAAGGCTATTGCCGTCGGCAGCCTGGCCCCTGGCCTGTACGGCTTGAGCGCGGATGGCAGCACCGTTGCCTGGGTCGGCAAGGATAGACCGAACGTGCTCCAACTGACGAAGGCCGCTGAACCCGACAAGCCCAGGCCGCTCGTCGAGATTCAGGGGTCGCTCAAGGCGCAGCCCACGCTGACGCCGCCCATCATCTTCCTGCCCGACGGCAAACGGATCATTTTCGGGGGCTTCTTTGCCCAGGACACTCGGAACCTGATCTATGTGATCAAATTGGGTTAAACACTGACAGGATGTGAAGCCATGCCCAACTCCTCTCGCCCGGGGGCGGCGAGGGGCAAGGGTGAGGCTAACTCAGAAAGGGTAAGAACAGCTAACCTTGAAACTGCTTGAACTCCGCAAGCAAGTCTGCGCGCTGCACATGGAACTGCCTCGCCACAACCTGGTGGTGTGGACGATGGGCAACCTGAGCGCGCGCGATCCGGAAAGCGGGTTGGTCGTCATCAAGCCGAGCGGTATTCGCTACGATGACCTGACACCCGAAAACATGGTTGTGGTCGATCTGAACGGCCAGGTGGTCGAGGGCGACTACAAGCCATCCTCCGATACAGCCTCGCACTGCTACATTTACCGCCAGCGCCCGGACATCAACGGCGTGGTGCATACCCATTCGCGCTATGCGACGGCCTTCGCCGCGCTCGGAATGCCCATTCCCTGCGTGCTGACGGGCATGGCCGACGAGTTCGGCGGGCCGATCCCATGCGGCGGTTTTGCGCTGATCGGCGGCGAGGAAATTGGCAAGGAAGTTGTCCGCTGTATGTCCGAAGGGGCGATTTCGGCGGTGATCATGCAGAATCACGGCGTCTTCACGGCGGCGACCACACCGGAAGGGGCGGTCAAAGCGGCGGTGATGGTCGAGGACAATGCCGCGACGACGTGGCTGGCAATGCAGCTTGGCACACCGGTTCCTATTCCAGAGGAATCGATAGCCAAACTGCATCATCGCTATATGCACGTTTACGGTCAACAATAGTTTTAGGAGAGTCACTTCCCAATGGCAGCAATTACCGGCCCTCAACCTGTCCAGATTACTGGCGTCACGCCCCAGTTGCGCCCGGTCACGCTCGGCGTGATCGTCGGCAACCGAGGCTTTTTCCCCGATCACCTCGCCAAAACCGGGCGGAAAAGAATCCTGGACATTCTCGCCAAGCAGGGTATCAAGACCATCATCGTCGGCGAGAACGAGACGAACTGCGGCGCAATCACCACGATGGAAGAGGTCAGGCTGTGCGCCAACCTGTTCCGCCAGCACCGTGACGAGATCGACGGCATCCTGGTTACACTGCCGAACTTCGGCGAGGAGCGCGCCATTGCCGACACGATCCGCATGTCCGGCCTGAACGTCCCCGTGCTCATCCACGCTTTCCCCGACGACGTGAACAAGATGGGTCTCGCTGACCGGGGCGACAGCTTCTGCGGCAAGATGAGCTGCTGCAACAACCTGCGCCAATACAACATCCGGTACACCCTGACACGCCTGCACACCGTTGACCCGGATCGCCCGGAATTCCAGGAAGACCTGCGCAGCTTCGCCGCCGTCTGCCGTGTGGTACGGCGGATGCGCCGCGTGCGGATCGGCATGTTGGGCGCGCGCCCGGCGGCTTTCAACACCGTGCGCTTCAGCGAGAAGATGCTGGAACACGCCGGGGTCAGCGTCGAGACACTCGACCTCTCGGAACTGTTCGGGCGCATCAACAAGCTGGCTGACAGCGATCAGGCTGTCGTTGCCAAACGCAAGGACATTGAGCGCTATGCTCGTACTCAGGGCGTGCCCGACCTGTCGCTGAACAAGATGGCGAAGTTCGGCGTCGTCCTCGAACGCTGGATGAACGATACGATGCTGGACGCCACCGCCATCCAGTGCTGGACTTCGATGGAAGAATATTTCGGGATCGTGCCGTGTACGCTGATGAGCATGGCGAGCAACGGGCTGACGCCTTCCGCCTGCGAAACAGACGTGATGGGCGTGCTGGCGATGGTGGCGCTCAACGAGGCGTCGGGCAGGCCGAGTGCGCTGGTCGATTGGAACAACAACTACGGCGACGACCCGGACAAGGCCGTGACCTTCCACTGCTCGAACCTGCCCAAAGACGTGTTCGTGGACGACATCCCGGTGATGAGCGTCCAGGATATTATCGCCAAGACTGTCGGCGTCGAGAATACCTACGGCACGATTGTCGGGCGCGTGCGCGAGAACCCGTTCACCTTCCTGCGGCTGTCCACTGACGACATCCAGGGCAAGCTGACAGCGTACATCGGCGAGGGCGTCTACACCAATGACAAGCTGGAGTCGTTCGGGGGTGTGGGCGTTGTCAGAGTGAACCGGATGCAAGACCTGTTGCAGTTCATCTGCGAGAACGGCTTCGAGCACCACGTAACTGTCAACCAGGCCAGGGTCGCCGCGCCCGTCTACGAGGCGCTCACCAAGTACCTGGGCTGGTCGGTGTACTACCACAAGTAGCGCGATTGACCTCACCCCTGCCCCCTCTCCAACTGGAGAGGGGGAACCGGGCAGCAGCGTGATCCGGCGTCTTTCCCTTCTCCGCTTCGCGGAGAGGGGCTGGGGGTGAGGTAAACCGCCCACAATCTGCTATAATCCTCCTCATCGCCTATCGCCAACCAGGGCTGGTGAACACCTATGAAACTCAGCCGCGAACAGGTCATCGACATCGCCGACCTCGCCAAACTGGAACTGACCGAACAGGAAATTGAACATTTCGCCGACCAGCTTTCGGCAGTACTGGATTACGCCTCTCGATTGGAAAAGCTCAACACCGACGACATACCGCCCACCGCAACCGTACTGCCGCTGCAAAACGTCATGCGCGAGGACGAAGTGCGCCCATCGCTGCCGCGCGAGCAGGTTGTCGCCAATGCCCCGGCGGCCATCGACGGCCAGTTCCGGGTTGACGCCGTGCTGGACTGATCAGGGGGAATAACCGATGGCTGCCCGCACCACAAGCCGGACGCACCGCCTGTTGATTATTGACGACGATCCATTGAGCGCCGTTGCCCTGAAGCCGTACTTCGGTCAGCAGGGCTTTGAAGTGCGTTCAAGCACGACGGCGGCGGATGGGCTGTCCGACGCGCTGGCCTTCCCGCCCTCGCTGATCCTGCTGGCCGTCAGCCTGCCGGACAAGCCGGGGCTGGACGTGTTCCAGCAGTTACGGGCGCGGGCGCGCACGGCGCACATCCCGGTCATGTTCCTGGCGGAGCACGTCGAGCTGCGCCACCAGAATGACTTGCTCGGTGCGGGCGCGGATGATTTCATCACCAAACCCTTCGACCTGGACATCCTGGGCCTGCGCGTGCGCAACGCCATCCAGCGCATGGAACGCGACGGCGTACACGATCCGCGAACGGGCCTGCCAACGGGCCGCCTGATCCAGGAACGGGTGCGGGCGCTGGCCGACGAATTTGACTGGTACAAGATCGACTTCGGCATCGATCACTTCGATGCGTTCAGCAACCTGTACGGCTTCATGACCAGCGAGGAAGTCATCGTGTTCGCGGCGCGCTTGGTTCACGAGACCGTCCAGGAGGTGGGCACGCCCGACGATTTCATCGGGCAGCGCGGCGACACCGAATTTGTGATCATCACGCGGCTGGCGAACGGCCCCAAAGTGCGCGATCTGCTCGAAAAGCGCTTCAACGAGGAAGTCCTTTCGTTCTACAGCTTTACCGAGCGCGAGCAGGGCTATATCGAGGTCGAAGAGGGCAGCGGCGAGCGGGCGCGCAAACCGTTGATGGCGGCGCGCATCAAGGTTCAGCAGGGCGAAGCCGAGGAATAGACTACTTCACGCCTCATTCCGCGTCTCTACTGGCAGAAGTCGTGGCGAAGAATCTGAAAACGAGCAAAACCTCCGGCGCGCCGGAGGAAATGCCTTCGTTCCTGTACACTGTTGGGCTGGTGGCGTGCATTGCACAGAACCTCACCCCCGGCCCCTCTCCGCAAGCAGAGAGGGGAGATAGAAGGTGAAAACAGCACCCTGACCCCTCTCCAACTGGAGAGGGGTCAGGGTGTGCGGTCAAACCCATACACCCGCCGCGCGTTGTCGCCCAACACCTGCCGCCCCGCCCGCCGCGCCTGCTCGACGGTCAGCGCACCCGCGTCCACGATCTCGCTCAAGACCTTTTCCAGCGCGGCCCGCCCCCAGCGGTTCGCCAGCCAGAAAATCTCCGGCAGGCTGAACGCATCCGAGGAGTACAAGACTTTGGTGAATGGCGTCAGGCCAAAGATTTCGTGCATCATGCGCGGGATTTCGGTGGTGATGAACGGGATCGCCAGCGAAATATCCATGTAGACGTTGGGATACATCGCCGCCAGGTAGCCAAGCTCGCGCGCATACGGGTACGCCGAGTGCAGCAGCACAAACGGCACGTCGTTGAACCTGCCGCTTTGCAGCAGCGCCCGCATGTTTAGCGGGTTGGCTCTGAGCAAATCCACGTCCGTATCGCCAAAGCCGGTGTGGAACTGGATCGGGAGCGCCTGCCGGTTGGCGATTTCCAGCGCCCGCACGACCAAGTAATCGCACAGAGTCTTATCGGCCAGGCGCAGCTTGCCCTCCCGATCCGCCTGATCCTTGACCGGGCCAAAGGCGCGCATCGCCTCCTCGCGGCTCACGAACTGGATGTCCAGCCCTGTCCGGTAGGCAATGATGCTTTTCAGCCCGATGTGGCCCGACGCCCGCGCCCCTTCGACGCCCGCCACGTAAGCCTCTTCAAACTGGCGGAAGGTGGCGTGCTGCACGATCAAATCCTGCGCGAACCATTCCAGGCGCAGCAGCTTTTCGATGGGCTGCGCCAGCATCCCACGCAGCTCTTCGACGCTGTAGTTGAGCGCGGCCCCGAAGCCGTAATCGATGAACAGGGCGGCGCTGTTCTGGTCGCGCCACATGCGGTTCGCCAGTTCCGGCAACGGGATCGCGTTACGCGCTGCCAGCACAGCCTCCGGCGTCGGGTCGCAGCCCAGGTAGCCGGCCAGTTCGCGGATGCCCCACAGCCACATGATGGTGTCCGGGACGAACTTCGCTTTGATGACCGGATCGGGGCTTTCACTGAAATAGGTCTGGTACTCGGCAACGGTTTGCGGCTGCACCCTGGCGAGTGCGTGGGCGTGATGGTCGATGATCGGCGCGTCGTACAGGTCTATGTGCGGCATGGCTAGAACTTCCAGAAGTGGTGTTGCAGTTCAAAGGCGTCGTCGTGCTGGCTGAACGTCTCGACCTCTTTGCGCTTCACGGCCAGATAGCTCCGTGTCAGCAGGTCGCCGAGCGCATCGGTCAGCACCAGATCGTGTTCCAGGTTGTCCAGGGCTTCGGCCAGCGTCGTCGGGTAGCGCTTGATGCCACGTCTGGCCCGCTCGGCCTCCGTGTAGTTGCCCGGATCGATCAGCGTCGGCTCGCCGGGGTCAAGCTGGCGGCGTACTCCATCCAGCCCGGCGGCGATCAGCGCGCCGAACGCCAGGTACGGGTTGGCGGACAGGTCAGCCGCCTTGAGTTCGGCGTTGGCCGTGCCTTCCTCGTTGCTCTTGAAGCGGGAGGCTACGCGCACCGCGCCTTCGCGGTTATCCGGCCCCCAGGCCGTATATGCGCTGGCCCAGAAATGCGGTTGCAAGCGGTGATACGAGTTGTAGCAGGCGCAGGTGATCGCCAGCAGGGCGGGCAGGTGATCGAGAATGCCGCCGATGAAGTGCATTCCCAGGTCACTCATGCCGTAGGGTTTCTTCGGGTCGAACATCAGGTTGCGCTTGCCTGCTTTGTCCCACAGGCTGAAATGGATATGTCCGCCATTGCCCGCCTGATCGAGAAACGGCTTGGGCGCAAGTGACGCGAACAGCCCATGCACGTAGGCCACGTTGCGGATTGCCTCGCGCACGAAGATGTGGTTGTCGGCTGCCGTCAGCGGGTCAGCGTAGCGGATCGAGAGTTCCTGCTGACCGTGCCCCAGTTCGGCGTAGAACTGCTCGACCTGGATGCCCTGCTTTTCCAGGGTGCTGACCAGTTCGTCGATCACATATTGCGAGATCATCAGACCAGTGGTGCTGAAACACAGGCTGTTGTCGATGGGTTGGAAGCGCTCCGTGCCGGTCTTGGCGTCGATCACTTTTTCGGCCAGCGACCATTCGAACTCGACGACCACCCGCAGGCTGATGCCCATCAGTTCGGCTTCCCGAATCTGGCGCTTGAGGAACGAGCGCGGGCAGGCTCCCCAGGGCTTGCCTTCGAGCGTGATCATGTCGGTGCACATGGCGGCGCTGTTCGGGGCGTAAGGCAGCAGCTTGAACGACGCCGGATCGGGCACCAGGCGTATCTCGCCAACCGGCCCCATGCCCTCCACCGGGGCCAGCTGGTCGAGCATGTTCATGGCCTGCATTGCCACCGTCAGCCCGATCCCGTCCGTGATGCGGTTGCGCAGCCCGTTGATGTGGCTGGCCTTCGCCCGGATGATGCCGCCGTTGTCGGTGTACAGGAAGCGCACCAATCGCACCCCGGCGTCGAGGGCCTCCTGAGTCACTTTGTCGGCCAGAGTCGTGGAGGATTTCTTTGGCATGTCGAAGTCTACCTTTGTGGGTTGACCTCAGCCCCATCATTCAGGACTGAGGAAGAAACCTCACCCCCGGCCCCTCTCCGCAGGCAGAGAAGGGAGCCAGTACCTGATGCATCGCCAACCGGTTCCCCTCTCCGAATTCGGAGGCCCGAAACTCCGTTTCGGCGGGGTCGAGGGCTGAGGTAAAAAAGCTTCATAGAAACTCGAAGTATTCGTTCGTCTCGAAGGGCGTGACCCGTTCCAGGAAACCGGCCTCGCCCGGGTCGGCGCCGTTGGTCTTGGCCTTTTCGATCTCGTGCCGTTTGACGGCTACAAACAGCTTGATGAACTCCTCGCCAAGCAGATCGCGCATGGGCTTATCGGCTTCCAGCGCATCGAGCGCCGCCGGGAGGCTGGTGGGCAAGTCCTGAACGCCCGCCAGCCCGTAGGCGATGCCTTCAGTAGCGGGCGGCGGCTCGATCTTGTTGCGCAGGCCATCCAGCCCGGCGGCGACGCAGCCCGCCAGCACCAGGTACGGGTTCGAGGCGCCGCCCGGAATGCGGTTCTCGACGTGCTGGCTGTCGCTGCCCAGGCCCTTGATGCGGAACCCGACGGAGCGGTTCTCAACGCCCCAGGTGGCGTTGGTCGGCGCGAACGACCACAGCTTGAAGCGCTTGTAGCAATTGATCGTCGGCGCAGCCAGCGCGGAGAAAGCCGCCGCGTGTTTGATCTGCCCGCCCAGCCACCAGCGGAACACGTCGTTGGAACCCTGGAAGGCGTTTTTGCCTGCCTTCAGGTCGATCAGGCTATTGTGGAAATGACAGCCGTTGGCGGATTGATCGGCGTAGGGCTTGGTCATGAACGACGCTATGTAGCCGTGCGCCTGTGCGATCTCCTTGACGCCGTTCTTGAAGGTGAAGGCGTTGTCGGCAGCCTCAATACCCCGACCCGGCGCGAAATTGATCTCCATCTGGCCGGGGCCGTACTCGGCGTTCGAGGTGATGATGTCCACGCCCGCCTGCGGCATCTCTCGCAAAATCTGGCCGACCAACTGTGGATCGAAATGGTTGCGCAGCGTGGCGAAGATTTGAATGCCGGGGAAGGGCGCTTTGCGGCTTTCGGCGTCCACAAAATAACATTCGTACTCAAAGCCGGAAAACAGCCCGTAGCCCAGCGCTTCCAGTTCGCCGAGCAGCGCCCTCGCCACTGCGCGCGGGGCAGCCATCGCCGGCGTGCCGTCCTGGAAATAAGGTTCGCACAACAGCCGCGCCGTCTTTTCGACGTGAAGCTGGTCGGCCTCCTCCCATTCGACAGTCGCCCAGGGCAGTATTTTCAGCGTGCTCAGGTCGGGGAAAATCCTGGAGTCGGGGAAGCCGCGCTCCATCAGGTAATCCGTGCCCGACGCTACCCCGGCTTGCTGGTCGAACCCCAGGTGGCCGAGCAAGAAATTCAGGCCCCGCGTGGCGAAGCTGCTCAAGTGGCGCATCGGCACAGTCTTCGAGCGGCTGATGCCGTGCGTGTCGGTCTGTTCAAAGCGGACAAAATCGACCCCAGCTTCTTTCAGTTCCGTCTCGACCTGGGCAAGCTGCTGCGGATCAACTTTCAGTGGGATTGGTGTAGCCATAGCAGCACCTTACGTATGAGAGGGCGCAATGATGCTTGAGAAAACGAGCGCTCTAATGCCCTGTTGCTCAAGCCGCAGGGCTTAGATTACAAAGCCTTCCGGTCATGTGATTTGATTGCAGCCCTGAAGGGGCTTTGTTGATTCAGCCCGGTGCTTTAGCGCCGGGCTGAATCCAACCGAAACGCTATTTCGTATCCGGCGACGGCACTTTCTCCGGCACGATTTCCTCGGCCAGCGTGAACTTGCCATCCTTGACCAGGATCATCGTCACGCCCTTTTGCGGCACGCGCGAACCGCTGAAGGTGATCGAGCCGGTGATGGCCTTGAAGTCTTTCGTCTCGTTCAGCGCCTTCTGGATGGCGGCAGCATCGGTGCTGCCTGCGCGCTTGATAGCATCCGCCAGCAGGTACACGGCGTCGTAACCGAGCGCGGCAAAGGCGTTTTCGGGGTCGGTCTTGTATTCCTTGTTGTAGGCTTCGATGAACTTCTTGATGCCTTCGGTGCCGTTCTTGGCGTCCATCAGGGCGTGCGTGGTGAAGTACACGTTCTCCGCCGCCGTGCCCGCCACGCTCACCAGGTCGGGGGTGTCGTAGCCGTCGCCGCCGACCACCGGGCCGGTCAGCCCTGCGTCACGAAGCTGTTTGACCACCGGGCCGACGTTGTAGGGCATGGCCGCAATATAGTAGAAGTCGGGCTGCTTCTCCAGCGCCTTGAGCTTGGTGATCTGCGCCGAGAAATCGGTGGCCTTGTCCTCGTAAGTGTCTTCCAGAACCAGCGTGCCGCCCAGTTCCGTGAAGCGGGCCTTAAAGTACGCACCGAGCAGGGTCGTGTACTCTACGCCCTTGTCGATCAGCAGGTAGGCCGTCTTGCCAAACTTCTTGTAGGCGAACTCTGCGCCCGCTGCCGCCTGCACGTTGTCGCCAAAGCAAGCCAGGAACATCATGTCCCCGATCTGGTCGGGCAGCTTGGGCGAGGTCGCGCCTGCCGTGATGAAGGGAATGCCCGCCTTCTGGATGATCGGGCCGGAAGCCAGCACCGAATCGGAATCGGTGAAGCCGACCACCGCCACGACCTTATCCTCCTCGACGAACTGCTTGGCGATCTGGGCCGTTACGTCCATCTGGTATTTGCTGTCTCGCACGACGAGGTCAATCGGGCGATCCAGGACGCCGCCCGCCGCATTGATCTCCTTGACGGCCAGCTTCGCGCCATTGGCAGCAGGCAGATCGAGCGCCGATTCGTCACCCGTCAGCGCAAAGCCGCCGCCGACCTTGATCGGCTCTGCCGCACGGCTGATCCCAGGCGCGCCGACGGCCCCTACCAGCGCAACCACGACGAGGAAGACCAATATTTTCAAAACTTTCTTGCTCATCGCTCTCTCCTTATTGTTGAAAATCCACAGTCAATTGTGGCCTGGCTTTGGCCTTAGCGCCTAGCCAGGCGACCCAACCACCCAAAATTGATCTCTCGATCACCGAGCAAGCCGCCCGGTCGTGCTACGACGATAATAATAAACAGGATCGCCAGTACAAGTCCACTGATCCCGTAGAGTTGGGTGGAGTCTTCAATGCGCCGCAGCCCTTCGCTGATCGCCAGCACGATCACGGGGCCGATCACCGAGCCGCTGACCGAACCCATGCCACCGACGACCATCATCGTGATAACCCGGAATGTCAGGTCGAAATAGAAGGTGTTTGGCGAGAACGAAGTGATGAAGTGCCCCCAGAGCGACCCGACCACCGCCGTAAAGAACGCGCTGAGGACGAAGGCCAGCAGGCGCGGGCGCATGATCACGATCCCGATGGACTGCGCCGCTGCCACGTCCTCGCGCTGCGCGAACATAGCCCGCCCGAAGGCCGAATTCTTGAGCCGCCACACACAGTACAGCGTGACGGCCACCCACCCGTAGACCCACCATAGATCGGTGTAGGGCGTTACGTTGGAGAAGGTGCGTGAGCCGCGTGTGAAATCGTCGGCATTGATCAGCACGACGCGGACAATGACCAGGAAACCGAGCGTCGCCACCGAGACGAAATTGCCCGACAGCCGCATCAGGACAGCGCCGACCAGCAGCGCGACCAGCGCCACCGCCAGGCCCGCAATGATCGTCGCCAGCAGAAAACCGAGCGGGAACGGCCCGACCATCATGTCCAGATGAACGACGGCCAACCAGGCAGGCAGCCTGTTCAGATAGGCGGCCTTGGTTTCGAGCGGCAGTGTCAGAATGGCGGCGAGGTAGGCCCCCAGGGCCATAAAACCGATGTGTCCGAGCGAAAATACGCCGGTGAAGCCGCTGGCGAGGTTCAGGCTGGCAACCAGGATGATGAACATACCCAGGTTGGTGAAAATGCCCTGCCAGACACTGCTGCCCGAATTTTGCAGCAGAACGATCAGCGCCACCATGACCAGCGCGAGGCCAAACACGCCGATCCGGTTGGCACGGCGTGAGGGCGTGGCCGTCGTAGTGGAGGTGAGTGAGCGTGCTGTTGCCGTCATCGTCGCGTTTCCGCCGTCCCCAGGATGCCACCCGGACGGAATAACAAGATCAGGATCAGGATCACGAATACGAACGCATCCCGGTAGCTGGTCAGCGTGCCGGGCAGGTACGTCTTAAAGAACGCGATCAGCGCCGGATTGGTGCTGGACGCGGGCAGGATGTCGCCCAGGCCGGGCAGCGCCGTCAGCAGCACCTCCAGGAAGCCGAGCGCGTAGCCGCCCAGCATCGCCCCGCTGATGCTGCCAAAACCGCCGATGACCGCCGCGATAAACGCCTTGAGGACGGGCGTAAAGCCGAGGTAGGGATTGATCTGCCCGGCTTGCACCGCGTAGAGCAGCCCGGCGATGCTGGCAAGCCCCGCGCCAAGCACAAAGGCCAGGACGATCACCCGGTTGGTATCGATGCCCATCAACTGTGCGGCGCCGATGTCCTCGGCGGTGGCGCGCATCGACAGGCCGAGTGTGGTGCGGGTGATGAACAGCGTCAGCAGCGCCAGCAGGATCGGCCCGACCAGGAAGGCGATCAAGTTCACCCTGGAAACGCCAAGCGCGCCGAGGGCAACCGTTCCGCTCAGTTCGGGCGGCGCAGGGAAGGCAATCTGGACGGGCTTGCTGGCGAAGCGTGTCGTCAGCAACGTGCCGTTCTGCAATATCTGGCCGACAGCGAACGAGGTCAGTAGCGCGGCGATGGCGGGTGCGTTGCGGATGGGGCGATAAGCGACACGCTCCATCACGATGCCGACCAGCACCGTGCCCACCACCATGATGATCACGGTCAACCACAGCGGCATCTTCGCGCTCAGGCAGAAGAAGGCGATGTAAGCAGCGACCATCATCACGTCGCCATGCGCGAAGTTGATCAGGCGCAAAATGCCGAAGACCATCGCCAGACCGACGGCCATCAGCGCATACAGGCTGCCGATGCTCAGGGCGTTCAGGATTTGTTGCAGAGCGTAATTGGTCAGGTTCATGGTGTTCAACTTCGTGCAAAGTTTACCTCACCCCCTGCCCCCTCTCCGCTTCGCAGAGAGGGGAATCGACGGGTGAGCTACAGACCCAGCGTGTTCTTGACGTAGCGCAGTTTGTCGATGTGTTCCTGCGGCGTCTTCAGCCCCACGTCCATCGTGTTGACATCCAGATGAGTCGCGCCCAGCCCGCGCCACGCCTCCACAAACGCAGCCCACTCAGATTCGGGTGTCCTGCTCAGGGATAAGCGCGCTTCAATGCCGATGTTGCCCGGCTGTCGGCCCGCAGCACGGGCATAGTCGTGCAGGCGGCCAATCATCGCCCGCATATCATCGTCGGGCGGCAACTGCGGGAGCCAACCGTCGCCCAGCCTCCCGATCCGCTTCAGGACAGTTTCTGCCCCGCCGCCAAACCAGATTGGGATGGGCCGCTGCACGGGGAGCGGGTTGATGCCTGCCTCTGGAATATGATGCCAGCGCCCGTGAAAATCGACCACTTCCTGCGTCCAGAGCGCTCGGAGCACAGCGATCTGTTCCTCGCTGCGCGCTCCCCGCGTGTGGAAGTCCTCGCCAAGCGCCTCGTACTCAACGTCGTTCCAGCCGATGCCGATCCCCAACCGCAGCCGCCCCTGGCTCAGAACGTCCACCTCGGCGGCCTGCTTGGCGACCAGGGCCGTCTGTCGCTGCGGCAGGATCAGGATGCCCGTTACCAGTTCCACGTTCCGGGTCAGGCCCGCCAGATAGCCGAACAACACAAAGACCTCGTGAAAAGGCGTCTTGCTGGTGTAAGCGCGCCGCCAGTTGGGGCGGTTGGTCGTACTCGCACCCAGGACGTGATCGAAAGCCAGGATGTGCTGGTAGCCCATGCCTTCGACAGCCTGGGCGTAATCCCGAATGGCAACCGGATCGTTGCCGATCTCGGTTTGCGGAAATACGACTCCGACTCGCATCAAGTCACCTGCCTTCGTTTACCTCGCCCCTCTCCAGTTGGAGAAGGGCCGGGGTGAGGTTCTTCCATCTCACGCCACGCCGCCCAGGTAGGCGTGTTCGACCTGTGGGTTGGCGCGCAGTTCGGCGGCGCTACCCTCCAGGACGACCTTACCCGTCTCGATCACGTAAGCCCGATCCGCGATGTTTAACGCTTGCCGCGCGTTCTGCTCCACCAGCAGGATCGTACCGCCGCGCTGCCGGATATTCTGAATGGTCTTGAAAATCTGCGTGACCAGCATCGGCGCGAGTCCCAGTGATGGCTCGTCCAGCAGCAGCAGCTTTGGCTCGCTCATCAGCGCCCGCCCGATTGCCAGCATCTGCTGTTCGCCGCCGGAGAGCGTGCTGGCGAGCTGGTTGCTGCGCTCTTGCAGGCGCGGAAACAACTCGTAGACCTGTGCCCGGCTGCGCTCGATCTCTGCCGCCGAGGTGCGTGTGACAGCCCCCAGCCGCAGGTTTTCCGCGACGGTCAGCCGTCCGAAGATACGCCGCCCTTCCGGGCAGTGTGCCAGCCCCAACCGCACGATCTGGTACGGCGCGATTCTGTCGATGCGCTGCCCCTCGTAGGTGATGCTGCCCTGCCGGGGCCGCAGCAGCCCGGAGATGGTGCGCAGCATGGTCGATTTGCCCGCGCCGTTGGAACCGATCAGTGCCACCAGTTCGCCAGGCTGCACGACGAGCGAGACACCCTTGAGCGCCTGAATCTTGCCGTAGTAGACCTCGACGTTCTCAACTTGCAACATGGGCGGCATGTTCGGTCTTCCCCAGGTACGACTCGATCACGGCGGCGTTCTGACGAATCTCGGCGGGCGTGCCGTGCGCGATCACCTCGCCGTAGTTGAGCACCATCACCCGGTCACACAGGTTCATGATCAGGCGCATATCGTGTTCGACCAGGATAATGCTGACCTTGAACTGTTCGCGCACCGTCTGGATCATCTGGTGGAGCGTATCGGTCTCGGTTTCGTTCATCCCGGCGGCGGGTTCGTCAAGCAGCAGCACGATAGGCTGGGTCGCCAGCGCCCGCGCCATTTCCAGCCGCCGCTGTGCGCCGTAGGGCAGGTTCATGGCCTGTTGATCCCAATGTTCACTCAGGCCAAAGGTGTCCAGCAGTTGGAAGGCAAAGTCGCGGATGTCAGTCTCTTTGCGGTGAAAGGCCGGCAGGCTGGCGAATACTTCGAGCAGATTGAAGTTGGTGCGCAACTGCTGTGCTACCCGCACGTTGTCCAGCACCGAAAGCGTGCCAAACAAGCGGATGTTCTGAAACGTCCGGGCGATGCCGAGCCGGGCGATGGCAGGCGTCGGCAGCCCGGCGATGTTCCGGCCCCGGAAGTGAATTTCCCCCGCCGTAGGGGCCAGCGCCCCGGTCAGGCAGTTGAAAAGCGTGGTCTTGCCTGCACCATTCGGCCCGATGATGCCGTGAATCTCGCCGGGGCGCAGTTCAAGCGTGACGTCATGCAGGGCCACCAGACCGCGAAATGACTTGGAGAGGCTGTGGATACTAAGGATCGACTCAGCGGACAAAATGCCTCTATACGCGCTCGTGAAGTTAAAAGGTCAATGCACTCTGAATTCTATCCTACCTGTGAGGATGTACAAGGGGTATACTTCATTTCCACAATTCCCCAAAGCCAGGACTTTTGCGCATGATTGAGAAGCCTTTGATCGGGATTCCCTGCTTTCAGGACACCTTCCCGCCGCAGCAGCGCCCGCGCTTCGTTACCTATCATGGCTACGTAAAGGCGCTTGAAGCGGCAGGAGCAGTGCCGGTGCTGCTGCCGCTACCAACGGGCGAGGCATTGGAAACGGCGCGCAGCCGCCTGGACGCGATCATGCTGGTCGGCGGCGACGACATGAACCCGGCGCGCTATGGGCAGGAGCGCCATCCAAAATCGGAGCCGCCCGACGACCTGCGCGACGAGGTGGAGATCACGCTCGCACGGCGGGCCATAGAGACGCACCAGCCCCTGCTGGCGATCTGCCGGGGAATGCAGGTGTTGAATGTCGCCTTTGGCGGCACGCTGATCCAGCACATTGGCGACCAGGTTCCTGGCGCGATCCAGCACGAATTCAACTACGACGACTACCACCGGCGGCAGGAGATCACCCACACCGTCGAGATCGTGCCCGATTCGCGGCTGGCGAGCATCCTCGGCACGCAGGCCGGGGTGAACAGTTTTCATCACCAGGCGGTCGCAAAAGTGGCCGAGGCGTTCCGGCCCGTCGCCTGCGCGCCGGACGGCATTGTGGAGGGCATCGAGGGGCACAACGAGCATTTCGCCCTGGGCGTCCAGTGGCATCCCGAAGATATGTTCCATGCCAACGCGCAGATGCTATCGCTCTTCCAGGCGTTCGTGGATTTTGTACGGCGGGTCGGGTAGTGCAGAAGGCGGTTCGCCCCGGCACGCCTGTCCCGGATTGTGCCTTGATAGGCAGGGGGCTTTAGGGTAAGATAGCGCAACCTTTCGCAAGACCGGGTGATAGACGTTTGGAAGGACAAAGCAGCAATGAAGGTTATCCTGACCCAGGATGTGTATAAGCACGGCGTCACCGGCGAGGTAGTCAACGTGTCGGATGGTTTTGCCCGTAACTGGCTGATTCCCAAAAAGATGGCGATCCCGGCCACGCAAGCCAATCTTCAGCAGTTGAGCGATCTGCGCGCCCAGGCGGCAGCCAACCGTGCGGCCTACAACGAGAAGGTCAACGAAGCGGCCCGCCAGATCGATGGGGTGGAACTCGTTTTCGGCATGAAGGCGGGCAGCAACAACAAGCTGTACGGCTCGATCACCAGCCAGATGATTAAGGATGCACTGCTCAAGAAGACTGGCCTGGACATCAACCGCCGCCGTATCAGCGAGCGCCCGATCCGTGAACTGGGCCGCTACGACATACCGGTACGCATGGGCGAGGTGTCGCCGACGATCCACGTGGTTGTGCTGCGCGAAGAGGAAGTTGGGCCATACCTGGCCGCGCAGGCCGGGCCACAGGCCGAAGCCGCACCGGCTGAGACTGCTGCCGAATCCGGGCCCGCCGAAGGGACGGCTGAATCCGCTCCTGCCGAGACAGCAGAAACAGCAGAATAATACCCGCCATGTGCGGCCCGCTCAATTGAGACTCGAATTGCATGTCTGATGCGGAAGCCCTGGGAAGTGAGTTACGTGAGGCCCGACAAGGGCGCGATTTGACTCTGGATCAGGTCGAGCAGCAGATACGTATTCGCGCCAAGTTTCTGGAGGCGCTCGAGCAGGGCAATTACGCGGCGTTGCCGTCGCCCGTCCAGGCACGTGGTTTTTTGAGAAATTACGCACGTTTCCTGGGGCTGGACGGCGACCTGATGGTCTCACGCTACGACGCCGCGCTGCAAGGCGGGCGCCGGCGTGGGCGGCGGGTCGAACCTGGCGAGGCTCCGCTCACGCCAACCTCCGCTCCACGCCGGACACAGACTGTCCAGATACAATCGCCCCCTTCTGCGCCCTACGTGCCGCCGCCACCACCGGCTGTTGTGGAAAAACCCGAACGCCGCCGCAGTCGATCCTGGCTGACGACCCTGGTCATCGGCCTGTTCGGGCTGGCGATCTTTGCGGTTGTCCTGCTGTTTGGCGTGCAGGGTCTTCAGTCCTTCCTGGCGCAGAACGCAAGCGGCAGCGTCATCCTCAGCCCGCTGCCGCGCGAGGCATCCCCAACCGCACCCGTTACTAACACGCCCGCGCCGACGGCCACGCCCGTTCGCCCAACACCGCTGCCCATTCCGAATGCGCAGCCGACTGCTGCTGCGGCCAGCGGCGTCACCGTGCAGTTGCAGATTACGGAACGCACCTGGATACGGGTCATTGTCGATGGGCAGGTCAGCTACATCGGATCGGCAGCGCCCAATTCTATGCTCCAATACCAGGGAAACAGCGTGCAAGTCCGGGCGGCGAACGCCGTCGGCGTGCACGCGGTGGTCAATGGGCAAGACCTGGGCATCCTGGGTGCACGCGGCCAGATCGTTGACCAGACTTTTACGGCAGGCGGCACGATACAAGCCTCGCCAACCGCACCGCCCAGGCCCGCCGCGAACTCGCCCAATACGTCAGGCGCTGCAAGTGTAAAGCCCGTCTCTACGTCGCCACAGGCGACGTTTTCATTGACGCCAACGGGCAAACCGCTCGCATACCCTACCTCTACCCCACTGCCAACCTTCCCGCCGACGCCCACGGATACGCTGACGCCGACCATCACCAAAACACCGACGCCGACCACAACGCCGACCATTACCCTGACCCCTTCGCTTACCAGCACGCCGACGCTGACCCGTACCTCCACCAATACGCCGACGCCGACCATCACCTTTACGCCCTCAATGACCTTTACGCCAAGCAATACGCCCTTGTTCCTGCCGCGTGAAACGTCCACGCCCGAAGGCGGCGAAACCAGGCCGAAGTAATTGGAGGGTCGCCTCCTGCCGGGTTTGACAAACCCCCTCCGGTCTGATACGATTCGGCCCGTTGACGTAACCCGTTGGTTATCGGCAAGGAGATGAGGGCGGGCCTTGCGCGGCAGGGCTTCCGAACCGCGCCAGGTCCGAAAGGAAGCACCGCTAAGGAAATCACCCTGGGTGCCGCAAGATCACCCGCCTTCATCTCCTTGCCGATAACTGTGACCAGGAAACCAATCCGTGCAGACTCCGCCCCGATGGCGTTCTCCACTCAGCGCCACGCTCAGGCGAGGGTTACGTTTGCTCACCCACCCGCTTGTTCTGCTGCTTATTCTTCTGGCAGCCCTGCTGGGCGGGATCTATCTGGCGACAGCCCAGACTGTGACGATCAACTTGAATGGAACCACGTTCGAGGCGCGTACTCACCAATCGACGGTGGGCGGTCTGCTGGACGAGCTTTCAGTGTCGCTTGAGACGCAGGATGTGGTCTCGCCACCGGGCGACAGCCCGATCCGTAACGGGCTGACGGTCACGATCCAGAAGGCGCACCCGGTCATTGTCGAGGCCGATGGGCAGCAGCGCCGCATCTTCACGCAGTCCAACCAGCCGCGTGAGATTCTGGCGCAGGCCGGCATCACGCCCGGCGCACACGACCTGATCCGCGTTGACAACGCCGATCTGAAAGCCGAACCGTACACCACACCGCCCAAGCACATTCTGGTGCTGCGCGCTTATGCTATCCCACTGGACGACAACGGCGCGGAATCGACACTCTATAGCGTCCATCGCACTGTCGGCGAGGCGCTGCACGATGCCGGAATCATGCTCTACCTGGGCGATTCGGTATCGCCTGATCCCGGCGCAGCGCTTGCTGAAGGCAGCCAGATCACCATCCGCCGTTCTGTACCCGTCACCATCCTGGTCGATGGGCGCACGCTGGCAACTCGCACACACGGCCAGACGGTCAACGCGGCGCTGGCGGAGGCGGGCCTCGGTCTGGTCGGGCTGGATTACGTGATACCGAACGGCGACACACCCATCAGCCCGAACATGACCCTGCGCGTGGTGCGCGTCTCCGAAGAAGACCTGATCGGCCAGCAAATGGTGCTCGACTTCAAACACATCCTCAAAGCCGATCCGGCCCAGCCCATCGATACACGGCAGGTGATCCAGGCAGGCAAGCCGGGCATCGTGGCGCAGGTGACACGCATCCGCCGTGAAGATGGCGTGGAGGTCAGCCGTTCCCCCATCGAGAATGTGGTCATCCAGGCTGCGCAAGACGAAATTGTGGCCGTCGGCACCCAGGTCACGATCAAGGCGCTGGACACGCCCGATGGCCCCATCCAGTACTGGCGTGTGTTGAAAATGCGAGTGGCCTCGTACAAACCGTCCTCAACGGGCAAGAGCGCCGACGACCCGCAATATGGCCTGACGGCAACGGGCCAGAAGTTGCGCAAAGGGCTGGCTGCCGTCGATCCTTCGGTCATCCCGCTCGGCACGCAGATGTACGTACCGGGCTACGGCCTGGCGATGGCGGCGGATGTGGGTGGCGGCGTGCAGGGGCTGGTCATCGACCTGGGTTACAGCGACGACGATTACCAGGAATGGAGCGGAACGGTTGACGTGTATCTGCTGCCGCCGGTCCCGCCGCAGGATCAGATACGACTGTTTCCCGAGGAGGCTCACTAACCATGAACCCGAAGTATCTGATGGATACGTTCGAGGTTGTGCCCAAAAAGAGCCTGGGCCAGAACTTTCTGCACGATCCGAATGCCCTGGAAAAGATTGTCGAGACGGCTGACCTGATGCCCGGCGACCTGGTGTTGGAAGTCGGGCCAGGGACGGGCACACTCACGGTGGCGTTGGCGCAGAGCCGCGCAAGGGTCGTTGCCGTCGAGATCGACGAACGGCTGATCCCGATCTTGCAGCAGCAGCTTGCCGACTTCCCGGATGTGCGTATCGTCCACGCCGACATCCTGGAAACGGAGATCGCCGATCTGGTGGGCAATGACGACTATACCGTTGTGGCGAATCTGCCTTACTACATTACCAGCGCCATCCTGCGCCATTTGCTGGAAACGTCGCACAAGCCACGCCGTCTGGTGCTGACCGTGCAGCAGGAAGTGGCCGAACGGCTCATCGCCAGGCCGGGCGACATGAGCCTGCTCACCATCAGCGTCCTGTTTTACGGAAAGCCAGCCATCATCACGCGGCTGAACCCGGCGGCGTTCTGGCCGCGCCCCGACGTGGCTTCTGCCGTCGTGCGAATCGATGTGTATGATCAGCCGCCGGTGGACGTGCCGGGCGAGGAACTGTTCTTCAAGGTGGTGCGGGCCGGCTTCGGCCAGAAGCGCAAACAGTTGAAGAATTCGCTGGGCGCGGGTCTGGGCTTCTCCCATGCCGAGGCGGGCGCGCTCTTGCAGGAAGCAGGCATTGACCCGGCGCGCCGTGCCGAAACATTGACGCTGGCGGAGTGGGCCGCCATCACCCGCGTTGTGGCGGCACAGCGGGCCGTCCAGGACTGAGCGGCCCGCCCCTACCTGACGAAGTGTCCCTGCAACCTCATCCTGTTTCCGCGCAGGCGGTCAGGCTTCTTACGCACTCTTTTCCAGGAACGCCTGGATGGCATTCAGCAGATCGTGGATGTCCGAGAGTTGCAGGTCGGCCATGTGCGCGATGCGGAACGTCCTGTCTTTCAATTTGCCGTAACCATCGGAAAGCACCATGCCTTGCGTGCGCAGGTACTGGTTCAACGCCTTCACGTCGATATTGCGCGTGTTCGAGACGGTGCTGACAGTGGGCGAATGGTAGCCTTCCTCGGAGAACATCTGGAAGCCGCAGCTTGAAACCCAGGCGCGCACCGTATCGGCCAGCTTTTCGTGACGGGCGTAGCGGTTTTCCAGACCTTCCTGGTTGATCATGTAGTCGAGCTGCTTGTCGGTGGCGTACAACAGCGAGATGTTCGGCGTGGCGGGCGTATTGTTCTTGAGGAGCATTTTCTCAAGTTCGATGAAGTCGAAGTAGTAGCCGCGATACGGAACCTGTTTGGCGCGTTCCAGCGCCCGATCCGAGACGGCAGCGAAGGCCAGCCCCGGCGGGAGCGCCATCGCCTTTTGGGTCGAAGTCAGCAGTACGTCCAGGCCCAGGCCGTCGAAGTCGATCTTGTAGCCGCCGAAAATGCTGACCGCATCGACCAGGATCAGCGTATCCGGGTACTGCTTGATGATCGGAACCATCGCTTCGAGCGGGTTCTTGACGCCGGTGCTGGTTTCATTCAGGACAAGCGCTACCGCGTCGTAGGGCTGCTGCTTCAATTTTTCAGCAAGCTGCTCCGGCTTGATGGCTTTGCCCCATTCAGCTTCCAGCACGTCCACTTTTTTACCGTTCATGCGGCTCACGTCGGCCCAGCGCTCGCTAAACGCGCCGTTGACCAGGTGCAGCACGCGACTTTCGTCGCGGATGCAGTTGCGCGAAGCGGCTTCCCACAGGCCCGTGCCGGACGACGTGGAAACGTAGACACGCGATCTGGTGAAAAACGCCTGCCGCAACTTTTCCTGCACGCTGGCGAACAGCGCTTCAAACTCCTTGCCACGATGCCCGATCATCCAGGCGCTTTGCGCTTCCAGGATTTCGCGGCGGACTTCGATGGGGCCGGGGATGAACAGACGAACGTGATCGGGCTTCTTGGCTTCGGGCCTTGGTTCGGTCATAAGGTCACTCCTCTTCGCTGGGCCGCCGCTGAGTGGCTGCGGCCAACTTGTCTTTCAGATCGGCAATGCACGGCACGGGTGTCGGATCAACACCGTAGGCCATTGCCGTGTAGTAACTGACGTAATCGCCAAACTGGACGTTAGACATCATCTGCGCCAGCGGGCTGCTGCCGCGCGCCTTGATCGTGTCCGGGGCCAACCCTTGCTGTAAATAGATGGTCTGCGTCACCTTCAGGCGCGCAGCCAGACGCGACCCTTCAGGCTGCGGCGCGCTCAGGAAGATGACGGCCACTTTGGTCATGAGCGGCGGCGGGAATTCGGTCCCCTGCACCGTGTTATGATCCATTTCGGGCATTTCTTCCCACTGCGCGACGGTTTTGGCATTCTCGTTCAACTGCGTCTTCCAGCGCCGCGCCACCGGAACCATGATGCCCGCGCCGTGAATGATCGGCACGCGCCCGATCAACTGCCCGGCCAGCCGCTTGGCCGGATTCTTGACGACGGGGCCGTCGATGCCCAGGATGGGGATGCGCCCGCGCATCACCTCAACGGCCTCCGCTACGTCGCCGGACAGATCACGCACCAGGCCGAGCCGGTTGATCAGCGCCAACAGCAGGCCGAACGTCCAGCCGAGCGCGGCGCGGGCCGGGGCATCGGATTGATACGTCCAGGCGGGCGCCCCGGCGCGCGCCATGTGTTCGGCCATCGCGCCGCCCGTCGTGATCGCCACGATCTGTGTGCCGCGATTGTCGGCCAGTTCGAGCGCAGCCAGGCTTTCCTCGTCCGTGCCCGAATGGCTAACCCCGATCACCAGCGTGCGCTGGCCGTCGGCGTAGGCGGGCAGGTCGTAGCCCCGGTTGACGATGATCGGCACGTTGCACGTATCAGCAACCAGCGCCGCCAGCATTTCCCCGGCCTGTGCCGACGTGCCCATACCCGCAATCACGATCCGATCCGCCCGTTTGAATGAGGCAGGCAGCGGCAGCGTCTGGCCGTGCGCGAAGGCCGCCTCAAGCTGGCTGGGCAGGCTGTCCAGGTGGGCGCGCATGTTCTGAGTATCCAGTTCGCGGAAACGGGCCAGATCGTCGAGATTCATGCTGACTCCGGAATTGTGAGAAATGGTACAGAATTACCGGTGGCGCGGCAATGGACAATCCTTACATTAGGGCAAATTGACGAGTCTGATCCGGCCAAAATGCCCGGCGGACGATCATAACCAACGCAGCGCAGATTCCAAAAGTTGCGCGATATACCCAATACGGTATAGTGACCACTAACTGGGGTGAGGTTAAGCTCGCCACGCAGATTATTCGACTTGAATGAAGGGGTAATGACAACCTATCGTCTGACGCGCAACATGCTTGACCGGGTGCTGGGCGGGGTATGCGGCGGCATCGGCAGCTACCTGGGCATCAGCGGCTGGTGGGTGCGCATCGCGTTCATCGCGCTGGCCCTGACGACGTTTAACTTTGGCGTGCTGCTGTATATCCTGTTGTGGCTGGTCATCCCCGGCCAAACGCTGGCCGACCTGCCGCCGATCTTGCATCCGGGTGAACCGCGCACGCCGCGTTACGCCCGGCCCGAAACGCTGCTCATCCTGGGCGCGGGCGCGATCCTGACGGGCGTGATCGTGCTGGCGCAGGGCATCGGTGCGCTGCAAAGCGCCCGGGGCGATCTGCTTGCGCCCACCATGCTGCTGCTGATCGGTCTGGTGATCCTGATCAAACATCTACGGGGGGCCGCATGAGCGCCACTCGCGTAAGTATCGTATGGCCGTTGCTGATCCTGGCTGCCGGCGCGCTGTGGATGTTGCAGGCCCTCGGCGTGCTGCCCAACGTCGCCAGCGACCTGATCGGGCGCGGCTGGCCGATCCTGCTGGTGTTGTTCGGATTGATGCTGCTGCTGGGACGGCGTGTTCGCTACGGCAACCTGATCAGCGTCGTGGTATGCGTGCTGCTGGCGGGCGGTGTGGCCGTTGCCGCGTACAACCAGCAGTCGGGCAGACTGCGCACAGAGAACACCAAGTCACTCAACCAGCCCATCGAGTCCGGCATCCAGAACGTCAGGCTGGTGATCAACACGCTCAGTACCGAAATCGAAATAACTCCGGGCAGCACCGCTTCGATTGTTGGGGAGTTCGCGGGCAGCAAGGAGAGCATCGTTACCAGCGATTACCAGGTGGATGGCGCCGTGGGCACGTTCACCTTCAACGAGGCACAGGGCAGCGCAATCCCGGCGCTGGAATCGGTAGGTCGAGGCAAGCTGACGCTGCGCCTGCCCAAAGGCGTGACCATCGACCAGTTCACACTCACAGGGCGTGAGGGTCACGTGGATTTCGACGCCAGCGGCACGACCATCAAGACGCTCTCGCTGACCATGAACGGCGGCGATCTGAACGTAAAATTGCCCGACAAACCGGGTCTGATCGCGGACCTCAAAACGGGACGCGGCGATGCAATTATCACCGTACCGAAGACGATTGCGGCAAATGTGGCACTGCGCGGTGGCGGCTCTGGCAACCCGGAGTACAGCCAGGCCGATTACACGTTGAGCATTGAGCGGGTACTCGTCTCGAAGCGGGCCGCCGATCCGCAAATGCAGATTTCGGTGGAGGCGTCGGGGAAAATCACGGTGCAATGAAGTTTTGTACATAAAGCGAGGAGACTTTCATGGCAGACAACAAAACGATTGTACGAAACTATCTCGAACAGGCATGGATGAAGCACAACCACGCTGTTATCGACGAATATGTTGCGCCGGATTTCGTGCAGCACGCGCCCAATACACCCCCTGGACGGGAGGGCGTGAAGGCATTCTTCGCTATGTTAACGAGCGCATTTTCTGACCTCGACTATCGGGTGGAGGACATGCTTGCCGACGGCGACAAGGTGTGCTGGCGCTGGGAGTTACACGCAAAGCACACAGGCCCATTCCAGGGTATGCCTGCCACCGGCAAGTCCGTCACGATAACGGGCATTTCAATCATCCGGTTGGCAAATGGCAAGTTGGTCGAACACTGGGGTGAACAGAATATGTTGGGCCTGATGCAGCAGCTACGCGGATGAGTGCCCGGGCTTGTTCTCACCGTCGGCTTGCTGCTTTTCCCATTCAGGGCGAAGGATTCCCATGAACAGCAGATCATGGCGCTGGCCGTCACGATAGAGCATGGCGCGCATTGCTCCTTCGTGAACAAATCCCACTTTCTCATAGGCGCGAATCGCCCGCTGGTTGTAGCCGAACACATTCAGTGTGATCCGGTATAGGCCGAGTTCGCGGAACCCGTAGTTGACGACGAGGCGCAACGCATCCGAGCCGTAACCCTTGCCCCGATATTCTGCCTCGCCGATTCCGATGCCAAGCCAGGCAACGTGATGGTTCCACATCATATCCAGGTCGGCGAACCCGATCAGTTTGTCCTCGGCCAACGTGCGGATACAGAACTCGACATGATGCGCTTCTTGTTCCCGCTGCTTGTCCCGATCCAACTCGGCGAAGAAACTCACGGGGCGAGGCCGTGCCGGCTCGGAATCCAGGTTACGCAGGTAGTCATCATCATGCGTCCAACGTGAGAGTGCCTCTTTATCTTCGGGGCGAAAAGCGGTCAGGCGCACCAGTTTTCCCTTAAACAGATCATTCGACATCAGAGCAGTCATACTGACCTCACCCAGCGTTTTGTAAGGATAATAAAGGGCCAAAACGGTTCAGATTGTAGATCGAGCATGTCTAAAATGCCACTGGACAGTTATCCCGTTTTCGATTAGAATGCTCCACATGCTTCACTTTGGTCACTTTGGCATTTTCTCTTGCTGCCGCGTTGCATCTACGGTGCGGCGCTCCTTGTACAGGTGCGCCTGCTGACCGGATAAATCTGTAAGATAACTGGTAAGTATACGGCTATGGGCGCACGCTCATAGCCGTTTTTGATTCTGGAAGGGGACTGATCATGTACATCATCCAACTGGATCGGATCACAATTAACCACGCCGGTCATGTGATCTTCCGCGACTTGAGCTGGTCGATTGGCGACTATGATCGTGTGGGACTGGTCGGGCCGAATGGCGCCGGCAAGTCCAGCGTGTTGAAGGCAATTGTGGGCCATGTTCAACCAGACACGGGCACAATCGTTCGGATGCGCGGCATCAGCGTGGGCTATCTGCCACAGGAGGTAACGCTGACACCGGGCTGTACCTTGCTCGACGAGGCCATGACTCTGCCACCTGACCTGGCGCGCGTTGAGGCCGACCTGGCGCGGATCGAAGCCCAGATCGCTGATCCCGCAGTCTACGGCCAGCCGGAGGCGCTGACCCGTGCCCTGGATCGACAGGAGAAAGCGCTGGCCGAGTATGAGCGATTACGCGGCCCACACCATGCCAGCCAGGTTCGTGAAACGCTGATACGGTTAGGCTTCGCCCCGGACGACTTCACACTCAAGACCGATACCTTGAGCGGCGGCCAGAAAAAGCTGGTGGCTTTGGCTCGGCTGATCGTGGATGGGCCAGATGTACTGTTGCTGGACGAACCCGACAATCACCTTGATCTGGAGGCTAAACGCCGCCTGGAGGCGCTCGTGCGTGACTATGACGGTGCGGTGGTAGTCGTCTCCCATGACCGCTACCTGCTGGACGAGATTGCCACTCAGATCGCGGAACTGGCGGATGGCAAGCTGACACTGTACAAGGGCAACTACACCGCATATACGACGGAACGTGAACTTCGTCGGCTACGCCAGCAACAGGCGTATCAGGCGCAGCAGAAAGAGATCGCTCGGATCGAGGAGATGATCAAGCGCTTCGAGCATTGGGCCAGCATCGTCGTGAATGAGCGGCACATCAAGCAGGCGCGCAGCCGACGCCGGATGCTGGATCGGATGGAAGCGAATGGTGAGATCATCGAGAAAGTGGTGGAACGTCGCCAGATGGACTTGCAGCTTAATGGCTCACGTGGCAGTACCAAAGCCCTCGAAATCGAAGGGCTGACGATGGCTTTCGGCGACGATCTGCTGTTCATGGGCTTGAACCTGCTGCTGCGGCATGGGGAGCGGATCGGGTTGGTTGGGCCGAACGGCGCTGGCAAGTCCGTCCTGTTCCGGCTGATCCTGGGCGAACTGAAACCGTTCGAAGGCACGATCAAGTTAGGGCCAAGCAACCGCATCGGCTACTACTCACAGGAACATCAAACGCTGGCAGCGTGGTTAGAGCGAACGCCCATCGAACGGGTGCGCGACCTTGTGCCCATCAGCGAGGGAGAGGCAGTGGCTTTCCTGGGCAAGTTTCTGTTCAGCTATCAGCAGACTCGCCAGTCTATCGGCACGTTGAGCGGCGGTGAGCGCAGCCGCCTGCAACTGGCCTGCCTGATGCTGACTCAGCCGAACTTACTGCTGCTGGACGAGCCGACCAACAACCTGGACATCCCCTCGGCAGAGGCGCTGGAACACGCCCTGGAAGACTTTGAGGGCGCGGTGCTGGTCATCTCACATGACCGTTATTTTCTCGATCAGGTCGTGGATCGGGTGGTCGAGCTGGACAACGGCAGTTTGCGGAGCTTCCTGGGCGGCTACACCGACTATCTGGCGGCGAAACAATGAACCTCACCCCCGACCCCCTCTCCGCTTCGCAGAGAGGGGGAATCGAGCATACGGGGAGTGAGGTGAGTCCTTACGGCGCATTCCCCGCCACCGACCAGGTTCCTGTCCCGGCCAGCGCCAGTTTGTAGACTGCTCCGTCCGGGCGGCGAATGTACACGTCGCTCGGCGGGTTGCCGACCTGGATGGTGCCGCTGTAATTCTGTGGTTGGGTGATCGCCCAGCCCATGACTGCCGCCACAGATCGCCCATCCGACCAGTTCTTGGCCTGCCAGACGTAGCCGATCTGCGCGGTGGGCTGGATAAAATTGCTCCCTGGCGACACGATGGTCGGGATGGGAACGCCCGGATTCCACTCGTTGGGATAGGCGTTGACGCGCAGTCCCTCGTTCGCCAGCATATAGACGTTGTTGGTATTCGGCACGTAGAAGGCGATGCCGCGCTCGAATGCCTGGAACACGAATGCGCCCGACTGCGCGGCTTGCGTCGGGCAAAAGCCTTGCGGCGGAGGCGAGAAGAACCAGGGCGAAGCGCACTGCACGGTGATGGAGATGGCGCGCGTCGTCGAATTGCCGCCCTTGACGGCGGTCAGGCGGAACGTAATCAAGTTGCCGCTATCCGCCGAAACGGTGAAGCTGCGTTCACCTTTGGCCTGGACGGGCGTGGTGTTGATCAGGATGTTGCTGGCCGTCAACTGGTCGATGGTTACAGTATCGGCATCGGCTTCCCAACGCGCGATGATCAACCCGCCGCTGGTTACGGTGGGCGGCTCGACTGTAAAGGACAGGATGGTGGGCACAACCGTAGGCGTGCGCGTTCGGGTCGGGGTGCGGGTATTGGTAGGCGTGCGCGTGTTGGTCGGGGTGTTGGTCGGCGTTTCCGTTTCGGTGGGCGTCTCGGTCAGCGTCGGCGAAGGCGTGATCGTAAAGGTGGCGGACGCGGTAAAGGTCGCCGTCGGCGTGTCAGTGGGGGTCGGCGTCAGTGTATCGGTGGGCGTTGGCGTGCGGGTAAAGGTCGGCGTGAAGGTTGGCGTTTCCGTCGGCGTGGGCGTGATCGTCGGGCTGGGTGTGATGGTATCAGAAGGCAAAAACGCAGCGGTGGGGATCACATCTACGGCCTTTGGCTTACAGGCCGCGAGCAGGAGCACTGACAACACGGCCAAAACGATCACCCACTGTGCCTTGATGTGCGAGTGTGTCACCTCGCCGCCTCCGTCCTGGTGAATAAAGGCGCAAATACTCCACGATGTCACCCTATATGGTATGAGACAGGCAAGGATCAGTCAAGGACAATTAGCCTGAGCAATCTGGACAGGTCGGTTGGCGCAGCGCACGGAAATTGGGGGCTGATGGCCGGGGCGTTGATCACCCACGAAACGGTTCGGAGCGACGCTGGCGTGTCTGGCTACATCACGGATGGCGGGCATGGGGCGACCTTCGGCAATTGCGGGCAAGGATATGCCCGCCCCACCATAACATTGGGGATCGCCTCCGCTCCCAGATTAAAGAGAATGAGTTCACACCATGATCAACGAGCGGTGTATGCTCTTCAGTTGAAAGGGCAGACAGCGCCACGTATCACCGTAATCCGTCGAATGCCAGACCTCACCGTTGCTCAACCCGGCGTAGAGATGGCCGGGCGCCGCCGGATCGGTGATTAAGGCGTAGGCCATGTAATGAAGAGGCTGGGGCAGCCCGCCGCCAAGTTTTTGCCACGCTGCGCCTCCGGCAGAGCGGAATATATAGGCGTTGGCTTTGCCATCAACATGCGCCGCAGGCACACCACCATGAGAAAGCAAGAACATGGGCGAGGCTGAGACATACCAGATTTCCGGCTGTGCCGGGTCAGTGGCGCACGCCCATCCATAGCGCCGGTCTAGCCCGGCTCTGGGCTGTGTCCAGGTCATCCCGCCATTGCGGCTAAATGCCACACCTGTGCCCCCGCTCTCGTACACCCAGTCACCGCTGGTCGAATGGAAAATCAATGAATGACAGTCGCGCACTGCACCAGGACGATGCCCGGTCCAGGTCGTGCCGCCATCGTCGCTGCGAACGACTGCACCGGCCTCAATACCTACTACGATCACCTGGGGATCAGTGGGCGACAACGCGATGGCTTGCACAGAGGCGATAAAGGGCGGTTCTGCCGGGGAGAACCACAACCGGCGGAAAGGGATGTGACGGAAACCCGCCAATTCTGTCCAGGTGGCGCCACCGTCACGCGACGCAAACAACAACGCTGGTTTGGTTCCAGCAAAGATTGTCCCTGGCTCAAGAGAGCTGACGGCCAGTGCTGTGACGCTATGATCAGGTAGCCCGGCAAGCTGCCACGTTTTGCCCGCATTGTTCGAGCGCAGCACACCACTTCCCTGAGTCCCGGCATAGACAACATTCTTGTCCAGCGGGTGAGCGGCGAGGCAGCGCACATCACATTCCGAAAGCAGGGATTCAACCTCCCACTGGTCATCTGCTCGCAGTGACGCGCGCTCAATTCCTTGTCCTGTCGTTGCAATAAAGGTCTTGGTGTTCACCCAATGACTCCTGGCTACCGACACCCTGCTGGTCTGGCAGTGACTTCCAATGCAAGAACGCTTTACGATGTGCCTTGCCATTAGTAGCCTGACCGGGCGACTTTCGTCGTCCTGGCTACCAACGGATATTGGTCACGATAACCAAGTAACCGGCCCACCGGGGCGAGAAAAGTTGTCATAATCTTCTGGACCATGAAAGGTGGTTGTGTGACCTGTATCTCGTTCCAAAAGCCTTTCAAGAGAACGGCTGTCTGCAAGGGGTTGGGTATTCCCTGTGCGTTGAGTTTGCCGTTCTGAGCAAGATTGAACCAGGTTTCAAAGAAAGAATCGATGTGCAACGCCGGACGGAACTCCTGGATATAGTGCGCAGGCGTATCGCCGCTGTTCCAGAAGAAATGCGGCGTCATGGCCGGGATCGCAATGATCTCCCCTGGCCCTGTCATTCGTTCACGACCTGCAATGCTGAACTGCAATGAGCCTTCGAGAATTTCAAATCGATTTTCCTGCTTTGGGTGGACATGTTCCGGTTCTTTCGGCCCATTTGGCGCGTTGAAGCACTCGATCTGAAGCAGTTGCCCGTTGGTGTCCTCCCCCGTCTGGCGAAAAATCATGCGTTGGCCTGTGCGCGGATTGAAAATCTCGTCACCAGCATGTACCATAACCCTGCCCCCTTTCAGCTTAACCTATTGATCCGTAGCGATACCGGCTGTGTGCTCCTTGAAATGGTTGGCCGGTGTGTGAAACAGATCTTCGACACTGTGAAAGCCCTCGCCGTAAAAGTTGGCCCCTTTGGCCCAGTCTTCATCGCGGACATTGTTCAGGGCAGCAATGGCCGCACCCATCGCCGTATCGTAACGCCGCACGATACTTTCTTTGGTAGCTTTACGGGCCAGCCACCGCATGTAGAAAAGGCTTAACGGATCGGCAATTAACTTGGGGGCATTAAACATCCCCTTGCCCTGCACGGCACAGGCCACTTCGCGCGGCAAATATTCGAGACTCCACGTGAGATGAACCAGAATTTCGCCCAACGTCCATTCACTGCTGGCACTTTTGCGGTGCCAATCGGCATCGGATAGGGAATCCGCCCAACGATGGAATGCAGTGCGCGTGGCCTCCAACTCCGCGCAAATTGCCGCTCTGTCCGGAACCCTTGTAGTGATTGGAACACCTGGCTTCACCACTTCTCTCCCTCCTCGTATGGCTAAGACTTACGGCGGAACGTACCGTGCAGGAGTGCTTTGACCGCCGCCGTATACTGGTTCACCTCCACTGTTCCCGGTTCCCAGGCGGTCTGAAGCTCCAGACCCAGGTACAACGACAGCAAAATCCGCGCCACTGCCTCTGGATCGATCTCGGTGCTCACGACCCCGCGCTGCTGGCTCTGCCGTATCAACTGGGTCAACATCGTTCGATAACTGGCGAAGGCACGTGTGATAGCGTCGAGCAGCTTGGGGTTGAGCAATGCTTCCGCCCAACCCTGGATGTTCACCCGGTTTGCACCAAGCTCGGCAGCCGAGGCCAGCCCCGTGAAAAAGAAGTCGATCAGGTGATCAAGCGCAAGAAGTGAGTCAGTCTGGTTCAGAGCCTCTTCCAACGGCTCAAGACTACGTTGCAGGTCGCGCTCAAAGCTGGCAGCGATAATATCATCCTTACTCTGGAAGTAGTGATAGATCGCGCCGGGACTGAGCTGCGCTTCCTGGTAAATGTCGCGCATCGTCGCCTGGTGGAAACCCTTGCGGGCAAAACACCGGTAGGCAGCGTCGATGATCTGCAAGCGGCGCGCTTCACTGTATTCGGCAGTGACCTTGGGCATGTTGTGCCTCAGCCAGATCGTTGAACAAAATAAATCGAGCGTTCGATTTTATTATTAGCGGCAATTGAGAATCTGTCAAGGGGGCAGTTTGGTGAGCATCAACGCACCCATCAGTGCTGCGTTGACCTTTGAAACAGGACGATTTCGCCAAACCCGGCGACGGTCAAGATAGTGGACGCGCTGATCCCAAACGGAGCCGCGCTGCCGGTACAGCAGCGCCGCGCACATGCCGACGGTGCATGGTTTGCGCTGCTGCCCGCGCGTTGGGGCAGTAATCCAACATTTCAATTGGTATCATTATGTATGTGGAAGTTGATGACATACAAGGATAGTTCGATGCACTCCCTACCATTCGTTGTTCGTTGGTCTGGCCCGGACGCCAATGCCCACCTGAGAAACACGGCCTATGACGAAGATCGTCCGTCATATTTGCGTTTGGGCAGCGCCGCTGTATGACCGGTCCACACGCTGAACTGATCATCCACAACGGCACGATCCGCACGATGGACGCGCTGCACCCCACCGCCGAAGCGGTGGCGGTGGCTGACGGGCGCATTCTGGCCGTCGGGCAGTTGGAAGCTGTCGAGGCTACCGCGCACGCCAATACGCGCCGCCTTGACCTGGCCGGGCGGACGCTGATTCCGGGCTTTAACGACGCACACGTTCACCTCTGGAAAGTCGGGATGCTGCTGACCAGCATGATTGATGCACGTATCGCGGCCACGCCCGACATCCCGGCCATTGTGGCAGCCTACCGGGCGCGCGCCGCGCAAACGCCCGCCGGAAAGTGGCTGGTCGGGCGCGGCTACAACAACGTGACACTGCCGGAGCGCCGCCACCCCACCCGGCGCGATCTGGATCAGGCCAGCACAACGCACCCGATACTGCTGATCCATACCAGCGCCCACGTGGCCGTTGTCAACAGCCGCGCGCTGGAACTGGCCGGAATCACCCGCGATACGCCGAGTCCACCCGGCGGCGAGATCGAGCGCGATGAACACGGCGAACCTACCGGCGTGCTGCACGAAACGGCCATGAATGCCGTCAACCGAGTGCAGCCGCCGCCCACCGATTCCGAGTTTGAGGCGGCGATTCTGGCGGCGGCCAGAGCCTTTTTGCGCTTCGGGATCACCAGCGTGACGGAAGCCGGGGTCAGCCCCGATCAACTGGGCACGTACCGGCGGCTGGTGGCGGAGCGCCGGATGCCGTTCCGGGTCAATGCGATGGCACGGCGCTACCTGGATGATGGAAGCAAAGTGCCGCTCCCGGAGCGCTTCGAGTCGAACTGGCTGCGCATCGACACCGTGAAACTGTTTGCGGATGGCGGCCTGAGCAGCGGCAATGCGGCGCTGACTGTGCCTTATCCCGAAGGGCACGGCCACGAACCGGGTTACAGCGGTCTGCAGCGCGCCACGCAGGAACAGATGCGCGCGCAGATCTGGGACATCCACCGGGCCGGGCTGCGGGCAGCCATTCACGCCGTCGGCGACGCTGCCATCGGTCAGGTGATCGAGGCCATCGAGTACGCTTCGCAGCGGCTCGTCTCGCGCATCCGCCACCGCATCGAGCATTTTGGGCTGCCGAGTGCCGATCATATCCGGCGCTGCCGCTACCGGATCAGTGTTGTCCCGCAGCCAATCTTTATCCACGCACTCGGCTCGACGTTCCTGAACTACGTGCCCGCCGCATTGATGCCGCAGCTTTACCCGCTGCGTGCCGTGCTGGACGGCGGGCTGACCGTCGCGCTCAGTTCAGATGCGCCTGTCGTGCCGGACGCGAACCCGCTGCTCGGCATGAAGGCCGCAGCGGATCGCCTGAGCGCCGAGGGCATGCCCATTGCGCCGGAGCAGGCCGTACCCATTGCCGAAACACTGCCGCTGTATACACTGGGTGGGGCACTGGTTGCCGGGGAAGAACACCTGAAAGGTTCCATTGAGCCGGGCAAATATGCCGATTTCGCCGTGCTGTCCGGCGATCCGCTGCGCGCGCCCGTCGAGCGCCTGACCGATCTGAAGGTCGAAATGACGCTGGTGAACGGGCAGGTAGTGTATTCAGTTTGAGATGGTGTAGACTGGTTGGACTGACCAGGAGATGGGGAGGGATGTGATGCAACGTAGATCACTTGTGCCGTTGAGAGACTTGCGCCTGCTGTCCTCGCCGCAGGGCGTATTGATTATTCTGTGGGTGATTCGGGAAAAAGGCCCGCTCAGTTTTGCCAGATTGTTTGACCTGGTTTGCATCGGCGAACCGGGCGAATTCCCAACGGGTGACATCGAAGGAACAGGCATGGTCAGCCTGTCCAGTGCGTCCCGGCGCATCGCCGAAGCGTGCAAGACGTTGATCGAGGGTGGGCTGGTCGAACTGGTGGACGGCGGCCTGAACCAGCTTGAGAATGAAGTGCTGGATGGCGATTTCCGCGAATTGCTGCTGGCGAAAGACGCGATCACGCTGCGCGTGACCCCGACGCTGGGCTTTGTCCAGGATATGTTCGAGATCAGCCTGTACGAACAGGCCGCTCAAAGTGAACGCTCAATCAAGGTTGTGCCCAGTTTTGGGCTGCCGACGCCCGGCAACTGGCCCGACATCTTCGTCGTCATGCCTTTTCAGGAAAGCCTGAAACCGATCTACGAGCAGCACATCCTTCCGGTAGCGCGTGGGCTGGACCTGACCTGCAAGCGCGGCGACGATTTCTTCTCCGACGAATCGATCATGGACGAAATCTGGTCGGCGATCTGGTACTCCAAGATGTGCATTGCCGAATGTACGGGCCGCAACGCCAACGTCTTTTACGAGATGGGCATCGCCCACACCATCGGGCGGCCCTGCATCTTGATTGCGCAGTCGATCCAGGATGTGCCGTTCGACGTGCAGCACCGCCGGGTAATTATCTACGAGAACACGCCGTCAGGCCTGCGCAAATTCCGTGATACCTTGTCCAAAGCCATCATGGACGAGCTGGGCATTGAGCGCAACAAACTGCGAGAGATTTTTGACAAGCTGGAATAGGAACGCTGGCGTTGCACGCATGAAGAATTTCGGGCATAACCGCAAAATGTACCCCTCTCCAACGGCGGTTCAGAGAGGGGTAAGGTCGGGAGCTACAGCCACACGCGCAGAGTCTTGACCTCAAACGGGCGCACCGTAAACCTGACCTGGTTGCCGTCCACCGTCACCGGGCCGGTTTCCTCTTCCAGCACATTCGTCTCGACGGCGCTGCGGACTGGCTGTGCAAAGTTGAGCACCACCGGGCCGCGCTGGTTGTGGGCCTCGTACAGCCGGACAATGAGGCCATCGCCGTCCTGGGCAACCTTGACCGTTTCGACGACGACGTGATCGGCGGGGGTGGAGAGGAAGGAATAGCGGGCAGGCAGCGTGCGGGCCGCGCTGCCTGGCTGGCCGACCACCGCACGCAGCGGCGCGTTCAATTCGTAGGCGCGACGCACGACCTGGCCCTCCCGCCAATCGCCGCTGTGGGGCAGCAGGCTGTAGGTAAAGCGGTGCAGGCCCTGGTCGGCCAGCGGATCGGGATGTACCGCGCTTTTGAGCAGCGACAGACCCAGCACGTTATCGTGCAGGCTGTGCCCATACTTGCAGTCGTTGAGCAGCGCCACGCCGTAGCCGCCCTCGCTCAGATCGACCCAGCGGTGCGCGCATACCTCGAAGCGCGCCCAGTCCCAGCTTGTGTTGCGATGGTTGGGGCGCTCCGCGCTGCCAAACTGAATCTCGCAGGTTGCCCGCGCCGAGTTGATACGCAGCGGGAACAGCACGCGCAGCAGCATCTCGCGCTCCTGCCAGTCCACTTCGGTCACAAAATCCACGCGGCGCAGTGCCCGCCACAGACAGATACGCTGCTTGATCGTGCTCCGACCTGCCCGCCGGACGATCTCGATTGCGGCACGTACCGGCCCCTGTTCGACGATCTCCCAACGCTGAATGTCGTGAATCGGGTACGGTTTCTCTTCGTAGAACAGGTCGATATCCCAGGCGCTCCACTGCATCGGACGGTCTTCGTACAGTACAAGCTGGTTGCCGCTCCCCGCGATGACCTCCCGATCTGCCCGCAGATCGTATAGCGAGGCGATCTCGCCGCGCTCGTCCAGTTCCAGGCGCAGTTCGTCGTTGGCAAGCGTTGTCCGGCTGGCCTGCACCCGGCCCGACGGTGGGTTCGGCGCGCCGTCGAGCAGGGCGTACCCATACGAGGGCACACGGGTTTCAACCAGCAGAACGCGCTCGCCGGGCTGTTCCTCAACCACCTGGGCAGTGTCGCCGCCCAACCCGGCCAGCAACGGCTCCGTTTCGGCGTCCAGGTCCACCCGCACCGGCTCCTGGCGATCCCAGGGCAGGGTGTTGAAGACGCTCATGGCCCGATCCGCGCCAGCAATGCGTTCCGCGATGTGTGCCAGCGCGTCGGCGCGCACACCTTTCCCGATGCGCTGTATCTCGGCGTGCTGGACAGCGCTGTCCAGGTACACCTGGCCGATGCTGCTGCCCGGCAGGATGTCGTGGAACTGGTTGAGCAGGATGAGCCGCCAGCCGTCGTCAAGCTGGCTTTGCCGGTTATCCGCCCCAAGCAACTGTGCCCAGGCGTTCAGCCACTCGGCCTCGCGGTACAGCAGTTCGGCCTGCCGGTTGGCCTGTTTGACTTTCGCCTGGCTGGTGTACGTGCCGCGATGGTATTCCAGGTACAGTTCACCCACCCATGTCGGCAGGCGCGGATCGTCCCACAGGCGGCTGTACAGGCGCTCAAAGAACTGCTCGACGCGCCCCAGCTTCACTCGCGGGAAGCCGGGCAGGTCTTCCAGCAAGCGCGCCACTTCGAGCATTTCCTCGGTTGGCCCACCGCCGCCGTCGCCCCAACCGTACACGTACAGAATCTCGTCGTTGATGTCCTTCTGTCGGTAGTGATTCCACGTCCCGAACGCTTCGCCCGAAGTCATCTTGCCCACGTAGGTGTAGAACTGCGGGTCCGAGGGGTGTTTCAAGGGCAGGTCGGTGGCCGTCACGAAGTGCGTCAGCACCTCCGAGCCGTCGATGCCCCGCCAGCGGAAGGTATCGACGGGCATCCGGTTGAACTGGTTCCAACTGATCTTGGTTGTCATGAAACACTTGATACCGCAGTTGCGCAGCAGTTGGGGCAGCGCCGCGCTGTAGCCGAACACGTCTGGCAGCCATAGGACATGCTGCATTGGCCCGAATTCGGCGTCGAAAAACGCCTTGCCAAAGGTAAGCTGCCGCACCAGCGATTCGCCGCTGGGGATGTTGCAATCCGGTTCGAGCCACATCAGGCCCACCGGCTCAAAACGGCCCTCCGCGGCCCGCGCCTTCAGCCGTGCATATAGCTCCGGGTCATCCTGCTTCAGAAAGGCGTAGGTCTGCGGCTGGCTCATACTGAAATGGTAATCGGGATAGCGCTCCATCAGGTTCAGCGCGCTGGCAACGGTGTGGGCGATCTTCTGCCGTGTCCGCCACAGCGGCCACATCCAGGCCACGTCCATGTGGGCGTGCCCCGTCGAGATAATGGTTGGTCGCTGGCCGGGTTCCAGCCCGGCGGTCAATCCTTCCCGCAGCCTGTTCAGCGCCGCGCACGCCGACTCGGCCAGCCGTTCGCTCAACCACCCTTCGCGCAGGTCGAGCATGTTGTAGGCGTCGTTGATTCGCGCCAGCAGCGCGTGACGGATCGGGTCGCTCTCCCGGTAGGTCTCGATGGCACCGAGCGCAGCCCGCAGTAGATGACCCAATTGGAAGATGTGCTCGTCGCGCAGTTGCAGCGTCAGGCCGCCGAAATCCTCCGGGAAAGGCAGGTAGCAGCGGAACAATACCTCATGCGTACCTTCGTGGGCGCTTTCCGGCAGCAGCACGCTCTTGTGAAACTGGTCAAAGCCCGCCAGCGTCTTCCCGTCCAGGTACATAATCGCTTCCAGGCTGGCCTGCTCGCGCCCCTTCCAGGACAGCGCCAGCAGCACCGGCTGGCCGCGCCACTCCTCCGGCACGCGGATCATTGCCCGCAGCCAGTGGTTGCTGCCGCCTTCGGCGGGAATCCCTTCGAGTAACGCCGGGGGCATTCGATTCGGATCAGCGCCCGGTTTGACGCCCCAGCGCTGCCCGACCCTCAGCGGTTTCCAGATCGGATCGTTGGGCGATGGCGGCGCCGCCATCGCGTTCTCGTCCACCTTTCCGGGCGCAGCACAGGTCAGTACATCCTCGACGGGGCGCGAGGCCCGAACCGCCGCCGCGATCACTTCCGGGATGCGATACTTAAGTTTTTCTACCGTCCAGAACATTCGTTGTTCTCCAGGCGAGGTTGAATAGGACAGAGTCAGTGGCCCATATTGTTCCGCCGAATGCCTCTGGACGCAAAAGTTTTGGGCCAGCGCCCCTAAACTGGCTAAGATCACTCTCGAATTTTCGTGCCGAGCATGACCTCTGATGGCTGAAGGAACAACCAACGTGACCGATCCAATTCGCAAAGTGCACCTCATCTTCAAAACCCACCTGGACATCGGCTTCACCGACCTGGCGGCCAGGGTGATCGAGAACTACTTCACCCGCGACATTCCCAGGGCGCTGGCAACCGCCCACCAGTTGCGGCAGGCGGGCGGGCAAGAGCGCTTCGTCTGGACGACTGGCTCCTGGCTGATCTACGAATACCTGGAACGCGCCTCGGCCAGTGAACGCCAGCAGATGGAAGAAGCGATCCTGGCCGGAGACATCGCCTGGCACGGCCTACCCTTCACCACCCACACCGAATTGATGGATGCTGCCCTGTTCCGCTTCGGCCTGAGCCTGTCCCAGGCGCTGGACAGGCGATTCGGGAAGAAGACGATTGCAGGCAAGATGACCGACGTGCCCGGCCATACGCGGGCCATGGTGCCGCTGCTGGCCGAAGCCGGGATCGAATTTTTGCACATCGGCGTCAATCCTGCCTCCACACCGCCCGATGTCCCGCCGGTGTTCACCTGGCAAGACCAAAGTGGCGCCAGCCTGACCGTCATGTATCACAAGGGCTCCTACGGCGACCTGATGCTCGTGCCGGGCATGGACGAGGCTATCGCTTTTGCCCACACGGGCGATAATCTCGGCCCGCAGTCGCCGGAACAAGTCATCGACATTTTCCAGCACATGCATTCAGCGTTCCCCGGCGCACAGATCGTGGCCTCCACCCTGAACGACTATGCAGCGGCGCTCCGGCAGGTCAGGGGGAAGCTGCCTGTGGTGACGGGCGAACTGGGCGACACCTGGATTCATGGCGCGGGCAGCGATCCGGGCAAGATGGCGCAGTTCCGGGAACTGGCCCGGCTGCGCAATGGATGGCTGGCGGGCGGCCAGGCCAGACCTGATGACCAGCGTCTTTCCGCCTTTAGCCGCTTCCTGATGCTCGTCCCCGAACACACCTGGGGCCTGGACATCAAAACGCACCTGAACGATTACACCAATTACGACGCGGTGCACTTCCGGGCGGCACGCACGCAGCCGAACTTTCTGAAGGTCGAAAGCTCGTGGAAGGAACAACGTGCTTACATCGATCAGGCCATTCACGCGCTGGGCGATTCGCCGCTGGCAGCGGAAGCTCGCCGCTGCCTGAAAGCCATTGCGCCGTCCTACCCCGACCTTGCCGGTTTCGAGGAGATCCGGCAGCCAGACGCCACCTTTGAGACTGCGCACTTTGTCTTCTGTTTCGACCCGGAGCACGGCGGGATCAACGGCCTGAAAGACAAGGCGACGGGCCGCAACTGGGCCTCTGCCGGGCAAGTCCTGGGCCAGTTCCGCTACGAATGCTTCTCTTACGAGGACTACAACCGCTTCTGGAAGCAGTACATCATCAACAAAGACCGGGCCGACGTGGTTCTGTGGGCTGTACTGGACTTCACCAAGCCCGGCATCAACTCCGAACGCGGCTGCTGGCTGCCGCAGGTCAAAGAGATGTACCAGCGCCGCGACAAAGATGCGCACCGCTTCCTGTTCATCCTGAACGGCCCTGCCGAAGCCGTCACAGCCTGCGGCTGCCCCCAAATATTGACAATGGAAATCACTGCGCCCGACCATGCGCCGGAATTGCAGATCGATTTCCAGTGGTTCCAGAAAAGCGCGTGCCGCCTGCCGGAGGCGCTCTGGCTGTCCTTTGTGCCGAAGGTCAACAACCCTTCGGGCTGGACGCTTCATAAGTTGGGCCAGGACATCTCGCCGCTGGACGTGGTTCGCAACGGTAATCGTAAGCTACATGGCGTCTGGCAGGGTGTGACCTACTGCGACCAGACAGGCCAGTTGGCAATCGAGTCACTCGATGCGGCGCTGGTTGCGCCGGGCGCGCCTTCACTGCTCGACTTCAACAACGTCCAGCCTGCTATGAAGGGCGGCGTGCACTTCAATCTGTTCAACAACGTCTGGGGAACCAACTTCACGATGTGGTATGAAGACGACGCGCGCTTCCGCTTCATCCTGAGAGTTCCCGGCCAGTAGGCCGGGTTTATCACGGAAGCCGGATGATGGCGACTGCGCGAATGGTCACATCGAGCGGATCAAGGGCGGCTGGCAATGAGACAGATCTCGTCAGGCCAGCTTTTCGACGGTATCCGCCGCTGCTTTGAGCAGCAGGTGGGCCGAGGTTGCGCCGGGGTCCTGGTGTCCGGCGCTGCGCTCGCCCAGGTAGCTGGCACGGCCCTTGCGCGCCACCAGCGGTGTGGTGGCATCGCGGCCTTTCTCGGCGGCCTGCGCGGACTGGCGCAGCGCTTCACTTAACGCAGTGCCATTATCGTTCGCCGCTTTCAAAGCGGATAGCGCCGGGCCAAAGGCGTCGATCATGGTTTTATCGCCGGGTTCGGCCTTGCCGCGCGTGATCACGCCGTTGATTCCCGCTTCCAGTGCCGTCGTCCAGTCGGGCAGTGTCAACTCAAGTTTATTGGCGGTTGTCGCGCCCATCTGAAGGAACAACGTGCCGTACAGCGGGCCGCTGGCCCCGCCCACCGTTGAGACCAGCGTCATGCCGGTAGTCTTGAGAATCGTGCCGATGTCCTTGTCGGCCAACCCCGGCAGCTTTCCGATCACGGCCTGCATTCCCCGGTGCATGTTCACACCGTGATCGGCATCACCGATGGCCGAGTCCAGTTGAGTCAGGTAGTCCTGGTTCTCGTCGATGAGGGTGGCAAACGCCCGGAGCCAATCCAGGATCGCATCGCGGGAGAGCGTCGTGGCGGTCATGGCGGTTCCTACCAGCGCAGCCCCGGCGCCCTGACCGGCGCATCCCATAGCCGGGTCAGTTCGTCGTCCAGCCGGAGCAGCGTGATCGAGCAGCCCGCCATTTCCAGCGACGTGATGTACGAGCCGATCAGGTTCCGCGTGATCTTGATGCCCTGCCCTGCCAGGATTTTCGCCAGTTCGTTGTAGACGATATACAGTTCGATCAGCGGCGTGCCGCCCATACCGTTGACGAAGGCCAGCACTTCATCCCCTGCCTTGAAGGGCAGATCGGCCAGGATCGGTGTGGCAAGCATTTCTGTGATCTCTGCCGCCGATTTGAGTTTGACGCGCTCGCGGCCCGGCTCGCCGTGAATGCCGATGCCAATTTCCATCTCGTCTTCTGGCAGTTCAAAGGTCGGCTTGCCCGCGTGCGGAACCGTGCAGGAGGTCAGCGCCATGCCCATGCTGCGCCCGTTGGCATTCACCCTACGGCACACCGCCGCCACCTCTTTGAGCGCACGACGCTGTTCGGCGGCAGCCCCGGTGATCTTCTCAGCCAGCACCGTCACGCCCACGCCGCGCCGTCCGGCAGTGTACAGGCTGTCCTTGACGGCCACGTCGTCGTTGGTGATGACCATTTCGACCTCGATGCCTTCGCCGCGCGCCAGATCAGCCGCCATCTCGAAGTTGAGAATATCGCCCGTATAGTTCTTGACGATGTACAGCACGCCCACGCCGCCGTTGATGGCTTTGGTCGCTTCAAGCATCTGGTCGGGCGTGGGCGAGGTGAAAACCGCGCCGGGGCAGGCCGCGTCCAGCATTCCCGCGCCGACAAACCCGCCATGCATCGGCTCGTGGCCCGAACCGCCGCCGGACAGTACGCCGACCTTGCCCCTGACAGGCGCATCGGCGCGCACAATGTAATTTGGCTCAAAAGACACCCGGATCAGGTCGGGGTGCGCCGCGCTCATGCCTTGCAGCGCCTCTTTCACCACGTCTTCGGGCCGGTTAATCAACTTCTTCATAAAGATTTTTCCTTCCGGCGCAGGCTGCCCGGCGGCAACCCGCACGCGAAGCTCGCCGCCAAGCAAGCCTTCCACCTGCGAGGCGGCAGCAGGTGGAAGCACAATGAGGCGCACAAGAGGTGGTGGACTACCTCCCCCTGAGAGGGCGCGCCTCACATACGCTCACATGTTGCTGATGATCGCCGTCGCAAACTCGCTGGTCTTGACCTCCTGCGCGCCGAGCATGAGCCGGGCGAAGTCGTAGGTCACGATCTTTTGCGAGACGGTTTTCTCGTAGCCGCGCACCACCAGGTCGGCGGCTTCCTGCCAGCCCATATATTCGAGCATCATGACGCCGGAGAAGAGCAGCGAACCGGGGTTCACCTTGTCCATCCCGGCGTACTTGGGCACGGTGCCGTGCGTCGCCTCGAAGAGCGCCACGCTGTCCCCGATGTTCGCGCCCGGCGCGATGCCAACGCCACCCACTTCCGCCGCCACTGCATCGGACAGGTAATCGCCGTTCAAATTGGGCGCAGCCAGCACGTCGAAATCCTGGGGGCGCAGGATCATATGCTGGAAGATGATGTCCGCGATGCTGTCCTTGATCAGCACCTTGCCGGCAGGCATTTTGCCGTCGTATTGCTTCCACAGTTCGTCCTCGGTGATAGTCACGTCGCCGAACTCTTCCTTCGCCAACTGGTAGCCCCACTCGCGGAATGCGCCCTCGGTGAATTTCTGGATGTTGCCCTTGTGAACCAGCGTCACGCTCTTGCGCTTGCGATTCAGCGCATATTCAATCGCCCGGCGCACCAACCGTTTCGTGCCGAATTCGCTGATAGGCTTGATGCCGAGGCCCGCCCCCTCGTGGAAGCGCGCACCCAGCTCCTCGCGCAGGAACTTCGCCAGTTTCGCGTTTTCGGGCGTCCCGGCCTTGTACTCGATACCTGCATACACGTCTTCCGTGTTTTCGCGGAAGATGACGACATCGACTTTTTGCGGCTCTTTTAGCGGGCTGGGCACACCTTCATACCAGCGTACCGGGCGCAGACACACGTACAGGTCGAGCACCTGTCGCAGCGTCACGTTCAGGCTACGGATACCGCCGCCAACCGGCGTTTCGAGCGGCCCCTTGATGCCGACGGCGTATTCGCGCAGGGCATCGAACGTTTCTTCGGGCATATAATTATTATTGCCGTAAACGTCTGCCGCTTTTTTGCCTGCGTAGACTTCCATCCACGATATTTTGCGCCTGCCGCCGTAGGCTTTTTCGATGGCAGCGTCCCAGATGCGTCGGGAGGCGTTCATGATGTCTGGCCCGATGCCATCGCCTTCGATAAACAGGACAATCGGGTGGTCGGGAACGGTGACTTTGCCGCCCTGCACAACGATCTTTTCGCCAGTCGAAGGTGTCACGATTTTGTCATAGCCCATAGTGTCTCGTAGCCCTTGTCTAGCCGGAATTCAGCACCGGCGTTCGTGATACGCTCAAGAGAGGGCGATTATAGCACGGCGGTTTCAATTAGCGCACGAGGTCGACGTGGGGCAAGAAGATTTCCCAAATGAATCGGGACTGTGCGTTCTCAGTGCAGGCCGGGCCAGCCAAGTTGCCAGGTCCAAAGACGCCACAGGAAGCCTTCCGGCATCGCCGCAGGCGGTGTCGGAAGGGGCCAACAGTGCAAAGGCGCTGTTTGACGTGATCAGCTAACGGAGGTCGGAGATGACAGCCAGCCGGGAAGGCACGCCTATGGCTTGCGGGCAGTGACACGGGCGCTGTACACACGCGGCAGCCCGGGTTGTGCAGCCGCCAGGTCATCGGCAGTGACTTTATCCACCACCTGAATGTCCACAAAGCCGGCCTGACGCATCAGGCCCGTGTACTGCTCCACATCAATCGCGCCGGTGACGCACTCGGCCCACTTGTCCACTTGGGCGCGCAGTTCCGGGCTGAATTCGCCCTCGGTCACGATGTCGCTGATCGAGACGCGCCCGCCGGGCCGCAGCACACGATATGCCTCCCGGAAGACCGCAGCCTTATCCGGCGACAGGTTGATCACGCAGTTCGACATGACGACATCGACGGTATTATCCTCCACCGGCAGCGCTTCGATCTGCCCCTGTCGGAATTCGACGTTGCGCGCGCCCATCTTGTGCTTGTTGGCGTTGGCCTTCGCCAGCATGTCGGGTGTCATATCGACGCCGATGATGTGGCCCGTTTCGCCAACGCGCCTGGCAGCCAGGAAGCAATCGATCCCACCGCCGCTGCCCAGGTCGAGGACGGTTTCGCCCGGCTTCAGGCTGGCGATAGTGACCGGGTCGCCACAGCCCAGGGAAAGATTCGTGGCATCAACTGGCAGTCCTTCGAGCATCTCGACGTTATACAGCGACGAGCTATTACAGCCGCAGCTTGGCGTGTCGCCACAACACGAGGTGGCCTGCGCCGTGTCGAGTGAGCGGGCGATTGCACCGTAGTGCTCGCGGACGGCTTCGTGAACAGCCTGGTTGGACATCGTTCCTCCATTCGTTTGGACATCGTATCGATGTTTATCAATATAACGACTCTCATTATATCGATAGGTGTCGATATGTCAAGCGGCCAGTTTTATGTTCTGGCACAGACAGCGGCGACGCTCTACAATTCAGGCTGTGGCTGGCAGGCCGATCAAGTCGGATTGCATTGAAGGAGGCAACCATTAACAAGCAAAGTTATGGTAAGACGGCGAATGGCGTCGCCGTTGACGAATATACTTTGACCAACGCCAACCAGGTTGAAGTCAAGATTATTACCTATGGCGGCATCATCACGTCGCTTTCCGTGCCGGATCGAAAAGGACAGCTGGCGAACGTGGTGTTGGGCCGCAGTACGCTGGCCGATTATGAGGCGGGGCATCCTTATCTGGGGGCGATCATAGGCCGCTTTGGCAACCGAATCGGCAAGGCTCGCTTCAAACTCAACGGCCAGGAATACACGCTGGCGGCCAACGATGGCCCGAATTCGCTGCACGGTGGGCGCAAAGGCTTCGACAAGCAGGTCTGGACGGCCAAAGAGGTTCCGGGTGGCCTGGAACTGAGTTACCTGAGCCGGGATGGCGAGGAAGGCTATCCTGGCAACCTGGCGACCAGGGTAGTCTACAGCTTGAACGACCAGAACGAACTCCGCATCGACTACACCGCCACGACGGATAGGCCGACAGTGGTTAACCTGACCAATCATTCCTACTTCAATCTGGCCGGGAACGGCGCGCCGTCCATCGAGAATCACCTGATCATGATCAATGCAGACCGGTACACGCCCGTCGATCAGAACCTGATTCCGACGGGCGAGCTGGCCTCGGTGGCCGGGACACCCTTCGATTTCCGGCTCCCCCGGCAGATCGCGGCGGGCATCCGCTCTGGGCATCCGCAGGTTGTCCTGGGGCGGGGTATCGACCACAACTTTGTCATCAACCGGACGGATAACACGTCACTGGTGCTGGCCGCCAGCCTGTACGAGCCGAATTCTGGGCGGGCGATGGACGTGCTGACCACCGAGCCAGGTATCCAGTTTTACACAGGCAATTTCCTGGACGGGACACTGCTCGGTTCCAGCGGCGGGCTGTACCGGCAGGGCGACGGGTTGTGCCTGGAAACGCAGCATTTCCCCGATTCGCCCAACCAGCCGGGTTTCCCCACGACGGTGCTGAACCCTGGCGAGACTTACCGTTCGACCACCGTTTTCAAGTTCTCGGCGAGATAGTTCGCCTCATGCCCTGGCCCTCCAGGGGTCAGACATCGAAGGCTGACGGGATGAGGCCGAGTGGAACTGGCGAAATCCAACCGTTCGGTCACGTCCCATCCAGCAGGCTTGCGTCAGTGGAGAGGGCAGTGCCAGCCTCGCGCCGCCCTCTACGCCAGTTGATAGGTCCGTCAGCCGCGCCTTGTGCTGTTTTGTTCCAGCCCCAACCTCCGCTGCCTTTGCCATTCCCACCTGACTCCTGACGTTCGGCCTGAAACACTCTCCTGGTATTCCTGAGCCACAGGGCAGGAGATAAGGGCAGCAGCCTTTGGATAGTGCACCCTGGTGAGGGCCGGGCGTTTCGATTCGACGCGCGGTGTGCTAGAATGTGGGAAACCCGCGAAACAATGGTTATGCGCTTGGCTGCGAACAAGGGCGATACAATCATCAGGTTTCCACCTCAGCCGGGGCCGCGTCAGGCATGACCTCGGCTTTCGCGTTTTGGCACTGTTCGTGGGCACTTCGGAGGAGACACCATTGGAACTAGCCACGATTATCCTGGCCGCAGGCCAGGGGACACGCATGAAATCCGATACGGCCAAAGTGCTGCATCCCGTCGGCGGCAAAGCGATGGTGCTGCGCACCATAGAGGCTGCTGCGCGCCTTTCGCCCCGCCCGCCGATTCTGGTCGTGGGCCACGAGGCTGACGCCGTGCGCACAGCCGTCGGTGAGCGGGCGCAGTTCGTGACACAGGCCCAACAGTTGGGCACGGGCCATGCCGTCATGCAGGCCGCTGACGTGCTGCGCGGCCAGGCAGAGATGGTCGTGGTCTTCTACGCCGATATGCCACTGCTGCGCACCGAAACGTTGCGACGGCTGGTCGATTCTCAGAGGCAGAACCGGGGGCCGGTGACTCTGCTGACGGTCACCGCGCCCGATCCGCGTGGCTTTGGCCGCATCGTGCGCGGGGCAGATGGGCTGGTGATCAACATCGTCGAGGAACGCGAATGCACGCCGGAGCAACTGCGCATCCGCGAGTTGAACGTCGGGGTCTATGCGTTCGAGGCGAACTGGCTGTGGGAGAACCTTTCGCGCCTGACCCCAAAATCGAAGGGCGAATATTATCTGACCGATCTGGCTCCGCTGGCCGCCAGTCAGGGCTTGCCCGTGATTGGCGTGGAGCACGACGACCTGGACGAGGTGATCGGCATCAACACTCGTGTTCATCTGGCCGAAGCCGAGGCCGCGCTGCGCCGCCGTGTCAACCAGTACTGGATGCTGGAAGGCGTGACCCTGATCGACCCGGCCACCACTTACATTCACGAGGATGCCCGCATCGGCCAGGACACCGTGATTTACCCCAACACCCACATCGTCGGCAAAACGGTGATCGGGCCGCACAGCCAGATCGGGCCGAATTCGGTTATCAGCGACAGCCAGATCGGGACAAAGTGCGTCGTGAATAGTTCAGTGGTCGAGGAAGCTGTACTCGAAGACCGGGTGCGGATCGGCCCGTTTGCCCGTCTCCGCAAGGGCGCGTATCTGGCCGAAGACACGTACATGGGCAACTTCGGCGAAGTCAAAAACTCGCGCCTGGGGCCACACACGCACATGGGCCATTTCAGCTACGTTGGCGACGCAGAGATCGGGGCAGACGTGAACATCGGCGCAGGCACGATTACCTGCAATTTTGACGGCGTAAACAAGAATAAGACTGTGGTGGGCGATCACGCCTTCATCGGCAGCGATACGATGCTGGTCGCGCCCGTGACAGTCGGCAACAACGCTCGCACCGGTGCGGGTTCGGTGGTCACGCATGACGTGCCGGACGGGGCGCTGGCAGTGGGTGTTCCGGCGCGGCTGCGGGAAGCGCGCTCGCCGGATAGTGCGTAGAAGGAAATTAAGGGAACAAGGCGATGGACGCAGGCAGTACGGCGGGCATACTTATCCTGATCGGGTTGGTAGCGGTGAATGCCATCGTGTCGGGCGCGCACGCGGCACTGGTCAACGCACGCAAGCCCCAACTGAAAGACCTGGCCGACCTGGGCAACCGCCGCGCCCAACATGTCCTGGACATTTCCGAGGATGCAACGCGCCTGCTGACTTCCCGACAGTTCGTCGGGATCGTGCTGCGTTTCACGGCGGCGGGCATCCTGACGCTGACTGTCGCGCAGCCGTTGATCCCGGTACTGACCGGTCTGGGACTGAGCCTTGAGTTAGCACGTTGGATTGCCTACCCGCTGGTCTGGATCGTCGGCGCCATCGTCATGATGCTCTTTGGTGAGTTGATCCCGGCGGCCTTCGCCTCCACGCGCCCGGAGCGGCTGGCAATGTTGGTCGTGGGGCCGATGGCGCTATTGCTCAAACTGCTCGCCCCTATTTCCCATTCGATGCTGTGGTTCAGCAACCGCATGGTCTCGGCCTTTGGCGGGCGCGATGCCACCCCCTACGTGACCGAGGAGGAGATCAAGACGCTGGTCGATGCCGGATCGGAAGAGGGCGTGATCGAGGACGAAGAGAAGGAGATGATTTACTCGATCTTCCAGTTCGGGGATAAGGTTGTGCGCGAGATCATGGTGCCCCGCATCGACATCGTTGCCCTGGATGCCGATACGTCGTTGCACCAAGCGCTCGACACGGTGCTGTCCGAAGGACATTCGCGTATCCCCGTCTACGAAGGTTCGATTGATCGCATCTGCGGGCTGCTGTATGCCAAGGATTTGCTGGTCGTCTGGCACGAAAACCAGAGCAAAGACCGCAAAGTGCGCGAGATCATGCGGCCTGCCTACTTCGTCCCGGAGTCAAAGAAGGCCGGATCGCTGCTTCAGGAGTTGCAGGAACGCAAGATTCACATGGCAATTGTTATCGACGAGTACGGCGGCACGGCGGGCCTGGTGACGATTGAAGACCTGGTAGAAGAGATCGTCGGCGAAATCCAGGACGAGTACGACCCGGATGAGGAGGCCGAATACGAAAAGATCAGTGACGATGAGTATCTGTTCGACGCCGGCATCCACCTGGACGACGTGAACGAACTACTGGATGTACACCTGCCTAAAGACGAAAGCGATACCCTGGGCGGCTATGTTCTGGGCGTCCTGGGGCGGGTTCCGCTGGGCGGCGAAGTGTTCCAGGACAACAACCTGGAAATCAAAGTTGAAGCCATCACCGGGCGGCGCATCCGCAAAGTGCGTGTCCGCCGGTTGCTGCCTCCGGTTGGGCACGCGGACGAGAGCGGCGAGGAGCCAAAGTCTGAGGAACCGGTGCATGGTGATGCGCGCACCTTCAAGCCTGGCGAGGTATAATAGGCCGCACCCCATCAGCAGGACTGAGGGATGAGGACTGAACAAGCAATCAACCTCACCCCTGCCCCTCTCCGCAGGCCGAGAGGGGAATTACGCAGCACAGTTTATTACATTCTCCGGGGTTGAGGTTAACGAATGCCAAAGCCGATCAGCATCTCCGACGAGACACGTAGCAAACTGATCACTGCCGCGCAGCAAGCACGGCAAAAAGCCTACGCCCCCTACTCGCACTATCTCGTCGGAGCGGCGCTGCTCACCTCCAACGGTGAGCTCTACCTGGGCTGCAATATCGAGAATGCGGCTTACTCGCCGACTATCTGCGCCGAGCGGGTGGCGATCTTCAAGGCGGTCAGCGAGGGCATTCAGAACTTTGATGCTATCGCCATCGTCACGGCCAATGGCAGTGCGCCATGCGGGGTCTGCCGCCAGGTGATGCAGGAATTCGGGCAGGAAATGGTGGTCATCGTCGCCAACGCCGAAGGCCAGGTCACGTTCGAGGGGCCGCTCACCGAACTGCTGCCACGCGGGTTCGGCCCGGATCAGCTTCAGCAGGATCATGCCACGCCCTGAACGCATCTTCCGCACCGACGCCATCATCCTGCGCCGCCAGGACTTTGGCGAAGCGGATCGCCTGCTGACGGTCTTCACGCCCCATCACGGCAAGCTGAAGGCCATCGCCAAAGGATCACGCAAACCTGCCGGGCGCACGACGGGCCACGTCGAACTATACACCCGCGTCAGGATGATGATCTCCTATGGCCGCGAACTGCACGTCGTCTCGCAGGCCGAACTGTCTGAGCCGTACCTTGCGCTGCGTGAAGACCTGGAACGGGGGGCCTATGCCAGCTACGTGGTCGAACTGCTCGATCATTTCAGCGAGATCGAAGAAGTCAACACGGCGCTGTACAACCTGCTCGACGTGACGCTGGCCCGGCTGTGCGAGCCGAAAGTTGACCTGCGTCTGCTCGTGCGCTTCTACGAGTTGAAGGCGCTCGAACTGGTCGGCTTCCAGCCTGCGCTGTTCAACTGCGCTATCGGTCAGGAAAAGATCGAAGCCCAGGATCAGTTTTTCAGCGTGCAGGAAGGCGGCGTTGTCTGCCCGTTGCACGCCAGATCGGGCAAGTTCATTTCCCCGATGAGTCTGACCACGCTCAAGACACTGCGCTACCTGCAAACCCGCGATTACGACGTGATCAAGGTGCTGCGGGTGGACGACATGCTGCACCTCGAATTGGAGCGGACGCTGCAAAACTACATCGTGCACGTGCTGGAACGGCGGCTCAAGAGCGTCGATTTTATCCGCAGGCTGCGCCGGTTGGCGCAGACCGATCAGGTGGGCCAGGAACCAACTGATACTGCTGAATTCGAGGAGAAACGCTGAATTCTGCGGCGCTGGCCTGTTCCTGCACCGTCGATTGGCCGCGAGAAAATTAGACCTTCCGGCGTTTCCGGGTAAGATCAAGGCCATTATTCATCTTGAGCAGTATAGCGATTAGAGCATGGCGATAATTACTCCCTACGACGACAAGATAGCGATCTGGCATCATAAAGGGCAGGCAGTGGCGGAGCAGAGCATCGACCAACTGGCGCAGAAGGTGCGCCGTCTGGCCCCCGCCGTCAGCCAGGTCTGGGTCAAAACCAGTGATGGCAGCGATTGGATGGCAAAATACGACAACAAGCCGGCCCTGGCAATCGACGGCCCGGCGGCCATCCGCCGCTGGATCACGACGCTGCAAAAGTACGGGCTGGAGTTTCATGCCTGGGCAGTACCGCGCGGCCTGGACATCGAGGGAGAAGCCAATATCCTGGCGCAGACCTGCCAGATTCCCGGCGTGCGCTCGCTGATCCTGGACGTGGAACCGTACAGTGGTTTTTACCAGGGTGGGCGGCAGTCCGTCCGGCCTCTGATGTCCAGGCTGCGCGCGGCGATCCCCGGCGCGTTCCACATCGCCATGTGCGTCGATCCGCGCCCGAACCACTACGCCGAGATTTTCCCCGACGAGTGGTTTCCCTTCGTGAACAGCGTTCATCTGCAACTGTATTGGGGCACGTTCCAGGTCTCGCCGGACACTGCCCTGGCAAATGGCTACCGGGCCTGGGGCAGCTACAACCGCCCGCTGTTCCCGGTGCTGCAAGCGCACGCCGTAGACGCGGCCAGCGTGGAGCGCGCCCGGTCACTGGCCGTCGGGAGCTATGGTGCCAAGGGCATAAGCTGGTGGGTACTCAGCACCATTCAAGACAACGAATTTCCGCCGATCAACCGTCTGGTGAATGGACTGACGCCGCCCGCGCCGCCCGGCGCGGATGGCAGCGCCTTACAGTATGGCAGCACCATTACCGTCTCCGTGGGTGGGCCGGGCTATGCGGACGGCACGTTCCAGGGTGTGCCACCAGCGCTGGCAACGTTCAAAACGTACCAGAGTGGCGCAGGCGGAATCGGGAAATACCACGCCACCGACGATCATGTTGCCAACGTCTGGGCGCGTTGGGACCCACAGATCAAACAAAGCGGCTGGTACAGCATTGAGGTGTTTGTCCCCAACCAGCACGCGACGGCGGGCAAAGCGCGTTACAAACTGCACGGTGTGGCCGGGCAATCGGGCGAACTGATCCTCACGCTGCCGCAGGCGTACTACAACAACGAGTGGGCGCCGCTGGGGATCTTTCAGATCAACGCCGCTGCCAAAGAACCGGGCGTCATCTACCTGAACGACTGGACGTTTGAGCCGGGCCTGGAACTGGCCTTTGACGTCATACGCTGGCGGTTGGTGACGGGAACCGCTCCGGTCAGCACCACGCCGAGCGTCATCTCCGGGATCACGCAGCACGCCCGCGACATCTTCCAGAAGGGCAAGCAGCTTGGCAACCGGGCCAATGTCTTTTCACGAGTGGGGGACAGCATCAGCGCCTCGCCCCTGTTCCTGACGCCCATCGGGTTGGGCCAGTACGACCTGGGCCAGTACCGGAACGAGTTGGCGCCGGTCATCAGCTATTTCTCGCAGGCCAACGCCCGCACGGGCAATTCTTTCGCCAACGCGCCGCTGGCGGCAGGCAATGGTTGGGGCGCTGACCGCATCATCCAGCCGGGCTACGCTTATACGGATGTATGCGGCAACGAAATGCCGCTGGTCTGCGAATACAGGCGCGTCAAGCCTGCCGTCGCCCTGATCATGATCGGCACGAACGACTCTGGCGGTGTCGATCCTGCCGTTTATGCGGCCAATCTGCGGCAGATCATCGAGATTTCGATCAATATGGGCGTCATCCCGGTGATCAGTACCATTCCGCCTAAGCACGTGGATGCCTGGAACAATGCGCGCGTCAGCCAGTGGAACGACATCATTCGCACCCTGGCGCGCCAGTACGACGTTCCACTCTGGGATTACTGGTACGCGCTGCAAAATGCGCCCAACCAGGGGATCGGGCCGGATGGCATTCATCCCTCCGCGCCGCCGGACAGTGCGACAGCGCGCTTTTCCGGGGATGGCCTCAACTACGGTTACAACATCCGCAACCTGACAGCGCTGCAAGTGTTGAATGCAGTCTGGCGACAGGTGTTGTCGTCATGAGCCTATGAGTATGGCATGAGTATGGCAACTGACAAAACCTTCGACGTGATCGTGATCGGCCTGGGCGTGATGGGCAGCGCCACCGCCTATCATCTGTCCGCTGACGGCTACCGCGTGCTGGCCCTCGAACAGTTTGAACTCGACCACAACCGGGGCAGTTCCAACGGCGAGTCCCGGATCATTCGTTACGCCTACGACCATCCGGCCTACGTCGAGATGGCAAAGGCAGTCTTCCCGATGTGGCGGGCGCTGGAAGCGGAATGCGGCGAGCAGCTGATGGTGCGTACGGGCGGGTTGGACTTCGGCCCTGCCGATTCCCCGACACTGGTTGCCACCCGCGACAACCTGCGAGCGGCTGGTGTGCCCTATGAATGGCTGACTCCGGAGGAAGTATCCAGGCAGCTGCCGCAGTTTCGTCTCGACGAGGGGATGATGGGCGGCTACCAGCCCGACGCGGGCTATCTGGCCGCCTCGCGCTGCGTCGTTGCGCAGGCGAAGATGGCCCAGAAGCACGGCGCAACGCTGCTAACCAACACCCCTGTCCAGAAGATCGACGTGTTAGCGGACTCGGTGCGCGTCCACACTTCCGGCGCTGTTTACGAAGCCGGGCGTTTGGTGATCACTGTTGGCCCCTGGGCATCCAGCGTCCTGGGTACGCTTGGTTTGAACCTGCCACTGCAAGCCACCCGTGAGGAGCTGGTCTTTTTCGAGCCGCCGAACATGGCACAATTCCTGCCCGAGCAATTCCCGGTGTTCATTTATCACGGCAAGCCCTGGTTCTACGGTTTGCCGAGCGTGACGGGAACGGGGTTGAAAGTTGCCGTTCACGGGCGCAACGAACCCACCGATCCGGACACCATACGGCGGACGCCCGACGAAGACTACATTGAGCAGGTGCGCGCTTTCGTGCGTCGGCATCTCCCGCAGGGTGACGGCAGGGTCAGGGAGGCGCGCATCTGCATGTATACCATGACGCCCGACGAACACTTCATCATCGACAGGCACCCGGCTCACGATCACGTGGTGATCGGGGCGGGCTTTTCCGGGCACGGTTTCAAGTTCGGCATTCTGGTTGGGCGCATTCTAGCTGATCTGGCCGTTCGCGGCCAAACGGCGCACGATGTCCGGCTGTTCAGTTTGAGCCGCTTTGCCAATGCCGTGCCGCCCGGCGCGCATCGCTGATTGAGGCTTGAATCGAAACGCCGGGCCGTGTATACTTGGCTAAGTTATCGTGGGCAAGAATAACGGGGCATAGCGCAGCTGGCTAGCGCGCACGGTTTGGGACCGTGAGGTCCCCGGTTCAAATCCGGGTGCCCCGACTGGAAACCTTGCGGCTGTAATTCAGGGGTAGAATGCTTGCCTTCCAAGCAAGACGTCACGGGTTCGAATCCCGTCAGCCGCTCTCGCAGTCCTCGGACTGTGGATAGGGCCTATAGCTCAACGGCAGAGCATCCGGCTTGAAGAAGGGATTCTAAAGCCATTACGAACCCCTTCACCGGGCAGCCTGAAGAGTAATTTTCAGGTGTAGACCTGTCAAATTCGGGGAAGCCTAACTCCGCGGACATGGTAATCCCGAGCCAAGCCCTTGTCAGAGGGAAGGTGTAGAGACTTGACGGCAGGCCCCCATTCCTGATGGGGTGAAGGGAAAGTCCAGACCACAAACCCGAAAGGGGCAGCGAAAGCTGTGGTGGGAAGCATAACCGGCGGGTTGCAGGTTCGAATCCTGCTAGGCCCACCCAATTGAACGTAAATCGAACCAGCCGACTCGAGTCGGCTGGTTCGATTCTTTCAAACCAGGATAAGCCTGCGCCTATTTCCTCTCCTACCTCCGCAGAAGACATTACTCAGTTCCTCGCACGAATCCAGTACCCTCAACGTGCTCAACTGGAGCGCATCCTCGCCGAGGTTTAGCTTTGCGGTGACCGAGAGAGGGCCAATGCTCCCTCGGTCATCTTGAAGTCCCGCTGATACCAGCAGCGCAGACTTCGTGAGGTAGTGTACCGCCTCTCCGCGAAGTCGCTGCCATCCAAGCGGATCAAGTCGGTTTGAGGGAAACGGAGGGATTGGCAATGACTCAGACGTTCGTGATGACCAACCACAAGGGCGGCGTCGGCAAATCAACGACGGCCACCAACCTGGCCTTTGGCCTGGTACGGGTACTCAAGCAAGCGGGTGCAGCCAATGCTCGCGTTCTGCTGGTGGATACTGACAGCCAGGGACACGCTTCGTTGGTGACCACTGGTCGGCGTGACTTTGGGAAAGACAACAGTCTCTATACGTTGCTGGTTGCCGAGCGGAAGGAAGCCGCATCGGTATTGGCGCGGTGCATCGCTCAGAGCACTTGGGACGATGATTTGCATGTCCTTCCCGCCTCACCACTGCTGGAAGGCGCGGAACGCGAATTGATGGGTGTCGCGGGTGCGCCTTATCGCTTGGCAGAGCCGCTCAATCGCATTGCCAATTACTATGCTGCCGTCGTGATCGATACGCGCCCGTCGTTCTCGCTCATGACTGAAATGGGCTTGTTGGCAGCGACGGATGCTATCGTACCCGTTGAGCCGCGTTATCTTGAGACAATTGGGCTGCTGTCCGTCGTGAACAAGATCAATGACATCCGCGAGGGCTGGCGACATCCCAACCTGCACGTCAGGGGCATTCTGGTGACGAAGATGGATACGCGGATGAAAGGCCACATCCAACTGGTAGATAGTCTCAAGGCACACCCGGTTCTAGGTAATCTGATGTGTGGCGTGATCCCGTCAAACGAAGCCGTCGCTTATGCGCATAGCCAGCACCTCAGTGTCTTTGAATATGACCCTCATTGCGCTGCCAGTCGGGCTTATGCTCAGTTTGTGAGTCTGCTGGTCAAACAACTGGTTGCACAGCGAGGTGCAGCATGACTGCCAAAACGCGCCGCGCCAATACCAGCTTGCTCGACAGCATTGGATTAGAACTTCTCAAGGCCGATCCAGGCGAGCAATTAGCCAACAGTGCCCTGCGCATCGAATACATTCCGGCAGAACTCATCCGTCCTGACCCAATCCAGCCCCGCCGTGTGCTGCCAGAAAACATTCACTTCGCGTTTCATGCCAATCGGCTTACCCCTGCACAAGCGTTGCGAGAACTGATCCAGATTGCACAGGTCGTAGCGCGTCAAAACGCACGACCCTTCAGTTCACTGCTCGATTTATTCGCCGAAGCCGAGGACGAACGAGAGATCGAACTGCCTCGTCTAGCTCCTGAAGAAGCACTTGTCCGCAACCTTGCCAACCTGGCGATTACCATCCGCGATGATGGACAGGTCAATCCGCTCACAGTTATAGATGCCACACAAGGCGTGACACGGTTGTACCGAATCGAGACAGGCGAGCGACGGTATTGGGCAACCTGGCTGCTGCGCGATTTCCTGCCAAGCTATGAAGGGGATGGCACGATTCCTTGCATTGTTATCCCATCAGGACGTGCTTCAGCGTTTCGTCAAGCCAAAGAGAACACAGCCCGCACCGGCTTGTCAGCAATCGCGATGGCACGTCAGGCGGCATTACTCATTCTGGCAGCACATGGCGCCCAACGTCCAGAAGGGGCAGTTTCCAATGGTTTTTACCGTCAGGCGCTCGACCTCGACATGCGTGACAAGCGGGAGTTCACCAGTGCCATACTCTCGGCAATGGGCGGTATTAGCCGGATGCACTTTAGCCGCTACAAGGCGCTACTGCGCTTAGCTGATGAAGCGCTTGAATTGGCAGACAGGCACAATCTGGAGGAAGGGCAGTTGCGCTATGTCCTGGGTCTGCCTGAGGAGAGCCATGCGGAAATGGTGCGACAGATCATCGATTTTGGTCTCACGGGTCAGCAAGTCAGACAACTGTGCGCGCAAAGCACGGGCGATGAGCCAGGTAAGCAACCTGCACCGCGGCAGGCCCTGCAATTGGCAAAGCTGATGCGTTCCGCCTCATTGCCAGCACCCCAGGACCTCGCGCGCATTCTACTTGAACAGGAGCGGGATGTTCAGATTGTACAGGCTCGCTTGCAAAGTATGAAGAGACTGCTCGACGACGCCGAATCTTGCGTCGTGAATCGCTGAATTTGTAACCACGTGGTTACAAATTTCGAGAATCAAGTATAGGTGAGGAACATGAGGTGGAAAGGGCAGTTTTCTAGGCAAGCGCGTGGACCACCCGAAAAACAAAATGCCCACCAAGGGATGGGCAATAGGCGGGGAATTTCATTGGTGCGTGACAACTCCAATGTAACACGCCCCGCCTTTTCGCGCAAGTCCATTTTTCGATTTCGTCATGTTTTAGAAAACACGGCACGTGGTTCGTGCTGCCTGGAGGCGGAAGTGAGTCCATTAGATTTGGAACAAATTCGTGCGCAAAACCGGATTGAGGATGTAGTTGCCGAATCCTTTCCACTGAAGAAGATAGGTACGCACTACATCGGTGCGGAACATGACAGCTTTGTCATCTTTCCAAATACCGGTTCGTATTTCTGGTATTCGCGGGGCGAGTATGGAGATGTCTTTGATTTTGTGGGGCGTTACAAGCTGTCTTATGGGGCCAGTTGGAATCCGCGGGACGTCAGTATGTTTCTTGAAGCAGTGCGCTACCTCGCGCAGCGCGCTGGACTTCCTGTAGCGGAAAATGCCAACTTCAAGAAATCTCCAACTTGGGCAGAACGCCAACTTGTGGCTCGCCTGAATGATGCACTCCTGAACTATCCGCCTGCCCTCACCTACGTGACGCGGAAACGAGGATGGAAGATCGAGACGGTGAAGGCGGCGAGCCTGGGTTACATGCCAAGAGACAAACAGAGTCTCATTAAGGATCTTGCCCTTTCCGACAAGTGGCGAAGCGTCATCGAACGTTTTCCAGCGGACATGATCGTCTACGTGCATGTGGAGAAGGGACGTTTGACCTATCTGAGCGGGCGCTCTATTGAAGCAAAGCGGCACTATAATCCTCCGCATGAGTTGATCGGCGAACGCCAGTCCTATTTCAATTATTGTTATAGCCCGGATGCCGAGCAAGTCGTCTTGGTCGAAGGCCCCGCCGATGCGATTACCCTAGCTGAATGGCATATTCCGGCAGTAGCGCTGATGGGCCTAGATGCATCAAAGGAGTTGCTGACCAAACTGCGTCAGGCGCGCTATGTCTTCGTTGCGCTCGACAATGAGGACAAAACTAAAGGCTCATCAGACAAGATTGCCAGAGAACTGCGAAGAAACGCTTACATTCCGGAGATGCCTGTCGGTGTCAAAGACTTTAATCAATGGCTCGTTGAGCGAAGGCCAACAGCCCAGGACGTGCGAAATGTTCTGAATCTCTCTACTAGTTGGCTGATGCATGAGGTTCAAAAAGTAGCGCACTTGGAAGGGTTAGCGAGAGAACAGTCCATCCGAGAGCTGTTCCTTTATGCGCCGGAACTTGACGATCTGGAGCTGGTGCAGTTCAGGCATACTATGGCGAAGATCGGTATCAGGGGCAGCAGTTTTAGCGTCTTGCTCAAGGCAAGCAAAAGCCGAAAGCATGAACTTAGCAGCGCGGGCACAGCGCTGCTCGCTGACGACATCCCACTATTGTCACCCGCACTGGGTTTTTACGGTGATATGGCGATGGTCACGGTAGCACTTACTGAACGCACCAGGGACAATCGATTGGTTCATTGGCCGTATTTGCTGACCAACCAGCGTCAGTTGGTACGTCTCACCCATGAACAGATCGTTTCACTAAATGGACGAGAAGTTGCGCTACGCGCCATTCCTGAAGGTTGCGCATTCTTGATGCGGTGGCGCTATAGCAGTATTCAAAAGTTCTTGAAGGGTGAGACGGTGTCACCGAGTGCAGTTTTTCAGCGACTCCATAGTCTCTATACCAGATATGTAGACTTCAGATCACCGGCGGATAGTCAGATTCTGACTTTGTGGGTGATAGGGACATATTTCTATACGATGTTCCCGGCCTACCCGTACATTGCCCTCACCGGGCCGAAGAACAGCGGTAAGAGTACAGTGCTCCAAGTTACCCAACCGCTGGCTTTCAACATGATCACGACTTCTGACCCCTCTGGCCCTTCCTTGTTCCGACTGATCCACCAAACAAACTGCACAGTAGGTATCGACGAAGCCGAACGCTACCACAGCTCACAAGACCCCCGGATGCAACAGATCCGCCAACTGCTCAACAGCGGTTACAAGCCGGGGATGCCCGCCATCCGCGTGACAGGCGACGACATGAAGCCGCAGGCGTTCGATGTGTACTCCCCCAAAATCATTGCTGCCATCGCAGGTTTGGAAGATATTCTCGCCAGCCGGTGCATCCCGATCCCGATGCGCCGCACTGACCAGAATTTACCGCGCTTTCCGCCAGCTTTCGACGGGGCTGAGATAAGACATCAGCTCTATATCCTGGCGCTGACCTACCATCAAGAGGTCTACCGGAACTATTTCGAGCGTCCCGAACTGCACCGACTCACGAATCGCTCCAGTGAGCTATGGTCGCCGCTCGTGTCCATTGCCGCGCTCATTGAAGAGCAGGCACGTCCTCTCGGCTTGCTGGATGCCATTCGCAAAGCTGCCCAGAACGATGGTCAATTGAGCGACGGCAAAGCGCTCAACCCGCGCGAAGAAGCGCTTTTGCAGGCACTCGAAGTGATGACTCGCAGTGCCAAAGAGCAAGACTATATCTGGCTGAAAGCTTGTGATGTACGCCAACAGGTGGGACAGTTGTCAGGCGATCCGGCAGACACAATAGGCAGTGCTCAATGGATCGGACACCTGATGAACCGTTTCCAACTCACCGACCGCAAGCGCCGCAAACCCTATGCCGGTGGACAGATGTACGCTATCGCACGAGAAGAGGTCATCGACATGATGCGTCGCTACGATGTGGCGATGATAGAAAAAGAGTTGAATAGCTGAAAAAGTGGTCATTCCAGCAAAACCGGCCATACTGACCACCATTGCGTCATAGACGTGGCCGGGTTTCAATTATCAGGACTAGCGTCATATCAGCCTGTAATCATAATGTCCGAAGGCACGGACTACACCCCTGAACGCTCAGTAAGAGTGACACGTCAGGTGGAATTGTTCAGGAAATCGTCGATTCGCTCGATTTCCCAGTTTGAATAATGGTCACGATTAGCCATGTATTGCTGCCAAGCCCAGTTCAGAAGGCGAATAGGAGTATCTTCCCCGGCTACCCAAAGGCCGCCACCTGCTTCAGATGGGGTACAAGCTCGTGGATTGGTTTCGACAAGCATATTCTCCAGTGTTTCATCGACGACCTGTTCCAAAACGTTATCGTAGAAGCCGTGATAGTCTTCTTCAATGCCAATAGCCCGCGCGACCTCGTCCCATTGCCCCTCGACTTGTTGGGCAATCTCAGTGTAACCGGTTGCCCTGGCACGTTTAGTCAGGAATCGGATTCTCAGCAACGTCACCGGGTGGCTGCTCTTGAGGTATTTGGGTTCACGGTAAAAGTTCATCTGCCATAGTGGGCTGATAAATGTGGAGAATGCCTGTAAGTAGCATGGGCCACCGATGGTTAGCCCTACTGCATCGCAGTAAAATTCCTGCATCCAGCTGTACCATGTGTCGATGATACTTTGTCGCTGCGTCGCTTGTTGTTCAAGGTGGGAGTCGTTACGCTGAGATGCTGGCATGAGTAGGTCGTCGATATCCCGCCGCAAATCGCGGACCAGTTCATCCATTTCGCGTTTGTGGTAGAGATAAAGTTCATGTCCGATTTCGTGAAAGAATAAGGGCAGGTAAAGCAGCGTCCGCTTTTCCGCACACGGGAAGTAGTAGAGTGGAAGTCCATGCTTAGGCAGGATCGAACAGTTGCCATCGACACAGGCGGCTGGGCAGTTCTGCGTCTGGGGATGAACGCCGTGCATCCAATGGATAAGGGCCAGACATAGTCGATCAGACTCGGCGGCTCGTAGTACCGGTACGGCATGACAATCGCTGAGCAGGCGCATGGAGTAGATCACGTTCAGCGTTTCGCTGTAAATATTATCCAAAATGTTAGCCCGACCCAGACGCAGCCAGCGCAGGTTACGTTCGACAGTCTTCTGATGGTGGTTGAGGAGTTGCAGCAAGGTATCCCGGTAAGACTGCAACTCCGTTGGAATGGGACTGCCGCTTATCAAGCGGCGTAACGCAGCGATGTCAGCGAGCAGAGCGACATTCTGACGTTCAATAATTGGCCGCATGATGCTAGATTTCTCCCAGGATATCGCGCACATCGGCCTGAGAATGCTGCTCTAGTAAAACTCTCAACTCGCGCAAGCAATCGATCAATTGCAGGAGTTGGTCTGGATGTTCGGCGTGGAGCATCGTACTAAGGTCAGCTAAGGTCATACTGTATAGCCCTGACGGCTGAAGCCAGCGACGTTTTTCCGAAAGATACCGCATTGTCAGCTCACCAAGCCTGGGATCATCGCCAACGACGACGCTATCCTGGCTATGCTCGACCTCATAGAGCAGCGTATTGAGTTGGGCGAGGAACTCGGTAAGTTCCTCACGCGCCTTGCGAATTTCCGCCGCATCCGTCGGCTCGTCGATGCCTGCTAGCTTCAGCTTGGCATGAACGGAGATGATGTTGAGGGCGGTAATAATTTGGTGCATCCGCTCAAAGTTGGATGCCGCCAGCCAATTATTTTTCATGGAAAGCTCCTCGTAGTGTCCATTAGCCTATACGTCTAATCTCTTGGGCCGCCCGAGCAATCAGTTCTTCATCGGTCACTTTCAGTGGCAATGGTAACCGCTGTGCCGTCTTGGGGCTTGACCAGTTGAGTTGACAGGTCACAAAAATGGATTGGGCAGCATCCACAATGCTAGAACATCGGCTTCCGCCGACGATAGTCAATAAATCGCTCGTGCCTTGATGCAGGCTGGCAGCGGCGGTGGTCGCCAATAGCGCGATATTATCATTAATACGCACAAATGTACCCTCCAAGGGGTTATCGACATTCCCTTTGTCCTCGATCTCCCACAGGCGCAAATACTTTAGGGAGTCTTTGCGCAGTTCGACCATATCGATCCGCGCATCCTGGGTCAGCTTGCCTGCTTCCTTGACCCGTGCCAGGCCATTATCGATACCGCCGATCTCTTTGTCCCACAGCTTGCCGTCGCGGATAACCAGCAGCGAAGTGAGCGGCTCTCGAATACGTCGGATGGCAGCATTAATAAGCTCGACGATTTGCTCTTCCAACAGCTTGGGATTCATAGATTCGTGTTGCGGGTCGGACTTGACGTGAACGTGGCGGACGAGGGTACAGTCGGGCGATTTGTTGCCTCCGCGCAGGATGATCAGTGACAATGCCTGGTAACGCCCTTCGTGCCCAACATCAATGACAAGCTGCGCCTCATATGCTCCAGCAGTCTCGGTACGAAATGGTACGCCGTCCATGAGCTGTAGTACATCGAGGGCATTTTCCGTGATGAAATCATTCCAGCGCCGCTGTCCCTTACGTCGGTCATAGGCCCGTTGTTTCCCGTCCCACATGCCTTTCTCGAAATACTCGTAATGCTCACATAGGACCGGACGGGTAATGCGTTTCACACGCCATTTGTCTAACTGGAAGGCAACGTCATGGTAGGCGGTTGGCTCATCGTTGAGAACAAAGACCACAACACCGGGGGTATATTCTTTGAGTTTATGGATGGCATCGGCGATGGAACTATAAGGGATGGGTACAGCGCTTCCCGCAGGCCGGTTTGCCATTTTGTAAATCGCTGTGGTCACGTCGGAAGCCAATTGTTTGCGGGCGTAGTCACCCACTGCGTCTGGGAAAGCATAGTAAATGGTGCGGGCCATGGTGGGTGGCGTTGAATAGCAGCCTGAATTTTCGAGGTATTCTCCTCGCCGCCTAAAGTGGTCCTTGTACGCCTCGACCGATATCTCAGGGCTACATAAGCGATGGTTGTGCCCGAAAATAAGGTCGGGCATTCGCAGGAACTGCATCTGTTCGGTAGGTGGCCGCCAGAAGCCGTCCGTCATACCTGGCAGACCCTTCCCAAAGGGAAAAGGATCAAGTTTCTCCCAAAAATCCAGCAGTAAATTACGTCGTTTCCCTGGCGGGATCTTGTCATCCGAGCGGAGCGCTTCAGGCAAGCTGTCATTCATGACGCGAACGAACAAGAACTTCGCAGCGACTGGCTGGGGCTGGTCAATCCCGACAAAACTGACGTAAACGGCCAGATCATCCTCACGCACTTCCACGTCCGGATACACCGTCCGATAGTAGTCGTAGAGTGAAGCGTAGCTTTGCCCCTTTACGCGCATGGTCGGGGTAGTTTTGCAGGTCATTCCAGCCGGAGCGGAAGCGAAGTAGCACTTGCCCTGATGATCCCCTATTCTGTAGAGTAATGTGCCGCGCTGCCGATCCTGGCGATGTGTCAAGCGGTCGAACAATCGTCGCCGGTGTTCGCGCTCGGCATCAGGCTGAGTCGGGTCGAAGAAATAAGTCAGGCTATTCTCCACAAAGAAACCTGTGCCTTCATCGACGGTGACCCCAACGCCAACGCCCTCTATGTACGAGATCGAGAACTGGTAACGGTTATAAGCAGCGATGCCGTTAACGGTCTTGAAGGGTTCGGGTTCGTACCAGATCCGCCAGCTATCCAGTTCCCACAAGCGGGTGCGGCTGCGAACCTGAGCAATAAGGGCACGTTCAAGCAGAACAGGGATCAGTCGTTTTCCGGCAGCACTCTCTAAGGTTAGACGTTCTGGCCTTTCGCCAGCATCCTCGATCTTGAGTTCCCATTTGTCCTCTTTGATCTCGAAGGGGGCAATCGGCGCGGAACTGGCAATGAGTAACCTGCACTGTTCCATGAGGGGAACAGCTGCAAGCCCGCGTGCATAAAGCAGTTTGTTGCAGGCCCGTTGGAGCAATTCGGCGTCGCCGTCTGTACCTGTCAGAGAACCCGTTACTTTCGCCTGCCTGACCCAGATGAACAGATTCATGCCGAACTTGACGATGCGAGTGTTGGCCTCAAGCATAACAAATCCCCCTGAACGCACATAACCTACAGATCGTTTCCTTTTTGTTAGGTGTGAAGACATCCACAACCCCATCACGCGCCCACTGATCCAGGGTTGCCATACGCTCTGCATCTTGAATAATCCGTGTCCGTGCCGCGTGCAGAACATCCGCATTGATCGGGAAGAAATCAATCTCACCGGAACCAAGATGGACTTTGCAGACGCGCAGCGCTTCAGGCGAACAACCGAAATGCTCGATGGCCCATAGACCGTAAGCGGCTAATTGTAGGCTGTCCTCGCCCAAGCCACCGCTCCCGCCTGATTTCCAATCCACGATAGTCACGACGCCGTTGGCGATGTAGGCGAGATCGATTTTGCCAGCCGCCTTGCAGGGCAAGGTCTTCAAATGCATCGGATATTCAACGACAGCGCCCGCGCTACTCCCACCGATGCGGAATTCCTCATAGCGCACATCGGTAAAAAAGGCTCGGATGGCCTCGATCATCCGCTGCGCAACACGGTCATAAAATGCGTCTGCTTCAGCAGGTTGATCGATGTACTCACGCAGCAGGATGGGTGGGAACTTGCCTTGCGTCTCCGGCAGATCGGGATATTGGCGGGAATAGTCCATATCCTTTTTCAGGAGGCGCGTTGCCCAATCGATGGCGTCATTATGTGTCCTGGGTTCACCAGCCTGCATATTGCGAAAGAACTGGCTAATGATGAGATGCAAGATGGTTCCTGTCCGCAGGTAGCAATTGCTCGACGCCTTTAGCGTATGCAACCTGGCTTTGTCGGGTTCCCCTTTAGCCTTTTTCTTGTTAGCACCGAAGTATTCGTAATAGTAGCGGAGTGGACACTGTTCCAAGGACTCGCGCCGACTGTATGACCACTCAATGGCGCGAATGGCGTCCTGTCGAGAAGGTTGAGGGGCTTCTTCGTCCTCATCGAAAAACAACAGGGGTATTTGTTGGTACATCGTCGTCATTCGTTTCGTAGCCCTTTTAGCGATTGCACCATCTGTCGCCATTCTTCTTCCGACAATCCCATCCGCTGCGCCTCTTGTAGAAATTCTTGAGCCGTTTGGCTAATACTTAACCCTTTCTGTACCTCAGAGGGGATTTTCCCGGTGAGCGCCAGTAACTCTTCTGGTTTGATATCCAGGACGCGGCATATTTCTACAATGGTGTCGGCGGCTGGGGGTGGTAATCGCCCGTTTTCAAGCTTGCTAATGTAAGAGAAGTCAACACCGATTTTTTCGGCCAACTCTCGCTGACTGATTCCGGCGGCGCGCCGCTTTTCGCGCAATGCTTCGCCTAATCGATTTTCCATACACTTTTGCTCCCATTTCCTTCATGTTGAGTATTATATCAACCGTTGAGTTGAAAGTCAACACAACAGTACATTTTGTTGTTTGTACTTCATCAAATAGAACCAGCAACCACAGCAGTGTTGGTTACATGTTTGATTAACCTGTTAATCGTCCAGCACGACACCTGTTTAGGTGGCGAAATTGCTAAACACTGTTCACGATCCTCGTAGGCCGAAGAGAAGGAAAACCAGCTAAAATAGAGAATTAATGGTAAGAGGGAATATCATGCTATGGCCGACCAGATTGTTTTAGTGCTTCCTGAAGATATCTCAGCCCGCGCCCGGCTGATTGCAGAAACGACCTCGCAGCCCGTCGAGCAGGTGCTGATTGACTACCTGAAAACCCTGTCTGCTCCACTGCCCGAACTGCCCGCTGATGAGCAAGCGGAGCTTGACGCACTCCGTCATCTGTCCGACGATGCGCTATGGACGATTGCTCGTGAACAAATGTCAGATGACAGCCAGGCGCGGGCACACGAGTTAATGGATAGAAACTCGCTTGGAACCATTACTGATCAAGAACAAACCGAGTTGGAAAAGCTCGTTGAGCGTGGAGATCGCCTCATGCTGCGGAAGGCCGAAGCGGCGGCTATCTTGAGAGATCGGGGTTATCCATTCACCCAGAAGGACTTCAAACCACTGGATGAGTGAACTTTCCTGGAACGCGATCAAGCGGCAGGTACATGAACGGGCAGGTGGTTGCTGCGAATATTGCCGGACTTGTGAGGAAAACAGCGGGCAAACGATGCAAGTCGATCACATTGATCCGTCAGGCGGCGATGGGCTTCAAAATCTATGTTTGTCCTGCTGGAACTGTAATAACCACAAGCGTGCAGCAACACGAATTACTGATCCAGAAACAGGTGAGCAGGTGTCCCTCTTCAATCCTCGCATACAGATTTGGTCGGAGCATTTCGAATGGATCGCAGGGGCAACGAGGGTACGCGGCCTGACGCCAATAGGACGTGCCACGGTTATCCGGTTGAAGATGAATCGCTCAGTCATCGTTGTTGCCCGTCAACGATGGGTAGAAGGCGGATATCATCCTCCACGAAAATAAGAATGTAAGGTCGATGATCTGGCCGCTCTCGACCTGTTATCGGTGGCTGTATGAGCAAGGCGGGTCACAAAGGGTCAAACTATAGCAAGTAGTGCTATTCCGACCATATGAATGTCTCACTCCCACCAGTCCAAATCGCCCTCAATACCCAGTTCTCGGAGCGCTGCGCGGATTTCTTCGACGCGCTGCGGCGAAATTCCCCCGTTTGGCTCGGCGTCAACTGTTACTGTCAGCTGAAGACCGCCCCCGTTTACCAGTTTGGTGATCACCTTATTATAGAACAGCGTCCACTTTTGCGATGGGATCGTCCCGTTCCAACGCATCGCTCGAACGGTTTCATCGGATAGTGGCGTCACAGATGTGGCCGCGGACGGCGGAGGGGTAGGCACAGGTGGCAGCAGCGGGTCGGATGTTGGCGGCATGTCAGTGACTTGTTGTGCAGCTACATAGTGTTCTGCGGCCTCTTTTTGCAGAATATACACATCGTCTGCGATTTCGACCTCACGCGGCTCAATAGGCTGATTGAAGCAAAAGGGATCGTAGTAACTGGCTGCGTTCTTTCCCACATAGGCGAAACGACCATCACGAACACCAGCAGCAATTGTGTCTCGAATGCGATCAGGATCCAACAGTCGTGGCATCTGAGGTGAAGCGTAAAACGCATTGCGCACGTCTTTGGTCGCCCACTCCGGCCCTACACCAGACCAGTTCCGTACCAGGAAATTGGCCCCAATATTGTCTTCAATGTCACCTTCCTGCCGGAGCCGATTTACGATTTGGGTCACCACAGGCCCCGCACTGGAATTGATCAGCCCCATATCCACATGCCTGAAATCATTATCTTTGCCAAGCAAAATCACATGCTTGTAAACCCGCCAGACAGCCTCGCGCAGATCACGTTTGGAGCGCTCCAGCATTTCCGATAGCTGCCGACGCTGCGGTTCATTCATGTCGCTCTCGTCTTCACTACGGATTGCCATGAGCGCCAGCCATTTGCGGGCTTCATCGTAGAGTGGACGTGCATTGTCGGGAATGACCCAGATCAGCGAACTTTGGAACAACCGTGTCGATTGCCCAACCTCGCGCGTGAAGGTGGAGACAAGTTCCGCAGTTTCCTGATCGTAGTAGGTCTGGCTAGGGGGCAGGATCGCTAACGAAACCTGGGGAACTCCATCGGGGATCTGGTTGCTCTGGGTGGGGAAAAAGATGGGCTTTATCGATGATCCGCTGAAAACGGCTTCAATTTCCTTGCGTACCTTGTCTTCCAGCTCCGCCGGGTCAATGCTCGCCCGACGATCCGCCAGTAACTTGTTCAGGTTCACGGAGAGCGCGAAACGGTACCGCTTACGTTCGGTTTCCAAGTAATAACATGCGCCCGCCAGCCCTTCAAGCGCTGTTTCCACGTTCCCAATATCTAAACCCGGTTCTGAGACAGCCAGGCGGATTTCCGGCTCGGTGGCTTCGCCCCGAGCCTGACCGCCATTGGACTCAAATAAGATGACCGCTGCCACCTTGCGATGAAGTCCGATCTCGCGGATTGCCTCTGGCGCTTCGGCATCGAGGCGGATTGCGTGAGAATCATCACGCCCACCGATGTCGGCGGCGACTGGAACGGCCATTCGGCGTTCGCCGAGTTGTTCCAGCGCCGCCTCACGGAATGTTGAGTCATCGAGTGGCGCTGTACCAAGCGCAATTAGCAGGTCATGGTGCAGACCTTGATACCCCTCTCGATAGGCTTTGGACACCCACAACGCCAACAGGCGAAGCGTACCGCGGGTGCGTTGGAAGGTACGAATGGACTGCCACTTACGCTCGAAAACGGAAAGCGTAATCGGGTGGAAGGGGTAGGTTCGCTCGAATTCTTCCCGTGCGTGGTCAACCGGGAACCATTCTGGTAGAAACTGGCGGTGGTCGCGTATCCATTTTGCATATGCCTCTGCCACTGGTCCAGCGTCACGGGGAAGCTTCTCCCACTGGAACAACCGCCTGCGGATGATCTCCGCGGTTTCGCGCTCCACTGACATAATGACTGCCTTACCGACGCGATCAAGCAACTTTTTCAGGCGATCATAGTCGGTCAAATCGTCGGCATTCATCTCTTCTTCCGATTTCGGCACGGAAACGGCCAAGACGAGGTTCGAGCGCGCCCGCGCTTCTTCGGAGAAATTTTGCAAGAAATTGTAGAATTGAGCGATCATTGCAGGTTCGGCACGGCGGAGGCGGCTGATGTAATTCATCAGTTCATCCATAAGGATGAGGCATGGGCGGTCAATAGGCAGAAATCGACGGATTACATCGCCGCCGGGAGCTACACCGCGCTCATCATGGTCTGCCACAACGGCAAAGGCATCCGTACCGCCCAATTGATAAGCGATCTCGCCCCAGGGAGTACGCCGGGTCGATATGTGCCCGTGCCGAATCGACTTTTCGCGCCGGGCATGTGCGGAAATGCGTTTGATAGGCAGATCGACTTCGATCAGCCGCTTGGGAAGGGCGTCGGTCATGATGTAAGGTGTTCGTTTCTTGAAAGAATAAAATCACAGGTGACTAATCCAGCCACTTGTCTGGTAATAAGTAGTATATGTTAGATTCAGGTTTGAACGGCGTCAAAAACCTGTTCCAGAATTCAGAATGTCTGCCGCCTCGATACGATAGTGTTCCACGCGGGTTACGGCCTGCCAGTTCAAGCGTGCTGGGTCCTGAATCAGGTGAAGTTGCGGCTGCGAAGCACAGTTATACACAGTGTATAGCCAATAGTCGTCGCCGAGTCGAGTGGCCGTTTTGAATTCGTTTTCGGTCAGTGCTACTTCTCCGATACTTGAGCGTCCTTTTACCTCCACGTAACGGATAGCAGGTAACGCATCCGGATCCGCCGGGCGTGAGATCAGATCAAAACCTTTGTTATCCTTTTGTACGTCCTCGACCTTCCAGCCTCGCGCTTCTTCGTATGCAATCACGGCTTCAACTGCAATGCGCTCAATTTCCTCGTCGCGCACCATTGGAGCGATGTCCGGCTTGGTACGATCAGGATGAGGCAATACCCATGCTCGACCGTGATGGCGCAGATCGGTTATAGTAAGATGCTGCTCCTGTCGCAATTCAGCTTGTCGCTGCTCTAAACGCCGCACCTTATTTTCAAGGTCTTCTTCCAGAATCTTGATACGACCTTCCAACCCCGATTCCATCGTTCCCCTGTCGCGCTGGTCATACAATTCCCCAAGCTGAACATTTAGACGGTCGATAATCGTATTCAGACTGGTGTTGAGGTGCTCGGTGATGGTCATGATTTCTTTGGTACGTTGTACTGCGATCTCATTCAGGAAAGGTTCAAGGGCTTGGACATAGAGCGCTGCCTCAATTTCTGATTGATCAGGCGCGAAACCGGCATCAGAAATAGATTGGCCTTCGGGCGCGGGGATGAGATCCAGGAAGATTGTAGGCTGGCGCACGGTAAGGGTTCCGTCAGGATCAGTTTGCACCACAAACAATCGCTCGTGGATAATGTTGTTCCGCCCATCCCGGATTGCTGCGGTGAAAACATCCAGATATGCAGGTTCAGCCCGATGCAAGTCAAAGAAGATCGCACCGTGTTCCAGGTCCTTTTGCGTTTCTAGTGCGGTAAAGGCTCGTACAGCCTCGAAAAGTGGATGGCCGGGCGTGACCCATTCAGAAGTCGTATCCAATTCAAGACGCTTTTTATCGAAGACGATCTGGCGATACTCTCGACTCAGTGGGCCAAAGCGTGGTTCGACCTGCTCGCCGAGTTCCCACAACAAACGCGAAACCTTGCCGATTCGGTAGACGCCCGATCCTTTTCCAGTCTCTTTCGGGATCATCCCCACCAGCGCAGCGGACTGTTTGAAGAAATCTTCGACGACTTCAGGCACAAGTCGTCGCTCCCGTGCCTCTGCCGCTTTTCCCAGTATCGCAGAAAGATTTAGCTCGCGTTTCGCCAACCCTTCGAGTGTGGACTCAGTGATATGCCGGAAGCGAGATACATCAACATTCTCAACAATGCGAGCAGTGATCTGCCGTTCATCGATCCGGCGGGCATACATCTCGCGGATTAGCTTTTCCAGCAGGTTCGCCGGGAAGACCTCACCAACTACGTCGAAGACGTGATCGCCCAGGTCTTTGCGAATTTCACGTAGGCGATCCATCAGTTTATCTAGAACGCGCCCCTCGCGGGTGTTGGTCGCCACGAAATTGAGGATCAGGCAGTCACGAGTCTGACCGTAACGATGGATGCGTCCCATGCGCTGCTCCAGCCGCACGGGATTCCAGGGAATGTCGTAGTTGATCATGAACCAACAGAATTGCAGGTTGATTCCTTCGCCTGCAGCTTCAGTAGCGACCAGCACTTGCGCTGAATCGCGGAAGGCTTTTTCTGCGTGCAGGCGCGTTCCTTCCTTAGGTTCTTTGGCATCCCCAATCTTCATGCTGCCATCGATTTGGACAACTGAAAGCTCCCACTCACGTAGTTTTTGAACCAGATAATCGAGCGTATCCTTGTGTTCGGTGAAGATAAGCAGTTTCATCTTTGTGTCGTCAAAGACTCCATATTCGCGGAGGGTTTGGCGCAGCTTATTCAGCTTTGATTCGATCTCGCGTTGTTCAAGTTGCTCGGCTTGCCGTATGAGGCGATCCAACTGCATGATCTCATCCCGGAGATCAGCCGGATTGAACGAAAGGACTACACTTTCGAGATCTTCCAAAACTTTCTGTTGTTCATCGTCAGGTAGGTCGTCAAAATCATCTGGAAGGCGGCGTTCGAGTTGCTGACGGCGGTATGCTTCAGGGTTTTTCAGGATCGCTTCACGGCTCTTTCGCATGTTTTCCAGGCTGCGTCGCGCTGCCCGGATACTGGAAGCGAAGCGGCGTTGCAACATTGCCATCGTGAAACCTAGCGCTCGCCCACGTGCAGACTCATCGTTAGCTGCCTTGATCGACTGTTCCTCGACGTAGTGGGTAAGCTGTTCGTAAAAATCGTATTCGTCGCTGTCGATCTCGAATGGGATTGTACGGACATCACGGTTAGTGAAGATCCGCTGCGACTTTCCAGTTTCAGGGTCAGGAAAGGTGATCAGTGCTTCTTTCGTCCGGCGGAGGTAAAAGGGAGTATTGTTGCGACGCATCGCTTCCTGAAGGCTGGACACATCGCCGTACACATCCTGATCAAGCAATTCCAAGAACAGACAAAAGTTTTCTGGGTCACCCTTGTGGGGTGTAGCTGTCATCAGCAGATAGTGATCGGTCATGCTAGAGAGAGCTTCACCCAATTGATAATATTGCGTCTTGTGCGCATGGCTAGTGGCACTCATCCTGTGCGCCTCGTCCACGATGATCAAATCCCAGCGGCTACGGAGTAGGCTGTCGCGGGCATCTTCGATGTGCGCCGCCCAGGAAACTGAGGTAATCAATTGATTGCGTTCCTGCTAGGGGTTCGAGCCATAATTGGCGCGCAGCACATCTCCTCGTACAATCTCGAAATTCTCGCGGAATTTATCCTTCATCTCACGTTGCCACTGGAAGCACAGATTCGCAGGTGTAACGATAAGTATACGGTTGATCAATCTTCGGATTTTCAGTTCCTTGATGAGTAGCCCAGCCATAATTGTTTTGCCTGCCCCGGGGTCGTCGGCGAGCAAGAAGCGAACGCGTGGCAGTTTTAAGAAATAGTCATAGACGGCTTCCAACTGGTGTGGCAGTGGGTCAATCCGGGCAATGGAGAGTGAGAAATACGGATCGTATTCATAGGCCAGTGCTAGTCGCAGCGCTTCAATGCCCAGACGGAAACGCGCTGCATCGCCGTCGAATGGCGATTCTTCGGACGATACTTCGAGCAGCGCAATCTCACTTCGCTTGAGAATCGGCTGGTAAGTCGAATTGGTTTTCAGCCCGACAGCGATTAATTTGAACGCATCGCCCACTGGCATCACCGTAAGAAGTCGGATAGGTTCGGCAAAGAATGGGCCGCGAATCACCGCATTCTCTTTGAGCTGCTCAGTATGCATGGCATGACTCAGATGTATCTTTTCAATTTTGACAAGGAAGTGTATTTGCGATTGTACAACACAGGGAGGAATTCCCCAATTCAATAAAGCTGAGCGAAGAATTTGGTGGTTTACCCGATGATCCGACCTGTTTTACCCCGCGAACCACGTTTCGCCTTCACCTCAACAGCAATCCTTCTTCAAAAGCTCACCTCAGTGACATCTCGTATTCAGAGTGTCAACAGTCAAACTGAGTATAATTGCTGATAATGTTCTAATTTCCGATAACGATCCAACACTCATATAAAGCCTGGAACTGAGTGTCTCACGTGCAGCAATCTCAAAATTGTGGTTGTCGTTCTCGATTTTGGGGACCGACTTCGGAAATTTGGGCTAGAGCGCGTCAATATTGGTCAGCGAAGGCCCTACCATCTTCGGTATGATGCAGTCGCTGGTCGCTGATCTCATTCTGAAGCGGTTGAAGAGTTTCTCAAATACGTTTTGGTTAATGCCGGGGAGATCAAGATGCAGAGTGGTCTATCCGAGTGCAGAGTCGTTATAGGCAACGCAAGTGATTTGGAACTGACCGGAATGGTCTCCACTCTGTCTGGGAGCAGCACTTCACTTCGCTTTAAGGTAGTGGGCATGTTTTCTGATCTGTATGGGTTCTTGAGCGGCATACAGGAACATAGACCGCACGTTGCCATTCTGGATGATCGTCTCGATCCTGAACAGACTCCGCTCCACATGTTAAGGCAGGCCCAAGCTGAGGCTGCGCAAGTCGAAGTGAAGGTTCGATGGATGATTGTCGGCAGCACCTACAACGGGCGCTTGATCAGTGCGTTGCTGGCAGAGGGCCTGGACGCATTCCTTTTCCGTGGAGACGCCCTCAGCGCGTTGCTTGTCCCCGGCATCCAAGAAATCTTGAGAGGTAGGCCTTTTCTCACACCGCGAGCCAACAGCGATTACGCAGAGATGCTGCGGAGTGGTCGCCCTAGCTCGCAACCGCTCTGCGAGGAATTAAGCCAGGAGATGCTCGAAGTCATTCGTCTGTTGATAAATGATCATGACGTGTCGGAGATCATGCGAGCTACAGGTATGAGCCAGGAAAAAGTCTATCGCCTGCGCCGTGAACTGAGAGAACACTTTAACGTTCGGACAAATGAGGGACTCATTGCTGCACTTTTCCGCTCAGGAATAGCTGATCAGATTGCCTATAGTTGAAGGACAGTAAGCGTTGAAACGGTTCTGGGCTTATCTCTTTCTTTCAATCCTACTGATAGTTATTGGCATTGCCATATATATTGCAATATCTTCGCGCGGGCAAGCAACTGCCGCGATAATTCCTACACCAATTGCACTGCCGACCTCGACAGACACAGCTTTCCCGACAAGCACGCCTTCGCCAACCATAACGCCTCTCCCAACTGAGACCGAAACACTCACAAATACCGCGACCGTAACCACCAGCGCAACCTCTACCTCCTCACCGACCCTATCGACGCGGGTGTTTCAGGTCACTGTCATCAACCCTGGCATCACACTGGTTGCTAACCAAGGCCGTGTGGCCCCTAATACATTGACTCCCTTACCTACAGTGAACGTGCCTAAGCCGCCACCGATTGCGGATTTGGCACTTGCCTCAACGTTCACCGGGCCAGAGGGTTGGGTACGTTATGAGGATGATGATCCTGCCATTGAGTGGCAAGGACAGTGGCACGTTGTAGATGACAAAACGACATTTCGAGCATCTGCCAGACATTATAAATATGCTGAAGATCCCAAAGCGACTGCCTACCTGCGCTTTCTAGGAGCTGGCGTCCGTGTGCGCTACGTGGGCGCAGTCAACGGCGGTGTCTTTGAGGTTCGCCTCGATGGCAGGTTGATGAGAACAGTAGACAGCTATTATTCGCCCAAGTTGGATAAGCTGGGCGCGTTCCTCACAACTGAAGTCTGGGCGACCCACAACGGCTTTCACGAACTTCAAATTGTCAACACCGATCGAAAGAATTTTGAAAGCACAGGGGCAGTCACTGGCATAGACGCTATCGAGGTCTATCGGGCCGGGATCATCCCAACCGAAGTCCCAGTATTCACGGCCACTCCAACGCAAACACCAGCAGCCGCCTCATTCGAGTTAATTATGGCTCCACCAACGATTGTGCCGACGGCGGTGGAATTGCCACCGGCCAACGTCTCGGTGGAGCTGTTGATCGCCTATGACCAGAACGGGAACAAGGTAGCCGATCCCAATGAGGGCGTGCGCGGCATATCGGTGCGCCTGATGGAAACCGGAACCAATCGGATCGTCGCGTCCGGGCTGACAGATCCTTCGGGGGTGGTGCGGCTGGCCGCCATCACGAACACATCGCTGCGTCTCATTTCACCTTATCTCGGCAAATATTGGGATGTGCCAGCCCGCAGTGGTGTGCAGCGTATTGTACTGTTGATACCGCCTGTTAATCAGCCGGGACTCATTCCGTGAGTAAGGGAGAGGTGATGGAAAAAGACGTTCAAATGGAAACCGCTCCGGCACTGGCCGAAGTCCGTAAGCCCTATTACCGCAAATGGACGATAGCCTTGGCTGGGGGCTGTTTTATGCTGATTGTTTTGGCGTGTGTAGGCACGTATAACACGATGCAGGTGGCTGGCTTGCCCCAGTATACCTGCCCGTCTTCCACCCCTCGCCCTACCAGCACAGCCTATCCCACCAGCCTCCCCACCTATCCCACGGCGTTTCAGGCTGACTTGGATTACTACTTCGTTGATCCCGTGCGTTCCACGGTCTTCATACAGTACATGGGGCAGTCCGTAGGGCCGGTGAATGTAACTCTTTCCGGCATTTTCCCGAATGGTTCACCGTGGTCAGGGGGTACGTTTCAGGCAACCTATTTCGCCCCAGGGACGCCAGGCTGGGCGAGTAGTTATCCAGTATCCATCCCACTCAGTTTACAGGCTGCAACAATACGCATCGTCGCCACATACTACGTTTATAACTTTCCGGTAGCGGTTTATCTAACGCCGCAGCCCGCTGCTCCACGAAATCCTGGCCCAAGCTGTTGTATCCCCAATCCGATTTATCCCACACCCGTTCCAACTTACACACCTTATCCCACACCGACAGAGTACATCCGGCAAAATGACTATTTCATTGGCGATTGGATCTACGACCTGAATGGTACTAAGTTGGGCTATAAGGTCACTTCAATTGAAAGTCGCCCAACAAATACGCTTGGGCCGAGTGGTCTTCCCCAAACGATGTTCGTCTGGACCTTATCGATCAAGAACAGGGGAACCCGTGAATACAACGTGTTTCCTGCAGCGCAAAGCTATGTTTCGGAGATCGTACTGCCTAGCGGCGAGTCCGAATCCGGTTTCTGGGGTACGAGCGTAGCAGCCGGATTAGAAGCAAAGGCCGGGAGCAACTATGACATGGTATCCATTGAACCAGGGCAAACACACGACTTTCTGATGGCTGCCTATGGGCCGGTAGGCCAGGCGCGCCGCATCGGATTTGCCTTGGACTTCACAGCGCGCCCAACGCCTGGTGACATCCGTCCCGGGGCGACCCAGGTGGCCGGGCGAAACGTGGTGATCTGGCTCAATGAGGTCAACACCATTTGCAAGGGCGACATCCGGGAACCTTAAGCTGACTGGAGAAAAGAAGGCTTATCATGCCGTTAATTAATGACATTGCCAATGCCGTCTCCAGCGCAGTTTACGGCTTTGCCTACCAACTTCTACAGTTTCTGGCAAGCGGCTTCTGGTTGTTTGACCGCATGTTGATCATGGTCGGCTACATCTTGATGGTGATCAACCGCTGGATCGCCAGTGATTTGTTTCAGCCGATCATCGTCAATGCCAATGCCAGCCTGAGAGGCGCTTTCATCGGCATTTTCATTGTTGCTCTGTTCGTGTTGGGGCTCACTTATATGCTGATGTTCATCTTTAACGTGAACATCGTCGTCTCGCCCGGACGCGCGATCCTATGGCTGCTGGCGGGTCTGTTGTTCTTTCAGATCGGTCCAACTCTGTTCACCTCAATGCAAGACTTTCGGGCTTTGGTCGGCACCTTCTTTTATGAATCCGTAGGCGCAACCGTGACCGCCAAACAAGGTACGACCTTCGATTCCTTGAGCAGAATTCAGAGCGGCAGTTCAGATTTACCTATGTTTACTCGCTGCGACAACTTCAATCGCTATATGGGCGCGAATCCGCCACTGCCTTCTGTGAAGGGTATGGACGTCGCGCTGGCTTTCTTACGGGCTGATGGCATCGACGTGATGGGCTACGCGCCCGCCGGGGGCCTTGAGCCGAATTGCGATCCCCATCCAGGAGGCGGCGATGGCAATTTGCCAGCGGATTGGTACACGCAGTGTTGTGGGACGATCCCCGAATTGGAAAACAAGGAGGTCGGGAGTTACTTCGACCTTGAAAAAAATCCCGATTCCAACTGGTGGCGGTCCTCGATGAACATGACGCCGATGGACACAGTGGACGCTCACCGCGCCAATTCAGTTGGTATGGCGGCATCCGGGACACTCCGACTGATTTTTGTGCAGCCAATCATCTTTTACGGTGTGGCCGAGCAATTTGTAAACATTCTGCTGACCATCGCCCAAGGACTGACCTTTATCTCGTTTTCCATTGCGATCCTGTTTGCCTTCTTCCGGCGAACAGAGTCTTTGGCGCTTGCCATCATCGATCAATGGATACAGCTGATCATTGTGACGATGGTCTTGTCCGTCATCTCCGCACTCATTACGGGCCTATTCATGATTGGAGCCAATGCGGGTAATGCCTTTGCAGGCTTCGGTATGGCGATCATCGCCCTGATTTTCACGGCCTTTATCATCCTGGTTGGCTTCAAAACGATCTCTAACGCAGCCAATCGTCTGTTTGACGCCGTAGGCCGCGCAACAGGCGGATCATTCGTCACTGTCGGCCAGGCGGCTGGGATGCTGGCCGGGAGTGCGGCTGCTGTTGCCACGGGTGGGGCGACGTTCCTGGCAGCACGCGCGGTGGATGATGTTAGCCAGAGTCAAGCACTGGCGATGGCTGCGGGCGCGACGTTCTCGGGCAATCAGGCCATGTCTGGAGCTGCGCGCATGATCATGCGGCTGCCGGGCGCACAGGATACGGCCATTGGACAACTGGCAATGGACTTAACTGCTGGCGCTTCATTTGCTCAGGTTGGCGACGCACTGGGCGGCGCTCCTGGGAAGGTCCTTGGCGGCGGTATTGTCCTCCCAGCGTATCTTCGGGAACTGAATGCCAGCGCACTCGAAGCGGAGCGTGCGGCTAAGAGGCCCCGCCCCTATGACACTGGGTTCTATGACGACGATGATGGCCTACCTTACGGGCCAATGCCGCCTCGCCGTCCTCGAAAAAAGCCGTTCCTGTCTGAAGAGGGTGGCGACGACGAAGAACCGCTGACCAATGGTGGCGGGGGTCAAAGTGCTAAAAGCGGTGCAGCGGCTTTCTTTGAAGGTGTCACCGTTCCTAGTGGCACATTCATTCCATCGCCACTCCAGGCAAGTGATACCACGCTCGACGAGGCAATCACCGGGCGGATCAACGAATCTTTGCGTGCGGTCAGCGATGATGCCCAGGTCAGCAGGGCTAGTGAGCATGAGGCCGTAGAATCTCGTTTTAATGATGCATCGGACACGGCGAACAGCAAACACCCGCAAAGCACCGCCGACGTGAAACCCGATACCGTTATCGGTCAGTCAGCAGGGCCAAACTCGGTAGCGCGGATGGACCTTGCGGCCACCAATCTCAGCGCCGCAACGTCCGGGCTTGGCAGGGCCATTCAAGACATACATGGCACTAAACTGAGTCAAGCCAAGGCTCCTGCAAGTCCTGCTGAAAACTGGCAAAACGGAACCGTCGAACTCAAGGGCCGCAACCAGGAAGGAATCTTCAATGTTGCTGCTCTGATAGGCAATACGCTTGCACAAATTCAAGCTGAACGGGCGGACATCCGCAGGCCAATTGATGGTCCCGTCGGTATCCGCGAAGGCAAGACAGCACTGTTGGATGCGGCAGGTATCAGGGCAGTTCCCGGAACCTCCGCTATCGAAGGCCCTCTATCTACGCTGGCCTGGATTGCTCCTTTAAGCCGTGCAAATGAATTGGGTTTGAGTGGTGGGCAACTACAGACCGCGCTTAACGAGTTAATGAAACCTCGTTCCACCGGTACCAGCGGCGAAGTACGGGCCGATCTCATAAAGACTGCAAGCAATTTCACCGACTATCCAGAAACGAGCATCAGAGAATTGGAAAACATGCTTAGCCGATTGCCCCACACTGCTTCGTTCAAGGGGCAAGTCAATCTGGGACACACCGACCACCTGCCACTTCCGACACCAACCGTTGAGTCGGCACCACCGATCATGAACCCGCCTCCAGAAGCACAGCCGTTACAGAGTCGAATAACTCGCGATCAACCTGTGCAGACAAAAGCGCATCAGGATACGCAGGGGGAAGGAACAGGCCGTTCGTCTGACAGCCTGACCCAAACATAGAATGACAATCGAGACGGTGGTTTTGCGTGAGCGAAAGCCTCGACACGCAAATTAATGAGCGGAAACCATATGAAAACTGAAATATGCAAATGACTGGCGAGTCGATGAAACAATCCAACCAGGCTAATTCAGAAACCTCCGCCAAACCTGTCGAACCCGGTAAAGACCACGCTCCGAACGGGGTCGATGTTCTGCGCTTTCACCCACCCATTACGCTCCGCGCAATGAGCGTAGAAGCCCTTCAAGCCTTGTATGAGTACGTGCCTACAGATCGGCAAGACTATTATCGCAAGGTTTATGATGAGCGCCTGGTGGCGCAGGGCGCAAAGGGCAGTGACGAACATGAATACGCTGTAGCTGACGCCTTACTACGCCAATATGAAGAGCTGCGGCTGGTTCCTACCGGGACAAAATGGGCTAGACCCTCCTCCGAGACCCAGGCGGCAGTTGAAAACGGTACGATTTTCGATCTCCCTGAGTCGTTGTACGAGAAAACACGCAGTCGCACGGAAGGCGCGCCATCACCCATTGTTGTCGCGGGGCTTCTGCTGATTGGAGTGGTGTTATTCTTTACCATGTTTTTGGGGCCGATGATCGGCGGTTCAGGTGGCAAAATCATCTTTACACCGTCTACGAAAACGCCTACACCGTCGTTGACGCCTGTACGCAGCCCGACGCCAACGCCACTCGCGCTTGAGAATCAAGATCCAATCATCTCATCTGGCGACTACAACTCGTCCGTGGCAATTTATCCAGTCAGTCTGAACGTTCTTGTGACAGATGCGAGGCAACCGCGTGTCTTTGTGGTGCAGCGGCGGCAGATCAAAGTATCGGAGTGGACGTATCAAGATAATCCCGACACCGCATCCATGTTGGCAGGCTTGGTCGTGCGCCCGGTGATTGGCATCCCCTGGTCAGAAGAAAATGCGCTTCTTTTTGACGCGATGCATCCTGGTACAAAGATCACGCTTCGCATGAATACCGGGACGATTCTCAGGTTTGATTACGTCGATAGTAAGAACGTGCAGCGCAGCGATACCAGCATCTTCAACCAGACCGGGCCAGGGCTGATCCTCATCTTGATTGGCGAACACGATAAGGAATCCGGTTCGCCCACCGCCTACAGGTTGGCCGTGACCGCTTCATATTCGTCCCGTCAAGAATTGACCGTCGAAAACGTGATTTCGGACGGCATGTTGGAACCAGTTGCGGTGGCAACCTCGACTCCAACGCTGACACCGACACCAGTACGCCGTATTACCTTGCAGATGATTTCTGTGACTACCAACAACGGCGTGTTGAATCTGAAGGTGCGTGTCATCAATGACCGGGCCGAACCATTGGTCGTGAAGCCTGACATGGTGTGGATCGTCTACGGGTATGCGCCGACGCCGCTTGAGCCTCGCATCCCATCGGAAGGACTGGTACCTTTCAATGTGCTACCAGGGCAGGCAGTTGATATGGATATCTACTTCAAATACAATGGCGAGCCATTTGCCACATTTGGTCTGGGGGATGACGCGGAATACCGGTTCGGGATTCAGTTACGAAAATAATCCGTCATCGCGGCAAATCGTTCGTGTCGACGGTGACTTCTCTACGAATCCGCTGAATTACAACAGATGCCACTACATCGTTATGAATGGCAATCATTTACCGCACGACCCTTGCGGTTATCAACTTGACAAGGCCGCGAATTCCAGCGTCTTCGATACGTTCCACACGAAGGAAGGATCTCTTCACAATATCGACTGTCCGGCGATTGATGTTCGCACCCACCATGCGCACCACGAGTGGGTTGAGTACATCCATCGTTGCGCCGATTAGACAATTGGTGGAACGAACATGCTCCAACAACAGTACCTGTCCATTTGGCCTGACAACCCGGTATAGCTCGGCAAGGCCAAGCGCTGGATTAGGAACAGAGCAGAAAACAAACGTTGCAACTGCCGTATCAAAGGCATCGTCAGGAAAATCAAGCGCTTGTACGTCACCGAGACGTAACTGTACCCTGATATTGAGTCTGTCAAAACGGCGATGTGCGCGCTCGATCATTCCCGGCGTCAGGTCGATGGCCGTGATCGCCAGGTCGGGGCGATAAAACGGCATATTTCGGCCCGTACCTACGCCAACTTCTAGCACCTTTGGCCCTTGAACCAACGACCACAGTCGTTGCCTCCAGGCGAAATAACGCCGTTCCATCAAACTTTCCATTGCATCGTAGAGCGGCGCGATACGCTGGTAACGGTTACGGGTGGCTACTGTCGCCCTGAAGTCAAAAGCGTCAACCGTAACCTCACTCATATTGTCGCTTGCGCTTCGTCACGTGTGGGTGTGCCAGGTGATGCGGCTGTTCTGCACTGTGATCCTGCATCATGAATTTCATCATGAACAGGTGCGCAAGTGGACATAGAAGCACCAGGCCGAAAAGCAAGACAGAATTCACCGGAATGTTGAAGACAAATATCGCTGCCAGTGCTGCAACTGGGATCAGACAGCACGCGAGCATGATGAGGATGTGCTTTGAATTCAGGGTCATTTTGAAAGCTCCCATTTGAAAATACGCTCTGGCGCATCGACATCTCGCAAACTCAAAGTGAGTACGGCTGCTCCTTTGAGGATCGGTGTGCCATTGATACTGGCTGGAAACAACAGCTTGCCAGAGACGTGATGACCGCCTCGAGGCGCGTCCCATGAACTTGCTTTCGCGGTCAGCCCTTTATCGGTTGTCAGCGTCGCCAGCCCGGCTAAATCCATATCGAGACCCACAGTGTGCGTATTCAGACTGATTTCGAAGTCAAGTGCCTGACCGGGACTATCCAGATTGATCGGTTTCACCGTCACAACGACTGCCCCTTGCTCGTCTGTGCGCGAGAGGTCTGCTATCGGCAGTCCGCCGGACGATTGGCTTGATTGGCCTGACGGAGTTGGCTGACTCCCCGAAGCCGATGGTTGGAGTGCGGTACCACATCCGGCGAGTACCAGACTGAACCCCAATACGATGAGCAGACGTTTCATATCGCCTCCGCCGAAGCCAAGAGCATGTGGAACGCTTTGCGCCGCTCCTTGAACAAAATGTGAAACATCACCACAATGCTCAGAACGTTTATGCCCAATCCGATTAGCATGAAGGCCATCCTGTACTGAGCCAGGAAGGTCGCTGCCGCAGTCAGCCCCAGGATAGGCAAAGCATCCGTGACGTGATGAGCGCAGCACGCTACCATCGCCAGCGTGGAGGTTGTGCCGCCTGCTCCCATAAGTTTGCCGCTCGATCCAGTGGCCCTAACGGGTATAAACAACCGCTTCTTGAGGATGGTGTAAAGAGCGGCTTGCACACCAAAACCCAGTATGATCGGGATGACGATCAATCGGTCTTGCCAGAATAAATCGATAGCGTGTTGAGGACTCTCGGCAATCGAGACGATGCCCAGGTAGACAGCGGTGAGGAAGAGCATACCAACCGCAGCCGCTGCCAACGGCCAGGCAACGTGCTTTCTGGATATGGGCATGAGAAAGTTGCTCCGTCTGACACCTCTTTGAGAGCCATCGTAATCCTTAACGGCGACCAAGACTATGCGCCATATAGCGTGTTTGATATAGGCAGAATCGCCTAAACAGGACAGCGCTGTTCGGCGCTGAGAGATACGGACAACCTTGGCTACACTACGAAAGAATGAGTTGACCGTCCTCATTTCAATTGGAGAAATGTAGCCCATGATCACCATTGGCATCGACCCGGTCATATTTAGCGTTGGTCATGTTGCAATTCGCTGGTATAGCCTGATTGTTGCGACTGCCGTTGGAATTGGGGTGTGGGTCGCGTCGCGCCAGGCCAGGCGCAAGGGAATCAGCGAACAGGATTTCAGCAGCGCTGTGTTCTGGGTGGTCATCGCCGGACTGATTGGCGCACGGGCGTTACACGTGATCGACCATTGGCCTCATGAATACGCCGCGAATCCCATTCGTGTCCTATATATTTGGGAAGGTGGCCTGGCAATCTGGGGCGTTGTCATCGGTGGATTCGCAGCACTGTCGGTTTTTGCGTGGCGGCATAGTCTAGCCATCGGTAAAGTAGCCGATATTGCCGCGCCCGGTCTCGTACTCGGGCAGGCACTTGGACGCGCTGCCTGCATCATCACGGGTGACGCTATGGGCAAGCCTACGACCTACGACAGGTCCATTCGGTTTCGCCTATACCAATCCGAATGCAATGGTGCCGCAATTGGGCGTTTTTTACACGCCCACACCTGTGTACGAAATGATCCTGAACCTGGGAATCTTTGTCGTACTTTGGCGGCTGCAGAGACGGAATCTACGCCAGGGAGTGATTTTCCTTGTCTATCTTCTGCTATACTCTACAGGGCGCTTCGTCATCTCCTTTTGGAGTTCGTACCAGACCGTTGCCTTCGGGTTGAACCAAGCACAACTGATCAGCCTGGGCGCTTTTCTGGTCGCGTTGCCAGTGCTGGTTTATTTGAGCCGCAGACGCCACGATGTTCATGCGGCACTTCGCCCCTGAAATCCGCTATCTTTTAAGTCCGGCAAAGATATTGGCTCATGCGTCCCCAGGGTGCGAATACGCATTGGTGGAGCGGATTCACAGCTTGGCCCAAGAACCAGAGAAATCCCGTCCGTGGTCTCAAATAGCCAAAATAACGGAGAGGCGCTCTTAACTTCATACGCTACCGCTCACTGTGAGGAAGGCGAGTGACTCACGGTTGTTGTGAGACGTGTCACGGTCAGCTTGGAAGGGATTGTTGTATGGCAAGCCCCAAGTGAGATTTTAGGAACTGCGCGATGTCGTCCAGCGACTGAACAGCTTGCGGCAACGTCAAATAGAGCTGCCACACGTGCCACACGCGTGGGTAAATCTCCAGTCGCACGTCAACACCGACGGCTTTTGCCAATTCCTCGATACGAACCGCATCATCGCGCAAGATCTCATCTTGTCCGGCATGAACCAGCAGCGGCGGCAAACCACGCCAATCGCCCAACACCGGCGAAATCAGGGGATTGCGTGCGTCGTTGTGCGCCACATAGGATCGATTGTAGATTCGGCCTGCTCTGGGATGCAGCAGCGGGTCATGGAACCCCTTCATTTGGTCGTCCCTGCCGGTCAGGTCTGCCACCGGCGAGAGGCACGCCGCAGCAGCAGGCAGGGCTTCGCCGCTGTCACGCAGCTTCATCAGCATCGAGATCGTCAAATTGCCGCCCGCCGAATCACCTGCTACCACGATATTCTGTGCGGAAATACCTTGTTTCAACAGCCAGAAATAAGCAGTTACGCAGTCGTCCAATGCAGCAGGAAAGGGATGCTCTGGTGCGACACGATAATCCACCATCAGCGTGCGAATGCTCATCTTTCGTGCTAAATAAGTCACCATCCGACGGTGTAGGGAGGACAATCCATAGACGAAGCCACCCCCGTGCAGATAGAGCAGCACTTGCTCTTTCGGGCTGTTTTGGGAAATGAGCCATTCACATCGCACGTTGTCAGCAGACACAACTTCCCGTGCTACATCAGCGGGCACGCGCACGCGCGTTGCACCTCGTTTCTCCAGCCAGCGTGCCACCGAGAGCGGCAGATACGCTTGCAGGAGACGGATGAAGGGCAAAACGGCGCGGATTTTGCGTTCGGCAGAGGAAGGCGGCATTGGATAGCCTTTCCACTACGGTAAACTCAATCAATTACAGTTTTGAATCGGGAGCGATGCGCTCAACATCGTTCTTGCGCTGTATCTGCTCGGGCCGCCGCTGGCCTGAGCAGTAACCGTAAGTATAGTTCGCCCTGTGGAGATTCCTGAGCCAGGATATTTCGGTATAGTTTATCTGTTCACTGCTGATCAGCTACCGAAAGTTGATCGAGGTACTGCTGCAAACCCTGAGCAGTGAGCGCCCCGACGTGCGTCGCTCGGATGATCCCCTGTGCGTCGATGAAGAAGGTCGTCGGCAAGCCAACAACTCTGTACTGTGCGGTGACGGACTTGTCTGTATCGAGTAGGATGGGGAAGGTGATCCTGAGTTCATCAGTAAAGTTCCGAACTGCCGATTCTTCTTCTTCCACGTTGATCCCAATGACCACGACGCCGCTCATTTCAAGGCGATCATACGTTGCTTGCAAGAGTGGCATCTCAATGCGGCACGGGCCGCACCAGGTTGCCCAGAAGTTGAGTACAACGCGCTTTCCCCGGTAATCCTCCAACCGATGCTGTCTGCCATCTAGCCCTCTCAACGAAAACGAGGGGGCAACTAGTCCCGGCGGAAGCGGCGTTGTAGTAGGCGGCGCTATGACAACATCGGTAGCCGACCTTCGCATAGGGATCAGGGCAGTTAACGACGTGGCGGGAAAGGGTTTGACCCTCGTTGGAGTGGCTGAAGGCCCCGAAGCCTCTTGCAAGGCGAGGAACAGGTAGATTACTACGGGCGCTGCAAGTCCCACGGCAAGCAACAGTGGAATACGTGATCGATGTTGCACAAGTAAAGTTCCTGATGTTCAGGATGCCGCCGTCGGCACAGGTGTGGCGGACGCACTCGCAGCAGCCAGTTCAGTGTCGATCACTGTCGAGAATTCGGACGCGGTTGTGCGCCGACTAGCATCCACCCATTGATAAAGAAGGTAGGCGTGCCGCTGACGCCGATAGCTATTCCGGCCTGGTAATCACGCTGGACATTCTGCGCGTCCCGCCCACTCTCAAGACAGTCCTGGAAGGCTTCCTTATCCAAACTAATCTGTCCAGCATAAGTCAGCAGATCGGCGCTCGATAGGCGCTGTGTATCTTGAAATAGCAGATCATGATATTCCCAGAACTTTCCCTGGTCGCGGGCGCACTGGGCGGCTTCGGCTGCGCTCTGCGCAGAACCATGGATCGCCCGGATTGGAAAGTTTCGGTAGACGAATCGGATTTTGACTTCGTACTGCTTCAGGAGTGCCGGAAGAACCTGATCGTGGAAACGCTTACATAATGGACACTGAAAGTCTGCGAATTCAATAATGGTTACCGGAGCGTTGTCCGGGCCAATTGTCGGATTGTTGTCGATAGTCATATTCAAGCGCCGCAAGGAAGTCGTCGGGACCGGCTGCGATTGGGCGGTAATTGCAATGCTAGTGGTCGCCGCTTCCTGGACGGCAGTTCGCATGACCGCTGTCATTTCGCCCGATGATCGGCCTATGATCCACCCGGCGAAATACGCGGCTATGACCAGATCCAATGAAAATACTGCATATTGCAGTGTCGAGCGCGGGATGGTGATCGTATCCGGAGATGAAGGTTTAGTCCCTCCTGACATTTTGCCTGGCGACACGGCGTCGCCACCGGTGCGTAGAGAAGTCTGGACATCGGCCATGTTAAGGACTCTCCAGATGACGAGCATTTGAGTCAACCATAGCGGAACTATCTGGCACTCACAATACGCCAAATGGCGGGGTATCCTAGACCCCACAACGACTGCCACCGCTTCCGACCTGTTCAACCAGGCCATTGGTGGCTAACCACTGATGCACATTGCGGAACCCTGCCGAGGAGAAGAAATCTATCCCAACTGCCTGACGCGGCTCGACCTGCGTGAAGTCCAGACCCTGGTCGCCTTTGAAGTACGTCGCCAATTCCAGCGTCTGCTGTGGGAACCAGAATGCATTCACTTGTTTGGCTGCGGCAAACATCGCCTCTTTGGTGGCGTCCTGAGCAGCCATTAGTTCAAGCAGGCCGAGCATCGCCACCCCATGGTTGCAATCTGGAAACAGGGTCGGGTTCTGGCAGCAAGGCCGGTAAACATTGGCTGCAACTGTTTCAAGACGTGTTTGCTGTTCTTGGGTAAGCGTAACCAATCGTGAGCGGCTGTATAGATCAGCAACAGACTTCGCCCCAATCGTCCAGCCGCCAGTCGAGGCAAAACTCCCGATCTGATCCTTGCCATACTGCATCATGGGGCCGTCCGTAAGGATGCGATTCTGGTTGCTCAGTCCCAACGCCCAGAATAGATTTAGCCAGAAATAGGCATTCTGCGCACTCACCGCAACGGGCGTTTCGCTACCTTTCGTCAAAATGGCGAGCTGCGCCTCGTTGAGCGGTTGCCCGGCGCGCTCGTAAATCTGGATGAAGCGGTTGTAGTCAATCGCACCCGTCTCGACAAGCTGAGGGCCGATCTTGTCGAGTTTTACGGGAAGAGTGTAACCCTGTGCCGGGTTGATCTGGCTCATCAGGGAGGCAAGGTCGATGTCATGGCCCGCGGCGCTAAATCGCTGTCCTGGATCGCGCGTAAAGGGCTGTTGCGTCGGGGCCGATGCATTGCTGGACCGGGGGCTGGGCAACCCCGCAACCACCGTTGCTACGGCTTGCCGGACGGCAGCAACGGTCTCGCCCGGCGTTGTAGCCATTGTCCAGCCTAGCACATACGCACCAACCACGAGAATTATCGTAAATAGGATGAAGGTGACGAGCGCACGGTCAACGATGATAACTTCGTTTGAAGGTGGTGTGTCCAGCGTCCGGCTCTGCGGCAAACGGATTGGCTCTTGCACTTTACCGCTACTGGTGTCGGTGTCCAACGGAGTTGCGGGGTCAACCATGACAGGAGAGCTCCTAGGTCTTCAGTTTCAGTCTGAGCTAACCATAGCCGACTCCATCCTCCTTCACAATACGCCAAATGGCGGGGATCGCCTGGATTAAGGCATAAGTTGGATTAGCTCGTCCCGGAAAATAACCTCGGATTTTTGGCAGTAGGCAGTCATTGGGGCCTCAGCCTCAAAATCACGACCGGGCATCTAAATATTGGGGTCTCCAATCGATGTTTTTTAGCGCTCATTACCCCGAAATCTGCTAGAGAATTGTCCCGGCGACTGGTATTCTGAGAACTATCTGGCCCATATTTCATTACTTTCAGCATATCCAGTCCGCATTTCAGGAGAAGGATTAACCATGATTATTCCGATGAGTGCCTACCGCCCCTTCCGCATCGTTTTGACTCTGACGCTGCTGGCAGTATTGTTGCTCTATTCCTTTGCCTTGGTCGTTCGCCCTGCCCACGCACAGGGTACCGGCGGCACGCCGCTCGAAACCGCGATTGACAACATCCTTACCAGCGTCAAGACGGCAGTCGCCAGGTTCGCTCCCGCTGTGGCCTTCATCTCGTTTATCGTTCTGGGCCTGATGTACATGGGTAGCAGTATTCCTGTCATCAAAGATTGGAAGGAGCAGAATCCACGTGCATTCAGCAACGTAATGCTTGGCATCGGCGTCGTCCTGTTAGCGTCTACCATATCGGGTGTTCTGACAAATCTGCCCACACAATAAGCCGAGCGATGTTTCGATATTCGTCGAGGCCAAAAACAGGGGGAATGGGCTTGCGCTCGTGCCCCCTGTTGTATCAACCAAAGGATTAACTTTATGACTGCAACAATCAAATCCCACGTCCTGAGAAGGGACGAAAAAGGCATGTTCGGAGTTCCTTTCAAACGGATCTTGTTGGTGCTGATGGCTGGCGGCATGTCGTATTCTGTGTTGAAACTGTTCATGGGCGAAATTGCCTGGGTAGTCGCCATCGCAGTGGCCGTCGCCACGCTGGTCCTGAGCGCACCCCATGGCGGCATTCCGCGCTACCAACGCCTTATCTTTGGGATCCGCAGCAACCTCATGATCGCAGCACACCACTCCCCTAACGGCCTGGCTGGACGTATCTGCCATCTTCTGGATTTGCCTGTCGATGAGGTGGTCGTTCTCGACGGGGAACAGCTTTTCAAAATGCCCGACACCGAGGTGGATGACGAAAACGCCCTGAACGAGTGGGAGTTTTTCAGTTCGCCCGACAGCGCACGACCAGGTGCTGGCTTTGCCATTGTCTCCGCGCCCCAGCCGGAACTTTCCCTCGTAACACGGCCCCTCCCCGGCGAGTCTAATGGAGTTCATTCCACAGCACTGGCGAAAGGGCAGTAGGCGTATGCCGGACCTGGAAACAAAAAAGGAGAAAGGCCCGCTGCCAGTGCATACCTTCCTCCTCGATACCTTCGACATCGGCATGTTCGCCACTAACCAGGCGTTGACGGGACTTCAAGCCAACTTCACATCATGGTTGGCCGGTCTAAATGACCCCATTCGGTTCGTCTGCTGGCAGCTTCCAGTGAGCCTCAAGCCGAAGGTTGAGGAAATCAGTGTCGTGGCGCGACGAGCTAAAGAATCTGGCGAGATGGAACGCCACCTGTTAGGGCAGGGATATCGTCGCCATTTTGAAGAATTAGAACGCACCGGGAATTACCAGACGGCCACCTGTGGGCTGGCGATTTGGAGCAAAGAAAATCCGGTAGCGTTGGCAGCGGGCATCCGGGGAGCATTCGACGTGAACGTGATGCAGAGCGAGTGGCCCCCTCTGTTTTTCGGACAGTACATGCCACTCGAGACCGGCGGATTCTGGTATTGCGCGCCGATGGGTCGGGGTGGGATGAACCGGCCTTACTGGGCGGTGCTGGTTTCCTATGATTTCATGCCGAGTCTGTGGACGTTTTGGAAGCCTCTATCGCCGCTGCTGATGCAAAATTTCCCAATGGCAGTGGCAATCGACGTGGCCGAGAGCCTTGAACGTAATACGGCCGTTGACCAGGTGGAGACTAAGATTACCGAATATCAGGCTCACCTGGCAACGATTCGCGGGGAGGACAGCCGTTCCGTGCAGCGCGTCGAGGATTGCCGACTGACCTTGCGGGAAATTGGCGAAGGCGACACGCTTCATAAAGTGACGGTCGTGATCGCTGTCGCCGCACAGAATGTGAAAGAGCTGCGCAATCGTGTTGAAACGATCATCAGCGAAACAAAAGGCTGGTTCAGGCTGCGTAAAGAGACGGGCGAACTGATGAGTCACTCCTTCAGGTTTTTCGCACCCCAGGCCACAAAGAGGATCAAGACGCCTGATACCTGGTGGCCCGTCACATCCCGTGAACTATCGTTAATGTTTGCGCCGCTTGGTTTTCCAAAGTTGTCCACCTTACGCGGTGTGTTGCGTGGCGATTCAATCACCGGCGCGTATCCGTTTTTTTATGATAGCTGGCACGACAAGAAGGGTAATCCAGATAAGCGGGCCACTCATGAAGTCTGGGTTGGAATGACAGGATTTGGGAAGACCTTCTATTGCAACTGCTATCTATCCCGTGAATATACGAATGGTATCCCTTTCGATCTTCTGGAACCGATGGGACACGGTATCCATGTCGCCGACGCTTTCAACTTGCCGTGGATGGTTATCTCCAGCCGTCGCACCAAGCTGAACCCTCTCGATGTCATGCTACCTACGTTGGCGGACCAGATTAGCCACGTGATTCGGCTTATTGAAACTACCTTGAGCCGTCCACTGAGTGGCGACCGGCAATCTAATATTGAACGCGGGTTACTCGGCACAGCGCTGGAACGCCTCTATTGCCAGTATGATGACCTGGAAACTGTAATGCCGGAAGACGCGCCGATCATGGATGATCTGGTGAGCGTCCTGTTTGACCTGGGAAACGAATCCCGGCAAACCAAACCCCAGATCACTCAAATTGCGCACGATCTGGCCGACGAAATCGCATCCTTATGCTGTGGTAATGGGACGTTTGCTCTGTTTCTAAACGGGCGTACCAATTATGATCTGTCATTTCGAGGTAATCACAAACCCCGCGTTTTTTCGTTTCACGAGATCGAGAACGATAGAGTGCTGGTGGGAATCGCCTATACACAGGTTCTGAGCGCCATCCGCCGCGACAGCCTTGCCGATGAACGCCCGCGGATCATCGCGGTGGATGAGGTATACCGGTTGATGCGCCATCCGTCCCTGCTTGACTTCCTCATCGAAGCATACAAGACTTTCCGCACGCGCCGCAAGAAGATGATCTCGATAGATCAGAATATGAGTGTGTTTCTGGAAGGCAAAGCCCGCTTCATTTTTGAAAACTCTCCAATTCGGGTGATCTTCAACCAGAGTCAAGGTCTCCACGTGTTCAGGCAAGACGCTGCATTCCAGCATTTCAACGCACACCACATCGAAATCATTTCCAGACTCAGGCGTTACCGTTTCGTGATGGACATCCAGGACGAAGGCGTTTTTTATCTCCAAAATGTTTGTAGTGAGCCCGAACGACAACGGTTCAAGACCACCTAGCACAACTTCACTTCAAGGGAAAAGACAGAAAGAAAACGCATGGCTAAGAATAAGAAGGTGGAACAAATGTCAGCGCCAATGGCGACCCTGGAACGAGAAGGAGCATTGGCGCTGATCGAATGGCCTATTTTTCTGGCGCTACGCCTGAAAACGCTTGAGCCGCACCTGGAACTAACGGAAACTGGACAGGAGCTTTTACAAGCAGCTCGAACGGTGCAGACACCTGATACACTCAATACGTCACAACCGCGTGAGTCAGAGCCACCTGTAGAAGGATTATCCCCTGCTCGTGATCGCGGCTCTCTCCTTTCCGGTTTATCTACAGATCTCCGGGCGAGGATTGAAGGTGAGACTGTAGTAACCTCCGCCCCGATATCGAAGCCCGCCGATGCTGTAGCAGCCACTGCGGCACCAGAGAAACGCTTCGGCGATGCCTCGGTATCATCCAACGAGCCACAAATGATCCCGCTTGCCCGGATCAATTGGAAAGGTGGGACGCAGGCCCGCATAAAGGGCGTTGAGGAAACAACAGTCCAGGAATATGCGGCGGCGATCAAGAGCGGCGCAAAGTTCCCGCCAATTGTGGTCTTCTGGGACGGCAAAACGCTGTGGCCTGCCGATGGTTTCCATCGTGGCGCAGCGCACATCAGATTGGGCAGTACCGAGATCGCCACTATCGTCCGCCGTGGTACGCGCCGCGACGCTATACTGTTTGGCCTGAGCGCCAATGGTTCGCATGGCCTGCGTTACTCGACTGAGGATAAACGGAATGCAATCCGGATGGTTCTTAGCGATCCTGAAAGCGTAGGATTGAGTGATCGGCAAATTGCCCTGCTGTGTGGCGTCGACCATAAGACAGTAGGGGCGGCCCGTCGTGCAATGACCCAAGCCGGAGAAACGGAACGAGCAGGAACGGTTGATCCTGGCCTGAGCAACGTGATTTCCCGAAGTCCGATGGACAGCCAGAATACTACGTCAGCAGCTGGTAAAGTTCGCAGCTCGTCGTTGCGCCCAACCAGCAGAAAGCAGTAATATAGGAACGTTATTGGAAATTACGTCGTATCCAGATCGCAGAGACGCGGTGAGAAGGGAAGGGTTGCGCAGCCATGACTTATAAGCTGATGATCGTCGAGAGTCCTGCCAAGCTTCGAAAAATAGTCAGCCTGCTGGGCAAGGGCTGGAAGGTCGAAGCCTCACTGGGCTGTCTGCGGGACCTTCCAAGAAATGCACTGGGCATTGATGTAGACGATGGCAGCTTTCGTGTTCATTATCAGATCATGGATGGCAAACTGAACGTGGTCAAGCGGCTGAAGAAGGCCATCGATGGCGCTTCCGCCGTGTACCTCGCCTTCGACCCCGACTGGGATGGCGAGGCGGCAGCCTGGCACGTCCTCGCGCTGTGCAAGGACGAGTCGGAAGGAAAGCGAATCTACCGTGTCACTTTTGACGCCCTGACAAAAGAGGCTGTCTCAGCGGCAATTGCCAACCCGCGCGATCTAGACCATAACGTTGTGGAAGCGCAGAAGACACGTCGCGCCATGGATCGGTTGGTGAACTACACCATCTCCCCGCTTACCAGCAAACTGTTGGGGATTCACGGGCTGGTGATTGGGAGAGCGCAAAGTCCCTGTCTGCGGTTGATTGTGGAACGGGAACGCGAGATCCGCACCTTCACTCCCTCGCGGTATTGGACGCTCGATGCGATTTTCCAGGCCAACGCCGATTCCAATACGTTTGCGGCTCGGTTATGGGTCGCTATTCGGCATGGGATGGACACAGCCAAACCAAGCGAAAGACTGACCCACGAACAGGCCCAGCAGCTCATGCGAGGGCTGACCGGCGTAAAGTTCTGGGTAGAGAAAGTCATCGAAGCTAAGGAACAGGTGAGTCCACCTCTCCCCTTCACCACCCCTTCCCTACTGCAAACCGCGCACAAGACCCTCGGGCTATCGGCGGTAAGGGCGATTGAGCTTGCTCGGAAACTGTACGACAATGGGCTGATCACTTACCCCTATACCGCGAATGCGACGGTAACGCCAACAGCGCAGGAGACGACGCGGGCCTACGCCGCCGCGACCTACGGCCAATCCTATGTCTCGAACAGGCCGCTTGTCGCTAATTCAGCCGCTTCCAGAACTCAAGAAGCAATCCGTCCAGTGGACATTGCGCGACTGCCCGGCACCCTGGGTGATGACATAGACGGCGATGGAGCGGCCCTGTACGCCTTGATCTGGAAGCGCTTCGCAGCGAGCCAGATGGCCGAGGCTCAGTACGAAACGACCAGGGTCCGGGTCTTAGCGGGAAAGAATCTGGGTCGGCAGCCGTATCCATTGGAGTTCAGTACTCAGTCACGGCTACCGGTATTCGACGGGTTTGAGAAGGTCTATCAGGAACCGAGGGACGAGGATGAGATTGGGCGCAATGCGCTGCCCAAACTGAGCGACGGGCAACCGCTTGACTTCTGCGAATGGTTGCTCACCGATCACGCGACCCAAGCGCCCAATCGGTATACCGAAGCGTCGCTCATCGAAGACCTGGCACGACGTGGTATTGGGCGACCCACTACCTACGCGAGCATCGTCGGTAGCTTGAAGGACACAGGCTATGTCCATCTTGAGAAGAGCGAGCTTGTCCCCACGGACACTGCCTTCGCCGTCTATGATCTGCTCCTCGACAGGTTCGGGCCTCTCGTCACTGATGACTTTGCGGCACAGATGGAACAATCGCTGGATCAGGTGGCAACAGGCACACTCAGCCAGGAGGCAGCATTGCAAAACTTATGGGGAACGCTGCTCCCGCTGCTCCAAAATGTCGGGACGGTACTCGATACACGCGCGAAAGAGCGCCTGTCGGCGATCCCGATTGGCGAACCCTGTCCGAAATGCGGACATGAACTGGTGCAGCGCTTTGGGACACACGGCCCGTTTATCGGTTGTTCCAACTATCCCCGTTGCCAGTACAGTCGCGGTGGGAGCCGTCCCCTTCGCGTTGTGGATAAGGCCACAAGCGCGCAGGGTGGTGGGAAAGCGAGGCGCTGATCAATGCGGTCGGAAACAGCTAATATGGAGATAATCGTCGAACCCGAAACGGCGGCCACACCCGCCTCAACAGACGACCACCCGTCACTGTTGGATGGCACGGTGGATGTCTCGGCCATTGACGACACCGTAGAGCCGTCGGACACTGCTGCCCTCGCGGATCCCGTCAATACTCTCAATGATAAGCTTTCCAGAGTATTTCATGATTGGACGATCCAATATCTAGACACAGTGTTCTCGTCGGCCAATGACCAGCCGAACAGGGCTTACGTCGAGATGGAAGACCGGGCCAAAGCTGCTGGTTTCATCGGCGCTGAGATTTCCGGGACGGAAAGATCAGACTTCATGGGCGATCTGTTTCACTCGGTCGGCGTGCTGGCCTACTATTTGGATGGGGACAGGACACAGGCCGAATATGGCGAAGTGGCGCGGCTGAGTAACGCGGCTGAGGCAGTCGAACTTTATCAAGTCATGGAACATGCCATCCATGAGCCTGTCGCATTCCCGGAGTTGTTGCTGCCGAGTTTTGCCCATGAAGTTGCGGAACACAGAGGAATTGAAGTCGATTGGCAAATTATTCCAGACGACCAGATTGAACGATACGGGTCGCTCGTCCGGCTGGCGCAGGAAGATATGCCCCTAAGCGGGGAGGTTGAAACGCAGTTGGCCCTGGATAGCCTGGCCCTGACGGGGATGGGTGCAGACGTTCAGACAATTGACCTGGACACTGTAGAATCTGAGGCTCGCAACCTCCGAGAGTTAGAGGAAGGTCTGGCACGGCTTGGTCTCGAAATTACAGATGATGGAGACCGAATACTACCAGTCGCCTCGCTCGACGTGGCGAGAGTCTGGGTTCTAGCTTATGAGACTCCGGATGGAAACGCAATAGCAGGGCTGTTCTCCACTGGACTAGAGCAACAGGATGCCTTTGCGGTCAGCGTCGAAGGAACCCTTGAAGAAGTCGATAAGGCGACAGCTATCCTGGTGGATATTGCAGAGCATTTGACGGTTCCCGAAATCTATACGGTGGCGCAAGGCATGGCCGATGGAACAGTGGAGGTTGAACGATGGAATCTTGAGAGCGCTGGTATCGCAATTCAGCAAGTTATTGAGGAAGGTATGGCAGTTACTCACCCTGAACTTTATGAGCCGGAATACCCCCTCGCTGTCGACAATTTCGATACGGCTGCCGACTCTGAATTGAACCAGCCAATTGTTGAAGCCTGGGACATTGGCATCGAGTGAGCCGAACCGAAAGGAACAGTCGCCAATGGATTTTCCAACACGAACAGGACTGTCGAGAGACGACCTGCCATTTGCTGAATGGCTTGCTGAGGTCAGCGAATTCGATGATTGGGTCGCCACGCTGAATAGTGATCCTGATGCGGATGCAACCCAGACGCTGTGGCTGGATGGGCCGGGAGATAGCACAGTCGGCTATGATTTTGAGGCCAGGTCGTCGTGGGTGGAGCCAGGTGTATCCTCTTTAGAGGCTGTCAAATACATCATCGCGCAAGGCGTATGCGAGATGGATCGACTCTGGATTGATAGCTTCGAGGGCGCTTTGAGAGCCTGGACCGCTGTCGAGAATCTGCGCGCTATGCGTGACAACGTGGGCCTGGAAGCTGTGATGAACCATGTCGAGGCATGGATGAAGGACAAGCACACCTTAGAAATGAATCCGGAACAGCCATTTCTCTTTGACAATCAGCAAGTACCGTGTCCCTTCCGGACGCTGTTGCAGAAAACCCTTGAATTGAGGAACGCTATTGAGCCGACCCGTATAGTGGAGCCGGAGCAAACTCACAACCCACCTGGAATAGTGGCCTATTCTTTTGAAGCGAAACGTAATGCCGATGGTTCCGTGTCCGTCTATACGTCGAAACATCACAGCGACGGCACTCAACGGCTAGAAATTGCGAATTACGTCAACCGGACAAAAGAAGACTGGAACGGATTGACGTGGGATGTTGATAGGGAATTCGCTCTCACCTCAACAGAATGGAACGATTATGCGTGGCATCGGGCGCGCGCCGATGTGACCGAGTTGGAAAACGCCCGCGCCCGGCTTGGCCTCGAAGCAGCCCAACGCCTCGCCGAAAATTGGGGCGTTGCCAATGGATTCATTGATCCTAATCGGGAGGATCCCAGGTTGTTCACCGAGGGAGGACCTGACCGGTTCACGTCCGGCTGCGAATATGAGCGTGGGCTGCACGGGCGTGAGAATGACAAAAGCCTTCGGTATGCAGTCGAGCGGACTACTGCGCGGGGTGCAGATCGCAAAGTTCGACCCGCTGTTAACCTGGTGAAATACTGGGAATACGATCAGTATTCGGAGGCGGTAACGATCTACATCGGCGAGATAGCTGAGGATGTGGATCCGATAGTCATGGAACTGAATGCCATGCTCTTTAACCCGATGTACGGAGTAGGAGCGGTGTTCAAGCTGGCCGAAGACTGGAATGCCCAACACCAGCGAATACGGGCCAAAAAATTCTCATTCCGCTTTGGGCCAGCCGACCCGGCGTTGGAACAGGAAGACGAGCAGCGTCGGCTATTAGAGGATGAAACGCGCAGTGATCTCACTCAACTCGTGAGAGACGGTTGGCTGAATTAACATTGCGAGACTATTGAAAAAAGTCGAGCCATCCTATCAATTGATGGACGGCTCGAAATGTTGATTCTCTGTTCAGCTTTTACTGTGCGACGTACCCACCATCAACCAGTACTGCATTGCCCGTTATGAAGGATGCCTTGTTAGAACATAGCCACACGACCAGTTCGGCGACTTCTTCCGGTTTGCCCATACGCTTGATCGGATGCATTCCGACCAGCATCTGCAAAACTGCTGGGTCAGCAATAGCTTTTTCCACCATAGGCGTCTGGATAAATGCCGGGCATACCGCCGTGATGCGGATGTTCTGGGCGCTGTATTCAAGCGCAGCCGTTTTGGTTAGGCCAACCACACCATGCTTTGCTGCAACGTAAGCAGGCGCACCTGCAAAGCCAACCCAGCCCAAGATTGAGGACATGTTGACTATCACACCACCACCTACCTTGAGCATCTGCGGGATTTCGTACTTCATGCAGAGCCAGACACCTGTGAGGTTGATCCCGATCAGTTGGTTCCAGTCAGCCTCCATATAATCTGCGGTAAATTTCTGAGCGCCGCCGATCCCCGCATTGTTGCAGGCATAATCGAGTCGTCCATAGGCTGAAGCTGTGCTACTGATCAACGCTTGTACCTCGGCAGACTTGGAGACATCGGCGCGGACAAAAGTGGCTTGTCCGCCCGCCGCCTCAATGTGTTCTACAGTTTCCTTACCACCAGTTTCGTTTACATCGGAGACGACTACGTTAGCGCCCTCCCGAGCGAACAGAATAGCCGTCGCCCGACCTATACCTGATCCTGCACCCGTAACGAGTGCTACTTTCCCGATCATCGTATACAGCCTTTCCTATCCCCGGAAGCCTTGCCCATCCAATTGAAAGTCAAATACAAACCGAACGCGGGGCACTATCGGTAGTTGGAATTGCTATTGATGATTATTGTACACGCGGCTGATGACGGGTTGAGGTAATCCTGATGATTTGCTGAGGAATTGATGCGGCGACATGGTGAGCCAATTTTGGGGATACAATCCTGACAATAGTCATGTGTTCTTCAGTGAGGCACACAACGTTGACGACCATCGTTGGAAAAACACGCATACTCATTATTGATGATGAGGAAAATATCCGAAGGATAGTGACGGCTTACCTGCACGCCGAAGGCTATACGATTGATACCGCTGAAGATGGGACACAGGGATTGGCTCTTTTTCGCCGCTTCCACCCGGATCTGGTTGTTCTGGATGTGATGCTGCCTGTCATGGACGGGCTTGAGATTTTGCAGCAGATTCGCCGGGAATCGGATGCCTATGTGCTGCTCCTCACCGCCAAATCTGAGGAAACAGACCGCGTCGTTGGGCTGACAGTCGGGGCGGATGACTACCTGACCAAACCGTTCAGCCCACGTGAATTGGTCGCGCGGGTCAAAGCCATCCTGCGCCGGGGGCGTGCGGAAGGCGCAGCGGCAGAGGACGTGATGAGCTTTCCGCACATCCGCATTGATGGTCAACGGCACAAAGTCTGGCGGGAGGGTCAGGAAATCGAACTGACCGCACTGGAGTTCAAACTGCTCAAGACGCTGACAACTTACGCGGAAATGGTGTTAAGCCGTGAGCAACTGCTGGAACGGGTATGGGGCTACGATTTCTATGGCGACGAGCGCGTGGTGGACGTGCATATCGGTCACGTGCGGCAGAAATTAGAACGCGACCCGGCCAACCCACAATATGTCCTTACCGTGCGCGGGGTTGGCTATAAGTTTGAGGACAAAGCCGAATGAGTCTGATCGGGAAGCTCATTATCTCCTACCTCATCGTTATTGCGGTAGGATTGCTCATCCTGGCACTTTCTACAGCCTTTATCGCGCCTGCGGACTTCTCACGCCACATGGGCAATATGCGAGGAGCGTCGGGTATGACCATGCAAGCCATGATGGGCAGCGATATGCAGACTTTCGAGTCCGAAATCGACACGAATTTCCGGCAAACGCTGAACAACGCCTTGCTCATCGCCGGTATTGCTGCCACGCTGGTTGCTACCGCACTCAGCTGGTACATCAGTCAGCGCATCGTTCAACCTATCCGCCAGTTGGTCAAGGCCAGCCACCACATTGCCGAGGGTCATTACCACGAACGCTTACCTATGGATCAAGGCGACGAATTCGGCGAATTGACGCGCAGTTTCAACCGCATGGCGGCGGCACTGGTCGAGACGGAAACGATGCGCCAACGGCTGATTGCCGACGTCAGCCACGAACTCAAAACGCCGTTAGCCAGCATCAAAGGCTACATGGAAGGCTTGCAGGATGGCGTCATCCCCTCTACCCCGGAGACCTTTGAACTGGTACACCGGGAGGCCGAGCGCTTGCAACTTCTGGTGGACGATCTGCAAGAACTGTCACGCGCCGAGGCTGCGCAACTTCACCTGGACATCCGACCCTGCGATTCGACTGAACTCGTGACCCTGGCGGCAGCCACCTTGCGCCCTCAATTCAACGACAAAGGCGTTGGCTTGGAGACCGATTTGCCTACGGCAGCGGTCAGTGTCCTGGCGGACGTTGAGCGTATTCGGCAAGTGTTGGCGAATTTGCTCGGCAATGCGCTTCAATATACTGATCTGGGCGGCAAGGTCACGATCTGCCTGACTCGTGGCGGCTCGATGATGCAGTTCTCAATTCAGGACACGGGCATTGGGCTGGCAGTAGCAGACCTGGAACGCATTTTCCAACGCTTCTACCGTGTGGACAAGTCCAGGGCGCGCGCCAGTGGTGGCAGCGGCATTGGGCTGACCATCGCCCGGCACATTGTCGAGGCGCACGGTGGGCGCATCTGGGCCGAAAGTCCGGGGCCAGGCCAGGGCAGTACCTTCCACTTCACCCTCCCGCTTGCTTGAGCTTCACCAAAACTTCATAGAAGCGACACCGTAGCTTCAATCGTATTTGGCATCATACCCATAGTTCATGCTCCAATATCACGCTGACGATTTGTACGATATTGGGGAGCAGTTGAGAGGAAATGGCGATGATGAACGGGCAATACCTGTGCCAACTTTTTAGCGCCGGGCTGAAAAGTGGAGCCAAGCCCCGGCTGAGAGGTTTTGAGAGTCCGAAAACTAAATCGAGTGCGCCTTTTCAGGGCGGTCATCTTTAGTTTCTGCTTCTTGTCGCGTCTGAGCATCACCTGCTCAAGCGCGCACTACAAACCCGCAGACCAATTGGCACAGGTATTGGAACGGGGAGTATGGATATTGGATGTGGAGCGGTGGTCTGCTGATGATCTTATTCTGGTTGGCAGTTGCCGCATTGGTGATCTGGGGCCTAAAAACGCTCTTCCTGGGTGGGCAATCGGCGCGAGCCACTTCGCCCGCGTCAGCGCAGGAGATAGCCCAGATGCGCTACTCACGAGGTGATATCTCGCGGGATGAATATCTCGCGCTTATCGAAGATCTTAAGCAGACAAAGGAGATGGTCAAATGACAAGGCAACGTAACGTGAAGGGCCTCCTGGCGGTTGGAACGACACTTGTACTCGCACTGGGCTTTATCGTCTTGTTCAATGGTGTTCCAGTCTATGCCCAGGGGCCTACGCAGACCCCCTGCCCGTTCGGGAATATGATGAATGGTGGCATGATGGCTCAGGGCGGTATGATGGGCGGCAACGGCATGATGGGCGGCAATTATCAACCCTCTTCCCAGCAGTGCGGCCAGATGAGCGGCATGATGAACATGATGGGCGGCATGATGAATGCCGATCCGGGTCAGATGGGTAGCTTCGGCCCTGGAAACGGCATGATGGGGGCGTGGACGCCGCCAGCCAATCTGGTTGCTGTTGCGAAACCCTTGACACTGGAAAACGCTACCGCGGTTGCGAAAGCCTACATCACCGCCTGGAACGGCAAGACGAAGCTCGAACTTAAGGAGATCATGCAGTTTAGCAACCACTTCTATGGGGAGGCGGTCGAAACCGAAACCAAGCGCGGCGCGTTTGAGTTCCTGATCGATCCGAATACCGGAACCGTTTATGCTGAACCGGGGCCGAACATGATGTGGAATCTGCGCTATGGCTCGATGGGCAAGGCAATGGGACTTGGCTCTCCAACACAAGACGGCGATAAGTTGACCATCTCAGCGAGCAAAGCGATTGAGAGTGCCCAGGCATACCTTGACAAGGCGCTGCCGGGCGCCAAGGTTGAGGATGAGGCTCTCGCTTTTTACGGCTACTACACGCTGGATATTACCCGTGATGGCAAAATCATCGGCATGTTAAGCGTCAATGGCTATACAGGACAGGTCTGGCTCCATCACTGGCATGGTGCTTTCGTGAGCGAAAGCAGCCAGCAGTAGGACAACCTGGGAAGCAGGCTACAAGAGAAGCCAGTCGGCGCGTCATTGGATGCCCTAACTGGCTTCTTTGTATTTTCCTGAACTGGCGCAGCAATCTCAGTGGGACTGAGATTCCACAGCCCGTTCTCGGGGTCGCTGCGCACGAAACCGAAATCGATTCTTGCCCAATTCAACGGACGCATTCGTAAATCCCGCCCGTTCCAGGCGTGTTCCGAAGGTGTTGGGGTCAACGAGGACCATCGTATCGAAGAGGTGGATAAGCTGGAAACGGGGACTCCAGACACTATCGACCCCGGCGAAAGTGCTGCCCGGCTTCAACACCCGATATACCTCAGCGAGCAGCCGATCCTGAAGGGACGCAGAGAGTACATGATGGAGCATCGTGAATGACACGGCTCCTGAAAACGACTTGTCCTCAAACGGCATCTTCGTTGCATCGCCCGATACAACCGTCACATTTGTGCCGTGCATCCGCTGTTTGAGTTTGTCTGCCAACTCTGGATCAATTTCAATTGCTGTGAGATGGGCGACACGCTGACGGAGAACGTCGGTCGTCAAACCTGGCCCTGGCCCGACCTCCAGGAGATTGTCGCCCAGATAGACTTCGTTGAGCGTCCACGGCAATATCTTTTCGTTGAGCGCCTTCTTCCAAAATGAAGATCGACAATACCAACGATGAAAGAGATTCATCCGACCTCCTGCAATTAAACTGCGACATTAGATTAGGCCACAGTCTATTCATATCTTATGCACCTAGAGCCATACATTCATCTGGTTAGGCAACGAGAAGTATGGTCGCGCGTTTATGCGATAGCGGGATCAGTCAACCATCACGGCTGCAAATGTAGCGCTTGCGCCGCAGGTTCTTGACCGATCAATTCTGCGCTATAGTAGCGTTGACAGTCCTGGCCGACCTCGATTACCGTTCTGAGAAGATCGTCAACGCTAATGTATTTCGGATCGTAGGTCGCGGCAGCAATGCCTTGTTTGACAAACACATCGACAATTAGCACGCCGTCCAGTTTCAAGAGGCTATTACGCACCCATATGGCACAGTATGGGCAATTCATATTCCAGACTTCCAAAAAGGCCGTCATTGCCTCCGCTAGACACTTGCTGTCCACAGGCTTGCACAATGGTTCCGCACGACAAAACTCATCGATCCTCATCGCAAAGTTCCTCATGTAAGGATACTCCTCGAAGGGGGTTTATGGTGTCGCCGCGTCGGGTCTCTCCTTGTATGTCGAGGAGCAGTGCTAAAATTCGGTTCAGCCGCGCCGCTCCAAATGACCTTGAATAAGCACGTTATTTGCTTCATAAACGGCACGGACAGCTTCTACAATCTCGTCGGCACTCGACGACTTGAGCGCATAGCCGTTTGCCCCGGCGTTCAGGGCAGCTCTGATACATGCAGTGTCCCCAGTAGTAACCAGGGCCAAGATACCCACGTTTGAGCCGAGGGCGCGCAAACGCCGGATAACCTCGACTCCGCTCGCAGGTGACATCTCAATATCCAGGACCAGGACATCCGGCCTGTGGCGCGTGACCAGGTCAACCGCTTGCCCGGCGTAGCCAGCCGAGGCAACTGTGATGGTGTCGCCAGCCGCGCGTAAGAACTTCTGAAGGTCACGATGAGCAAGGCCATGCGTATCAGCCAGCACAACACGAATTGTCGGATTATTCATGGCACTTACCTTTGCTCTTTGCAGCGAGGCCGCTGCTGCGAAGTGAGTGATGGCTTCGGTTGAAACCTCGAATCAGGCAACATTTGGGCAGCAAACATTTTCTGAATTATTAGCCCCCTTGTGGCGTACTGGCAATACGCCATTTGGCGGGGGCATGGATGGTAGATCTGCGTATCAAGGCAAGAGCGTGCCGTGTGGAAGCCGGATGCCTGCTCGTTGCGCAGGCCAAGAAGCGTATGCTTGACACGCCAAATTGCGTATATACAGGGCTGTCGTGGCACACGATAATTTGGAGAGATAGCGATTGTGTGACTGAGGAGCAACAGGCCATGAGTCATAAAGCCAGACAACGACGGGCAGCCCTGCAAACGCAACGGAAAAAGATTCGGGCAATCGCCTTCGCGGTTATTGTCGTTCTCGTTGTCGGTGTTTCAGGCTATCTGTTCGTTTCGGCCTTCGCGTCGAAAACGCCCGCTTCCGCCGCCAATACGGTTGACATCAGCGCGGCGATGGACGGGTTCAGTACGAAAGAAATTCGGGTCAAAGTGGGCAAGCCGATCACCGTGCGGCTCACCAGCATGGACAGCCCGTACCATACGGACGGTGGCGGCAAGCATCAATGGGCTATCGACGAACTCGGCGTGAGTATTATTGCTCCACCACAGGGCAGCGATTCGGCTACCTTCACACCAGATAAGCCGGGCATCTTTACGTTCTACTGCGATATCTGCTGTGGCGGGCGCGCCAACCCCACGATGCAGGGCAAACTGATTGTGGAGGGGGTATAAATCATGAGCATTCGTCTGCGTAATATCACCGTTATTTCACTTCTGACGATGCTCGCGCTCGGCGCGGTCGCTTTGATGGGGCTGTGGCACCCGAACGCGCCAACTGAGAGTATGCGCACATACCTGCCTCAGATCACGTTGCCAGCCGTCATCGTGGCGGGCGCAGTGGATGGAATCAACCCCTGCGCATTCACCGTCTTGCTACTGTTTATTACGGCCATGACCTCGACGCTTCAGGTTGGAGAGCAAAATACGAAGGCTCTCCGCGCACGCTTGCTGGGCATGGGCTGCATTTACATCGCAGCGGTCTTTCTGACTTACCTGGCACTCGGTGTCGGGCTGCTCAAATCGCTGGACTTTTTCACCCGCCAGCATCTTCCGGCGCGTTTCGCCGCTCTGTTGGCGATTCTGTTCGGCTTATGGATGTTGAAAGATTATTTCCTGCCCGATGTCGGTTGGCGGCTACAGGCACCCCGTCGGGTTGGTACACTCGCTCACCAGATGGGGAAAAAAGCAACCGTCCCCGCCTTGGTGATTGGCGGGTTCCTGATTGGGCTTTGCACCGTGCCGTGCAGCGGGGCTGTCTACCTGGGCGTGTTGAGCCTGCTGGCGCTCCAACCCACCGCGCTTCTGGGCTATGGCTATCTGGTCTTGTACAACCTCGTGTTTGTGCTGCCCCTGGTGATTATCTTGATCATCGCTTCGGCCCGTCCCACGTTGAACCGCGTGGCACACTGGAATCTGCACCATAAGGAATCAGTGCGCCTGGCCCTCGGAGGCGGGGTGGTGGTGATGGGGCTGCTGATACTAGCGACTGTATAGCGAAAGCCACTAACGCTCTGAACATCAGCAGAAACACGCCCAGTTCAGCCCTGATCACATCTTCTGGTTCAAATCGATGAGAGCGGAAGCAAGGTCAGCGGCTTTGAAAAATTCTTAGTGCGTCAACCAATCGTCGTGATGGACAAGACACGGATCATTATTCTGGTGACTATTACGGCGGTTTACGCCGTGTGTTTTGTGATGATCAAGGCCGGTCTAACCTTCGCACCGCCCCTTCGCTTCGCTGGATTGAGGGCGCTCATTGCGGGTGTGGCACTCCTCAGTCTTGTGATCGTGCTGCGCCAACCCTGGCGACCACCTCGCCGACTCTGGCTCCGCCTGCTAATGCTATCGCTCGCTGCCCCTGCGGGTGCCTTTGCTGGAATGTTCCTCAGCCCGGGTCAGGCGGGTGCTGGAATTGCATCGGTCCTGGGGAACATTCAACCCCTCATTACCGTTGTCTTGGCCGCGATATTTCTGCAAGAGCAGTTGACGCCCGGCAAATCGACGGCGCTCGCATTGGGTCTTATTGGGGTAACGCTTATCGTCTCCCCGGCATTGGTCTCCGCGGATGCCGGGAGCTTTTCGGGCGCGATGTTGGCCCTCGCAGCCTCCGCTGGATCGTCTGCTGGCAACGTGATATTTAAGACGATGGGGAACCAGCGTAGCGTGCTGACCATAGCAGCCTGGCAACTCATCGTGGGTAGTTTACCGTTGCTGGCCCTGTCCAGCCTTATCGAACGCGACGGCCAGATGCTCTGGACTGCCGAATTCGTGGGATTACTGCTTTTCCTGGCCCTCATCGGAACGTCGTTCACTACAGCCGTCTGGTACTGGTTGGTTCAGCGTGAAGACCTCGGACGCCTGACGATGGCGCTTTTCCTGGTTCCCGTTCTCGGCCTGGGGATAGCTGCTCTTGGATTTGGCGAAGACATAAGCCCAATCAAAGCGGTGGGGGTGGTGATGACGATTATCGCGGTAGGCGTTGCGGTGCGCAAGTCTAAGCCTTATTCGGGAGCAAACCAGTCGGCATAAACAAGGTTCTGCGCGCGGCTTGAGGGGGGCAGTCTGTCCTTCGTGGGTCGTGATCACCGATGCGACATAACCCCTTCTATCTATCGTAGCCCTCAGAAACAAAGGCTGTCATGCGCCAAATGGCGTATGCCGATATGCGCAGAATCGCCCGAAGTCCGCACGCCATTGGACGCTAGGTATGGCCCGCCCAGAGTGATAGACTGACATTTGGAGGAACCCTGTCGGTATCAGTGGCGATTGACTGTCAGAGACGGGATCGCTGCATGGGAACCATTTTCGGTAAAACACGCCACGCTCACCCTGGTTTTCCCTCTGCACCTGACTCCGGATGTCCACTCGTTCATACAGCCTTGAACAAATTGAGAGAGGAGTTAGGAGATGACAGAAACTATCCAATCCTCGCCTCGTCCGAAACTGGGCGAATGGCTAACGGAGCGGCTGGGACTGCGGGGATTGGCCTACAACGTGCCAGAACACGCCAACTCGCTGCCGTACACGCTCGGTGGAATCACTTTTATGGGGTTCATCATCCTCATCATCACCGGTATCTACCTGGCGCAGTTCTATCACCCACATCCGGCTGACGCTCACGACAGCGTGGTCTACATTATCACAGGTGCGCCCCTCGGCGATCTAGTGCGCTCGATCCATTTCTGGACGGCACAGATCGTGACCGTGACGGTCTTGCTGCATTTATTGCGTGTGCTGTTCACCGGCTCCTACAAACGCCCACGGGAGATCAACTGGTTCGTGGGCCTGGGGCTGCTGGCGGTAACGCTTGGGTTGGCCTTCACCGGGTCGGTACTCAAGTTCGATCAGGAGGGGTTGGAAGCGCTGCAGCACAATAAGGAAGCAGCAGAACTGATCGGCGGCCTGGGAGCCTGGTTCTCAGCCGAGTTCAGTCGGACAGTACCCCTGCTCACGCGGCTGTTTGATGGTCACACTGCCGTTCTGCCATTGATCTTCGCGCTGCTGGTCGTGGTTCATTTCTACCTGGTTAAACAGCACGGCATTTCGCCTAAAGTCACCCCGGAAGCGACCACTAGCGCCACCGTAGGCGAGGGCGAATCGCACTTCAACGTTCACGTGCGTCGGATGGCGGGTTACGGGCTACTGGTCTTCTGCCTGGCGCTCAGCCTGAGCTTACTCTTGCCCGCACCGCTTGGACAACCCGGCGTGGCAGGCGCTGAGGTAACCAAACCCTGGTGGATGTTCATCTGGTTGTTCCCCGCGGAAGCAACGTGGGGTGTACGAGCGCTTGTGATCGTTCCGGTTGTACTCGGTCTGTTACTCGCCCTTGTTCCTATTCTGGATCGCAGTCCATATCTCAGCCCGTCCAGGCGGAAAGGGCTATTGGTTATTGCAGGAGTCGTCCTCGTCATCATTGTTGTGAGTGGAATTTATGCGACCCTACAACCTGTGTCGGCTCATCTCAAGTAGGAACACTGCAATGAAAAACTTCCTAGTTCGCAACCTGATCGCAATCTTCATGTTTGCGCTCACTGGAGTTGGCGTTGTGTTGGCGCATGGCGAGCCTGTCATCGCCGTGCAGCCAACTATCGCTGCTGCTGGCGGCCAGATCACCGTGACGGGTACGGAGATGGAGCCAGATGAAGTGTTCACCCTGACACTGGAAGGTCCCAAAGGTTCCATTCCGCTCGGAAAGGCTACCGCGACAGCCCAAGGGGAAGAGAGGGGTTTCACCGCAACGTTCACCATCCCCGCCGACACACCGCCGGGCAGCTACACGGTTCGTGCCGTCACCGAGGACGGTGGGACAGCCACAGCCGATCTGACTGTTACAGCAGCATCAACCACCGCCAGTGCTGGCCCGGCTACCATGCAGGAAGCATCTGGCGAACCGCACGTGCTGGATCGCTCGAAACCTGTCGGGCAGATTATTGGCATTGTTGCTGTCGCGCTGCTCAGTGGTGGACTCGGCCTGTGGCTCGTCCGTGGACGAGCGCAATAGGCAGTTTGGCGTAGTCTGGCCCCGCCATTTGGCGCTCGGCACATTGCCTAGCCCGCGTTACATTAGCTGCGCGGGTCAACGACACGTCTAATCGACCTATAGAGGACCTAAGGATGTTCGGCCTTGAAGGCCACACAGCAATGCAAACGCCAACTGGCGCGCAATCGGGGCCAGAATGCGACAAGGTCACCGGCTTGATCGACAGGGCAGCCGAAATGGGCCTACAGGCAGACCCGGCGTCAATCGTCAACTGCTATGTCGCCCTTAAATCCAAACCGCTGGCGATATTGATCGGGCCGTCTGAAAGCGGCAAGCTGGCACTGGTTCAGAGTCTGGTCAGCGTTTTAGGCGGTGAGTCTTTACACTGCCAGATATTGGATGGTCATGCGTGGTGGGCGGGCCAAACCGGCAACGTTGGGTTGTTCGCTGAGGCCCAAACGCGACTCATCGCGGGGAAAATCTTAGCTCTCATCGAAGAAGCCTGGCAGCCGGAGAATGCACAAAGAGTGCTGATCGCCTGTCTGATGCGCATCAGCCCCGATGAACTACGAGGCTTCTTTTCAGAGGTGGCATTCCAGCTCCGGCATGGGCAAATCATGCATTTGCCATGTGCGCACTTGACCGAGCCAATCCCTTATCCTCCCAATTTACTCCTTATCGGGACGATGGATTCGGCACGTTTTGACTGGACAGATAAGGTTCTCCTATCGAAAACCACGATCATCGATTGGCCGCATACCGCACCAGCATCGATCAAATGTATTCCACGACGAACTGGAATGCTGGATGGGGAAAGTATGTTTTTGCGCTCCTGCATTCGTGATCTGATCTCGGCTCGGCGACAAGTCCATCGCCTCTTGCGTGGGCAACGCCAAGCACTGCGGCCCGTGCTGCACGTTGAGCAACTGTTGAGGCATCACGGTATATATCTGCCCAGTTCGATTCGGGACGAGATCGCCGTCTATCTGGCGAATGCCTGGTCGTTGGAAGGCGTGGGGCTTTTTGACCGCAATAATCGGATGAATACGGAAGTGGCCTATGATTTTGCCATGGCCCAAATCATCTTGCCTCACCTTGCCGAGATAATTCAAGCCTCACCACCCCTGCGTGGGGAATTACGGGCAGCACTGGAACCATTTCCCCACGCTGGTGCATTCATGGATAATCTGGACGAGATTCGCCCGCTGAAAGGAGGTGAAAATCCAATGGTGAAAGACCCGGTTTGTGGCATGGACATCGATCCCAAGACTGCCGCCGGTAAGTCCGAGTACAAGGGCCAGACTTACTATTTCTGCTCACCTGGCTGCAAGAAGTCGTTCGACAAAGAGCCGGAAAAGTATGTCGGCAAGGCCCATCAACCCGGCGAACATCACAAGTAAGCAGTGGAGAGGGATGCCAGGCATCCCTCTTCTCCTTTGTAGGCTATGTTGAATGAACGGGTGGTATTGGCAATCTTATTGTGACCTGAGTACCCTGACCAGGAGCAGAACGAATATCGAGATGCGCGCCGATCAGTTCGGAACGCTCATGCAAACCGAGCAGGCCAAAGTGTCCTTGTGGCGCGAATTCCGCCGGAGTCTCAGGCAGTCTAAAACCACGTCCATCATCCGATACGATGAGCGTTACCGTCTCTGGAGTAAAATTTATCGTTAGCGAGCCATGCGAGGCCTGAGCGTGCCGGGCGATATTATTCAGCGCTTCTTGTGCCATCCGGTAGAGGGCCAGCTCCACCTCAGAGGCCAGGCGTCGCTCGGAGCCAATCCGGTGAAATTCGACTGGCAAATTGATGCTCTGGCTAGCTTCCCGTGCCAGCATTTCCAGCGCAGTCACCAGGCCCAAATCCTCCAGATAGATGGGCCGTAAAGCACGGGTCAGGCGTCGCAAATTCGCCATCGTTTGTTCAGCCAGCGTCTGAATTTCGGCCAGCGAGGCGGCAACCGGAGCGTTGCCTATCGACAAGAGCGCAAGCTGCGTGCGTTGGTTGAGCGCAATTAGCGCTTGCAGGGTGTCGTCATGGAGTTCGCGGGCCAGACGGCGGCGTTCTTCTTCCTGACCGGTGGTGATCGCACTGATGTAATCCCGCAGGCTTTCCTGAGCCAGCTTGACCTTGCGGGCCATGTGAATCAGTTCGGCTTGCAGACGGCGAATTTCGGCAATACCGCCGACTGGCACTTCTATGGCATTAAACCGCCCCCAGGCCAGGTCTGCCGCGCGCGCTTCAAGGGTTTGGAGGGGTCGCACAATCTGGCGGATACCAAACCACAGAGCTACCAACGCTAACAGCAGCGGTGGTACGAGGGCTAACGGCGCGACCTGAGTGGTGCGCAGCAGAGAATTATCCACAAGCTCCCAGCGCTCTTCGATGACCAGCGCCCACCCGACGGGAGCAACCGGGCTGAAGGCGACAACGTGTTCGCCGCTGTCCGGCGTCTGGACAAAAGTCGTGCCGCTCTCGCCACGCAGTGCTTCCGCGATACCTGGGTGATCCGTAACTTGCCTGGACAACGGCAGCGAGCCGGTCAGGTACAGGGGCTGGTCACTGGCATCTAACACCACCGCGGAGGTCAGATCGCCGGACGTGAAGGCATCTGCCAGGGTTCGCTGAATCAGCGTTGTCGCCGAAAAAGCGCCAACCGCAATCGAGGCACGGTCGCTGGAAGCGGCGACCAGTACCCAAAACTCACCGGTGCTTGAGTCGGCGAATGGAGCTGAGAAGATGGGTATCTTGCCCGCACGTTGCAGCAGGTCTGTCAGACCCGGACTGTTCAATCCGCGACGGCTTCCTGTGGCCGCTTGCAGGCGACCATCCGGCGCAAACAAGGCCAGCCCACCGTCAAAATCGGGCAGCAGAAAATCTGAATCAGACAAGATGTTGCTGGGCGATACCTTATCGAGCGCCCGCAGCGCGATGCTTCGCACCGAGGCGGCCCGATGATTGAGCTGCTCGTTGAGAGCGCGAGCGACGGAACGGGCAGTCCGTTCATCCCGCTCACCCACCAGGACGCGCATCGCCTGTTGGTGCAGCATCAGGCTGCCAAAGGGAATAGCCAGTAACAGGATCGTGAGTGGCAGGATGATGATCACGAACAGTTGAGGAATCAGGCCCCGCCAGCGTACCCCACGCGACGGGGCAGGGTTGTCAGGATGCCGAGTCATTCGTTCAACGGTCACTCGGCGCGTCCAGATCGGGCGACAGCCAACCCAACGACACGGCGCGCATGACGGCCTCAGTGCGGCTGGTGGCCCGAAGTCGCTCAAAGATGTGCGCCAGGTGGCCTTGTACGGTTCGGTCGCTGATTCCTAACTGCACACCAATCGCTTTATTGGTATAACCCTTTGCAGTCAGGGCCAATACTTCTAGCTCCCGATCCGTGAGGGGGTCAACCGGGGCCGCTTGAGCCTGGCCGGAGAGGTGCGACATCAATTTCTGGGCAATGGTGTTGGTCAGGACCGATTTTCCGGCATGAACATCCCTGACGGCTTGCACGATTTCGTCCGGCGAGGCTGTCTTCAGGACGTAGCCATTCGCTCCCGCCTGAAGGACCGCCAAGACGTAGGGATCGTCGTCGTAGGCAGTCAGGATCAACACGCCAACGGTGCGATGGTTAGCACGTACCCAGCGAGTCACTTCAATGCCTGTGGCACGCGGCATTTGGATGTCCAGTACCGCCACATCCGGCAGATGGCGTTCGATGGCCGCTTTTGCCATCTCGCCATCTTCGGCTTCAGCAATGATCTGGATGTCGCCGGCACGCCCCATGAACTGGCGAATGCCCGCACGTACCACAGCATGGTCGTCAGCCAGAATAACGCGGATAGGCGAAGTCGAAATGGACATGAACTGATCCTACTCCACTCCGGGCAGATCGGCCATTGGTTACAAGGGTTTCACGACCCTTGTCCGCGTAGCTGCCTCTTGACATGCGATGTGACGACGGGCATCGACACGATCAGACTGAGCAAGCCGATCCAAAAAGCTCCACCAATCTTCGCTACGAGTGGATAATTACCGACCACGCTGGCAGTTACCACAAATAGCAGCGCCATCCCTAGCGAAATCGGCAGATAAATCAAGGCGCTTTTACGTGCGATTTCTGTCTCAACCGGTTGATGTTCCATCGATGACCTCCCAATAGGATTCGATCAATCAAACAAAATGGGCGATGTGGTCTGCGAGGAGTTGTGCGACCTCTGGCACAGGGAACGGCCATGCATAGCGGAAGGCTATTCCGGGATGCTGTTCGGTGGCTTCCTGTATGGCACGCGGGATGTCAACCTCTGCGTGTTCACCGCCACGTGTCGTCATCGGTGTCACTACGACCACTTTCTCAGCACCTTTCGTGACCGCTTGATCGAGCGCCTCGTCCAGACCTGGACTGCAAAACTCGTTGAATCCGACGACTACCTCGCAATGAGTTGCCTGGCGAAGGTGTTCAGCCAATTCCTGGGATGCAGCATAAAACGGGTCATTGCTCGATGTGCGCGGCCACTCACGCATTTTGGTGTCCAGTTCCGCGTAACGGGGCTGAAGCGCCCTACGCTCCATCTCTGACGCCGATGCCAACCGGCTGTGCAGGCTGAATAATTCGGCCATCTCGCGCTTTGAGAAATCACTGGGTGGCGCGCCGTGCATGGCGAGGACAATCACGATCTTTTCCACGTTGACTCCTAACTTGTTCCGAAGGTTTCACGCTAAGGGCAGGCTGGCCCTTGTATTGCGTAACGCGATCCATCTTGTGCGCAAATGCCTGCCCTATCGATACTGCCGAATTCATCCGTTGGACGACTGCCTGCTGTTCGTGGCCGCAGGGGTGAGGCGTGCATGGGCAGCCTTGGTGTCCGGCGTTGCGTTGCCCTCACCGAGCTGAATCGACGGCGTGAAGCGCTTCAGCAGCAGTGTATTGAGTGTGACGGACACGGAACTTACCGCCATCAACGCGCCCGCCAGTTCAGGGCTGACCACCAGGCGCAGGAACGGGTAGAACAGCCCCGCGCCGAGTGGGATACCCAGCGTGTTGTAAACGAAGGCCCAGAAAAGGTTTTGCCTGACCTTGCGCATCGTAGCCCGTGCAATTTCCAGGGCAACGATCACGTCCTGCACGTCGTCTTTGATCAGGATGACGTCCCCCGTTTCCTTCGCTACGTCCGTGCCGGAACCAATCGCCATGCCGACGTCTGCCTGGGCAAGCGCCGGAGCGTCGTTCACACCGTCACCGACCATTGCCACTTTTTTGCCTAGCATCTGGAGCTTCTTGACTTCCTCAGCCTTGTCCTGTGGCAGCACTTCGGCCATGACGTGATCGATACCGACTTGCCGGGCGATGGCTTCGGCAGTGCGCCGGTTGTCCCCCGTGATCATGACCGTTTCCAGCCCAAACCTGTGGAGCTTCTTGACCGCTTCGACAGAGAACGGCTTCAACGTATCGGCGACGGCTATCAGGCCGAGCGGTTGCCCATCCACTGCGACGAACATGACGGTCTTGCCTTCGCCTTCGAGCCGTTCAGCCTGCGGCAGCAGCACTCCGAAGTCTACAGCGCGCTCGCGCATCAATTTGCGATTGCCGATCAGCACGAGCTGTTCATCAACCTTCGCCTCGACGCCGTGACCTGGGATCGAGTTGAACGAGACAGCATCTACGAGGGCCAAACCCTTAGCTTCCGCGCCCCGGACAATTGCCTCACCCAATGGATGTTCGCTGTTCTTCTCGGCGATAGCGGCCAGACGAAGCAGATCGGCTGGCTTATGATCTGCTATTCCGTTTCCAGCCACAATCACATCAGTCACGGACGGCTCGCCTCGAGTCAGCGTGCCGGTCTTGTCGAAAACGACGGTCTGCAACTTGCTGGCATTCTCAATAGCTTCTGCACCTTTGAACAGTACACCGTGTTCGGCAGCTTTGCCCGTGCCAGCCATCATGGCACTCGGTGTCGCCAGCCCCACCGCGCATGGGCAAGAGATTACCAGCACCGTGACGGAGAGCAGCAGCGAGAAGCCGAACACGCCGATCTCACCCAGCTTGTAGGGCGAGAGGATGAAGCTGGAATTCGGATCGAAGAATAAGCGGAAGCCGATGAAAAACCAGAAGCCAAAAACCACGATTGCCAGCAGGTGAACGCCCAGGATGAAATGTCCGGCGACCCAATCGGCCAACTTCTGAATCGGCGCTTTGCTCGCCTGGGCATCCTCGACGAGCTTGATGATCTGCGAAAGCGCCGTATCCGCGCCGACCTTCATAGCCTCGAACTTGAACGCACCGGTCTTGTTCAGTGTGCCGCCGATAACGGCGTCGCCTGCTTTCTTCTCAACAGGCAGGCTTTCCCCAGTCAGCATGGATTCGTCAACGGCGCTGTAGCCTTCCCTGACCACGCCATCCACCGGAATGGATTCGCCGGGCCGCATCAGCAGAACATCGCCGACCTCAACTTCATCGGCGGGGATGTCTTCTTCTGCGCCGTTCCGAAGGATACGGGCCATTTTGGGCTGGAGCTTCATCAGTTTGCGGATCGCTTCGGAAGTGCGCCCGCGCGTCAACGCCTCCAACCAGCGGCCCAACACGATGAACGTGGTGAGCAGCGCCGCACTCTCGAAGAACGTGGCCCCTTCACCGCCAAAGCCTGCATTGGGCAACAAGGTGTTAATGACAGCGATGCCATAGGCTGCGCCGATACCTGTCGCATACAGGAGGTTCATATCGGTCACGCCGTGCTTCAGACCGCGCCACGAGTTCGTAAAGAACTGCCGACCAGGGCCGAAGATCAGCGGCGTCGTGAGCAGACCAATTAGCCACTTATACGACAACCATTCGGGTACGATTGCCTTGAATGGGCCAAGCATATCGTAAAACGTACCGATCATGGCCAGCAGCCCAATCGACGCGGCAATGATCAGGTTGCGTCCCTGGCGTTTAAGCTCCTCCTCACGCACTTGCCGCTCGCGGTCAACAGCATCGGCGGCAGCGCTCCGTTCGGTGGCCTCGTAGCCGACCTCGCGCACAGCACGCTTCATCTGGTTAGTCGTCACCACGCCCGGAATGTATTGGACGCGCGCTGTACCCAGGCCGAGGTTAACCACTGCGTTCTCCACACCCGTCAATGCTTTCAGCGCCCCTTCGACATGATCCACACATGCGCCACAGGTCATACCGCGCACGTCGAGCGACAGTTCCGCCGTAGGCACGGCATAGCCTACGTCAGCCACCGCTCGCTGAAAATTTGCCAGTCCGATTTGTTTCGGATCGTAGGATATGCTGGCTTTGGCAGCCGCCAGGTTGACTACCGTTTTTGAAACGCCGGGTAATTCCTTGAGCGCTCGTTCGACGTGAGCGACGCACGAAGCACAGGTCATACCGGTCACTGGCAGGCTGATTTCCATCTCAAGTGGGTTGCTCATCAGGGTTTATCTCCTTAACCGTAAAGCGTTGGGTAGGCAAGCCGTACAGGGCCTCCAGTCGCCGCACCTCAGCGGCACGGGCTTCAGTGTCAGGGCTGTGTAAGATAATGTCGGTGCAGTCTCGAAACTCGCAGGCGCGCAGCGCGCAGCCAACAACCGTTATCGCGGCTCCGACTGCATCCAGTTGATGTAATATCTCAGCGCAGGGGCGACCCGTCTCCATCATGCCGACAATCGCCCGCAGATGCCCCTCCGCCGACTTCAGGCGGTTCAGAATGGCAGTTCGTTCTTCAGTCGAGTGCTGGTTCATGGTTCATTGCCCACGAGCAAATGATCGAACGATATAGCGCGTAGAATTGCCGACTCGATCTCCGGATCCGTCGGCTGTTGAGGTACATCCACCAAGGAAAACGAGGTTTGGCCGTCGCATCCATGGACCATCAGGGTCGCCGGTTGTGCGGCTGCACCATAAACCAGGAGGATCGCCATCTGGCAGTTGCATGGTGCTGTGCCGTGATGTGGGCAGACGCCCGATGAGTCGGCACACGCTGATTTCAGGTCGAAGGTTCGCACGACTTGCAGGCCAGCCCCGACGAGGCGATGTGTCGCCTGCCGGATCGCCGTTTCGTAATCTCGTCGCCAAACTAGCATGTGCGTACCCTAGCCCTCTCCCGTTATCCATAGCTTATGCCAGGCTTGCGTCCTGAACCAGCGCCATTTGCCGGGGCAAAGCATAGGCAATTTGGCGCATTGCTCAGGCAAAGCGCAAGTTCGAAAAGTACAACACATTTGACCGAGTATGGGACGATCATTGAGGCGTGTAGCGCACGCGATTGATACGAGGCTGAGGGCAGCCACAGCAATCAGTTGAACCCATGCTGGCTAACGCTGCGGCCAGATCAGACAATACAGAACGTTGACTGCTCCGAGAAGCGAGCCACCCAGAGGCGGACTAAACATTACAGGAACTAGCGAAGCTCTCTGACGCATGAGCCTCGCTGTTCCAGGGAATTTGTGTTAACCGATTGTTCTCCACAATCTGAAAAACTACTGGGTTCGCCAGGACAGGCATTTCTAGGACGATGTCTCCGAGGTTCAGCCTGAAATAGAAAACGTCGGATCGACGACAAGCGCCATGAAAGAAGCTCTGTACAGTCACCAAATTATCCAGTTGCCAACCGGCCCGAAGGTACTGCAATAGGACGTCCGCTGGTGCATAGGTCTGTGAGTTTGGACACCAATGCCGATCATACTCCTCATCCGATGAACGTCTCCTAAGCTGCACCGTGTTGCTCAACATCGCTTTTTCCCTCTTTCCGTAAACAACACCTTACTTCTGCGCTGCTGCATTTCCGAACGATGTGCCACGCAAAAATGGCTGGCAGTTGGCCGAGCAAGCCGGGGAAGGGCGACCAATTGGAATTCAGCGCTTGCTGAGTGGGTCGATGTGGAGTCCGGTTAGATCTGCTCATCCTTGCGCGATTGGCGGTGACCGCAGTGATTCGACACGATGGTGTTCAACCTTTTGAATCATCCTTCGCATTCGTTGGACGGGATTGCCTATCGAGATAGTATTCCGGGCTGTGGTCAAAGTGACGTTTGCAGTTGGCCGAGCAGAAATAATAGGTTTGTCCTTTGTATTCAGACTTACCCAGGTAAGCCTGTCGGCTGTAGCCTGACTGACCGGTTAACTTCGTTTCATCCACAGCCATTCCACAAACGGGGTCGTTGACCATAGCTCTCTCCCGATACGATCATTCGCCTGCTATTCTTGACTTCGCTATTATGCGAATTTAGTGTGGAGTCCTGACTGATGGAGTGAGATTGGGACTCTATCTTGATAAAGCTCCTCATCATTTACTCCATCAGCTTGAGTGCCCAACTTGGAATATTGGCTTCAAAATGGTGCAAAATCGCCTGCTGTCAACCATTTCTGTGATGCCGACAGCAGGCGTGCAGAATCAATTGGTAGGTTTAAACGATTCTGTCAGTTGCCCATATCCATGTCCTTCATGTCGGCTTCTTCATCGTGAGGCAACGAAAACTTGATTTCGGATGCTGACGCGGGGGCTGGTGCGAGCGGCGAGAAGCTAATGCCGTTTGGCCCAACGCCAGTCGGGATGTTCGTAATCACTCTCCGTTCAGCGAGGTCGATTACGGCCACGTCATTGCCATAGATATTTGTAATGTAGGCATACTCGCCCGACGGATCGATCACCGTACCATGTGCGCCTTTCCCCGTTTCGACTGTGCTGACCACCGAAAAGGTCGCTGCGTCAATGATCGAAACCGTGGTGCTGGGCTTGTCTTTAGTCCCCTGATTAGCGACCAGCACTGACTTGTTATCAGGAGTGACAAAGACCTGGATCGGGCCGACGCCAACCTTGACCTTGTCAATTAGCCTGCGCGTTGTCACATCCACCTTGCCAACTGCGTTCTCTGCATTCAACGAGAAGTAGACATACTTACCGTCCGGCGAGAACCCAACCTGCACCGGCCTCTGGCCGACTTCAATGTCGTCAACCTTGCGATTAGTCGCAGTCTCAATCACACTGAGTGTCGTACCCTTTGCATTGGCTACATACACCCACTTCCCGTCAGGGCTGGGCCGCAGTCCGTGTGGATATTCACCCACCGGGATGGTCGTAATGGCTTTCATCGTGGCGACGTCAATGGCCGTGACCGTATTATCGCCGCCGTTTGTTGCGTAGGCAGTTTTGCCGTCCGGGGTCAGGATGATATGTGCAGGCTCTTTTGCGGTGGAAACTGTGCCATGAAGCGTGTAGGTCGTGGCATCGATCATCAAGGCCAGCGACTTATGCCCACTGACTGCCCACACGCTCTTGCCATCTGGCGACACTTGCAGATTGTGCGGGCCTTCGATCCCAGTGATCGTCGTCACCACCTTGTTGGTAGCGGCATCGATTACGGTAATGCTGTTGCCGTATTCGTCGGCCACCCAGACCGTTCCGGTCACCGGTTTTTCATGCGCTACGGCAGTTGAGGAGCTGAGAAACGACCAGGACAAGACGGCAAGAGCCAGGCCAACAGCAAATAGCAGTCTTGTGATAGTGGGCGGAATCTTGTTTGTCATTACGGTATCTCCTTCAAGGGGTTGCAAACGCGCAAATTGCGGCAAATCCAACGTTAACTGAATTTTGTTTGAAGGTGTGAGCGCTAAATGGCGTATGGTCGAGCGAGCCGAATTGCCTACAGGTTGGCTCCTATGTACTGCGACGCCTATCGTAATCGTGCAGCTACATATTCATGCCGCTCATCGCCCCCGGCACGCGCCACGGCGTCGATCAACGCCTGTGAAGCAGTCAAGTTTGGGTTGAACACCACGTGAGCCATGCCCGCGATGTGGTCTACATAGGCGTCAACTACGCCCGTGATCGAGAGCAGGCTGTTCCGGACACGGGCCGCACAATTCGGGCAGCCCATTCCATAAATGACCAAAAGCGTTGAGGTCGTTGCTTCCAACTCCTCTGGCGTCGCCATCTTTTGGATTGATTCGACATGGCATTTGTCACTCATTGAAGCGTTCCTTCCTAAGAATGAGAGGTAGATTGATTGAGGTCAGTTGGGGTCGTCAGTCGGCGTCTCCCAAGACGTGGGAAGAAGGCTGGAGTATTGGCTGCATACTGCGTGTAGTCCTCGCCAAATTCCACCTGCGCATCCTGTTCCTCGCGCCGTGACAGCCGCACGTACATGATCACCAGAATCGGGAACATAATCAGGGTGAGCAGAGTCGGCCATTGGAGCAGGAACCCGACCATGATAAGCGTAAACGCCACGTACTGCGGGTGACGCACCCGCGCATACGGTCCCGTTTTGGCAAGATGATGCTCCCGCTGCGCCTTGTAGAGTACGTCCCAGGCACTGGACAGCAGGACAAACCCACCACCGATGAAGAGGTAGCTTAACAGGTGCGGCGGGCTGAAATGCGGATCGCCTTGCCAGCCCAGGAGCGTCGACCACAGGTGTCCAACGTTGTGCGAAAGCAAGTCCAGTCCTGGGAAACGGCTGCCGAGCCACCCCGAAAGCAGGTAGATCGTCAATGGAAAACCGTACATTTCCGTGAAAAGCGCCACCAGAAAGGCGGCGAAGGCTCCGAAGGAGCGCCAATCGCGGGCCGTGCGTGGGCGCGCGAAGCTGAATGCGAAGAGGATGAACACGGCGGCATTCATGATCACCAGCGACCAGAGGCCATAGGCTGGAAACTCGTCATTCATCGCTGGCCTCCTTCAGAATGCTGCGCATGGTTTTCAATGTTGTCGCTGTGTCCGCCGTGATCCCCATGCCCACTGTGCATAAACAGGTGCAACAGCGGGCAAAGGAACAGCAGCCCATACGGTAAGAGGCCAAAGACATGCGCCGTGTGTTCGGTAATCAGATAGAAGGCGGCAATCGCCAGGAAAGCGACCATCGCCACACCCGTTTTCGACTTGAGGAAACTGAACCGGGATGGTTGTTCGTGTACCATTTCATCCACTCCCTACCGATGTGCAGTGCATAACATTCCAATTGGGCAGTATGGGCAATGGCTTTCAAAATTGCCCGCACTGCGCGCCATTTACTCGACAATCAGCTTGCCCCGGATCATTCCCATCTGGCAGGTGAATTCGTACTCCCCAGGTTCATCGGGCACGAACTCCACTGGCACGGTTTCGCCTTCGGGCAGTTTGGCACTCTTGGCAAAATCACCTAACACGACCATCTCGGAGCAGGCTGCCGTTTCTTCGCGGCGGAAGTTCAGCCGAACCGGTTTGCCGTGCTGCACCACGATAATGTCGGGTGTATAACCGCCTTTGACCAGCACCATCGCCTCCTGATAGCCGCTCGATGTGACCGCTGCACGAAGTCCGCCTTGACGCGGCCCCCAGAAGAACCAAGCGATACCAGCAATCAAAACCAATCCACCCAGAATGACCAGGATATTCGTCGGTGTCATTTCAGTAGCTCCTTCGGTTTCCAACCACGCAGGCGGTTGGCATTCGTTACCACGGTGACTGAACTGGCAGCCATTGCACCGGCAGCCAGTATCGGACTTAGCAAGAGGCCAAAGAACGGATAAAGGACGCCCATGGCGATGGGCAGGCCAAGCGTGTTGTAGATAAAAGCCCCGACCAGGTTTTGATAGACGTTGCGCATGGTTGCTTTCGAGATTTCGACGGCAGTCACGACGCCTTTGAGACTGCCACTGATCAGCGTAATATCGGCGGCCTCGATGGCAACGTCTGTCCCTGTACCGATAGCAAAGCCTACATCCGCCTGGGCGAGCGCAGGCGCATCGTTGATGCCATCGCCAACCATGCCCACCTTCTTGCCCTCAAGCTGAAGTTTTTGCACTTCGTGCGCCTTGTCCTGGGGCAAGACCTCGGCCAGCACCCGGTCTACGCCCACCTGTCGTCCGATGGCTTGTGCCGTTCGCCGGTTGTCGCCCGTGATCATCACCACCTCAAGCCCCAGTCGTCTGAACGCAGCGATGGCTGCCACTGAGTCTTCTTTGACGGTGTCAGCAACAGCGATGATGCCTGCTGCCTTCTTGTCAATCGTGATGAACATCGGAGTCTTGCCATCGTCGGCCAGGCGACGCGCCTCAGCTTCGAGTCGCCCCAGCGAGATGTCTTTCATTGCCATCAGCTTGGCGTTGCCGAGCAGGATGTCTCGGTCAGCGACGTGCGCTTCAACGCCGTGACCGGGGATGGCATTGAAGTTCGTCACCTTTAGCAGTTTCAACCCGCGCGCTTTCGCGCCTTCGACAATGGCATTTGCCAGCGGATGTTCGGAGTTTCGCTCGACTGATGCAGCCAGCCAGAGTACGGCATCCTCTTCGAAGCCGGTCTCTGCAAGGACGTCGGTGAGTTCCGGCTTACCCTTGGTGATGGTGCCAGTCTTGTCCAGAACGATGGTCTGGAGCCGTTGGGTCGTCTGGAGTGCGTCACCGGAGCGGATCAGAATGCCCTGCTCGGCCCCTTTGCCAATGCCGACGGTCAGGCTGGTCGGCGTGGCGAGTCCAAGTGCGCATGGGCAGGCAATAATCAGCGTCGTGACGAAAACAATCAGGGCGTAGATGAACGCTGGTTGGGGGCCGAAAACAAACCAGACAACGGCTGCCGCGACAGCCAAGATCATAACGGTTGGCACAAAGTAATGAGAAACCTGGTCAACGACGCGCTGGATGGGCGCTTTGGAACCTTGCGCATCCTGAACCAGACGAATAATCTGCGCCAACGCCGTGTCTTTCCCAACCTTGGTGGCGCGGAAGGAGAAGCTGCCAGTCTGGTTCATCGTCGCGCCAATGATTTGGTCGCCTGGGCGTTTCTCGACCGGGATCGATTCGCCGGTGATCATGCTCTCATCGACGGATGAATTGCCTTCCAGAACGACACCATCGACGGGTATCTTCTCGCCGGGGCGCATGACCACCGTGTCACCGACCAGCACTTCCTCGACGGGAATATCGACTTCAGTCCCATTCCGAACTACACGGGCTGTCTTCGCCTGAAGTCCGATGAGCTTTTTGATCGCTTCGCTGGTGCGCCCTTTCGCTTTTATTTCCAGGGCCAGTCCCAGGACAACCAGCGCGGTGACGACAGCGGTTACATCGTAAAACACCTCAGCCAAATCGGACGACGGGAAAAGCTGCGGGAATAACACTGCGACAGTCGAGTAAATCCACGCGGCTGAAATGCCCAGCGAGATCAAGGTGTGCATGTTGGCCTGGCGATGTTTGAGAGCGGACCATGCGCCGCTGAAGAACTGGCTGCCAGACCAGGCAAGGACGGGAACAGTAATCACGCCCAGCAAGCCCCACACGAGTCGCAGGGCTTCACTTCCCTTTGGCAACAGGTCGCGCAGCACTGGAAAGAACTGCGGATACGACAAAATGACCACCGGGACGGAAATGACGGCTGCAAACCAGAACTTACGCAGCAGAGTCTGATATTCGCGGTCACGCTCTTGCGCTTCGCGGTCCACGACGGTTTCAGATGCAGAGACCACCTCAGTGGCTCGATAGCCTGCCGCTTCAATCGCTCTGGTTAACCCGGCTGTATCGACAAGGCCGGGGACATATTCGATTTGGGCCTGTGTGGTGGCAAGATTAACGTTCGCCTCAAGAACCCCTGAGGTTTGCTTCAGTGCCTGTTCAATCGTGGCAACGCAAGACCCGCAGTCCATCCCTTTGATGGCGAGCCGAGTGGTTGCATGTCCTACAGCGTAACCGGCCTCATCAGCACAATTGATAATGGACTCGACACTGGTTGCAGCCGTGTCGAACTCGACACGAACCAATTTTGCCTTCGCGTTGGCGGTTACTTTGCGGACACCCGACAGCTTGGCGAGGCGTTCCGCTAGATGATCCGCCCCATGATTACCGTTTAGATCGGCGACGGGCAGCTCAATCCAGCGCGCCCCTGCCGCATCCGCAACACCGGTGGTGGCCGACGCCAAGTGCTCGCGGTCAAACTGCTCCACGCAGCGCTTCGAGCAAAAATAAAACACCTCCTCAGCGACGCTGCGAGATGCGTAAGCCTGGTCTGGATCGATTTCCATGCCACAGACGGGGTCACGGACAGCGGTGATCGTTTGTGGTTCCGCCACGTTTGTTTTGAACATGCCTTTCCTCCTCACCGAAGCGCTCCTGGCATTGCTTGGGAGCGCTCAATTGCCGTTATCTACGGTCAATAGCATCGCATTCGTTCCTGATGGTGGTCTGAGGCAATACTGATGTTTTCCTGATGAATTGAGAGTAGAGAAAAATCCTGGGGAAAACGGGGGATTTTCAGCCGATGGCGAGGTCAAGTACTGCTTTGCCAGCCGCGTTGATATAGATCTGAACGACCCCAGGGGTGTGAGCAGGGACACGCTCGATAGTGAGCGCCCCTCCTCCGGCATAAGCCAGGTTGTGGACGGGCAGCGTGATGTGTTCGGGCTCTACAGTCATTTCCATTGCACGTTGGGTATTCGAGGCTCACCCTTCAAAGCAACCTTGGGCACGGGGTTTTTACTTGGCTATTCTGACCGCTTCTCTGCCATTATCGTACTGCCCAACTTTTCGTTATGGCGATCAGAATCGGCAGGCTGGCGGCTTGTACTGCAGCAGGTCGCTTTTGGGCGCATAACCACAATGTAAAGCAGGAGCAAGATCAAGATCAAAATAAACAGCCCATAGGCCACCGACTGGCCGTAAGTCTGAATGAACTCCGCCATGACGTGCATCTTCTCCCATCTATCGGCTACACCATCCGTTGTGCTTGACCTGACGTGGCGACCATTGTTAAGGGAGCCTGTGTTGTCATTTGGCTCCAAAGCCAACGATCAAGTCTTTTGGGGAAATTGTCGCCGTATTTCCTGATGGGTGACTGAGGTTAGGTTGATGGAATCCTGAGGAAATTGAATGCTATTGGGAGTAGAAGATGCCTCTATTATGGATTGCAGTCCGTAATCCGTATGCAACAGCCAACGGCTTGCCGGAATCTTGACCGGCAGCACACAGGCTGCTATCTTTTGCGCAGGTACAGTATCACGGCACTTCCCCATATTAGTGCCAGGCCAAGCAGAATCCATTGGAAATCCGAGTGAATAACGAAGAGGTTGACGAGACTCATCGATCCAATCGAGGCTAGTCCACTGAGGCTCACAATCCATCCTGCACCACGCGCCCGCATCCGAAACGAGGTAATTGCAAAATAAACCGTGAACAGCCCCGAACTTACGATAAAGCCACCCATTACAGTAAATACCCAACGAAGCCAGGTGCTGAGACCCGGCAAGGATGATTGAATATCTGAAGCAGAAAGCCCAGTAAAGCGGACATCTTCTGGCAACAGTGGCGGACGCAGAAATACGAAGTAAAGCCCGATTCCGATCACGATTATTCCGCAGAAGGCCAAAATCGTTGAGGAATAAGATCGAGGTGTGGTCACTCAGATTCTCCTGTAATTGGACTTCGATTGAAGCCAATCGCATTGATAGTTTGTTAACAAGAGCAAAGCTGGACCGAGTCACTTATTGACCCTAATGCTTCTTGTGACGGAACTTGCAGCAGCGCGGAGCAGAGGGGCAGTGAGGCTGCTGCGTGACAAAGCCACAAGTAAGCGGTTGTTGAAGCCGGGAATGCAAATCACCTGTCTTCGCCCCAGTGCACTGAGCGATTCAGCCGCTACTTTGTCCGCTGACGACCACAACGCTTTCGGGATCACCGTGCGATCAAAAGCCGCATACTCTGGCTGGTCATGAAACCCTGTGTAAGTAAAGCCTGGACACAGTGCCTGGATTTTGACACCTGTTCCTCGTAGTTCCATTTGGAGACTCTCCGAAAAGCTGATAGTAATATGAGATAATCTCATAGTTGCTGGTAGAAAACGGGTGTCGAGGTGCACGTGGGCGTGACACGCCCACCCACCGAGGTGTGGGTGGCTTGCACTACGACTACCAATGAGCAGCTTGAGAGAAAAAACGTTGGCGGACGAGTTATCGGACCCACACGACTATTGGAGCTGGCTCCCAGCGGCCTTGAGGATCTGCGCCGCCCTTTCGCTCTCGCTCAGCACGAAGCGCGCGAACTCGGGCTGCGTCATCGTCATCGGCTCACCGCCGTGCTTGCCAATCCAGTCGCGCATCGGCTGAGCGGCCAGCACGCGTCCAATGTCCCTCACCAGCTTGTCAACCAGGCCAGTCGGCGTGCCAGCCGGCACCCAGACGCCGTACCAAATCGGGAAGGTGAATCCGGCGAGGCCCGCTTCGGCGATCGTCGGCACTTGCGGCAGCAGCGGTGAGCGACGCGTGGTCGTTACCCCTAGTGCCATGAGCTTGCCTTCGCGTATGGCGGGAAGGGCAATATCGATGGGCAATATGCAGTAAGTGGTGTGCCCAGCGATCACGTTGGCCAGCGTGTTGGCGATGGAATCGGTCGGTCGGGGAGGCAAATGCCGCGCCTTGATGCCCGCCGACCGATTGAATCGCTCGACTCCGACGTGCGTGCCAGTGCCTACACCGGTCGAGCCAAACACGAGCTTACCCGGCTTTGCCTTCGCCGCCGCGACGAGCTCGCCCACAGTGGTCACACCAGCCGATTCGCCTGCGACCAAGACGTAGGGCTGGCTCGTGAGCGGAATGACCGGGATGAAATCCCGCAAGGGGTCATACGGGAGGTTCTGCAACGCCGCGCTGTAGGCCTGGGCGTTGGTGTTGATGAGCAACGTGTAACCGTCGGCTGGTGACTGCGCGACCTGCGCGGGGCCCGCCGTGGCTCCCGCCCCGGTGATGTTCTCCACTGTCACCGGCTGGCCCCATAGCTCACAGAGCTGCTGGGCGAGGGCACGCGCCAACAGATCGGGTCCACCGCCCGCCCCAAACGGCTCGACGATACGCACCGCCTTGGCTGGATAATCTCCAAGCAATGTGGCCGGGAGCATAGCGTCTGTCACGGTGTCCTCGAGGCAAGCGCCGATCCAAGTAGCGAATATGTGAGGAACGTGCTTAATCGAATAGCCAACCTCATGAGTCTCCCCTGGCGCACCCCAAGTCTAATCTTCAGTCCCAAAGTGGTCTCGGCATGACGCACCGTGCAATTTTCTAGTGACATTCTACCATAGCTATATGGGGTTTGCCTGTCATTCGCATGGGTCATTGCCTGCTTGCAGCAGCGACTCTCCCTGTAAGTAATAACCTCGTCTACCAGCTTGCTGAGCCGTTTGTGGTTGGTGATCGGGATCAGAACGGTCTGCCAAAGTGCGCGACTCTCAAAAGTTGGTCGTGACATGAACTCAGCTCGCACCTGCGGAGGGAAACACCGGCCAGAGCAGGATATCACGACTTGCCCAGATGTGGTCAGTAAGCCCCAGTGCCATCGCCGGAGTGCGCGGCTCGAACTTTTTTTGCCTTGGGGCTGAGCCAAGCGCAGACGCAGCGAGCGATGTGGACGACACCAGTTGTAGATGGTCAAGCCCCACCAGCCGAGCGCGATTTTGGTGTCATCCCGTCGCGAAAAAGCCAACGAACGGCGAACCTGATGAGCATTCATGCGTCGCGCGGTGCCGTTCCGCCGCTCAATGGCGGAGGTATTGGGTGTGGTGTAACCCAGTTGCTCCAGGACACGTTGGACGCAACGTTGGGAGCCATGCGCGTAGCGGATATCGACTTCTACCACGCGCTGCCCTTCGCGCCGCTTGACGATTTGCACATGCGCCAGCGTGCGCGGGATACGGTAGCGCACGTCGGGAAAGCGCCCGCAACTGCCCTGCCGACTGGGACGATAGGCTTGCCCAAAAATCGCTGGGAACAAGCTGACATAACTGGCTTCACCGTCGGTGAACAGTACCAGATGCTGACGATTGGCAAGGCGCTTGGCTGAATCTTCCAGCAAACGCCGGATGAGCGCTTCATCGCGCTGACCTTGCATATGCGATACCACAAACTTGCTCGCTGGGTCGATGACCTCCGCTTCCCACTGCGGCTGACGTTTATCCTGTGCATAGCCATGCCGCTCATCGGCCTCCAGCGCCACGATTTTCAGATCCTGCACGCGCTCGTCATGGAAGGCTTCAGCATGGACACCAACTTTCCGATTCAAGCGCGTCACCACGCTGGGATGGACTTGTGCCAATCGTGCCGTCGCTTTCAGACAACAGCCCTCCGCCAAATGCTCGGCGACGGCCACCGCCTTTTCTTCAGCCACTTTCGTATTCCATAACGCCGTGTTTTTCCGCTCGCTGAACTCCGCCCCGCAGCAGCGACAGCGCAAGTAGCGGATGCCATCTTGCCCATAGGTCTTGCGTACCGTGAGATTGTTCTGTCCTGGTTGGCCGTACAGCGTGCAGCGTTCATTGATGCACGCCAAGGTTTCCAAGGCTGGTCGTGAGTTGGTAGGGGTTTTTGTGTTCATCGCCCCATCCTACCCCATCCCACCACCCAATTTGCCAGGTGCGAGATAATCTCACCGCACTACCGAAAAGCTGATCAGAAAGGCTTTGGTTGCGTTATATGTTGCGTTTCCGGGTGCTGGCAGAAATGCCCCAATCGAAGACACATTAATAATCGCCCCTTTGGTTCGGGCAACCATCCCTGGTAAAGCCGCACGGCAGAGCCGCATTGCCGCAATAACGTGAACCCAAACCAAATCCATCTGATTTTTGAGATCGATTTGGACAAACTTGCCAGTCGTGCCAAAGCCAGCGTTATTAATCACGATTTCCAAGTTTTCAAGTTCGATGATATGACTTTCAATCTGCGCTATGTCGCTGTCATTGGACAGGTCTGCGACCAGGAATTTGGCAACGGTACGGTATTGTTGGTTCAATTCAGAGACAAGGGCTGCCAGGCGCTCTTTTCGTCGTGCAACCAGTGCAAGTTCATAGCCTTCCGCAGCAAGGCGATGGGCAAAGGCTGCGCCGATCCCGCTGGATGCCCCTGTGATCAAGGCTGTTCCTCGACTATGCTCGTTCATGGATCTCCCCTAAGCTTTGACGGGCAGCGAAACTATGGCAGTTGTACCCCTGCCCATCTCGCTACTGAGTGTAAGACGCCCCCCATGTTGTTCGGCAATCCAGCGCGCGATGGGCAATCCTAGGCCAGTTCCGCCCGGATCGCGGCTCCGTGCCGGATCAGCCCGATAGAACCGCTCAAAAACATGGAGCAAGTCCTCTGCCGAAATACCGACACCGGTATCCTGGACGATGATCTCCGCATTACCGTCTCGTTTCCTTAGCCCAAGTGTGACTCGTCCCTCGGCAGACGTATATTTCAGAGCATTGTCGAGAAGAATCAAGATAAGCTGCTTGAGACGATCCTCGTCACCGTCAACTCTGACAGGTTCAAAGGGTTCGAGAGCAAGTATCTGGCCGTGAGCTAATTGGCGTGCTTCGTGAAAGGCTTCAAGCACTACGCCATCCAGATCCACAGGATTGTGTTTGATCACGACACCAGCATCGGCTCGTGCCAGGGTGAGAAGTTCGGCGACCAACCGCCCCAGGCGAGCAGCCTCGCGTTCGGCCTCAGCCAGTGCCTCAGCCCGTTCAACTTCGGGCATGGACTGTTGACGGTGGAGAAGCTCAAGGTTGCCCTGAATAACTGTAAGTGGCGCACGCAACTCATGTGAAGCATCCGAGACAAACCGCTCTTGGATGCGATAAGCACCCTCAAGGCTCTCCAACATGTTGTTAAAGGTCTGTGCCAGATGGCCGAGTTCATCTCGATGCGACGGCACACCAACGCGCCGCGAGAAGTCACGTGACAGGGAGATGGTCTGCGCAGCCTGGGTCATCTGAGCAACGGGGTAAAGCACTCTGGACGCAACCACCCAGAGTCCGAAGAACATCGTGGTCGTGGCAATCAGCCACAAGATCAGCAGCAGTCCCCGCAAGGCGCGCATTGAGGCGTCAAGTCGGGCAAGTGGGGTCAGCGCTTCGATGTATCCGGAGATAGTATTTCCTTGTCGCAACGGCAGAATGTAGGCTCTCCAGCGCTGTCCGGCGATATCGTACAGCCCGAACGCGCCGTCAGTGATGAACGGTGACCCGGTTAACTGTGGCACGAGGGCAGCCAGGGTATCGAACGCTGGGCCAGCCGGTGTCCTAAGCACTGCCTTAGTATCCGTTAATGGCAATGACTCGCTGCTCGGCGAACTAAGCCGTAATGCGCCATCAGCACTGTACAGACGCACAATGATCTCCAAGCCATTGCTTCCCCTGTTCACATTGAAGGATTGGAGGCTGTTGGCAGGATTCGCTGCTTCTGTGGCTATATGTGTTGTCTCTGCAACCAGGATTCGGTCCAGATCGTCGTAGTGGCTGCGGGTATGAAATGCATAGCTAAGTAGCATGGCGATGGTTAAAATGAAACAGCTTAACACGCCGCACTGCAACATCAGGCGTACACGGATCGACACTCGTCACTCCTCCCGCAGAGCGTAGCCGACGCCACGCACGGTTTGGATAAGGCGAGTTTCTCCCTCAGCTTCCAGTTTTTGCCGAAGTTGCTTCACATAGACTTCGACTACATTGGCATTTCCGCCAAAATCGTAGCCCCAGACCCGGTCGAGAAGCACTTCCTTCGAGAGGACCTGTTGGGGATGCATTAGGAGTTCGTGGAGCAGCTTGAATTCCAGGCTTGTGAGAGCAATCTGACGTTGACCACGACGCACGACGTGTGTGCCGGTATCAAGGGTCAGGTCGGAAAAATGGAGCGTAGGTGGACGTTCTTCTTGTTGACGCCTGAGCAGGACACGCACTCGCGCCAATAGAACCTCGAAAGTAAAGGGCTTGACGACATAATCATCCGCACCAGCTTCCAATCCCTGGACTTGATCGGCTGGCGCGTCTTTTGCGGTCAGGAAGAGTACCGGTAAACGCGGATCGGCTGCGCGAAGACGCTTCAGCACATCCAGCCCGTTGAGCCTGGGCATCATGATGTCGAGGATGACCACGTCAGGGGGACGGTCACGAGCTAGTGCCAGCCCGGTTTCGCCCGACTCGGCAAGCTCAACTGCGAAGCCTTCATAGGATAGGCCACGCTTAAGTAGACTAGTTACTGCGGGATCATCGTCAATGACCAGGATACGTTGCATCGGCAATATCCTCGTTGCGATACCGAACTGCACGTTTATCGCGGAGTTTGCCTGGAACTTCCATCCATAGCGGCTACGCCAGGGTCTATGTGCCGACAACGGCACATGTTCAGTGCAATCAAACCGCCTCAACCTGCAACCCGTCGATATTATCGGCTATGTCGGCACGGTGACAGCGCTGATCGGCCTATTTGTGAACGAATGACGTACCCCAATTGACTGCTGAGGGTCCGCAGCACGCTGCCTGACGAAGATTGCTTGTTATCCCTGATAGGATTGAGCGCAGGATACGCCCGCTGCGGACAGGAGAATTATCCGAGATCCAAAATGTTATCCTGACTGGCCTTGCCTCCCCGCAATTAGGCTTGGGGACGAGCTGCGAGCTTAACTTGGACATTCTGCTGCATACCATTGCGCAGAAACGTCAACGTGATACTCTGTCCAACCGAGATTTTGGCGAATAGGTAAGCGATCAGGTCGTCGGAGCTACGGACCGTTTGTTTATCGACAGCAACGATAATATCACCACCCGTAGGATTGGCATTTGTGGCTGATGTTACTGAGGCTGGTTGAAGGCCAGCTTGCGCCGCGGGGCTATTCACCGCCACGCCAATTACCAGCGCACCGCGTGTCTTCGCAGGGATTTTCAAAGCCTCGTTCAGGTCCAGGTTAAGAGACATGGTGCTGATGCCGAGATAAGGGTGGGCAATGCGGCCATCCTTGATTAGCGCGGGAACGACCTGCTTCACGAGGTTAACCGGGATGGCAAAAGATATCCCCGACGATTGACCTGCCGGCGCTTCAATTTGCTCGTTGACGCCAATAACTTGCCCACTCTCGTTGAGCAGTGGACCACCAGAGTTACCTGGGTTTAGTGCTGCATCCGTCTGGAGCGCACCGGGGATGGAATAAGCGCCTGAACTCGTGGCCCGCAGTCCCTTGACAGTACGGTTTAGGGCGCTGATGATGCCCTGAGTCATAGTCCCCGCCTGCTCAAACGGATTGCCGATTGCCAGCACAACATCGCCAACCTGGATAGTATCTGAATCTCCGAGCGGGACAGGTTTATAGCCGCTGACATCGCCCTGAAGCTGGATCACGGCCAGATCGCTGTCGAGATCGATCCCGCTTATTTTGGCCCGCATGATATTCCCATCGCTGAAAGTTACCTCGACGACATCCGCATTCTGCACGACATGTGCGTTCGTAACAACATGTCCTTGATCGTCGTAGACGAAGCCCGATCCTGCTGCTACCTGATAGGGTTGATTGCTGTCTGGTAAGCCGCTGTCCGAATCCACAGGCAAATTCTGAGCCGGAATACGAACTCGAATGCTAACCACAGACGGATTGACCTGAGAATAGATGCTTCGGTACAGTGCTGTCTGGTTGCTGACTGCGCTTACCGCTTGATTGACAGGCTGACTGGTCAATGATGGGGCGGGTAGCTGACCATAGCTAACTCGCGCCTGGCCTTGCAGCCCAATGCCTACGAGGATTCCCACAAGAACCAACACCAGTGAAATGACATGAAGATGGTTTCTGCGTCGCATAAGATGCTCCTTCTCGATGTACAGTTATGGTTAGTTCAACTTTGGATATCACAACTGTTTGTGGAAGCCCGGATGGGTGTGGGAGCGCTCAAAAGCTCGTTTTGTCAGCCCGCGCCAAGCAATCTCTATCCATCGTCTCATCGGTAATGCTCCTCGAACCTACCTAAAAATGTGAGATTATGGGATTAACTGAATGCGCGGTTTAGAGCTGCCTCTCGGCCCAAATCCCGCGCGTGCAATGACGAAGGCAAGGTCTTCGGGGGTGCATTGATTGGCGTCGTAGCTGATGTAGGCCATTTCCGTAGCTGGATTGACGTAGACTTCTACAACGCCGGGCGTGCGGGCCAGCACCCGTTCTATCGTCAGCGACCCGCCACCACCACAGCTCAGGTTATAGATGGGTAGCGTGATACGTCGAAATTTCGGGCTTGGTGCAGGTTGAGCATCCATTATTCCCTCCTAGCGGGTTGCGCTGTAAGAAGATGTAGGCACGATTGCCTCCTTACGATGATCAAGACTTTTGTTGGATAAACTGAGCCATTTGGTACTTGCACTGTGATCAACGGGAGCGCTTGTCACGGACCACGAAGGGTTTCTTGATAGCGACTGCTCGTGCTGCAACGGGATTCTTGTTGCGGCGCAAGATGAGCCAAGAAACCAGAAACGACAAAAGCCACAATCCGATGCTGTGTCCATAGGTGTGCGAAAACACTGGCATCCCAGTACCTCTTTCAGTTCTAGCCTCATTCAACAGGGTTGTGCTTCGTTGGACGAGACTTGGAGCGGCAGGTTTCGTCTTTTGAGGCATGTTCGATTGTCCGTATTGTCGTAACTGTTTCTGATGACCGCCTGATTTCGGGCTGATGGAATGCTGAGGACTTTAGCTTTTGGTGGCTCACGATCATTCAGCAAATCATGTTCGCACACCTTCGCTGCAGAAAGCGGTGAATTTGGAGAGAAAAATATTAAGACGGTTGGATCGTGCGCCCAAGAATGCTGGAATCGGCGGTATATCGGTACTGACTATGGGCTACATCGAGGATACGTGGAGACGATGGCTACAAATACAATTCGTAAATTTATCGCATATGTCAACGCGGTGACAGCGCAGATCGGCCTATTTGTGGACGACTGCCGTGTCGCTCACCCCGCACCGAATTCAACAATACCTGCGGAACCGTCGACAACAATCGGGCTGCCATCTGCAATGACATGCGTCGCATCGAGTGCGCCATTCACCAGTGGGATACCAAACTCCCGGGCCACTATCGCCGCATGGGAGAAAGGGCCGCCAACCTCGGTGATCGCGGCGCTCGCAATGTTGAAAAGCGGTGTCCAGATCGGCGTTGTGGTATGAGCAACGAGCACATCACCGGGCTGGAAACGGTAGAAGTCGTCCGGTCCGGTGATCACGCGGGCAGTGCCACGCGCCCGACCCGGACTGCCTGGCGTGCCCACGATGACGCGTCGCCCGTTGCGTTCTTGTGCGCCGCGATTAAGGACCCCTGTACCCAGCGCCGATGAGAAGAGTTTCCAGTGCGAATCACGACCCCAGGCGCGATCGGAGAGCGGTGGGATAAGCGGAGGCGGCGCGAGGCGCTTGTGACGTTCACGGAGTAGGCGGCGCTCTGTCACCCGTTCCGCAATATCGGTTGGTGGCGCCCATTCTTCGTCTCGCTCCAGGTAGAAGACATCCTCGGCGCGTTCCACTAGTCCTTTGCGTGCCAGCCGCTGGCCGACCTCGAGGAACGTCGCCCGCACGAGCGCCAAGACGCGCTGGAAGTGGAACACGGCGTCGTCGACGTGGGCGGCGTAGCTCTGCCCGAGGTTGAGCAGTCGGCGCGCCAGGAAGCCGCGTGGTCCGCCCAGCACAAGCACGAGGCGTTCTGCCTCAGTCCGCTCCCGGCGCGTGCGCCTCAGGCGTTCATCGGGGCCTGTATCGCTCTGGCGGGCCACCGCGAGGTATTGAGTGAGGAGAACTGGGGACTCACGAAGGGTGGGGTGGATGGGATCGGCGCTTTCCACGAAGTGGCCGAACCGCGCCAGGTAAGCTTCGACCTCGCCTGTGGTGGCGGCATGGCGCAACGGGCGTTCAGCCTCCAGCAAGAGGCTGTCGTTGCCACGAAACAGAACTGCCGGGTCGGCCAGCTCAGGCACGCCTAACTTTCCGATGATCTGCTCACCTAAAAGCGCTGCCGCCGAATACCAGGTAACCTCCCACCACCACCATCCCAATGCGCCAAGCAGCCGGACAGCATGGGCCTGCAACAAAGCATCCGACAGTCCCGCCAGTTCGGTTCGCTCCAGGGAATCCAGGAGCGTCAATTGGGAAGGCCAGGTATGCCGCATCCGCTGGTGCCCACTCAGTGCTCCTGCCGGTATGCTGGACACCACCATGAGGAGAGCAGTTGCCAACCAGAGCGGTTGGAAGTCGCCACGAACGTAGAGCCAGCCATTTATCAGCGCGGACCAGGGCGAGCGCTGCATGGGAAACGCACGCTGGCGGGCGGTGATTATGGTCGCAAAGGTTGTCGTTGCGCCGAGGGGCGAAAGCGGTTCAGTTGCCCATTCAGCGGCTTGGAGGTCCTTGAGCCACTTTGCGCCCGGTACGGGGCTTATCCAACCGACTGCTTCGGGTGGCAGGGTCGTGATAGGGCGGGCCTGAACGATAGAGAATTTGCCGTTCACCATGCACCACTCAATATCCTGTGGCGCACCGTAGTACTTCTCAATCGCGGTCCCCCACTTCACCAATTCCGCGACCTGTGCTGCATTGAGCGTTGGCGTAGACCGCTGGCTCACTTCAACTTGGCGCTCTGCCGTGCCCGTCGGCGTTGGCACCGTCATCACCGCTTTGTCGCCAATGCTTATCTGCGTGATTGCGCCGGTGATCTTGTCAGCCACAATGTGATCTGGAGTGACTAAGCCTCCAACAATCGCTTCTCCTAACCCCCACGCGGCATCCAGGACAACCTCATCACGCGCCCCGGTCATCGGGTTTGCCGTGAATATGATCCCTGACACTTCCGCCGGGATCATGGCCTGCACCACAACGGCGAGGCTCACACTGGTCGGCGGAATGTGCTGCCGGGCGCGATACTCAAGCGCTCGCGCTGTCCACAAACTCGACCAACATCGTTTTACTGCTGCCAGCAGCGCTGCCTCACCGCACACGTTCAGGTAACTCTCCTGCTGCCCCGCAAAGCTGGCCCCTGGCAGGTCTTCGGCGGTTGCTGAAGAACGTACTGCCAATGGGGTTGAGTCGCCCGCGACAGTGCTGAGTTCGCGGTATTTTTCCCGAATCGATCTCGCCACGTCGGGAGGAATATTCTCGCTATCGAATAACAGTCGGATCGCCGCCGAGGTATCCTCCCCCGCCATTGTTTTATCGTCCACCAGGGTGAGGATTTTCGGTTGCAAATGATATGTATCGACAAAGGTCTGATAGGCGGCGGTCGTGATGAAGAAGCCGGGTGGCACCGGAAAGCCCGCTCGTGTCATGCGGTTCAGGTTCACGCCTTTACCGCCGACACTCGATAGGATAACCTCGGAGGAATCGAAACTCAGTGTGTAGGAAAGCATCATGTTTTTGCTCCTCGCTCCGGCCAAGCCAAAGCTCTGTGAGACTGATACTGGTGGAGTACCCAGAATTAATGGCTGATGTATCCAAATCGACTGCGAAGATCACGTGTCAGGGGGTAACGGGTCCAGCCGTGCTGCACCCTCGCTGAGTTGGCCGTCTTCGAGCCACAGAACCCGATCCGCAATACGGCGCAGGCGGTGATCGTGGGTGACGATGACGATGGCCCGTCCCTGCTCACGGCCCAAATCACAACACAGCAATTCCATCACTTCCCGCCCGGTCTTACTATCCAGGTTGCCCGTCGGCTCGTCGGCCAGGATGAGGAGGGGATCATTGGCGATGGCGCGGGCGATAGCCACCCGCTGCTTCTCGCCACCGGACAGATCAGCGGGTAGATGGTCAACGCGCTCTCTTAGCCCCAACAGGTTGAGCAGTTCAATCGCTCGTTCATGGGCCACTTTGCCCCTCACGCCTGCCATGTTCATGACCAATTCAACGTTCTCGCGGGCCGTCAATGCGCCGAGCAGATTGTACGTCTGGAACACGAAGCCCACTGTATCAAGCCGCAGTGCAGAACGTTGGCGTTGGCTGAGGCGCGTCGCATCCTTACTATTGATATGTATTTGGCCCTGGGTTGGCCCTAGCAACAAACCTGCCATACTCAGCAGGGTGGTTTTGCCACTGCCAGAAGGTCCCATGATCAGCACAATTTCACCCGGTTTAACCTGCAACTGGGCATGGTTTACGGCCTTGACTGCTGTATGCCCCGCGCCGTAGATTTTGCTCACGTCCTGTAATTCGAGGATGGTGTCCATTTTGATTTCTCCGGTTATGACTGGAAAACGAGCATGGGGTCGAGGCGAAGCACGCGTCCAACCGACAATAGTGCGGCCAGGGCCGTGATAGCAGCGAGGACAGGCATTTGGCCGACTACGGCGCCTGGTTCGATGATAATCAGCGTCAAAGTGAGACGCTGCATCAGCGCCGCCCCTGCATAAGCCAGCCCAATGCCCGCCACGTAACCCAACCCAGCACTGGCGAAAGCCTGGGCAAAAACGCTGGTTAGCAGTTGCCGGTCATTCGCGCCTATCGCCTTGAGGATGCCATACTCGCGTACTCGTTCCAGCGTGATCGTGTAGATCGATATACCAATGACCAGCAGGCCAATCAGGTAAGCCACCACGTTCATGACCTGGATAATGTCGCCACCCATCTGACGACCCAGTTCCTGATCACTGGCCGCCAGGGCCGCCTGCGTCATCAGGTTCGCCTCCGGCACTGCTTCTCGTAGTTTCTTCGCCAGGCTGTCCACATCAGCGTTGGGAACAGGTTTGACGAGAATATAGCTGGCCGATTGGGGAGAGACTCCCATACCCAGTGCCATTGCTGCCTTGTTCACGAAGACGATGTTGGAAGCGAAACCGAACGTCCCTTCGCTAAGTCCGGCAATCGTCAGGTTGTAGCCACGAATATTGATCGCGTCGCCCAGGCCCAACCGGTAACGCCGGGCGAGCGCGCGGTCAAGGATCGCCTGGTTCAAGGCCAGGTTTGCTGTTCCCTCAGCGAGAAACCATGGCCCGCCCAGAGATTTTCCCGGCTCGATGCCAAAAATGTAGCTGGGGACAAGCGTATCTCGGACCTGCACATTGCCGATGATGTACAGTACGCCGACAGCTTCATCGACGTCCGGTATTTGCTTTACTTTTTCGACCAATCCCGGTGGCAGCATAGAAAAGGCCATGTGCATGTTCTCGACCCCAGCCTGCATCAACCACAATGGCGAAGACTGGCGGTTGATATAGGCCACCATACTTTCCTCAGCCCCGACGAAGATGCCGTTGACGATCAAGATGAGCAGCACCGCCAGTGCCACACCGGCCACGCCAATTACCATTCGCGTCCGTTCGTGGGTCAGGTTGCGCCAGGCCACTTTCAACATGATGAGGCTCCCTTCACGTTCTGCCTTTGCCCTCCTGCCGTTCAGCTTTTGAAAACGACGGCGGGGTCAATAGCAGCTATACGGCGGATAGGTAACAAAGCGGCAATAACGGTCATCACGACTGCCGCCAGACCGGCGCTGATGAGGGTATCGGGGCGGATCAACACGTTGAGTCGAGGCGCAAGGCGCGCGATCACATCGGTTAAGGCATATGAGAGGGCGACGCCTAGCACGAAGCCCAGGACAGCACGATACACCGTCTCACGCACAACCAGGCGCGCCAGCCACCAACCGTCCGCCCCCATTGCCTTGAGGACACCGTATTCGCGCATCCGGTCCACCACTGCGGTGTAGGCGGTGAGTCCCATGACCGCTACGCCGATCAGGATGCCGACCACTAGCACCGCATTGAGCGTACTATCCAGGACTGACCCGAGTGACTTACGTGCGTTCGCTGCCAGTCGCGCAGGCGTTGCGGCCTTCACTCCGCTGACTTGGGACTCGACAGCCTTAGCAACGGCTGTCACATCCGTTCCGGCGGGCAGACGTAGCGCATAGAAACTGGTCGTTTCAGCAAAACCCAGCAGTGCTTCTGCGGCATTCCGGGAGATGAAAACGTAATAACCGAGGAATGAATTGGTTTCGCGTGTCAAGCCGACAACCGTAAATGTCCGACCCTGTACATCGACTTTATCGCCAATGGCAAATCCGCTCTCGTGAGCGAGGTGTGTATCTAACAGAATTTCACTGTTACTCTGCACGCCCCGGCCTGCGGCCAGGTTCCAGGGGCCACCTATTCCTGACGTGGCGTTATATCCGACGAGAGTAACAGGTGTTTTTGTACCCTTGCTTGTGAAGATCGTCCCGGCGACGATGGCATGGCCCGCGTCGGTAGCCCCGGAGACTGACACCAGTTTGTCGTGAAGTGTCGCGGGTATGGTTGAATCGGATAGGCTGGTATCGCTTTGGGCCACAATCAGGTCTGCGCTCACGTTATCGTAATAGGCGGTGATGGAAGCATACATCCCATCCTGGAAGCCAACCAGCAGTGCGATCAACGTCAACGCTGCCGCTACCCCGGCGATGCTCAGAGCAAGTTTTCCCCTTTCATGGGTCAGGCTTCGCCAAGCCACTGGAACGTTCATCGAGCGCACTCCTCTCCATCGCAGCGCCACCGGTTGTTTCGCTCACGAGGCGGCTTACCTCTTAGCTGTGATGACCTCCCTGAACGAAAGTCAGTTAGCGTTTCGTTGCCCGTAGAAACTGCACACCTCTAAATTTCGTAGCCACTTCCTGGATGCTAAACCCGGCTTCCCTCATAAACATCGGTATGTTGCCGTCAAGATTGTCCTGCGCCGTTTTGGATTCCGGCAGGCGAGTCATTTTGACGATGCCAGCCAAGACTCCAAGAAAAAGCCCTCTGGACTCACCAAAATCCGCCAACAGAAAGCTCCCATTGTCCTGGAGTACTCTATAAATCTCTTTTAATGCCTGTTTCTTGATTTCGGTGGGAAGATGGTGAAAAACGAGGGTACTTACAACAACGTCGAAAGAAGCGGGTCTGAAGGGCAGGCATTCTGCGCCGGCTTGGATCAGACTTAGCTGAACACCACTCGTTTCTACTTTCCTCATGGCAATATTCAGCGCCTGATCATCAGGTTCGATCCCTACCACCTCAGCGTGAAGATGTTGCTTTTTGGCGAGGATTGCCAGTGATCCCGTACCAGCGCCGACATCCAAAATATGCTCGCCATCTTTGATAGCTGCCAGATTGAGGACGCGCTGTTTAAGGGCATCCCCAAAACCGAACAGGTTGGACAGGAAGTCGAAGTATGGCGTCAGCGCATCAATACTGAGGGTCGGGATATACTTCATGGTAGCCTCGCAAACTATGGAGTTCACTACTTGGTCGCCCGGAACCACCGGAAATCGCACTGTTTATCGCCCGCCGCAAGGGTCTGAGTTCGTACCAATCGGATGCCTTGCATTTCGGCCAGTGGATAGTCCAACATGCACCATGTCCGGACGCCCAAATCCGCTGCGCCATGCGCACGTAAGTATTCAGCGACTGGACAGCGGATCACGTCAAAGCCCAAGCCCTGCTCCGTCGGCACATAGCGCGTGCGATAGCCTGGGGGGTTGAATGGGAAACTGATCGGCCAACTGCCGTCGCTACGCACCCGCCTGGCCTGATCGCGGATCGCGTCAACATGCAAGACACTTTGTGCGAAACGCCCGACAACACCCCACCACTGGTAGATTTTCCAACAAACGTCGCCAGTCAACTCGATTGCGTACTCGCGCTCGATTCCGCGCTCGGTCACTATATGCAAGAATGCCAGGCTGAGACCTGCTAGGCGGATATTCATGCGACTGCCAAAGGTTGGCTCCTGAATGACCTGAGGGATCAAATCGTCGAGATGGCGCCATGCCTGCTTCACAAGGTCGTTCACCTCAGCGTTGGTAAATCGACCTTTTTCAGGCTCGTGCGGAGACCTATTTCTGCCGACAAGAACGCGGTGGGCAGCCCAGTTCGTGAGGGGTTTGAAAATCAGCTTGAACATCGTCCTATCGCCCTTTCTATTCTTCAAGTGACCGGAGGCGGCTAACGACTCTTTACAGCATAGGCGATGTAGGAACTGCCTCCCAGATACTTCTGCACCTTGAGCGGGCTTAACAAATCTTCGAGGTGTTTCCACGGACGAACTGTTAGCGGTTGTGTAATGGCTGTCTGGGTATAGGCCAGCGTGATTCTATTGAGGAGCCACCCATTTATTTCCTCCATAAGGCGAGAACCCGCAGCAACGAAGCAACCTCCAGGGCGCAAGGCTTGCACGGCTCTCTCGACAGCGAACCGAGAAGACATAATGTCATGGGTATAGAAAGACAATACAGCATCGACTGATTCCTGCGGCAGCAGCACTTCCTCGGCGTTAGCCTCAATGAGCGTGATGTTCTTCCACTGATGGCGAAGTACCTTCTCGCGTGCTTTGACCAACATAGCGGAACTTAGCTCTATGCCGATAATCTTTCCGTTGGGGCCAACTGATTGCTCAAGCAGGCCAAAACTTAGCCCTGTGCCGCAGCCAAAATCCAAGACGATCTCACCACCTTTCAGTCCCAATTGGGCAATTGCCCGTGAGCGTATCCCTGAGAAGGCGTGTGTCACGAGATCATAGTAGTCGGCGTTGCGCCGATACATCGTCTTAATAAGCTCAACGTTTAGCATTTGGCACTCCTTAGTTCGTGTATAGGGACTCTCATTGATCCGACCGCCGATCCTTCCGTGCATTGTGGAGAGGAAATCATGTTGCGGTAGCGCGATGGTGAGGGTAAGGCACAAAACACGACCATTGCGATTTTCTTGGCATTTGTAGGATTACCGTAAAGCTTGCACCTGCACTTTCGATGTCACAGCACAGGATTTGCGTGTCGTGCGCTAGGGTGAGCTTTGATGAGGGGTGCTTTTCCAGCAGCATTCTTCGGGATTGCGGCCACATGTTGCAGCCGTATCGGGGGAACACGCGCGCCCTGTGCCACTAATGCGCTTGAGAGTTTGCTGACGAGCACATCATCGTCAAACGCCTCAGGAACGCCACTCAGCAGCACAATCAGGCCATCGGCTTCCTGGATAATTTGCCAGCCGCTAGCGGGCACGATGTCCATTACGAGGTTAAACACGAGCGGCTGGATTGCAACGTCGCCGCCCGCCACTCCAGGCAAGTAGAGGATGTCTTCCGTCCGGCCTTGGATACCGTCTATCACGCGGAAGGGCAAACCACCACTGCCCAATTCGGCGCTGATCTTGACGCTGTCGTTCATTTCGTAGCGAATGAGTGGCTGGGTACGGCTGAAAAGGGTCGTGATCAGAAGTTTCGTGCCATACACGCCAGTCGGAACAGGCCGATAGTGTTCGTCCACTGCCTCAACCAGCACGAGGTCTTCGTAGAGGTGTACACGGCGGTCTGCCTTGTGTTCGGCGGCGATGTTGGCTGCTTCGGTGCTGCCATACTGGTTGAACGGTTCATCGCCCCAGGCTGCTTTGACCCGGTGGCGGGTTTCCTCGGTCAGCACTTCAGAACTCACATACACGAAGCGAGGCTGAATATGCAGCCGCCCGGCAACCTGCTCCTCCGCCAGAATGCGAGCCATCGAGGCGTAGGCGATCAGGACTTCAGGCTCGAACGCATTTAGCTGCTGGACAATGGCGGATAGCGGTTCATTGGCCGACAGGCGTAAGCTGGGCATCCACCCGCTCTTGGCCGTCGCTGCCACCTGCGAGGAGATGTGCCAGGCACTGCGCGAGGCGACGGTTGCCATCTTCGTGCGCCGCGTGAGGTTCACGTGTTTGCCAGACCATTCCTGACCTCGCGCGAAGGACGCCATAATGTTCAACCATTCATCCTGGTTGAACAGGAAGAAACCGGGGTGTCCACTGCTGCCAGAGGTCGCCGTGACAAAGTAGCGATCCAGGAAACGTATCCCCTGCGTATCTCGCGCGGCGTATGCCCGCACATCTTCCAGGCGTATCGCTGGATCGGTGACCACCTCGTCGAAGTGTTCCATCAGCATGGCTTTGGTGAGGACGGGCAGTTCTTGCAAGGGACGGTCAAATAGCCCTTTGTGAAACTGCTGGTAGAACGGAGAATGTGCATAAGCGTAGGCTCGAAGCTGTCGCAACTGCGCTTCCTGGTAGGAAGCAACTTGCGCCGGTGTCCAATGCTCATGCGAGCGGAGTTGTTCGAGCGTGTGCAGGACGCGCAGTGTCGTCAGGATGTTCATGATCCCTTCCTCTCCTGTAGATGAAGCTAAAGGGCGAGGTTGCCCTCGGCAGCATGTGCCAGTAAGTGGTCACGCTGCGCTTCCGGGTAGTCTGAGTTTGTACTTTTATGCTACAACAGGATGAACGGGCTGTAATCGGTGGAACCACCTATCTTGACTGGTGGTCAGTGAAGCCTCAAAGGTCCGTGTACGGGACAACCTCGATTTCGGGATATTTCTTCAGCGCGGGGCGAATCAGGTGGCAATAGCGGACGTTGACCACCACCAATATCCGGCAGCCTGGGTCGCGGTGAGCGACTTCGACGACCTGCTGAATCAAGTGACTGGTATGGGCTTTGCGCGCCTGCTGTGCGATGCGTCCAGCCAGAACGTTAATCGTGCTGTAAAGCGTATCCGCTACATGGTGTCGTACCCCCTGGTTAATGGCTGCCGGACCCGGCGAAGTACGTTGAAGATAGGCCAGCCATGAGCGCAGCCCCGCGATGACTCTGCCTTTCCAACCTGCCGCTGTTGGCTCCTGCGCCGGTTGTTCACCGCCGATAGGAACCACCACAATATCCGTCTGGTCTGCTAGTGGCAACAGTGCCTCGCGGTATTCAGGAGGCAACTCTTCAAAATCACGACGCCGCCACTGGTCGCGGGTTATATCCAGGCACAACAGGTCGGGATTCAGATCGGTCACCAGTCGTACCAGTGTCTTCAGGTTGTAAGGGATTGGCTCGCGGTGGAACTCGGCCAGGGTTCCAAGCACCGCCACCGGAGTACGTGGTCTCAAAAGTTCAGCAGACATTGACCCGCTTTCCTATCGCTCTTGTCCTTCGCTTAATATGCTACGGCAAAGGTTCCTTTGTGGGATCGGTAGAATCACCTATCTCGAGTCTTTGACTCGCTGGTTGGCTGCTCTGTATAGCCGTACTTTGCAGCCCACAGCGCCGCCTCCGTCCTCGAGCGGACACCTAATTTGTCATAAATGCTGCGTAGGTGTGCTTCTACGGTGCGCACGCTGATGATGAGTGTCTGAGCAATATCCTTATTGGTTAAGCCCTGCCCAAGCAAACTCAGGATATGCGTTTCGCGTTCGGACAGCCCTTCAACAAGGTTATCACTGGCAGGCTGACTGTTAGTGAGGGCCGCCAATGCGCGCGCGGCATTAGCTAATGAGGAGAGAACCTGACCTGCGATAGTCGTTGGAAGGACGATTTCTCCGCGCCCCACGGCGATAATCGCGCGAGTGAGATCGCTCATCGAATCGTCACGTGATATGCAGCCTGTTGCTCCTGCTTGAAGTAATGCGACGATCTCCGTCAGGTTATAAGACTCCACCAGGAATAGGAGACCGCAATCCGACGTTGCGGCCCTAAGCTCATACGCCATGTGTGGCGAGGCGGCGGGCAGATCAATCAGGATCGCTGTCGGCTGGCTCGGCACGAGAAAGGTGCCAATCCCGGCAACATCGTGACTCGCGCCAACGAGCCGGATGTACGGCTGGCTCGACAGCAAGGCACACCACGCCTCACGGTAAAGTGTCGCTGAAGCAAGAATGATTAGTCGGGTCGTAGAAAGAGCAGCCATATTAAAATCTGATGTCTGGATCACATTGGAATCTTCATCGGACAACGTTTATCTGGTTGGTTTAAGCGTTCCCTGGCGTCATGACCAAAAAAGTCACCGCATGGCTGATTCGGCCACAGCTACAGGCCGTTCGCCTTGTCTTCTATAATGACCAAACTACTAATCTATCGATTAGATGTCTGAAAAGATGAGCTTAGGGCGTGACGTTGATAATCATCGTCAGTCCACCGGCTTCTTCGACATTGTTGTTGGTTGTATGGTGTGGAATGTGACAGTGCAACAGCCATTTTCCAGGTTCACGCGCAGGCCAAATCACGTCGTAACGTTCGCCTGGCCCGACATCTACAGTATCCTTCTGGATGCGTGCCGAGTCGGGTACAGGGTTACCGTCAGTTGCGACAATCGTGAAAGGCCCACCGTGAATGTGCATCGGGTGAACAAAGTTGTTGTTGGTGCCAATGAAACGGATGAGGATTTTCTGCCCAACCTTTATGTTGATTGTATCCGTTGATGGGGGTAAGCCTTGCCGTTAATAGTGAAAAAGTTGGGCAAACCGCCTTCCATCAACATGGCTGGGTAGATGTATCCTTGCCTTTCCAGCCATTCCTGAAGCTGAATGACATACTCCATATCATACCCAGGTACAGCGGGAGCCTCCTTGGGATCAATAATCAATGCGCCATACATGCCAAGTGCCTGTTGGCGGTCAGGTTCTTTGTGGGTATGGTAAAAGAATGTACCTGCCTGTTGTGCCGTGAATTCATATTTGTAGGTTTCGCCCGGTTGGATCGGCTTTTGTGTAATGTCAGCAGGGCCATCCATATTGTTCGGTACAACCAAACCGTGCCAGTGAACCGATGTTGGTTCCGGAAGATGGTTGGTCACGTTAATCCGAAGCTGGTCGCCCTCGCGAACTCGAATGCGTGGCCCTGGGACCTGGTGGTTGAAAGCGTAGGCCATCACTCGTTCGTAAGGAAGAATGTTCCATTCAATCACGGACACGTCAAGATCGAAGACTTTTACGCCGTTTTCGAGGCGTGGTTCAAGTGGTTGATCACCTTTAGCATCTATGGGCGCAATGTAGCTTACCGCCTGTGGATTTACGGCTGCCATGTCGCGCATGGCCTGACCGGGTGTATCGTAGGTCATAATCATGCCCGGCGGCATGATAACACCCCCTACATCTCGCGCACTCAATCGCAGGTTTGTATAAGCAGCGGAAATGATGATGCCTGCTGCCAGCGCCAGCACTGTTCCCAAAGCGACGGCTATCATCTGCGAACGTGTAACACGCCTGGCCGCGCTCTGATTGCTTTGCTTGCCAGCATCTTCACCATGATGAGAGATTCCGCTGTGTTCAGACATATTCATTGCATTTGATTCTTGCATAGAACTGTCTCCTTAATGCGTCATATCCGGCTGATGTTGCGTCGCGGTGTGTTCGGCTGGCACGGGCTGATCTTGCATGATTATACGTTTCCGATCTGCTTGAAGGCTGTGTCCTCCTCGACCAAACATCCTGACTGTTCCCATTCCGTGCTTCAATCCGATACGCACAAGCCAGACGTTGATGGGATAGGCAGTAATGAAGCCAACAAATACGGCTGTCGCCATCGTGCCCCAAAAGATGAGTTGGTTTGGCTCCATGGCGCGCATATCGCGGCCCATCATCAATAGGATCATCGCCGGGAACATCCCTGCTATCATGCAATTCATCGACAACCATTCTGGCAACAGGGAATGACGGACTGCCTTGACATAGGAACCTCCCATCATGTCTTTCATGAACAGCGACTGGAAAATGAGAAGGCCGAATCCAAAACCGGCAACATACTCGATAATCAGGTCAATCCACATGGGTAACCCGAGTGCGGAAGTAATAGCCGCTGCAACAATGATTCCCGTCGCATCTCCAGCGACGCAATGAATTGTCGAACCCACAGCCTGCCGCCAGAGCGGATGAACGAACTCCTCATGTGTGCCCGGCGCAGGTTCCTGGCACGAGAGGACGTATAGGATGAGGGCAATTGGTCCCATATAAAGCGTGACCAATACCCAGCCCCATTTCATCACTGTCAATTCCGGATTGTTGGTCAAGGCATCGTAGGCTACGTAGAGTACGGAAATGACAACCAGAGTGAACCAAACGAGCAGCAGCCCATCAACCCAAGCTAATCGCCCAAGCAGGGGCAATGTAATAGGTGACATGACCTCTCCTTTCGTACCGTAAAAACGAAACTCTAAGGAGCCAATGAGGTATTTGTGCAAGGCCGGAGTATAAACGGAACGCCAAGATAAATACCAGCTTGCTCGTTCATCCGGTTTCGTGCTACAGGACGCTAGGATGATCAAAAAAGACTGAGTACCAATCGAGGACTGTCATGTAATGTTGACCATGCCCTCGCTTAGATGCCACAGGTAGCTTCAGAATTGCCCATTCATTCTACGGACTACCGAGTCAAGGTTTGTATCCGCGCAGCGATCATCCATCTAACCAAATATTAAGTATAGGCTTGACAGCATCACGAAATAAGAATACTCTATATTTATATTTAGACTAATCTAAATCATCGCTAAGTTCGAGTGATTTGCGGTGATTTTGGCGTCTGGAACAAGGTAACATCATGATCAGCCAGAAACTTGAGACCTCATCCGCGCCCCTTGAGTCGGGCTGGCGTCTACGTAGGGTTTCCCCGTCACTTCCAGAAGTATATGCGTCAGTCGTTGTGCCTCGGCGTTCCGATTTCTGGCGCACCTTACTTGTGTATGTCGGCCCTGGTTTTATGGTCGCTGTCGGCTACATGGATCCCGGCAACTGGGCAACTGATCTGGCAGGTGGCGCACAGTTTGGCTACTTGCTTTTGTCCGTCATTTTGATCTCAAATCTGACGGCGATTTTGCTTCAGCACCTCGCACTAAAACTGGGCATTGTGACCGGGCGCGACCTGGCGCAAGCCTGCCGCGACTACTACCCTCGTCCTGCGTCCATGTTTTTATGGGTGCTGTGCGAAATCGCTATTGCTGCTGCCGACCTGGCGGAGGTTATTGGCTCTGCTATTGCCCTGAATCTCCTCTTTGGTATACCGCTGATCGCAGGGGTCATCATTACGGCGGGAGACGTCATTGTTGTCCTCTTCCTTCAACATCGGGGCTTTCGCTACGTTGAGGCGCTCGTTGCCAGCCTGATTGGTGTCATCGGAGTCTCCTTTGCCTATGAACTGCTCCTTTCCCATCCTTCACTCAGCGGCATCGCAGTTGGAATGCTGCCCTCAGCCCGAATCCTGACCAACCCGTCCGCGCTCTATATCGCCATTGGCATCCTGGGTGCTACTGTGATGCCCCACAATCTATACTTGCATTCCAGTATTGTCCAGACGCGGGCTTTTGAACGAACGGAAGAAGGTAAGAGAAACGCGATCAGATTTGCCACGATTGACTCGACAGGCGCGCTGATGACAGCCTTCTTCATTAACGCGGCTATCTTGATCGTCTCAGCCGCCACTTTCCACGATACGCCTTATCAAAATGTGGCGGACATCAACGACGCTTACAAGCTGCTTTCGCCCGCGTTAGGCACGGCTCTCGCCAGCATCGTGTTTGGTGTCGCGCTCCTGGCGTCCGGGCAAAACTCCACCTTGACGGGGACCCTGGCCGGGCAAATCGTTATGGAAGGGTTCCTCAGTATTCGGATGCGGCCCTGGCTGCGTCGGCTCGCAACACGCCTACTTGCCGTCGTTCCGGCGGTGATTGTGGCAGCCGTCTATGGAGAACGAGGCACTGGGCAACTCCTCATCCTCAGCCAGGTCATTCTTTCACTGCAACTGGGTTTCGCCGTTGTGCCGCTGGTGCAATTCACCAGTGAAAAAGCGAAAATGGGACCCTTTGCGAACACTCGTATGATGAAGGTTGTCGCATGGGCAGTGGCACTCATTATTATCGTGCTTAACGCCTTCCTGCTATTCCAGATCGGAGGGCAGGTGGTTGGCTGGTAAGTAATCGTACTCATCCAAAGTGAGCCTGTCTGTGTGGTATAGTTGAACTGAGTGGCGCAATTGATCTTGTCCCTCAGCCTTGGTGAGCGCCTTGATCGCGCAAGAAAGGAGCAGGAAATGAAGGGCAATGACAGGCTGCTGATCGTCTTGAACCAACTCCTGGCCGATGAACTCACGGCCATCAACCAATATATGGTGCATTCCGAAATGTGCGACAATTGGGGCTACGAGCGGCTCCACAAAGCCATCGAGAAGCAAGCGTTCGACGAAATGCACCACGCCGAGTGGCTTATCCAACGTATTATTTTTCTTGAAGGCACACCTGTCGTCTCGAAACTTAACCCGATGCAAATTGGCAAGAATGTGTCGGAAATTATCGCCAATGATCTCGATGCTGAACGGGCGGCAGTCCCGGCCTACAATGCTGGCATCCGCCTGGGGCATGAGGTTGACGACCAGTCCACCGTCGATCTCCTCACCAAGATTCTCAAAATGGAAGAAGGGCATATTAACTGGGCTGAGAATCAGCAGGCCCAGATCGAGCAAATGGGTCTGGAGAATTATCTGACCAATCAGACCAAGGGCGCGACAGCGTAATTCAGACCATCCTCGAGTTTAGAAACAAGCTGGACGGCGCGCTCAGATCATGACGCCGTCCAAAAGATGATTCTTTGGAATCCCCAAGGACCTGACACGGCGACCGCTTTCCAGCCCCTATTATTACAATCTATTTGGCGGCCAAACTCCGCTCAATTGCCGTTCTCAAGGCGCCTTCATCCTGTTGACCGACTGCGCGCCACACTTCTGTACCATCAGGCTTGAGAATCAGAAAACTGGGATGGCCGCCGAGCCGTGATGCTCTAAATGCCTGTGATCCTTCCGCAGTGGAGACATCGACACTCAAGAAAGCCATCTGACTTTCGTACTGAACCTGAAGCCCATGCACGATGGGCTGAGAGGTCACTCAAGGCCCTCAGCCAGATTCCCAGAAGAAAACGAAAGTGGGGCGAGTTGTGTCCAATTTCAGCAGTGTATTCAGACCTGCATTGTCGGCTGTGGCGCTGCACGCGGATAACAACCCGACAGCGCCGACGAACGACAGGGCAACCATCAATCGTTTCCAAAGTTCCCGATGCTTTGTCATGAACGCCTTACTTTCACCTGACACGCTTCGTCAGTAAAAGTGATTGCACGTGCGTATGTCGGTTTAGGTTAATGCTCAGCTAGGCTCCTCTGAAACTGGGGCTGGTAGGGATTCCTGAGATTGATGCTTTCTCTCCCGTCGTGGTTCCTTCTTTCGCTCAAGTTCGTCAATGCTATCTTCGATTGAAACGATTTTGTCGGGTACGATTTTCCCGAAACGTTTGAAGTACAGAGACTCAATAAACTGCGGCAGCGGAACTTTCCACGTTTCCTGGCGATGGTTGGCGAGTTTCCCGAAATGGCGTGGATTCATCCCCAGCTCGCGGGCCATTTGAATTTGAGCGTCGCTGAGACGATACTTCTGTCGAGCATCAACCCAGACCTGAAGTTTATTCGGTATTTTCTTCATGGTTAACGTGCCGCCTCTCAATTATACCTGGTCAGAATCGCGTCTGACCAGGTATAGGTATAAGGATTCATTGCTTGGCCCGCTCTCACTGGCGCTTATGCGGTGAGGCTTCTTTGCCAATGTACCTTTCTGGCTCCTTGTCGAACGACTTCTTGCAGCCGACAGAGCAGAAATAGTAGATTTGCCCCTTATATTCCGATTTACCTGCCGCCGTCTTTTCGTCCACATCCATTCCGCAAACTGGGTCCTTGCTCATTTGCACCTTCCTTCTTATGGGTTAGGTAGGACCTCTTCGCATTGTCGGCCTTCTTACGCTCTTTTCGCTTCCAGCCGAGCATTTTTCAAGCGCAGCGAATTGCTTACAACACTGACGCTCGAAAAAGCCATAGCCAGCGCTGCAAGCATCGGATTCAACTGGCGCAGAAACTCCGGCCCCCAATTGAGAGCCGCCAGGATACCCATCGAAATCGGGATCAGCGCCACATTGTAGCCAAAGGCCCAACCGAGATTCTGGCGAATGGTATTCATCGTGCTGCGCGACAAGCGTATCGCCCGCGACACGCCGCGCAGGTCGCCGCTCATCAAGGTTACGTCGGCAGCTTCCATAGCAACATCTGTCCCTGTGCCAATAGCAATGCCCACGTCCGCTTGTGCCAATGCTGGTGCATCGTTAATACCGTCGCCGACCATCGCCACCGTCAACCCTTCGGATTGCAGTTGCTTGACAGCCGCCGCTTTGTCGGCGGGCAGCACCTCCGCTACGACGCGATCAATGCCGACTTCTTTGGCAATGGCTTCTGCTGTTGCCTTGTTATCGCCCGTGATCATGATCACTTGCAGCCCCAGGTCGTGCATTTGCTGCACCGCTTCGCGTGATCCCTCTATTACAGTGTCGGCAACAGCCAGAACGCCCACAACCTGCTGATCGAGCGCCAGCCACAAGGTCGTTTTGGCCTCGTTTTGCAGCCGTTCAGCATCGGGCGCTAACCCATTCAGATCGGCTTTTCGTTCCACCATCAGCTTGCGGTTACCAATCAGAACGGCGTGATTATCGATGATAGTCTGTAGGCCAAAACCAGAGATGGCTTCAAACTGCGTCGGTTCACTGAGGGCCAGTCCTGCTGCCTGTGCCGAGCGGGTGTTCGCTGCCCCGTTCTGCCGATGCTGCCAATTGGAGCAGTCGATTAGTATCGCTTGTCCACGTTTTGCTGACGACCACATCCGTTACGGCTGATTCCCCGCGTGTCACCGTTCCGGTCTTATCCAGCACCACAGCGTTTATCTTGAGCGCTTTTTCCAGCGCGGCGCTGTTCTTAAACAGAACGCCATTTTCTGCGCCCTTGCCGACCCCAACCATGATCGCCGTCGGGGTCGCCAGGCCCATTGCGCAGGGGCAGGCGATCACCAGGACTGCGACCATACGGATCAGGCTGGTAGTGAAATCTTGTGTGCCCAAAATCCACAATCCAAAGGTCAGAAGGGCGATCACAATTACCGCTGGGACGAAGATCGCAGCTACCTGGTCAACCAATTTCTGAATAGGTGCTTTAGACCCCTGCGCCTGCTCAACAAGGCGGATGATCTGCGCTAAGGCGGTCTCTCGTCCAACCCGCGTGGCGCGGAACTTGATCAACCCCTGCTTGTTGAGCGTGGCTCCGATAACTTCCTCACCAACGGTACGTGTGACCGGGAGACTCTCTCCCGTGATCATGCTCTGATCAATGGCGGTAGATCCCTCCAGCACGACGCCATCCACCGGGATTTTCTCGCCGGGACGCACCAAGATTACATCACCTACGATCACCTGTTCAATGGGAATATCGGCTTCATTCCCATGATGGATAACTCGGGCAGTCTTGGCCCGCATCCCCATGAGCTTCTTGATAGCTTCGCTTGTTTGCCCCTTCGCACGCGCTTCGAGCAGCTTACCAAGCACAATCAGGGTAATGATGACCGCCGCTGTCTCGAAGTAGACGTGATAGCCACTACTCATCGACATGCCGGATTCGCTGCTAAATAGACCCAGCGTGACCAAGACACTGTAGAGGTAAGCCACCGATGAGCCGAGTGCCACCAGGACATCCATGTTGGCACTGCCACCACGCAGAGATTTAAATGCGCCCACGTAGTAACCGTTGGTGCTAGTAGAATAAGCGTCTGATAGCGCCAAACCGACAGGTAAACAGGGATGATGAAATCACAGGAATGGAAACTCAAGCACTATTTTTCGTCTGTGACATCACAGCTTTATCCATTCTGACCCGTAGAAACCCTTATATGATCTCTATGTACTAGCACCAATGGTTAGTAGTCCCACCCGGTATAGAATTGCACGGGCGTTGCCAAGAGCCAGAAGAGGTAGTTGACCCAAGCGGACATCGACCATGCGCCGAGCAGGCCAAGGTCACGCCCCATACTCAGGGCCAGCAAAGGAATCGTGAATAACGCCCCGACAAGCAAGCGCCGCTGCTGATGGGCGATTTCGTCCTGACGCGCCTTGGCTTCCGCATCTTCCAGCGTTTCATCTTGGGTTATGGCGGGGACATCGTAGCCTGCCTTGCGCACACGCGCCACGATGTCGTCATGGCTTAACTGTGTTGGGTCATAAACCACGTTTAGCCGTTCATTTGCCAGGTTGACATTCGCTTCTTGGATGCCAGGCAGCTTACGAACATTGCGTTCAATCGTTGCCGCGCAGTTCGCGCAAGTCATACCTGTGATTGGTAGAATTTCCTGCCGCTGCGCGCTTTGAGTAGTCTGTGCCATTCCAGAATCCTTATCGATGCCGAGCGTACCATTAACTACGCTTGGCTGAGTCTCTATTGAGTTACTTAGGCAGGCGGATAATCGATCTCCTTTAAGGTGCTTTCGATTTTCTGCCATGTCGCGGGATCGCCCCACTCGACCGTGACCTCCTTGGTTTTCTCGTCAGCCTTTACTGTCTTGACACCGGGCAGTTCGCTGACTTCGCTTTCGATAGTATGGACGCAGTGACTGCAGCTAATGTTGGGAACAACGAACGTTTTGCTTTCCATGAGCGATTCACTCCTTTTAGGAACGATTGGTGACTGAGAACACATCACTGATTTCGGACAACACGCGCTCACGCTCGTCGGGGTTGTCACCTCGGATGGCGGTAGTGAGGCAGGTATGCAGATGATTATCGAGAATGAGCTGATTGACCTTCGCCAGGGCCGCCTGCGCTGCCTGAATCTGTTTGATCAGGTCAATACAATACCGATCTTGCTCAACCATTGTGGCGATGCCGCTCACATGTCCGGCGACGCTCTTGAGGCGGTTGATGAGGGCTGCCTTTTCATTTTGTTCCATATTCTTCCTCGCATACCCCCTCCCCGGTGGGGTGGGCATACGGTAAGTATACCGCCTCCTTGCTCCACGTCAATACCTGGATCGCTACTTCGTTGATTCCGAAATACGAGCGCCCTTATCGCTGACGAGTACGTTGTCATCAAACAGTTGGATGGTGTTTTCCTCCACTTTGTCGATAAACACCGCGTTGCCGGCTGATCCGAATTTGGAGAGACGTTGCAACTCGCCTGTATAGACAAGGACACCAATCAGCTTCAGCGGCAACCCGCTGGCAACTTTGAGCGCATTCAAGTAGCGTTTGAGATGACGGTAAAGCCCCAGAGCGCGGTCCAAGACAATTGCCGTTATAATGCAGGGAAGCCACCGTCCCAATAAATCGAAGGTCATTAAGCCATCGATTCGCACGAGACTATGCCCACTGGCAGCCGTCCCAAGTTTGCCAGCGTGATACTCGTATAGTTTGCCTTTTCATGACTTCAGCAAGGTATCTAGAATCTTGCGCAAGGCGTTGGCTGTCGTCGGGGCTGGTATCGTCATTGTCAGGTTGCCCTGTTTATCGACAATGTAGGTCTCCGGCACACCTTTGATGCGGTAGGCACTGGCTATTTTTGTCTCAATATCGGGGCCGTTCAGATATTGAACGTGGAATTCCTTTAGGAACCTAAGTGCGTCAGATTCATTGTCGAGATAATCGACGCCAACCATGGCGACGCCACGATCTTTATATTCATCCCAAATCGCGTTGAGTTCGGGGGCCTCAGCGCGACACGGGCCACACCAGCTTGCCCAGAAGTTAATGACGACCACCTTGCCGCGCTGTTCGCTCAACCTAAAAATGCGGGCATCAAACAGCTTCAGTGAGAAGTCGGGGGCGACGCCATCAGCCACCTGAGTCTGGTTGGCCCGTATTAACCCTAATCCCAGGATGATGACAATCAAGAGTGATACAAGCATGATCACCAGTGAGAGCAGCCCTTTAGCTCTATGACTTGTGCTGGGTGTTCCCGTTGTCGTCGGTATGTCGGTCATCAATCCCTACTCGCTAGCTTGAGTATCTCAGCCCCAATGGTTTGAGGCGCTACATTCAGAAAACAGGCGATCTGTATCAGCCATTCAAAGCTGGCAATTGAATCGGGATAACTTTTCCTTCGACGGGTGGCAAACAGATCGTATCGCTGCACGTCATGTAGGTCAGCGAGAGTTCAGCGGGGATGGGCGAGGTGGTGTCTAGCAAGAACCTGATGGGCAAGCGCAGGGTAACAGGGCCTTCGGGGTAAACAGGCACTGGTTCTTGAGACCAGGTTGCATTCAGTTTAATGGTCGGCACGCTTGCCAGGAGCGCGCCAGTCGGTTCAACGCCGTTTCCAGAGATTTCCAGTACCGTTGGCCTACCCAGGCCATTCAGCCCACCAGGTGGCAAATCCTTGCTATATAGGTGGAAGCGTTCGTTTATCGGTCGATACGCAGCAGCCACGCTTAGACCATTGCTATCCTTTTCGAGGCGGATTTCAACGTGAACGCCGTTCTGCGTGAACGAGGTCAGTAGTCTGGATGAATCTGTACTTTGGGACTGTGGCTGCGATGAGGAAGTACGTCGAGTCATCAGCAGTATTCCAATGCCTATCATTAGGACAGCGAACACGGCAACCAGAAAATAGCGCAAACGTCTGTTAAGCAGAGGAGTCATTGTCAAAGTTGCACCTCATTGAACACGTGAAGGACGAGTCGCAAGCGTCGGCGTTCATACGGAGCGCGCTGGTTTCTCACGCAAGGTCATGGCCGCCTCGCCGATTGACCGGTCCAGATAGGGAAAAGCCAGCCATATAATGGCAATACCGAACAGCAGGCCCATGATCAAACGTATCCACGAGTTGAATAAGCCGAACGGATTGCCTACGTAAAACCAGATCGGCAAGGCCTTTCCCGTCAGAGTCGCCCGCCAGCGATTTTCATAGTGGGAACCATGAGCGAGTCCGCCGATGATGTTGCTGTCGCAATGAGATTCCCCATTAAGATTTTCGGAAGCACGAGTAGACCGAAAATCCACCAGTGACGAATATTCCGATGCTGGCGCAGAAGACCGAATGCAATACCTGCCAGACACCACTCTACGTAGAGACCATTCGACCTGACCAGGCCACCCTCCAAGTTACCATTGCTAACAAAGCCGCGTAAGCCTGGATTGGATTGCAACGAAATCCATGAGACACATTTCGAGGTGGTAGATTTCCCACAGATACGGCAAAACTCTTGTGCCTTGATGTGTCCTGGTTGGTCTGAATACATGCACTTTCAGGTTATTGACTGTTCATTTGCCTTAACACTCCTCAACAACTCTATCATTGCCAATAGTACGCTATTTGAATATAATCTCCCTTATGCAAAAAAGCGAAGCAGCCACACCATATGATGGAAGTATATCCTGTCCGCGAAATTTGATACCTTTCGCTCCGGCGAGATTGGTGAGCCAGCCGAAGTCTAGCCGATGATCTCTAAAGCTAACCACCGAATTACGAACCGTATTGTGCCTCTTCATGATTGGCAGATTTGGCATCCTTGTGGTCGTTCTTATGGCATTTTCTGATGTTGTTGGAAGACGTAGGCTTGACACCAGTAATTTTGCGACATTTCATTCGTGGTGCTGGAAACTGCGGACTTTCAGTCACTTGCCTTTGGCCCGAGCCGACCTGATGTTGGCTATTTTGGAACTCACAACGCCGTCATGAGCAACAAGGATGGCGGTCATAATTCGCGTTAAGCCTAGGACACTGGAGGAAAGCAAAGATGTCGATTGAGCCTGAGATTAGCGTGTTTCGACCAGATCGCCCAGGCATCCGCAAAGTGCTCGGCGATCTTGAAGCGGATATTATGGAGATTATCTGGGCGCTCCCGAGAGATAAGGGGATAACCGTCCGCGACGTTTTCGAGATTTTGTACGAGCGCCGACGGATTGCTTACACGTCGGTCATGAGTACAATGACGCGCCTGGCGAAGAAAAACCTGCTCCGGGCGGAGAAAAAGGAGCAGGCATATATCTATTACCCTAACTTCACACAGGAAGAGTTTGTCCGGCGCTTTGTGGGGCATATTCTTGAGAACCTGTTGGTCGGTTTTGCCGGCGCGACCCTCGATAGCCTCGACACCTTACCAGATCAGCAAACTGCGGCGCGAGTACACCAGCTACTCGATGAGATTGCACGGTGGCGCACCGAGGAAGAGGGGAACTGATGCACACGTCGCTCATCCTTTCCAGCATCCTTCTTGTTTTCATTGGGGGAAGTCTGGCGCTCAGTTTTCTGCCTCGTCTCGATGGCTGGTTGTGGCGGCGTGATTTGCAGGTATGGGTGCTGGGTATCCCCGTCATCGCACTCGGCCTAGCCATCGGCGCGCTACATCATTTCGTTAATCGCGACTGTTTCGTTAATGCGCCCACCTGGGACTACGTGATTGGTGCAGTGTTGCCAGTCGGGATGGGAGTTGTAGCGCTTGGCGGGGCTTTTGTGGGGTTGCTACGGCTGTTGCTTATGCATTGGGTCATCACTCACCGCGGAGTGCAGGCTGGAACCGCGTTGCAAGCCCTGGCCGACCAACAAGCGAAGCAACTCGGCACCTCGCGCCCACGAGTGCTTCTCTGCGCCTTCAATCGACCGTTGGCGCTGGCCTACGGTCTGTGGAGGCCAACTGTGTTGCTGTCGACCTGGATGGTGGAGCATCTTGACCAACGGGAACTCGAAGCCGTACTCGCTCATGAACTCGGTCATATTGCCCGGCGCGACTATCTGGTTATCTGCCTGGCGAGTGTGTTGCGCGACGCTTTTTTCTACCTGCCGACGAGTTGGCGAGCGTATCGCCGCCTTCAGCATGAAAAAGAACTTGCCTGCGACGATCTGGCGGTTAGCGTGACAAAGCGACCTCTGGCACTTGCAAGCGCCCTGGCGAAAGTCTGGCAGCACACCGTCAGCGGCCCGTCGTTGGGCATGGCACAATCATTCACCGGCGTGAACGAGCTGATGGAGGATCGAATTGAGCGCCTTCTCGCCGCACCTAAGATAACCGTTGCCGAGTCCCGTCCACGCCCGGCTGTTCTCGGTTTTGTTGCTTTGGCGGTGGTGGCCCTTCTACTGCTTGAGGCTATCAATGTTGCCATCATGTTAGTCCCAATGGGTTGCGGTCCCGCTTCGCTGCTTGGAAGGCTGCTCTGATGTCTTTGATGCCAAAGAACTCATTACCTAGTCTTTCCCGATTTATCCAGATGGCATAGGAATCGTGTTCAAAACATTGTGGATGCCTGCCACCTGGCACGGCAGTCAACTACCTGTGCTAAGTATGCTCCATCGGCCTGGCAGCAGTAGGAGTAGGTCGCGGCTATCTATCCATGTGAAACGAAGGAGTAACTGTAGTGAATCTCTGGATTATCTTCATCACGGGCCTCACGACGGGAGGCTTGACCTGCTTGGCTGTTCAGGGTGGCCTCCTGGCGAGCGCCATGGCTCGCCAGGTCACTGTGCCTGTCACTACCCCTCATCACGCCCGCAAGGTACGAGGGACGAAAAGTAAGAAACAAGCTGCCCTAACCAGCATCCAACTACCCAAAGATCCCTGGCCCGTGGTCTATTTCCTGGCAGCCAAGCTAGTAGCCTACACATTGCTTGGTTTTCTTCTGGGCGCGCTGGGTTCTGCCCTTCAGATCAGCCCCACTGCCCAAGCCATCATGCAGATCGTTGCGGGCTTGTTCATGCTGGCAACGGCACTGAACATGCTCAACGTCCATCCTATCTTCCGTTACGCCGTGATCCAGCCCCCCAAAGTGTTAACTCGGCTGGTACGCAACCAGTCCAAGGGCCAGGAAGTCTTCACGCCCGCCCTCCTGGGTTTCATGACGGTGTTGATCCCGTGCGGAACGACGCAGACCATGGAAGTGCTGGCGATCACGTCCGGCAGCCCCATCCTGGGGGCAGTGATCTTGTTTGCTTTTGTGTTGGGGACATCGCCGACATTCTTTGTGTTGGGGTTCTTGGCGACCCGAATTCGAGGCCAATTTCAGCAAATCTTTGCTGTCGCAGCCGCCTTTCTAATCTTATTCCTGGGGATCGTTTCCCTGGACGGTGCGTTGAACCTTCTCGGTTCACCGATAACGCCAAGCCGTATTGTCGCATCGTTGTTTCAGCCCGGTGGGGCTTATAAATCAGGGACACCTGTGGCAGCGAGCGCCGTCAACGGCGTGCAGGAACTGAACATCAACGCTTATCCTAATGGCTATGCACCCAGCTACTTCAGAGTGCGCAGCGGGCAGCCGATTCGCTTACGACTGGTGACTAGCAATAGCTACGGCTGTACACGGGGATTTGTCATCCCCAACCTGCGGATACGGAAAATTCTGCCGGAGACAGGTGAGACATTAATTGATCTTCCAGCCCAACCGCCTGGGGATCTGTACTTTACCTGTAGTATGGGTATGTATGGTGGCGTGATCACGATCTCCTGACAACCAGAGGCATAACTGCAAGACCGAGCGATGCACAAAGAAAATACCCATCGTGATCCGTCGCATGAACGGAGGAATGATGATGGGAATGGGCAACATGATGTGGCTGATGCTGCTGATTATGTTCATTATCGGCGTATTGATCGTCATAGGGGCCGTCTTGCTCATCCGGCTGACATGGGACAAAACAACTGGCGAGAAGGCAAAGAATACCGCGATGAGTGTTCTCCAAGAGCGGTTTGCTCGTGGAGAGATTGATACTCAAGAATATCAGGAACGCTTGGACGCTCTCCAACGCAAGGATAACCAGTCGAAAACATACGACTACAAGAGGTAGGCAATGGTTAAACAACGTTTCCAAATCCAAGGGATGCACTGTGTTGGGTGCGCGATGACGGTGGACGGTGTAGTGGAAGACCTGTCAGGTGTGAAGTCGGCGACAACTAATTACGCTCGGCAAACTGCCGATGTCGAATACGACGAGGGTAAGGTAACGGAGACGCAAATCATTGCGGCGATCATGGATGCCGGTTACACGGCGAAGACCGTTGATCGACAGTAAGTGCTGGATAGACACTGCACCGTCGTGCGATGCAGTGTCTAATGGATTTCCCGATGGAGAGTGTGGATGAAAACAGCCCTGCCAAGTTCCCCGACTACCGTGCAGGTCACAATCAACTGGCCGAAATTGGCAAGTGTTGCGGTGGCTTGTATTGGCCTCGTCGTTTCGTTCAACTTGGCGTGGTCAACACTTAATCATGCCCAAAATCTCTGCCCAATTGGTAGTGGCATGGATTGCGAACTCGTCGTGCGTTCGGTTTATTCACGGATTGGCCCCGTACCGGTTGCTTATCTGGGATTGATAGGCTATCTGCTTATCCTGGCTGTCCTACTGTTCGAAACTCGCCTGCCGTCTGGAAAGATCGTTGTATTCGGCTTGACGCTGCTCGGTTTTCTGTTCTCAGGCTACCTGACGGCGACAGAAGCATTTGTCCTGCACACGTGGTGTCAACCCTGTGTGATCAGCGCATTGGCAATGACCTGCCTGGTCATCTTATCGCTCATTCGCTTATGGGGAGCAATTAGTGCTGTTCCAGCCGACGAAGAAATGGATATGGCGACTGACGCTTATCCGGGTAACTCCCAGGACCAGCAATAATCAATAGTCATCTAAACCATCTGCCCCTCCAGTCTGATCGACTGGCAGTCGATCACCACTCATATCTGCCTCTAATCGTGTCAAGCAGCGCCGCGTTCGGCGTTGCCCGGCAGATTATATTGCTACCTGGGTTGACTCCGATAGCGTATTTCCTTCAACACCTTTCTTGCTCGCACACTTGACAGATTATATGCAGTTATCGTACTATTGACCATAGTATTGCGATAAAGAGCGGGCCTTACTAACCTTTCAGGATTTCAGTTGTGGGTAAGCGTGAAAACTCTTGGAGTGTTAGCAGTTCAAAATGGAAAGGATGGGCCTACTACTCGGAACACACGAAACCCTCTTTGTTTGGCATATTAGGCCGTAGCCGGGAACCGGCTACGGTTGACTCAGACTGAATCGAAGCGTTGAGGAGATGATTTATCATGGCCGATTTGGAAACGTCATTAAGAACAGACGCCAGCAGTAATTCACCACACCAACCGATCCGGCTTCCCGTAGAGAGGACGCTGTATACGCCGCCTACCAATGAAGTGATTGTGGTAAGCCGTTCGCTCCTCTCCTACACCCTGTTAACCTTGATTTTCTTTGTGGGCGCTTATACACTCGGTTGGTTCATGTCAACGTCAAATGGCAAAACGAATAACGCCGCTCAGGGATCAGCCGCCGCCGCGACGAGCGCAGTGCAGCCTGACAGTAAGGCCAACCGTGCTACTGCGCCGCTACAAGAACCTTTTAGCCGCGATCCAGGTCAGCGGTTCACAACACAAGGTCACGAGGTAGACCTGGCCGTGTTGTTGAGCCAGATCAACCCCCCAGAAGGCTATACGCTCCCGGTAAAGTTCGGAAAGATCGGGCCGCAGCTAATCGCATCGGGTGCCATCGACCGCGACCGTTTTGTAAAGCTTTATGAACAGGCCGGTCAGCCGCTAACAGCAGCCCAACTTGCTATTCTGACCCAGGGCAGCGATTCTCCTTTTGTTGTCGATGAGAAGAATACCTACTTTCTCCTCAATTTTCTCTGGGCGTTGGGGCTGAACAATCAGAACCGGATTCTCACCGAAGGCCCTATGATGCGCGATGGCCCGGACAAAATCGGCAATTTCGCTTCGACTGGGGGCTGGACGCTTGGGACAAAATCGGCTGTCGAATTGTACAGCCATACGCCGCTGATCACGCTCACCCCGGAACAGCAGACCCGCCTGGAAACAGTCGCGGCGGCGGTTTATCGACCCTGCTGCATGAACCCTACGCTCTTTCCTGACTGTAATCACGGGATGGCGATGCTTGCCATGCTCGAATTGATGGCATCTCAAAACGCCACAGCGAATGAGATGTTTACGGCGGCCAAACAGGTCAATGCGTTCTGGTTCCCACAGCAAGCGCTCGAAATGGCGACCTACTTCAAGGCCGAGCGCGGCTCAGATTTTGCCGGGGTTGACGCTCAGCAGGTGGTCGGGATAGACCTGTCTTCTTCGACAGGCTCCCGAAATGTGCATCAGTGGTTGGCGAGCAATGACCTGATTGAACTGAATGGCGGCGCAGGTAGTCGCTGCGGCGTCTGAGGACGGAAAAGTACCATTCCGTGTACTAAACCGGCACAGGCATTGCGACTGATGGAGTTGTTCGTTGGAGAGATTTCACTATGGCCGATATTGAGGCTTCATTAGACTCACCCGATCCTGACGACGCCACGCACCAACCACCCCGCGATGTGAGCGAAACGAACTCCGCCGTTACCCGCCGTTCGGCGCTGGGCTATTCGTTTTTTGTGCTAGTCCTGCTCGTCGCTGCTTATCTAATGGGATGGAGCGTGGGTAAATCTTCCGGTGCATTGGCGGTGCCGACGCAAGCTGATGTCCGGGGAGCCGCCTCAGATCCCGCTGACAGCCCAGGACCACAACCGGCTCCAGTTCAAGTGTCGAATCAGCGTGTTGCCGTTACAATTGACAATAATCCCGTGATCGGCCCGGACAATGCTCCAGTAACGATCATTGAGTTCACCGACTTTGAGTGTTTCTTCTGCAAACAATTCCACGATGAGACACTCTCAGGGCTGCTAAAGCAATACGAGGGCAAAATCCGATTTGCTTATCGAAATTTTCCTATCCGGGCGCTTCATGCCTACGCGCAAGGTGCCGCCGAAGCCGCCCAATGCGCTTTCGACCAGAAGAAGTTTTGGGAATACCATGATCTGCTTTTTCAGAACATACAACAACTGACAAAAGACGATCTGTTAACCTATGCAACGCAGCTGAACCTGGATAAGAAGACCTTCCAGGACTGCTTTGATAATGGCACGCACAGACGGGACGTATTGAACGATTATCAATCAGGGGTGGCACTCGGCATTGGTGGCGTGCCCACGTTCTTCATCAACGGGCGGATGCTCGTCGGCGCACAACCACTTTCTGTGTTTTCAGCAGTCATTGATGCCGAACTCGCAACATTAAGTTCAGCGACGGCTGTTGCGCCGACAAAAGTGCCTTAACCCCTGTCTCTCAAGCCCCGAATGGGCGAATTGAGAGGTATGTAACGAACCGCGCAAGTTCAGATTTTCAGGTGATTACCGTCTTACCTGGTGATTCTTGTGGCTGGCGGGCTACTCGTATCTGCTTGTGGTAGGGCCAGCGTATCTTTGTTGAATATATTGCTCAAATTAGGGGTCAACCCGGAAGTCCGTCCAGATTTGTCACAGTCAACATTTACACGCTTTACGGCTCTCCGGCCTTCTGTACCACTCGTTTCACGCATGGCTCCAGTAGCCCGAGGGTCTTGTGCGTGGCCCAAATCAGTTGAGCCACGCCTAAGAATGACCTTGCACCGCCGCAGATTACCGGGAACGCTTTCTCGGTAGCAACCGACCGGCGAAGGAGTTCGCCAAAACCACGCTGACACTGACAGCCATCGCAATCATTGCCCATACAGGCTGGACAATCCCCGTGACGGCGGCGAGAACCCCGATGCCATTGAAGCTCAGCACCAATCCCACGTTGGTCACGGTGAGTTGATAGCTGCGTCGGGCAAGCTCACGGGCTTCAACGAGTGCCTCCAAACGCTCGCTGACGAGCACCACGTCGGCTGCTTCGATGGCGATGTCTGTACCAGCACCAATAGCGATCCCAACATCAGCTTGCATTAAGGCTGGCGCGTCATTGATACCATCGCCAACCATTCCTACCCGTGTGCCCTGCTTCTGGAGGCGCCTGATTTCATCTGCTTTCTCTCCGGGAAGTACCTCAGCCAACACGTGCTTGATACCGAGTGTATCGGCAACCGCCTGTGCGGTTTGTTTGTTATCGCCTGTAAGCAGTACCACGTTCACTCCTAGACGATGGAGGTGTGCGACGGTTTCTTTCGCATCCTCTTTAAGCTGGTCAGCGAGGGCAAGTAGCCCAACTGCTTGTCCATCAAGGGCAACAAGTACCGCCGTTTGCCCTTTTGCCTGGCAACGCTCAAGCAATGCTTGGAGCGCGGAGGTATCAATAGTTTCCTCAGCTAAAAAGCGAGGAGTTCCAACGACTACCTGATGCCCTTCAACTGTTGCCACTATGCCGCGTCCGGGGCGCGCATCAAAGCGTGTGGGTTTTGCAAGCGTCATTCCCTGTTTGCGGGACGCATTGACAATCGCTTGCGCCAGCGGGTGCTCAGAGAGGCTTTCGGCACTGGCCGCAAGGCGCAACACTTCCTGTCTTTCACCAGCCGGAACCAAGCAGTCAACGACGGTAGGCTTTCCCACAGTGAGCGTCCCTGTCTTATCAAAAACAATGGTGGTGACGTTCTTAAAGACATGGAATGCCTCACCAGAGCGCATCAGTATCCCCCGTTCTGCTGCCTCACCACTGGCCCGCACAATCGCCAGTGGTGTTGCCATCCCCAACGCACAGGGGTAGCCCATAATCAGCACGCTTAAGGCTGCAAATTTCGCGCGCAGGAGGTCCGGCTGTCCCGCCCAAATCCACGGGCCGACTGTCCACAGAAGCAATCCCGCGGCACTTGCAGCAAACACGGCTGGCACGTAGATAAGCAGCACCTGGTCAACGAGCCGCAAAATCCCTGGTTTCATTGCGCGCGCTTCTGCCACCTGGCGGGCAACGGTTCTCAGGAAGGTGTCTTTGCCAACCGCAGTAACCCGCACAACGAGGCTGCCAGTCTGGTTGAGCGAGCCGCCAATGATCGTATCCCCGACAAGCTTATCCTGCGGAATAGGCTCACCCGTCACCAAGCTCTCATCAACGGCTGAAGCACCCTCCACCGTCACCCCATCTACCGGAATGCGCTCACCGGGTCGCACGTGCACCAAATCGCCAACTGTGAGGCGGTCAAGTGATACCTCCACCTCGTCCCCGTTTGCCTCAATGCGGCGAGCCGTGGGCGACTCTAAAGAAAGCAGCCGACGCACCGACTGCGAGGCACGTACATGCACCAGGACTGAGACGTAGCCGCCGATGAGGTGGAATGCCAGCACGAAGATAGTTGCGCCCAAAAAGCCGCCTGCTGGCACTGAGGGAATGAGGAGGCCAACCACACCTCCAATCAAGCCACCAAGGGCCGAGGCAGATACGAGTACGTCTTGGTTGAGGATACCGCGTCGTATCGACTGCCAGCCATTCCGCGCAATGATGAAGCGGGCCGGCCCAAGTGTGATATACAGCGCCAATGCTGCCATTGCAAGCGTCCTAAGTGGATGTGGCCCCCATAGAACGGCGACAATCATCAGCGCCGACGCAGCAACTAGAAGTACGCCTGCTACTATCGCCTTCTGCTGTGCCGCCTGTAGCTCACGTTCCTCCTGGGCAAATATTTTCGCTTCATCAGGGGCGTACACCGTAAAGCCAATGTCTTCCAGGGCTTGCTCAATGGTTGCGGCGCTCAGGCGCGTCGGGTCGTACTGTACAAGCGCCTCTTGGTGGGCGATGCTCACCTGGACGTCTTGAACCCCATCCAGTCGCCCCACTGTTTTGTGGATTGACTCTGTACACAACGAGCAGTGCATACCACCAAGCTTCATTTGGAGCTTTGCAATATCACTGCCCTGCATGTCCCCATCGGGCGGCTGTGTCTCCTCGGCTATCGTACCTTTAACGCTCGCTGGGCTTTCTGTTGGTGTGACCTCATAGCCCATCTGATTGAGTTTCTCTCTTACTTGCCCAGGCTGCACCTGCATAGGGTCGATACTCACAGCAACTTGCTGCGTTTGGACGCTCGCCTGCACAACTTCAATGCCTGGAACACGCCGTACGGCTGTAACAACTCGGTGTTCACACCCATGGCAGTTGAGTTTTCGCTCACCTGTTATCGTGAAGTTGATCGCCTGTGTCATAGAGATACCCTCCTCTGTAGTACAGAGATTGCATAGATCAAACAAGGCTCACCGTTGGATGCTCCAACTGTACACCTTCCAGCTAACTGGAAAGTCAAGGGCAAGTGTGTTAGAATTATGCAAGAATTAGCTGAGACGTGGTCATAATTCGTTTTATGACCACGTCTCAGTTAGATGAAGACAAAGGGGTGACAAGATGAACCAGATGAGTACTGCGCCCCAACTGCGCATCGGTGAATTGGCCGCTGAACTAGGGATTAATCCCAAGACAATCCGCTATTATGAGGAAATTGGTCTCCTGCTGCCTGCCAAGCGGGGTGAGAATGGCTACCGGCTCTATAATGATGCTGACCGCGAGCGGTTGCATTTCATTGGTAAGGCAAAGGCTGTCGGCCTGACGCTTGAGGAGATTGGTGAAATCCTTGCACTGCGGCGCAATGGAGCGCAGCCCTGCGAGCGCGTTCTGGGACTACTTGACCACAAACTTACGGCTGTGGAGGCGCAACTGCGCACGCTCTCTGATTTTCGGCAGGAGCTTCTTACCCTCCGTGAAGAGACACGTAAAACGATGCACGCTGATGCCTGTGTCTGCGGGATTATTGAGCAGCACAAGACAGCTCACTGACCTGCTGCCATAACATTTCACTTGTCGGGATTAATCCTATCGAGGAACTTATTCGCTAAACCTTTCAACAAGATGGAAACAGATCCGTTTGCCAACTGAAGGGAGCCGTCTTCAGCTTCAGGTAACTCAAAGATGCTGTATCCGGCATCTTCAAGTGCTTTTACAGCATCGGCATGTTGTACTGTCCCCGAAATGTAGCTTATCGTTACCTTCTCGGTTTTCAGGTTTACATCTACCGACGAAATGCCCGGCATGTTCATGAGCAGCTCTTCTAGTTTCTGAACGTTCTCCTCGTTCGCTGCACTGACGACGCCGAATTCCATTGTTGCCATCTCAACACCGTATCCAGCGTTGTAAACTTGTTTTACAAGTTGAGTCGGGCCAATCTGTTTCGGATCGTACACAATACTCGCATAGCCAGGCGCACGATTGACGTAAACTTCTGAAACACCGTCATAGACTCGCAATGCCCGTTCCACCGTAAAAGCGCATGTCGCACATGTCATACCCGTAATCGGTAGTTTGATTCGTTGGGTAGTCATTAAGGTGTTCTCCTCGTTCCCGTTATTCGAGTGGTTTTCAGATAGGCTGTCATAGCTTATGGCTTGCATTCAATGACCTTATCGACAGGCTCTAGATATGATAACTCAAAGCTATCTCACGATAGTCATTCCCGCACGTTTGTATGAGACCCGGGTGGCTAATTCAAATCGGTTTCCATGTCTTGCATGATCTGAGGGTCGGGTACATACATTGCATAATTAGGAGCTCCTCCATAATCTGCCCGCCATCGAATCACGCCTCCAGGATCAACGAGGATAAATGTGTGCCCAGGAGTCGTGCCATGCATCATACCGTATGCTAATGCGCTATATGCTACAGAAACGGCCTTGTTTTGATCAGAAAGTACGGGAACCTTGTAACCATTAGTCTGTACCTTTTGGGCTAGCAATTTGACAGGATCAAGAGTTATCACCAGCATTTGATCAATGCCAACTTGATCCTTAAATAACTTTGCATCTTTCTCCAAATCGCCCACCTGGGTCCAACATGCTTCACACGTCAATCCTTCCTGGAAAAATAGTAGTACAGTCTTGCCTCTATAGGCTGACAGTGAAATCTCACTACCTGAAGTTGACGTAAGGGTAAATTCTGGAGCTTGATCGCCCGGCCCAGGTCTGCCAACAGCATAGATATAGGGTTCAGTTTCTTTGGTTGTAGCGCCAATACGGCCCTTGCTTATCGATAAGACCGTTCCGACGACAAAGACAGCACCGACAACACCAACCACGAGCCGTTTCTGCCAGGCATTTCTCGATTTTTGCCTCTTTTTTGATTTCGGCGTATTCATCGACTTCTGTTTGACTATCGATTTCATAACATACTCCTAATTTGACACAGTGTTCGAGTCATGAGCTTTCTTAGCTTCTCAGTCAACATCAGTACCAGGTGAGCTTGAATTGCTCAGACAAAATACACGGACGAATTGTTTCAGAAGGCACGATGTCCATTGCGCTCACTTCTTTGCCAGGCACTCTCTTGGGCTGCTCAGGACGTTTTTTCCAATTGGCAGTTAAGCAATGTATAGGTTGCGTTGGGTATCCCACGCCCAAGATGCTCAAACACGTTCTACTATTGACAATAGTACGATAAGTACATATAATCTGTCAATATTTGGATGGCAAAGTGTCGGTACCGGAAAGCGTAGAGCAGGATTCGAGGAGACAATCATGAAAAGGCAATGGTTTGCTTTTGGTGTGTTCACGTTGGTTTTTATGCTGGTAGCATTGCCCTCGGTGTTCGCAGACGGGCCAGTTACAGGCCGTGCGGGGCGCGCCGAAGTGCGCTTTCTAGAAGGTATGATTGACCATCACCAAACGTCACTCGATTTGGCAAACGATAGTCTCAAGAAGGCGAAAACGGAGTCCGTTCGGAAACTTGCTCAGACGATCATCGATGCCCAGAGTACCGAAATCAAAATAATGCGTGGGTGGCTGCTTTCCTGGTATCAGCTTGACTATACCCCGCGATCAAGTGTGGACACATCCATGTCGATGATGCCAATGATGAAGATGATGATGTCCATGATGGATAGCAACGACATGGGCATGGGCGGGACGATGGGGCAAAGCGGCAGTGGACAACAGACACCCGATATGGGTGGGATGATGGGGCAGGATGGAAGCAAAGACAAAGCGCCCGATATGGGCGGAATGACGGGGCAAAACGGTAATGGCGACAAAACGCCCAAAGGTTCGGGCATGTCGATGATGCCAATGATGGAGATGATGATGTCCATGATGCATGGTACCGATATGGGCATGGGTGGAATGGCGACGGGTGTGATGGGAAGTTTAAGCAAATTGGAAGGCCACGAGTACGAAGTGGCCTGGCTGGAAACCATGAGCGATCACGATGCTGAGGCGGTTAGCATGGCCGAGCGTATTCTCACGTATGCAGAAAACAAACCCCTGCGCGATATGGCACAGAAGATTATTGCTGGTCAAAAGGCCGAGATCTCGACAATTGAAAGCCTGATCACGGAGTTGAGTGCTAGTAAGACACAGTAATCACCGCCTCATAGCGGCACCGGACTGACAGCGTGGCAATGTAGCCGGGATTCCTAATTGAAGCGATGGTGCTGGCTACAATCGCCGCGACTAATCCGGGTTTTCCGTCGTGGGGATGGGACAGACAGGGGCGAAAATATGGATCGCAAGACCCAAGTTGTCGTCATCAACCGCCTCAAGGGTGTCGTGGAGCATGTCGATGGCATTGTAACGATGCTCGATCAGGAATGCTACTGCGTTGCCGTGATCAGGCAGATTCAGGCAACTCAAGCGGCACTGGCGAAAGTCAGTCAGATGATTCTGGACGACCACTTGCACACTTGCCTGATAACCGCTGTTCGTGGCAATCACCCGGACGAGCGCGAGCAGGCATTGGCTGAGATCGGCGAAGTATGGTCGCTAACCAATCGGTAGATCGAATGCTCAATAGGGAGATAAAACTGTCATGGACAGCAAGACGTTCCTCGTTCCAAACATTAGCTGTGGGCACTGTGTCCGTACCGTTGAGACTGAACTCAGCGAACTAAAAGGAGTTCGAGCCGTCAAAGCCAACGAGAAGACCAAGCAGGTCAAAGTTGAATGGGAAGGCCCGGCCACCTGGACAGCGATTGAAAAGCTACTGACGGATATAGACTATGCGCCAACGCGATAGCCAGATGATTCTCCCCGTACCTGCGCACCAGGCGAGACCAGTATAGGAAGGAACCTTCGTGACACAGCAAGCTCAGACCATGCTGCAACAAGAAATACTACCCATCATAGGCATGACATGTGCCAACTGCGTGGCGACCATCGAACGCAATGTACGAAAATTGCCCGGCATTGAATTGGCAAATGTCAATCTGGCTAACGAGCGGCTCAGTGTGACCTATAACCCGACAGTGGTTAGCCACGATGAGATTGTGACTCGTATACGAAAAGCAGGCTACGACGTACCTGCCGTCGCCGAGGATGAAGCTATTGAGGACTCAGAGGCGAAAGCCCGCGCAGCAGAGATAGCGCACCAATGGCGTCGCCTGATCGTGGGCGCAGTTTTCACAATCCCCTTGTTTGCTATGGCGATGGCTCGTGACCTGGGCCTGCTTGGCGAATGGGCGACAGCACCCTGGTTAAACTACTTGTTCTGGGCATTGGCTACACCTGTGCAGTTCTACGCCGGTTGGGACTACTACGTCGGCGCATACCGCGCCTTGCGGGCGGCCAGTCCAAACATGGATGTACTTGTCGCTTTAGGGACATCGGTTGCCTATTTTTACAGCATCCCTGTGACGCTTGGCCTGCTGTCCGCACCAGACAGCGCCTCAATGAATAAAGGCTATCACGTCTACTTCGAGACGGCAGCGGTCATCATCACACTCATCGTACTCGGCAGGCTGCTAGAGGTGCGTGCTAAAGGCCGAACCAGCGAAGCCATCAAAAAGCTGATGGGAATGCGCGCCAAGACAGCGCGTGTCGTGCGTGACGGTGCCGACGTTGATATTTCGATTGAGCAAGTGATTGTGGGCGATGTGGTCATCGTCCGGCCTGGCGAGAAACTCCCGGTAGATGGCATCGTGATCGAGGGATCGACCGCTATCGATCAGAGCATGATCACTGGCGAGAGTATGCCTGTGACGCGGACAGTTGGCGACGAAGTGATCGGGGCTACCCTGAATAAACAGGGGATGATCAAGTTCAAGGCGACCCGGGTTGGGCGCGAGACGGCGTTGGCGCAGATAATCCGTCTGGTCGAGCAAGCACAGGGATCGAAAGCACCCATTCAGCGGCTGGTGGACAAGGTGTCGGCGGTCTTTGTGCCAACCGTGATCGTTATTGCCGTGTTGACCTTTGCCTTGTGGATGTTGGGCAGCAGCGACTTTACCACGAGTATGATTCGCATGGTAGCCGTCCTGGTTATCGCCTGCCCGTGCGCAATGGGACTGGCGACGCCGACGGCAATCATGGTCGGCATCGGCAAAGGAGCTGAAAACGGCATTCTGTTCAAGAACAGCGCGGCACTCGAACAGGCGTTGCACACCAACGCTGTCGTGCTGGACAAAACTGGCACACTTACACGCGGTGAACCGACAGTCACCGACATAGTGATGGGCAAAGGATGGGCAGGTGATCGTGACCGCTTGCTCCAAATGGCAGCGTCAGCCGAGCGAGGGAGCGAACACCCGCTCGGCTCGGCTGTTGTCAAAGCAGCACAGACCGCTGGGTTGTTACTCAGCGATCCGGCGCAGTTTGAAGCGATTGCTGGGCATGGCATCCGTGCGTCCGTCAAAAACCAAACCGTGTTGATCGGCAATCGAAGGCTGATGATCGATCAGCAGATACATCTCAATGGACTGGAACCGGAGGCGGATAGGCTCCAAAACGAGGCAAAAACAACGCTGTGGCTGGCACTGGATCAACAGGCAGTCGGCCTCTTGGGTGTGGCCGATACCGTTAAGGAGGGTTCAGTCGAGGCTGTCCGACAAATGCATGATCTGGGCTTACAGGTAATCATGATCACCGGCGATAACGCCGCGACTGCTCACGCCATCGCCCAAGAAGTTGGCATTGATCGGGTGATGGCCGAGGTGCTGCCCGCCGACAAAGCCGCTGCCGTCAAGCAATTGCAGGCTGAAGGGCTGGTCGTAGCGATGGTCGGTGATTGTATCAATGACTCGCCTGCATTGGCACAAGCCGACATAGGCATAGCTATCGGTACTGGCACGGATGTAGCAATGGAAGCGTCTGATGTCACCCTGATGAGCGGCGACCTGCGAGGCGTGCCGCGTGCGATCCGCCTGTCGCGTAACACAATGCGGACAATCTGGCAAAACCTCGCTTGGGCCTTCGGCTACAACGTGGCACTGATCCCGATTGCGGCGGGTGTGCTGGCTGCAGTGAACTGGGGACCGGAATTCCTGCGTCAGCTCAACCCGATACTAGCGGCTTCAGCGATGGCTTTTTCGAGCGTCAGCGTGGTCACCAACTCGCTCAGATTGAAGAGTCGCCCCATCAATCTGGGTTGACCCGACATAGCTTCCTTTCAAAAGGGTGTCTGAGATCGTTTTTTTCGACACCCGCTCTGACCTGTCCGAAGCATAGATAGGAGTGGTATACCGGGTAACGTGCATTTCAATCTTTTTCCGACTTGGAAGCCACATGTCGGAGTTTGTCCTGGATCAATTCAAGAGGAAAGCGTTTCGCGCCTCATGATGACACCAAAGTTGAAATCAATCGCCTTATGCTCACTGAGTTAAAAACTGATGGCGTTTGGGCATTGTTTGTAAAACTCAGAATGCTGCTGGCGTTGACCAGCATCCTCGTCCTTACCGCTTGCACCACATTTTCGGCCTCTGGCAGCAATCAAACAGGACCAACCGCCCCGCCGAGTGTAGGTGATGCCGAAGGCGTAGCGAAGTCTTTCCTCGATGCCTGGGTCAGCAATGACTATGCCACGATGTACGGTTTGCTTTCGCCCAAAAGCCTGCTGATCTCGCAAGAGGGCTTCTCCAAAACCTACAGCCAGTTGGAGCAAATTCTGAAGCCAGGAGACAAGGGCAAATCCTACGAGTTAATGCGCGACAAGACCGAGCGACAAGGAACGACAGCAATTATTCGCTACAACATGACATTCAATTCAGCCCCTCTGGGTGAGTTCACAGACGCCAACCGGACTATGCGCCTCGTTATCACGCCACATGGCTGGCGTGTGGCCTGGAGTACGATGGACATCTTTGAAGGAATGGCTGGCGGCGCGACGTTGAACCTGGAATTGACCCAATCGCCGCGCGGTGTAATTTATGACCGCAACGGTAAAGTTATAGCCAAAGACGGAACACCCAACATGGCGGTGCGTCTCTTGACTCGTGCCTATCCAGGGCAGAGGCCGCAGGACTGCTTCTACAAACTGGCGGAAACCTTCCGTATCCGTGAATCTGACCTTGAAAAGAGTTATCTGGGGTTTACTGGCCTGGATTACGGCTTCACAATTGGACATCTGAGCAAGGAAGACTTCGACGCCCACCATGCGGAATTAGATGCAGTGTGCAAGTTGCAGTACGTTCTGCAAACGACGCGGTTCTATTACGGTGGTGGGCTTGCTCCACAGGTGGTTGGCTTTGTAGGGTCTATCCCGGCAGAGGAGGCAGCTAAGTTCCCGCACTACGCCCCGGATGCGCTGATCGGGCGGCAAGGGATCGAGCAATACTGGGAGAATCAACTTGCAGGCGACAGCGGCGCACGTCTTGTAATCAATACATCAAATGGTGTTCAAGTGCGCGTTGTCCATACTAAAGACCCCAGCCCCAGCCAGGATGTGACATTGACGATTGACCGTGACTTGCAACTGGCGACAGAGCAAGCGCTGGCGAGCGCCTTCAATCACGCGAACTGGGCGCAGTTTTCAACAGGCGCAGCAGCCATTGTGCTGAATGTTAACACTGGAGAGGTGCTGGCAATGGCTAACTTTCCTTCAGTTGATCCCGATGCCTATTTACGAACCACCTCATTCGATAGCCCAGACGCGCAGATTGCCTACGACAAGCGGCGCGCCTTGTTTAACCGCGCTACACAGGAAACCTATGCGCTGGGTTCGGTCTTCAAGATCGCATCGATGGCCGCAGCAGCAAACAGCGGTACGTTCAAGCTAGACCAGGTGTACACCGACAATGGCCTTTGGGACGGAACAAAGTTTGGCGACCAGATACGTAAAGACTGGATTTACCTGGATAAATATAGCAAAGAAAAAAATCATGGCACGCTAACGCTCATACAAGCGCTTACGGCGTCGTGCGACACGTGCTTCTGGGAAGTCGGCAAGGACTTGTACAGCACCGGCAAAAGCGACCTGCTCAAAACGTATGCTAACCAGCTAGGACTCGGCGTGAAGACCGGGATTGACGCAATCCCCGAAGTGACAGGCTATATCCCTGACCCTGACTCGAAATTCAAGAATACAAATGTCCGATGGGGTATCGGTGACACGCTGAATACGGTTGTCGGGCAGGGCGACGTACAGGTAACGCCGATCCAGGTAGCACGGATGATGGTCAGCATTGCTAATGGTGGGCAGCTATATCAGCCGTTGCTGGTCAAGCGTGTCGGTGCGCCGGAACAAACGCCGTCCTACGAAGCAAAACCTGCCCCACCCGATGATATAAAACTTGCGCCAGAAGTGCTGCGGGGTATCCAGCAGGGCCTTTGCGGCGTAACCCGCGATGAGAAACGTGGCACGGCGAAATTCATTTTCTACAACTGGACCTTCGATCAAATTTCAGTGTGCGGCAAGACTGGTACGGCTCAAACCGGGTCGGCTTACCCAAATGGCTGGTTCGCCGCCTATGCCGGAAAGGTCGGCGCAAAGTCAGACATTGCCGTTGTTGTCCTTGTGGAGCGCTCGCGCGAAGGCTCGGAAACTGCCGGGCCAATTGTGCGCCGAATTATCGAAGCCTATTACGGGTTGCCCTATGAACCCTGGCCGGAATTTTGGAGCTATCCGTATGAGTTATTGCCCGATCCGAACGTCAGCGACGGCGGTGGGCCTCACCCCAACCAGTAGGATAGTCCTGCCTTAACCGAGAAATGATGCATACCAGCGAACAACGCATTGCGTCAAACAAGTAAACGGGTGCGTAGTGATGAGTAATAAGCTGCTCCCATTCCAGGGACCACGACTGGTGTTCTTTAAAGTAGTCATGATATGCGTGTTCGTCGTGCTGATACTGCGCCTATATGAATGGCAAGTCACGCAGTACAGCAAATTTGAGGCGGGAGCCAAACAAAACTCTGTTCAAAACGTGCCGCTGCCTGCACCTCGTGGTGTTATTTTTGACCGTTATAGCGTGGAGTTGGCGCTCAATGAAGTGGCCTTCAACGTCACGGTGATACCGGCCAGCCTGCCTGACGATGAGAGCGTCGCGCTTGGTGTACTCAATCGCCTGTCGGCGCTGATCGACGTTCCCGCCACGCGCGCTGCCGCCGACGCCGCAGGCAAGAACACCATTCGTAGTTTGCAAGAGCTTGTTAAAGAGGGCGAGGGAATCGCGCCGTACCGCGCCGTCGTTGTCAAAACGGATGTAAGCCAGCCCATCGCCCAGACCATCCTGGAAGATAACCAGAATTTGCCCGGTGTCCAGATTGAATGGGCTGCGGTGCGCCAGTATCCCACCGCCGCGCTCACTTCGCAGGTGGTCGGCTACCTCGGCCCAATCGGGGCCGCAGAAGCCCAGAAACTACGTGACCAGGGCTATAACCCGGCTTTCGAGCGCGTCGGTTATTCAGGCGTTGAAGCCTATCTGGAAGATGATTTGGCAGGCAAACGGGGTGTGTTGACTCAGGTTGTCGACGTAGCGGGTTTGCCAGTGCATGTCCTTCAGCGGGACGAGCCGGTAGCAGGAAAGAGCGCGCGCCTGACGCTCGATATTGAATTGCAAAAAGCGGCCCAGCAAGCTCTCGTTAACCGAATCAACGTGATCAATGCAGCGGAAACACGGACAGTTACTCAGTCCGGTGTGGTCATTGCCCTGAACCCTCAAACCGGCGAGGTCCTGGCGATGGTGAGTTGGCCCACTTACGACAATACCAGGTTTGCTCGGAGCATTGATGGGGACTACTACTTGCGTATCCTCAAAGAACCTCAAACGCCGCTTGTCAACCACGCCATCAGTTCGCTGTACCCACCCGGCTCGGTGTGGAAACCGATCACGGCCACCGGGGTTGCTCAAGAGAAGGTGATTGATCCGAAAGCACAACTTTTCGATCCGGGCGAATTGTTTGTCGAGAACAGTTTCGCCAAGAACGACCCCGGCAGCCGTCAGCGCTTTGTTTGCTGGCTCCGCAAGGGTCACGGATGGGTTGATCTTGTCCACGGGATCGCCTGGAGTTGCGATGTGTACTTCTATCAGGTCGGTGGCGGCAATCCCCAAGTATCCTATCTGCGTCCGGGTGGATTGGGGATCACAGACCTTAACCGTTACGCCGCAGCCTTCGGTATCGGCGTTAAGCTGGGGATCGAACTGCCCGGCGAGGTTGCTGGTCGTATGCCTGACCCCGACTGGAAGCGCCGCAATTATGGCGAAAGCTGGTCTACAGGCGACACCTATAACGCTGCGTTCGGCCAGGGTTATCTTACCGTTACGCCATTGCAATTATTAAATGCCATAGCGGCGATTGCCAACGGCGGCAAGGTATACCAACCCACGATTGTCAATAGCTGGCTCAGTTCCGACGGAAACGTGCTGCAACCTTTTACGCCCGAAGTCATGCGCACACTTGTTTTGCCGACGGATGGCTCGTCCACGGTACTCAATATGCAAGAAGACATGTACATTCAGGGCAAGGATAGTCTGGCCTGTGCTTGCGATCCGAACAGCCCGTATAACGACAAAAACAGCAAGGACTATAACCCTAATGTACCAAAATGCACCGGGAATTTCATTAAGAACTATCAAGGAACCTTGCGCCTCAGCCAGGATACGAGTCCCAGTAGCGTCGCCGACAACCGGCGTCAACTCACCTATATAGTCCATGTACCCTATGGCTATGACTTTAGCGATGCCTGTGACCCACTCCGAATCGGTGAGAACACGGGTTATCAACCGCCCTTTGTCGATCCGGTAAACCTGAAGTATGTGCAGGAAGGTATGCTTGGGGCTGTCACTTTTCCGGGCGGCACCGCACTAAAAGCCAACCTGGGGTACGTGCAGGTGGCTGGCAAGACTGGCACAGCCGAATATTGCGATGACATTGCCAGTTCACAGGGTTTGTGCATCCCCGGTGCATGGCCGTCGCACGCCTGGTTCGTCGGTTACGCCCCCTACGAAAACCCTGAGATCGCCGTGATTGCCCTTGTTTACAATGGGGGTGAGGGTTCCCAGAACGCGCTGCCGGTGGTAAAAGAGGTGCTTGAATGTTACTTCAAACTCAAGAGTGAGCGCAGTCAATCGGGTGGTAAAGGGTCGGTGTCACCTTGTTTATGATACTCCCTCCTAAATCGTGTTTCGAGGACCAAATATGCTGCCTCAATGGTGATTTAGGTTTCTTTGTGGTGAGCGCAGCTCATGAACACTGTTGGCGAACTCCTTTTTCATTCTGTAGGCTGCCTATACGTTTGTGGACTCGCTCTTGAATTCAAAAGTCATAGGCCTCGTTCGAGACCTATCTATGAGTACGCCAACAGCATCGTTATCCGGATCCATACTAATCGCAGATATTCCTTGGCGAGGGTCAGCCCCGCCTTAGTAGCATCGCTACCCGATCTGCTACAGCGTGGACTAACCTAGTACGGCAACTAGCGAAGGATTCAGGGTGAAGTAGACTGAGGACATGGAAAAAGCACATGTAGTCAAACTCACTTCGAAAGAACGCCAAAGGTTGTTAGCCCTCGTCAACAAAGGGCAGAACAAGGCAGCGGTAATCCGCCGAGCGCATATTCTGCTCAAGAGCGATGAAGGTAAAAGTGACCGAGAAATCAGTGAACTGCTGTACATCGACGAAGACAGCGTGCGGAATACGCGCAAGCGCTTTGTGGAAAATGGCTTGCAAGCGGCGCTAGAAGACAAAGCCAAGCCCAAGCCCGAACCGAAATTGAATGAACAGCAGCAGGCCCACTTGGTCGCTGTGGCGTGTAGCCAACCACCAGAAGGACAAGCCCGCTGGACATTGGAGTTGTTAGCCGCCCAGTTGGTGAAGGACGGCGGCGTTGAGGGGATTTCGCCCGAAACTGTGCGGCTGGCGCTCAAAAAAACAACCTGAAACCGTGGCAGGTCAAGAGTTGGTGTATCCCCAAGGTCACACCGCAGTTCTTGCGTCGGATGGAACATTTGCTGGCGTTGTACGCCCGACCGTACGACCCGTTGTACCCGGTCGTTTGCTTCGATGAGAAAAGCTATCAACTGCTGGCCGATAGTCGTGTGAGTTTGCCATTGTGCCCCAAGCACCCACGTCGTCAGGATTACGAATATCGGCGGCGCGGCACGCGCAACTTGTTTGTAATAGTCGAACCGTTGGCGGGCCAACGTCACGTGTTGCTGACCAAACGCCGCACCAAGGCCGACTTTGCCCATGCCGTCCGCTATCTGGTTGATGTGCTCTATCCCAATGCCAAGTGCATCGAGTTGGTCCTGGACAATCTCAATACCCATACCTATGAAGCCCTGGTCGAGACTTTCGGCCTGCTGGAGGCTAACCGGATTATGCGTCGGGTATGCTTTCATTACACGCCCCTTCACGCTTCCTGGCTCAATATGGCTGAAATTGAAATCGGTATCCTGTCCCGCCAGTGCCTGCACCGTCACAGCGCATCCGAACAATTGCTTCAATCTGAATTGACCGCTTGGCAGCAGTTTCGTAATCGTCAATGCGCCAGGATTCACGGGTCCTTCTCGTTGAAAGATGCTCGCCGCGTCTTCGCTCACTATTACCCTGAATCCTCACCCAGTTGAGATACTAGATGGCGCGAAAATACACGTATCTGCATAGGGTTCTAGAGACGATGCGCGATAACACTACAGAGTCAGTCATCTTGAGATCCGCTGTAGTGATGTCCAGATCGGAAATTTAGGAGGTTACATGTCGAATCAGCATCGACTCAGGCCAAATGATATTGAGGTCAGAGTCCAGCATGCACTACACGCCGATTCGGCTCCGACCATAACTCCGGCGCGGACACATGCACCGCAGCCTGCTCAACCGACTGGCCGCCAAGTCAACCCAATTAAGTGGGTGCTCGGCTGCGGCGGGCTGACAATGGTGTTATGTACCGGATTCACTATGCTCGTTTTGATCGTGACGCCAATACTATTTCGAGCTTTGTTACCTGAACAACAGGCCTCGATCATTCGGCGAATGCCTTTTATGGCAGTCCTTCAGCCTACGCACGCTTTTGATTTTCTGCCAACCATTGCCGCGACCAACCCCAACGCGCTGACCCTGTTGGCGACGCCTGTTGCGAGCCTCACCCCCGTGCAGAGTCCAGACCTGTCCGCAAGTGACAATAGCTTGGCAGGTGGGTCTCCGAGCTTGGCGGTCACAGTCGATACCCCGGCAGTAACCGTATTGCCCGCCCACCCAATACCACACGCAACACTGCCCTCGCAACCGACGGCGACTCTTCCTCCGACTCTGGCCCCCACGCTGATTCCCGTACCAACCAGCTTCCACAGCGATGGATTCAAGTGGGTACCGCAAGGCTGGAATAATTGTGGCCCCGCTAACCTGACTCAAGCGCTGCAGTACTACAGTTGGAAGGGGACTCAGGATGAAATAGCTGCTTTCCTGAAGCCGAACCGGGAAGATAAGAATGTTAGCCCGTGGCAGATGCTCCGCTATGTCAATGAAAAAACAGCCGTCCGAGCACTCATGCGCGTAGCGGGTGATCTGAATCTGATCAAACGATTGGTATCTCAGAGATTTGCGGTTATCCTGGAAAAGGGCTATGACGTTGCAGGCGAGGGCTGGATGGGCCATTACCTGACTGTGATTGGCTACGATGATAATCAGGGTGTGCTCTACGGGCTTGATACGTACTTGGGCGATGGTTCGGACCATCTGGGACGCCGCGAAAAATACGACGACCTTGACGAACACTGGCAGCAGTTCAATCGCCTGTACATCGTGATATATCCTAAAGAGCGCGAAGCGGAACTGGCCGCGATCCTCGGCCCTCACGCAGACCTCACTTACAATGCACAGTACGCACTAAGCGTGGCTCGCGCTGAAGCATCGGCAAAGCCGAACAATCCCTTTGCCTGGTTTAATATGGGCAGCAGTTTCGCCTTGCTGGGCCGATACAAGGACGCAGCAACAGTTTTTGACCAGGCATGGAGCGTGGGCGGTGGTCTGCCGTTTCGCATGCTGTGGTACCAGTTCACGCCTTACGAGGCATACTATAACGTGGGAAATTACGCTAATGTGATGGCGTTGGCGCAAACAACCTTGCAGACGACGGCCTACGTGGAGGAGACGTTTTACTGGCGGGGGATGGCAGAAGCAGCATTGGGCAAAACGAACCAGGCGATTGAGGACTTCAAGCGTGCGCTGATATTCAATCCTAACTTCTCGCTTGCCACTGATAAACTCGTACAGGTTCAGAACGGCAGCTTCACACCGCCCGTCGTTGCTAAGGCCAGGCCATAGGAGTGGGCAATGGATCGCGGTTGAATGAGATGTGAACGGTATGGCCTGGGTGCCAGGTTGGGAGCTGACAGCCGGTTGTGACAGCAAACCGGTGATTGCCGCAGCGCCGGGCTACAACATCTCGCGCCAGTATGCTTCACTTGGCATGTTGCCAGATATCATATCAAGGACACGCCGCCGTGAACAAGCCAGGCATCATGAGCCGTGAATGGCGCAGCGTGGCGCTGTTCGCCCTCGCAGTGATGATACTGACAACGTTGCCCTACCTAGCTGGGGCCGCGGCCCAACGCGACGGTTGGCGCTTCGGTTGGTTTATGTTCGGCGTGGACGACGCCAACAGTTACCTCGCCAAGATGCGCCAAGGCGCCGTCGATGGCTGGTTGTTTCACATCGTCTACACGTCCGAGCCGCATGACGGCGCGTTCCTGTTCACGCCTTACCTAGCAGAGGGGAAGCTCGCTGCGCTGTTTGCTTCGCCATCGACCCCTGCCTTTGTAGACGCGATGCTGTGGGTTTTCCACATTAGCCGGATTGTGTTGGGTATCCTGCTGATCCTGGTCACGTATCGCTTCATCGCCGCGTTCATTGTCAAACGGTCATTGCGCTGGCTGGCGCTGATTCTGGTGCGCCTGGGTAGTGGATTCGGCTGGCTGTTGACCCTACTTGGCCTGGGAAACTGGCTCGGTTCGCTGCCAGTCGACATGTTCGTGCCGGAGGGGTATACATTTTACCTGCTATACGGTCTGCCGCACCTGGCACTAGCACGCACGGCATTGCTTGGCGGCCTGATGCTGACCTTCCACACTTTGGTACTCGACGGGGCGCGTCGATGGTTTCCCTGGGCTGTGCTGGGTGGTGCTGGGTCTGAGTGTGCCGTTCTATGTGGCGGTGGTCTACGCCATTCTGGGCGTATGGGGGCTGGCAGCGCTACTGGGTAATCGCCGCTTCATGACACGGCTGGTCTGGCGCTGTGCCGTTTGCGCGATAGTCCCAGCTCCGCTCCTCATCTATAGCGCATACGTTTTTGCGACGAATCCGATCATGAGCGCATGGGTAGGGCAAAATCTTCTGCCCTCACCGCATCCACTGCACTACGTTTTCGGTTATGGGCTGCTTGCCACGCTCGCCCTACCGGGGATCCGTTGGGCGTGGCGTCGCGGGCAGCGAGCGGCACCGTACTTGCTGCTGCCTGCCTGGATTGTTGCCGGACCGGTGCTGGCCTACCTGCCAATCGGGGTGCAGCGCCGCCTGCTGGAAGGTATCTTCATACCGCTGTGTATCCTGGCGACGCAGTGGCGCGATCCGGCGAACCGACTGTTTCACACGGAGGAGGAGATCGCCGCGCTGGACTGGCTGAATGCCCATGCCGCCGACGATGCAATCGTGCTGTCCGAATTCGACACGGGCAACTACCTGCCTGTGCGGACGAGCCTAAGGGCTTTTATTGGGCATGGGCCGGAGACGATCCGCCTCGACATGAAGCGCGAGCAAGCCCGCCGGTTCTTCGCCGGAGCAATGAATGCGGACGAACAGCGGTCGTTGTTCGATACGTACCGTATTCGGTATATCATCTTCCCCTAGGGACGGAGTGACGTAGGTTCCTCAGACCTCACGCTCATCTATAACCGGTATGGTTATCATATCTATGAAGTTTCATCGTACAAGAAATAATGGAGATAATCAATCAACAGGCATTGTCATAGTTATCCACCCATCACTAATAACTGAACTGGCTTGCTCCACCGCCTGTCAGGAAATCGATCACCATCGAATTGATGATCGTTTCTACCGGGGCCCGGTCATCGGTAAATAGAACGTCCGAGGCCACCGTCGGGGTGACGGCTGTGATGGCCGCGTCCAGCGCCGTTGTCAGCAGCGCCGGACTGTTGGCGGGCCGCGCGGCCCGGTTCGCCGCAAGGTTGGCGGCAACGGTTCGCGCAGGTGTCCCGACCAGGATCGTATTGAACGAGTTCGGCACGTCGATGGTGTGGACGCTTGGAAACACCTGCTGCATGGTGTGGCTCATCGCCTCGATCAGCCGCCGATCATGCTGCTTCGTGATCGTATTGACTGTCCGGCTGACGTTGATCACGACCACGCCATCCGGCGTAAGATGATCGCGCACGTCGGCGAAAAACTCAACGGTGGTCAGGTTCCAGGGGACGTAAGGCACGCGGTAGGCATCGATTCCGATCACAGTGTAGCGCTTCGTGGAGCGGTGCAGCGCCAGCCGCCCATCCTCGATGATAACACTCAGGTTCGGCTGTCGCATGTCGAAGTAGCGCTGCCCGGCCTCGACAATGGCCGGGTCGATCTCAATGCCGTCGATCTGCACTGCCGGGCCAAACACGTCTGTGTACTGGTGGGCGATGGTTCCCGCCGCCAGCCCGATGATGGCTAGGCTCTTGACGTTCTGCGGGCTGTAGGGCGGCGCGTTGAAGAACGGCGCAACCATGAACATATCCCACGTGCCGCCATAAAGCGTCTGCCCCGGACTCCACACGGAATGAATGCCCTGGCCCTCGTTCAGCAGCAAAAAGCGTGTTCCGGCGGCAAAACGTCCTTGCGGCTTTTGCAACTCCATGACCTGAATGTAGTTGTATGCGGAGTCCTTATCGTAGAGAAGATTCATATTGACCGGGGCCGGGCGCAGCGGGCCATTGATCGCCAGCAGCGACACGACGAGCAGCAGTGGCGGCATCCAGGCCAGTTGCCGCGCGGCCCGGCGGCTGTGCAGCGCCAGCCCAACCAGCCCGACCAGCATCAGGAACTCGGAAAAATACAGAAATGTCCGCGAAGTTCCCGCCTCCGGGATCAGGTACAGCACCGGCAGAAACGTCCCCAGGATGCTGCCCAACGTCGAGATGGCATACATACGCCCGGCGGTTTGCCCGGCGTCGGCCACGTCCCGCAGCGCCAGCCGGATCGCAAAGGGCGACACACAGCCCACCAGCGTCACCGGGACCGAAAACAGCACCAGCACGGCGACCAACGATCCGAGCGCCACGCCCGCATCAAAGCCCGCGACAGCCTGTGCCGCCGCGCTCAGGACGGGCCGCGCTACCAGCGGAACCAGCCCGCTGAAGAACGCGCCCCACGCGATCAGGCGATACAGGGTGACGTGGCGCGGCGAGCGATCCGCCAAACGCCCACCGATAAAATAGCCCGCCGTCAGGTAGATCAGGATCAAGCCGATGACGTTGGCCCAGACCAGGTTGCTCGTCCCAAAGATGTTGCCCAGCAGCCGCGACGCGCAAAACTCGACGGCCAGCGTCGTCATGCCACTGGCAAACACGGCCAGATTCAGCATCCGCCGCTGCGATTGCGCACCATGATCAGCACTATGATCAGATGTTGAGGTCATAGCCTCGATTTTAACCACAAAACTGAGTTCTACCTCATATCGAAGAAGGAAGTGTCAGGAATGAGAACGCGGATTGGGAAAGGTGTTATGAATCGGCTATCCTAACCCTTCCCCAAGAAGAAAGCCGAAGTCAATGACGTGTCCGGGTTGTCAGTCTTCAGAACACCCGCGAGTATCAGAAATAGACGAGCTTAGGCTATCGCATTTTCCGATGCCACGGCTGCCAAGCGCCTTACCCAGCTAGCGATTGGCAGCCATATGTGTACTGCCGATGCGCCTTGACTACCTACCAAGCTGCAGTGCCGAAGAGCACGATCCAGATTCACCAAAACATTGAAAGAACCTATTTCTGTATCTACTTCTGTGTCAACAGGTAGTTGACGATGGCCTCTCGGTCGTCTTCCGGCATCACACTTGGATCACCGAAATTTTTCGGCATCAAGTCTTGGTAGCCCGGCACGAGGTACGCGCTTGGATTAACAATCGATAGGCGGAGATACTCTTCGGCGGTCTTCACGCCGCTGCGGCTGAGGCGGTTATCAACGTTGTTCTGTGCCTTGGTCGCTATACCGTTCACCGGTGGCCCGACAATGCCCTTCAATCCAGCATCGTCGAGGGTATGGCAACTTCCACATGGGTACTTCTGGACAATTAATTGCTTGCCACGTTCAGGTCGCCTGGGGTCGGTAGCAGCTAATCTCGCCTTTGAGCGCAAATTGGCTATAAAGGCATCATACTCTGCTGGGTCTTCGACAAGTACCGGGTTGCGCATCTGAGCGTGGCCTGCTCCACATAGCTCGCTGCAAACAACGGTATATATCCCTTTTTCGGTCGGTGTAAAGCGCGCCGTCGTCGTGCGACCAGGTATCGCATCTTGTTTGACGCGAAACTCTGGCACGTAGAAACCGTGAATCACGTCAACTGACGTGATTTCAACCCGTACCGGACGACCAGACGGTACATGCAACTCGTTGCTGACCATGCTGGTTTTGGCCGCCTTGTTCTGTTCAGGTGTCAGGTCGGCAAACGGCTCATATGGGTAGGTAAACGTCCACTGGAACTGTTGGCCAGTCACGCCGATGACCGTTTCGTTATCCTGTGGCGCTTGAATATCCGAAAAGACTTTGTAGCTGTAAATGGTGAGGAGGAAGACGACCACCGCCGGGATAGCCGTCCACGTCACTTCCAGTGCCGTATTACCATGATCGGGTGGCCCGTCCGAGTCATCGCCTGCTTTGCGTCGGAAGCGCACAATCGAGTAGATAATCCCGCCCTCGACAATCAGGAACACGACTGTCGCAATGGCAAGCATGGCGTTGAACAACGAGTCAACGCTGGCGGCTTCCGCTGACGCCTGCACCGGCATCCAGTTGGCTGTTAAGCCGACGATAACACCGATGGCGATGAGCACGACGCCAATGATGACGACCGTACTTATCCGGTTCAATTTCAAGGTTGAGCAATCTCCATATAAGATGCGAACAATCACTGAAACAACTGACGGGAGTGAAAATCCCGAATACGATTGGTATCAGCGATCGGGCGCGTCCGCCCGTTTTGAGCTTTGCCTGGCACCTGGTATCTGTTGATCGGACACCGTTTGGCGATGGCGGACGATCAACGTTATCAATGCCCCACTGAACACAATTCCTGATACCAGTTGCGCAAAGGTGATGCTGCCAACCTCTGCGCTATCGAGCCGCAGGAAATCCATCAGGATACGGATTACCGGATACATCATCAGGTAAAATAGGAACAGATTGCTGTCACGTAGACGGTCAGCAAGGCGTCGTCCAATATACAGTAACGCCAAGCAAGCAGTTAGATTCAGGATTGACTCGTACAGGAACAATGGATGATATGTCGCAACGTTCTCGTAGCCGGGCAAGCGTTTTTCCGGCGAGATCAGGATCGCCCAGGGCAGGGTGGTTGGAGCGCCGTATAATTCCTGGTTCACGAAGTTGCCCCAGCGCCCTATGGCCTGCCCCAGCGCCAAGCCCGGCGCCGCCAGGTTAAACCATGCAATTACTGGCTGTCGATGTCGGCGAGCATAAATCCACACGCCGATCGCGCCACCTACAACCGCACCGTAAATGCCCAATCCGCCGTTCCAGATCGCCAGTATTTGTTCGGGATGCTGCAAGTAGTAGGCGGTTGTCAGTCCTGATGCGGGCGAAGGGGTCAGGATGTGGTAAATCCGCGCTCCGATCAAGCCCGGAATCACCGCCCACATCAACCCATTCCAGACATGCTCCGGGTCGAACCCGTGTGCCTTAGCGCGTCGTGCTGTGAGCCACGCTCCGGCAACCATTCCCGCCATCAGGATCAAGGCGTAAAAGTGGATATACAATGGTCCGATATGGATTCCATAAGCATCAATCGACAAGCCCCGTCCTCCTGCTCAAAGATATGGACTTTCCCTGCCGCCTAATGTCGCAGTCTGTAGCGGCTAGGTCGAACAGCCGTACCTTGAAAACATTCCCGCCGTCCTGCCACGTATTCAATATGGATCAAGCGCAAGTCAGTGGTCCTTACTTCCACTAACGACCCGGTAGAAGGCAGAGCGTCCGAGTTCGCACTCGTCAACTTCTAGGGGGCGGACATCAGGTGCTGGATGAGCGATCACCTCGGCAAGAAGCAACTGATACTGGAATGTTAGTAGGCCAAACGTACAGCCCGTCAGCGGCTTAGCCAAGCAAAGGTTGTCGCTGACATGGGCGCTAGTTCGTGGCATAGTAAGTTGAATCATTTTGACTGACAACTCAGGTCTCGCACGCTCGACTGGTTTCGCAATTACCCGCCTTATCTATGATTGCAATGTCGCAAACACAACGATACGCTTATTATCGACCCGATACGGGTAGCATGAGATGAGAGTCAACTGATGTGTGTCGCCGCGCGAGTCCAATACCCACACAGCATCCGGATTGACAATCTGACGTTCCTGGACAATGTAGGTATAATCCCCGGTAATACTACTGACCACGATCGTGTCACTAGGTGCCAACTGATCTAGGTGTCGGAAAACTTCGCCGTAGACATCGTTGTGACCCGACAGCACGATGTTGCCTCGCTGACCCGGATCTTCACTCCCGATATGGTGGCCGACTCCAAGTTTCAATGACTCCCAGGTATCCCCGCTGACGACCGCGCTATCGACGTTAATCTTCGGAATCTGGATGCGAACGGGCCCCTCTGCCCGGGAGGTGGGCTGTATCTGTGGCTGCGTCATGAACACCCGATACTGCTCCCGGTATTGCGCAGGCACCTCATCCAGATTGGGGGACGCCGAAACTACACCTCTATCGTTCACGTTTACCTTGTGGCCGACTGGAAGCACAACCGAGGCAATATTGATGATGGGGGTTGCAGTCGGAAGGATTAGCCCGGATCTAGCAGTCGCCTGATAGTCTGCCTGGATATTGGCCGACGTTTGGCTAATCTCCTGGAGGGATTGGAACAAGGCAATGAACAGGAGTAACAGTCCCAGCACCGCGGCCACTTCGACAATCAGGAATAGGCGATTCCACAGTCTTACTGACCGGCCCTGTCCCCTGCCATGTTTGGGACATGCCCCATATTCATCTTCAAAGTGCGGTGCATCCTCGCAGTAGCTATGTGGTGACCCCACTGGCGGGTTGACAGGCTGAGGCAGTGGCAGGTTTGCTTCCACCTCAGTCTTATTCAGTGCTCTTTGGCTGGCCGGTACAACGACCCGCCGTCCCCAACCTTCCAGGTAGTGTAGGCGGCCGATTCGCGCCTCACGTTTACGAATCGCCAAAGTGCGCTCAAGTTCTTCGATAGATAATTCATCAACGCGGCGATTGTCGCGCATAGCGAGTTCCTTCCCGGATTTATCGTGCTGGCACGATGACGAAAACTTCGCTCTACTTCAGCCCGTCGGGATCGACCACTTTCAAAATAGCTTCCAGTGTCTGAAGCGTTACCAGATTACGAACGTTGTAGCCGAATTGCAGGTCGGCCTCGGCAAGGGATGCGCTTTGCCCGCTTTGTGGCTTCGTCATGTGCGTTGGATTCTCCGGATCGATGCCTTTATTTGGCAAAGGCTCAAGCGCCAGCCACAGGTTGATCAGCGGCAGATCGTAATCGACGGCAATCCCGGCTGTGATCTGGTTGTACAATACGGATTTTTCCGTCAAGCCCGGCTGGGTAGGGAAGGTGCTCAGTATCGGTACCACGCCAGAATTTACGGTCTGGACGATGACGCGGCGCAGGTAAAAATCGTATTCATCAGGTTTGATCGATTTGAGATCGTTTGTACCAAACATGATCAAAGCAAAAGCGGGCTTAGACACGCGGTACTCGCAGCTTAACGGCGACTCATCGGCCTTGCACCACTTGGGATCCGACCATATAGGGTCCAGAACTCCTGCTGCGTTAAACCCACTGATAGCGGCCAGGCCGGGGTTGCCGAATGAGTCGAATTCAGCCGCGTTACCGCGCGCCGGAACTCGGCTAAAGTAGTCGATGACCTTCTGGAGCGAGACATACCTATCGAGTGCGTAATCTTTCCTGTAAAACGACTCCAAAAAGTTGGGCGTTGCGGTAATGCAGTCACCGATTTTGGAGAAGACGCGCGGGTTATTGCCCCGGCGCAACGCTTCAGCGTAAATTGCGCTGACATTGCTTGTGATCGTCGGCACGATTGGGAAGCCCTTCAAATCGATCTTGGCAACGGCTGCCTGGTCGAATTTGATCTGCTTGGGTTCGGGCAACGGTATATATTTGCATGGGGTTGTACTTGGCCCGCAGGTTGGGGTAGGCGTTTGGCTGGAAGCAAGCAATCCGGCAGCATTCACTGAACGAGAAGCACTTTGGGCAACGGCCAGAATACCGATCACTCCCATCAAGAAAACAAAGGCTCCTAATGGTTTATGGAACATGCAAGTGGCTCCTTTATTTGCAGTATTTCAGCAGGAACAATCGGGTCAGCCAGCACCCATTACGCTGACCAGAAAATGGATGCATGGCTACGATTGTTAGCCCATTTTTATCTCATTGCGACTGGTATACACGTACACCCAAGCATCGGCGAAGAAGCCACTCGTCCAGTCGTACAGCCAGTGTGCATCGGTGATCGACATATTGACACAACCGTGACTACGGCGATAGCCAAATCCATCGTGCCAATACGTGCCATGAAAGCTGATGGCTCCATCGAAATACATAATGTAGGGTACTCCTACCAGATGGTAATAGTCGGCGCGCCCACATGCGGAACAATCCCTGGTTAGTACCAAAGCCGGGCCTGGGCAGGCCAGACGAGATCAAGGTGGTGAAGACCATACGATCATCTTCGAAGGCGACCAGGACTTGCTCATAGAGGTCCACGGCAACCCAGCGCCCCTTGACGCCGGCAGGCCGGGCAACAGGCAACACTCGCGCCACGCGGCGTTGTTCGAGCCACTGTTTAGGGCCAACCAGATACCATTCCCAATCGCCGACTTTGACCGTTGCGAAAATGTTGACTCGGGTGTAACGCTCGATCATGGCGGTCGTCGGGTCTGGCTTGACGCCAGGAAGCGAACTCGGTTGGGTAGGCTGGAGAACCCAGGCCATTGGATAGGCTAATGGCTCTTCGATGAGTACCCCGGCATAGATTGATGCGTTGGCCTGCGTGAGTCTGTTGGCGCGTACCCAGCGACCCCGCAGTATTTCGGCCCAACCGTCCTGGACTGAGCGCACAGCGATATAGTTGAACCCGGTATTACGTACGTCAATGACACTGCCGTTCGGAGCGTCATAGAGCGCCGTACTTCCGCCAACCACACGGTACAAGCTTGATCGTCCGAGTTCGCTTTCGTCAACGTTCAGCGGGCGGACATCGGGCATCGGATGAGCAGCCATCTCGCCAAGCAGTAACTGATACTGGAATGTCGATAGACCCAAAGTGCAGCTGGTTGATGGCTTGGCTGGGCAAAGGCTGCCGTCGGCATAGGCGCTCGTGCGCGCTATCGTAAGTTGGACGATGAGAATGACTGAAAAGAGTGCCCAGCGAATACGATATTTCATCATAATTATTGCCAGATCACCTCATAGGTAAGTTTACAAGGACACTAAGCGGCAATGGTCGCTCTTTAGCTAAGTACAACCACATAGAAAATGAAGGGTAATCACGCGAGAATTGACCGCAAACACCCAACGTTTTCAATTTGCTTGTACTTATCGGTACTTTGTTGACACGGGAAAGATCGCCCTGCTGGAGCCAATTGACAGATCTGGATTTCAATCCTTGAACGGCAGCATGACCCGATCCATTTGTATCACTGATTCAGCACTGTCCGGAGTCAACAAAGTACCGTTATGGATAACCGAATTAAACCTCATACAATATGGCAGGGGCAAAGCGAGACAGGACATCAATGGGAAACAAAGTACGCTCCAAATAAGCGAGAAATGTGGCACACAAGCGACCAAAGTCAGGGAGCAAGTGGTTATGACTAATAGCGTCGCGCGTCAGTTTCCAAACATGCTCCTGGGGGTTTAAATCCGGGCAACCCGGTGGGAAGTACACCAATTCCAAGCGCGGTTCTTCCTTCAGCAGTTGTTGTATGGCTTGCCCGCGATGCCAGGGGGCGCGATCCAATAACACAAGGATGGGGCAGTGCGGAAAACAGCTTAACAGGTGGCGCAAGAAATGAACGGTCAAGTCGGTAGTTTGAGCCGGTAACGGCACAGCAAGCTCCTGCCCGCTGCGCAGATTGAGCGCGCCGTAAAAGTGGCAGCAGCGGCGCTGCGGTGTGACCCAGACGCGCGGGGGTTGTCCCACGGGCGACCAAACACGGGTGGTAGTCGCTTGAAAGTAAAGGCTGAGTTGATCCATGCTCAGGATTACTCCGTGAGGATGATCTTGCAGAAAATCGGTCACTTTTTTTCTAACTCAGCTTCAAATTGGGCAATCGCCGCTTGGCTGGGGCGCGAACGATAGACCCGCTCGCCCGCTGATAGCTCAAGCCGCTGCTGTGCAATAGGTTCAGATAGGAGTCGTCACTGTGATAGCTCACGCCATACCACCCCTGAACGGCGATGCGCAAATCGCTGACCGTCCAAAACTGCCCTTGACTGATATGCAAATCCAGCGGGCAATATTGCCGCAAGCGCTGTCGCAGCTCGGCTCGCTGCTGCTGGCTGAGCTTGTGGGCATTCCCACCGCGCCAGTGCGACCTGAGCGCGCCCAGTCCATTTTGCTGATAGCCCTGCACCCACTGCCGCACGCTGCTCTCCCCGCAGGCAACCAGGTTCACGATTTCCCTCATGCTGACCCTGCTCCCGTACAAACGCACCGCTTGCAACCGCTTCAGTTCGTGAACGTCTCGCGTTTGCTGCTCCGCCTGCCGGAATTCTCCCATTTCTGTCGCATTCAATTCAAATTGTCGCTTTGCCATCCCTTCATTTTACATCCTCTGATGTCTTTTTAGGTTATCCATGAGTACACCAATAACCTTAACTTGCCGGGCTGTCACCACTACAAAGTCGATTTATAGCCTGTCAAACTCATCTTGGTGATGTACTAGATGCCGCTGGTTCCGCCAGCAGCCTATCAAGAATCTGACTCAAGTCACGAGCTGTGGTTGGGCCTATGATGGTTTTCGCCAGGTTGCCATGTTTATCAACAATAAAAGTTTCTGGGACACCCTTCATATTGTATGCTTTAGCGATCTTCGTACCCTCATCGGGGCCAGTCATGAATTGGACGCCGAACTCTTTTAGAAAAGCGCGCGCGTCCTTTTCGTTATCGAGGTAACCGACTCCGATCATCGCAAAGTTACGATCTTTATATTCATCCCAGATCGCATTGAGCTCAGGCGCTTCCGCGCGACACGGGCCACACCAACTCGCCCAAAAGTTGATCAATACAACTTTGCCATGCTGCTGACTCAACGTGAATTCGCGGCCATCATACGTTGGAAGTGTGAAATCAGGCGCGGGGCCGCTTGTAAGCTGGGTTCGACCGGCCTGGACAAACGCGCCACCAAGCCCAATTACAATCCCAAGCAGGACAACCATGACGGCAACCATGATCAGTGGATTCTTCTTGCGCGTCGCAACTGGTTTTTCGGTCGTTTGTGCCATATCTGTTATCCTCAAGCTCGCTCTCTGACCTCCACTACGTGTACCGGCGCGGGTCTACAGCTTACTGTGCGAAGGTCAGTATATAGTTGAGTACATACCCTATCTCCGTTGGAGTAAGGCGATCATTGAAGGCTGGCATTGCGGTGTCGGAGATACCTTTGCTGATCCATTCAAAGATCTGCCGGTCCGAATGGTTTCCTGCTTGCAAATGAACCTGGAGGTTGGCGGGCGGTGGCTTGAGTGTTACGCCAGAGGGCCCATCGCCGCGCCCCGAGTCGCCATGACACGAAGCGCAATTGGCTTGATAGATTTGCTTCCCGCGACTGAGTAAGGCGGGATCAACCACAACCTGATCCCGTTGAGCGCCCGTTGAGTAAGCAGTGCTGATGAGGGTATTCACGATAGTAGCGAAGCCGAGACCTAGCACCAGCAAGCCGCTGATGGCTGCTATCCGGCCAATCCATCGCCGGACTCGGCTCAGGCGTTGCGCCCGATAAAGAACTATAATGCCGCCGAGTATGATGTCTAGCCCAAGAAAGAACCTCAACAGGTAACCGAGTGAGAGTCCACTGTTAGACTGATCGGTGATCGGCCCCATCGGTAATGTAAGTGTGGCCCGTACATCGTCCTGGCCCAGACGACGCACCAAGACTTCAGCCCGCCAGGTGGCGTACATCGACACATACCCACCTTGAGCGACGTAGTGACCCGTTCCCACGTTATCAGCTACGGCCTCAGTTTTGCCCATTTCGTGCTCGACCGCGGTGAAGATGAGCGCCACTTTCTCAGCATTCGCAACGGGAAGACCGATCCCATTTCGGAGGTATATGTTAAAGGTATTCATCCCCGGTTGCCCCGGATCAGTGACCAGGATAATTCGCAAATCGGCAGCCTCGCCGCGCGCTATCAGGCCGGAACCGAACGCATCGCGCCCCGGTGGCAGGCTGGTGAGCGCGCCGGTAACTACGAGGGCTATTGTGACAAAGATAATCTCACTGCTGACGCTCTGACGGACGACGTGGTACCAGGGCTGGATCGCCTTTTCCTCGTCAGGGGCAACGATGGCTTGTGCCAGGCGGCGCTTGACAAGCAATAGATTCAGCGCTGCAAACCCAAGTAGTGGCACAAGTAGAATGAGTTTGAACAGCAGCGTCAGACCATACCAGGTGTCAATCAAATTGGTCCAGTCTGCAACCTCAACAAGCGCCTGGTAAATGCCGGTGACACCGAGTATCGCCACGCAAACGGTAGCCACCTGTGAAAAACGAGCTACCAGACCGGCGATGGCCCGGGCAGGACTGATTTCTTTCGCATGGCGCAACCGCGTCAGCATCATCAAAAGTGCAACCAGGCCGCCAACCCAGATACCTACCGCTGCCAGATGGAGCCAATCGACGGCAACGGGAAAAAAAGGGTTGGGCTGGCCGCCGCATGGCTGCCCAGGCTTGTAATAAGAAGTACAATGTTGCTCAATCCCAGCCCCATCCACCAAATACGAAGAGTAGTATGCTTGTGCTTAGAAGGAAGCAAAAGGCCGATCAATAACAGGATTATCAAGCGCACCCAGAACAGAGTTCCATACCTTGTAGCGTTCAACAGCGTTACAAGCGGTGAACCTAGTACAGCCCAAGGTTCAACACTGGCGCTTGTCGCAGCCTGTAGGACCGCTCCGGCCAGCGTGGCAATAAGGGCTAAGAGCCAACCCGTCGTCAACAGAGTGAACAGTGCGGGCGTGTATGACGCCGATACATATCGTGCAAGGATCGGCGGGGAAGCCGGGGAACGCTTCTGCATTGGTCGAGTACCGGCTGACCGTAGTGCCGGTTGGAGAACCAGTGGGACGAAGGCGAACCCGCCAGTCAGCATCGCCAGACCGAGGTAGCCTAGCCAGCGGGTGGCGACACCAGGGATAGTTGGACCACTTGAGCTATCTGCGGCCATACCGTTTAATGTCGGTCGTATACCTCCCGCCGGAATCTGATTACGTCCGATCACAAAGGCAAAAGCGCCAGCTACAGCGTGTCCATCAACTGCCGAAACTACCCGCCAAGCAACTGTGTACGTTCCAAATGGAAGTGGTGGGAGCGATGCTACCAGCAGTTTGTTGTCCTTCGAATCCAACTGCGGGGATCCAACTCCGGTCGCCCGCCGACCAGTCTTGTCGAAAAGCTGTACTTCAGAAAAGCGCGGCTCTGGAGCTTCGGAAAACCACAGTCGAAGCTGTGTCGGAGCGGCGTCAAGTACGGCGTTGGCAGCGGGTTCGGAGCGGACGAGATTGGCGTGTGCGCTTACCCGGATCACGCCGGACAGCAGCACAACAGTAAAAAGCCCAATCAGCAGTCGCCACCGCCATCGATGCCGCATAGGATCAGCCTTTCTTACGCGCGGCGGCGCGAAACGAGCGCCGCAATGCCTACGAACAATCCGAGAATGCCGACCACGATCCCGACAATTGCCAGCGTGCGAGCGCTATCGGCGGCGTCGCGTGCGGCCTTCACGTCGCTGGATGTGGGCGCACTATCGGATGAAGCTGCCGGGAATGAAACTGAATCCAACGAATCCACATCATCAAAGCGCCCAGGCCCGGATTCAAACTTTTCATTGACCTGCGTATCTTCTATTTGCCCGACAAAGGTGAAGATATAGCTGCCTGTGCGTGTGGGCAATATGTCCGCAACATAGTAACCTTTCCGACCTTCGACAGAGTGCAGGGCGAATTCTTTGGGTGCGTTGCCTCCATAGGCAATCTGAACTTTGAGCGTTCTGTCTACGCCTTCGATTCCATCTTCCGTCCCAGTTTTGGTGATGTTGATCAAGGCTCCGTTCAATTGACCGACGAGCGCCGGTTCTTTATCCCAGCCAACTTCGACATCATACTTACCCGCGATGGTACGGCGCTCATGGGCAAGCACAACTGCGGGCCGAATCAGCACGGAGAGAAATGTCACAATCGCAACAAGGCCGAGAATGAGGGACCAACGCCGCATTTTGTTCTCCTTGAGTACCCTTGTGTCGAAAAGAAACAGCCATTGTGCGGGTCGTATCCATCGGCCCATTAATCCCGTTCCTCTAGCTCTGCTTCGAGCCGCGCCCGATAATCGTCGGGCGACACCTCAGAATTCCTGATAATGTCCCGATCCGGCTTGCTGCGTTTGTTGCTGCGCCAACGCCGCAGGCTGAACGCGATGCCGATGCCGATCAGCCCGATCAGGGAAAAAGGAAGCACAATGTTCAACAGTTGCGAGGTTGGATCGGTTGGTGTGCCGACCGTTCTGACACCGAAACGCTCAATGAAATACTGTCGTATCTGTGCCTCTGTTTTGCCTTGCGCCAACAGATCGCGGACCTCTTCGCGCCAGCGGGCGCAGGCTGCTGTTTCGCAGACCTCCAACGGTGTGTTCGGGCAAACCGGGCAATACAGGTTCCTCGAAATCTGGTTGACCTCGTTATCACTCACAGGGCGGGAAGTCGCCGTTGCAACCCCTTGAGCGTGGACGATTGAGCGTCCTGGCAAGGGTACATTAGTATTGAATAGAGCCAAGACGAGCAATGCAGTGGCAATTCCGGCGATAGGCAAAATGACGCGCTTCATGGGATAAAATCTCACTCGCTAATCGCTCGCAGTTTGCAATTGACCCAATACTCTTGATTCTAATGTCTGTACCGCTGCGTCGCGCTCTGACGACGGCCACGCCGCAATAGCTGTCCCGATCATTAACATGATCCCACCCCACCAGACGAGATTGACCAGCGGATTGAGGAAAACCTTGAACGTAACGCGGTTACCTTCCCACGAGTTAAGCAGGATGTAGAAGTCGCTTTCCAGCGTGCTATATTGACCGGCGATGGTCATGGGGTTGGCTTTCGGGCCAAAAAAGTCTTTACGGGGCCGGACATCACCGACATATTGCCCAGCACGGTAAACGCTAACATCAGCCACCACCATGCCGCGTCCGTCAACAGCGTCGGCCTGAAATACGTCTTTAAAAACCATCGACATGTTGCCAAGCGTGATCGTATCGCCCGGATTGAGCGTTTCCTGCGTCTGCTGTTGGTAGACCGTGCTGCCGATAGTCCCGATCCCCATGACCACCACGCCTAGATGGATAAAGTATCCGCCATAGCGACGCCGGTTACGTCCGAACAGCTTCCACAGCGCTGTAATCGCAGTCTCGCCGCGACTCGTCCGCGCTCGCACTCCTCGATAAAATTCTACGAGCGTCGTGTAGCCTGCGAAAGCGATGAGGGCATAACTGAACAGCGCGCCGGGGCTTTGTGTGCCCGTCACAAACAGGAAGATCAACGTCACGGTGGTCAGCGTCACCGGGATACGGATAGTCCTCCCTAAAGCCGCTAGCGACGATTTCTTCCAGGCCACCAGTGGCCCGACGCCCATCAGCACGTATAACGCGCCGAACAGGGGAACAACAACTGCACGGTAATACTCCGCGCCAAGTGTAATCTTTTCATTGCGAATTAGTTCGGTAAATATAGGCGCATACGTACCCCATAGAACCATGACGGCGATGCCGACGAAAATCCAGTTGTTGAGGACAAACATGCTTTCGCGGCTGATCAAAGCATCCAGCTGGTTGTCGCTGGCGAGATCGCCGCGCTGCCAGCGCCAGACCCACAGCCCCAGGCAGCCGAGCAGCATGATCGCAATAAAGACCAGCATCGGTGTACCGATGGGACTCTGCGCGAACGAATGCACGCTTGCCACGATGCCGCTGCGCGTGCTGAACGTGCCGAGAATGACCAGCAGAAACGTCAGGATGATCAAGAACATGTTCCAGACTTTCAACATGCCCCGCTTCTCCTGGATCATGACGCTGTGTAGGAAGGCCGTACCGGTCAACCAGGGCAGCAGTGCCGCATTCTCCACCGGGTCCCAGCCCCAATAGCCGCCCCAGCCAAGAACGTCATACGCCCAACGCCCGCCCAGAATTAGGCCCAAGCCGAGAAACAACCAGGCAACCAGGGTCCAGCGGCGAGTGGCGCGTATCCAGTTGGTGTTCAGTTGGCCGGACGCCAGCGCCGCCATCGCGAACGCCCAGGGGATGGTCATGCCCACATAACCGCTGTACAACATCGGCGGGTGGGCAACCATGCCGGGATGCCTCAGCAGCGGGTTGAGTCCTTGGCCGTCCGAGGGCTGAAACAACGAAGCGCCAGCCGGGGCAAACACCGCTGTAATTACATCCTCGCCGCCGGGGATCGTCCAGTAACGGGCGAACGGGTTTTCGTACAGCACGACCAGAATCAGGAAGAAAGCCAGCGTCGCCATGGTGAAAGTGACCACCCAGGGCATTAGGCGACGTTCTGAGCGCCAGTTGAGCAAGAGCGCCGCGCCGGTGAAGGTACTCATCACCCACGCCCAAAACATCAACGAACCAGGCTGACCGCCCCACAGCGCCGTGATCTTGAAAAACAGCGGCTCCGATGATTGTGTGGTGGACCAGACGTAGGCGATGTTGAATTCCCCACTCACCTGCGCCGCGATTAGCGCGATGCAGGCAGTAGTCAGTAACGGCCAGGTCAGCAGCGTGGCATTGCGGGCGCTCAACACCCAACGATCCAGGCGATTGTACGCGCCATACGCCGATGCCAACAGCCCGAAAACAGCGCACAGCAGCGCCAGCCCGCTCGTCACAATTCCCAGTTCAGCCAGCATATGCACCTCCAGAGTCCGCTCGAACGCATTTGCTTTCTATTGACGATTTGTACTCACCGGTTGTTTCCCAGCCAGAACTTGCAACGGTCCTCAAAGAATTTTCAGGATATACAAGATCTGCCCGGCATGTTCGCCAAAGTAAATGTCGGCTCGCTGCACCCGAATAATGCCTTTCGTGTCGATGATGACGAAGCCCATTTGGGCGACGCCAGACATGTTGCCCATCGGCTGTCCTGCTTTGGGCAAAAAATCGTATTGGGTGGCGACAGCCAGGGTTTCGTCACGCAGGATTGGCAACGTAGTTTTGCTGACTTGCCGAACTTGCGCCGTCTGAGCCGGAGCGTCACCGTTGAGGACGTAGACATTGGCTTTCGCCTGTAGGTCTAAGGCCAACTTTTGCAGCTCCCCGAGCTGCTCAACACAAAGCTGTCACCTGAAACCCATGTGAAAGATCAACACTGTAGGCCGGCTTGCCTGACCACCGGTGAAACTCACAGCTTGGCCCGTGTCATCCTGCAAAGTGAAGGGGGAAGCTGGCCGCCCCACCATCGTTCCTATATCCTGGGCCGATTCCGGGTACCCGATTGGGGTAGGCATTCCAGCCGAACCAGCAGCCAGGTTATTGCTGCTCTGTAACCGCAGGATGATTGCTATACAGATAACCGCGACAACAACTACCGCGACGCCAATCTGCAATCGGTTACGGGTCTGGTGTGATTGCCGTGGTTGGGCGCGTGCGGTTCGCCGTTTAGCCATCAGTATTTATTCCTCCATGTAGTACATTGATCGTCATTTCTACTGCATCAGCCCCTTGAAGCTCTGCCTCTTTCCTCAAGATGGTGGCGTTGGGGTTGGTTTGAAATCTTTGAGCGTTTCCTCCCACTGGTACTGTCGATGCTCTGCCAACCATAGACTCTTGAAGTAGCTGATTATGGCGCGGATTTCACCATCAGAGAGCGTGCTGCCCCACGCTGGCATACGGAGCGGCGAACCGGGCCGCAGCGGGTCATTCATGCCATCCCGGATGCTTTCGTAGAGTACCCGGTCAGAATGATGCCAGGTGTGGCCTGTGTCATCGTGTGGCGGCGCTGGGAACAATCCGTCCGGGCCAGGCGTCGCCCAGTTCGGTGCGCCTTCCGCCTTTGGGCCATGGCAACTGGCGCAGCGCTGGACGTAAACCTGTCGCCCTTGCGTAATCTGGGCAGGATCGAGGGTTGGATAAGAGTTTGTTGGCGCAGCGGGCGATACATTCTGCCCACCGCACGCCGTTAGTGCCATTGTGATGACCAGTAACCATCTGTAGCGCGTCCGTCTCATTAAGCAGCCTTCAAGGGTTGCCAGGTTGTTGCTCCGTCGGGGGATTTCCATACGGAACCATCGATCAAAACCGCGAATACCGTTTGAGGCGTTTTGGGATCTAACGTCACGGCTAACGGCTTACCTGCCAGCCCAGTAAGAGGTTCTCCCCAGTCCAGACCGCCGTTGTCAGAGCGGAACAGACCCGCTGGCCCGGCAGCGTACACTCGCGCTGGTGTTTGAGGATCGACGGCGACAGAGCGGATCATGGGATTGGCGGGTATATTTCCTGCCGCGCGCCATCCGCAAAAACAATCCATACTCATGTATGCGCCTGTCGGTGTACTGGCATACAACCAGCCAGTATTCATACTGCCGGGCAGAGTCGAAAAAACAAGCCCATGTACGTTTGTATCACGTGGCCCTCGATCCGGGACCTGTTTCCAGTTAGCGCCACCATCCTCAGTGCGGGCAACGCCTTTGCCACGCATCCAGGCGAATACTGTATCCCGGCGGAACGAGTGTATTGCCAGCGCGGTTATGTCCAGGCTTGGTAGACCTGTATTGATCGCTTGCCAGGTATTTCCACTGTCGTTTGAACGGATAACGCCCACGCCAGGCCCACTGGCATAATACGTTGTCGGATTATCGGGGTTGACGACAATTGCCGACAGGGTAGAAACCTGCGGAATATTAACTTTCCTCCAGCCCGTGTCCGTTCGCCAACGCAGCAGACCTGCGTTATCGGCCTTGAGCAAACTGCCATCCTTTGGATCGTAGGCCAATGCAACCGACTCAGTCGTGTCGGCCTGGCTGCTAGATACAGATGAGCTGGCTGAGTCGACAGCGGCGGAACTGTTTGCCGCAGGTGGGACAGTTGGAATCTGCGCCGGAGGGCCTCCACAGGCTGTGATCGTGAGCAAACCAAACAGAGTCACAGCACCAATAGCCAGTCTTTGGATATTTCGGTTCATTTCTCATCCCTTTCGTCATAATGGTTCAAGGTGTTGCCGATTCCAGTTTGGTGCGTAACTCCAGCACCGCCTCTCGAACGAAGCGGTCCATATAGGGAAAAGTAAGCCATACAACTCCCACACCAAACGTTAAGCCACTGAGCAGTCGCATCCACGAGTTAAAGGAGCCAATAGCGTCGCCAACATAAAACCAGGTTGGCAGGGCATCGCTGGTTAGGGCGGCCAGCCATTGGTTGCTGTACCGAAAGCCACCGAGCAGTCCACCGCTGGTGTCACTAAGCAAGTGCGTCCCGCCGTCAACAATCATCGGAACCAGGAGCAGGCCAAACCAGTGCAAGCGTAGGGGTCGAACGTCACCGCGATGACGCAGAAGTCCAAACGCAACGCCGGAAAGCCAGACAGCGCCGAACATATAGACCATCCGATCCGACCACGCGACTTTCCAGCCCAGATCAGCATTACCAATGAAAGCGCGCAAGATCCACAAATTGGCTACCTCATCGCTTGACATCGGTAAGGGGAGTTGAGCGATGTTGTACATAGGTTGCGGGCCGAAAAGAAAGAAGGATCGCTGCGCCATCTGGTGGCACAACGTGCTGTAGATCGTGTAGATCAAATTGGCTGGCCCCGCCCATCCTAGCCGCATGAAAACCGGTGCTAAGAACGGGAGAACCAATCCGACACCAAATAGCAAAGAGAAGACTTGCACCCAATGATCCAGGAACCACAGCAGCCTATGGGACATGCGTTTTGTTGCCCGGCGATTGTGCGAGACAACAGAACCATCAATCGTGGTTTGATCGGCCATTCAGTTTTCCTTATACACTCCGACGCCGTGCTTCCCACCCTATTTGCCGTCTCCAGCATTTTTCCAGAAGGATCATAGTCATTACTTATCAGACTCAGAGAGCAGATCAAGATACTGTTGCAGGCTCTCAGGCGTTAGCAACCCTACGTATTTCGCGCGGATCGTCCCTTTGGAATCGATGAAATACGTTGTTGGTAGCCCCATGATTTCATACTCCTGGAAAACGTAGCTACCTGGGTCCAGGAGAATCGGAAAAGTGATTTTAAGATCGTCCACGTACTGGCGAACCTTTGCTTTGTCTTCCGAAAAATTCACTCCGACAACGATGTAGCTGCTTTTCTCAAGGCGTTTATAGGTCGCTTCAAGAAGCGGCATCTCTATTCGACAGGGCGCACACCAGGTCGCCCAGAAATTGAGTACAAGGCGCTTGCCCTGATAATCCTGGAGTCGATGCGTTTTGTCGTCCAGCCCGACGAGAGCGAAAGTTGGCGCGGCCTGGTCTGTAGCCAACGATATTTCGGTTGGTGCCGCTGGGGACAATTTGATCACTCCTTCCAGGGATGTGACCGGAATTGGCGCTTGTGGGGCCGATCCACGCGATGAATTAACAGCCTGCTGCAAGCCCAGCAGCAAAAAGCCACTGATAGGGACAACCAGTAATATCACCAGGACGATTGGAACTCCGCGGCGCTGCGGCATGAATCTGCTCCCGTTCAATCAGCTCGTTTTTGTCGGCTCTGGGATGGGAATAGTTGGCGTTAGTCCCGCCGATGAATTGGCGGCGGCCAGTTCAGCGTCGATCAACGCCGTGAAGGCTTCAGTTGGCATTGCGCCTATCAATCTCCGTCCGTTGATGTAGAAAGTCGGCGTGCCGTTAACCCCCAATTGCAACCCCGTCTGGTAGTCGCTTTGGACCTCCTGTGCGTATTTGCCGCTGTCTATACAAGCCTGGAACGCCTTCATATCCAGATTCAGTTGCTTGGCGTAGGTCAACAAATCATCTTTCGCCAATTGGGGCTGCTTCTGGAAAAGCAGATCGTGATATTCCCAGAATTTCTTCTGCTCGTAGGCGCATTCAGCCGCTTCAGCCGCACCTTGCGCAAAGGGGTGAATACTGGAGATCGGGAAATCCCGATAGACAAAGCGGATTTTGCCTTCGTATTTCTTCAACAGGGGCGACAGTGTCTCGTCGTGGAACCGCTTGCAGAACGGACATTGGAAGTCGCCGAACTCAATCATGGTGACAGGCGCGTTCTCCGGGCCAATGGCCGGATTGCCTTCCGCGCTGACCGTGAAACGCTGATTAGGGTCTTCGGTGGGAGGCTGCTGCGGTTGGGCGGCTACACTGCCGGGATTGCTGGGTAATCCAGCCACTGCTGTGAACATTGCTTCGCTCACGGCAGTACGAACAGCTTGAACCGTTCCACCGGAATTCGATCCCATAAACCACCCGACGACGTATACCCCGACAAGGAGAATGACCACAAACATCGTGTTGTACATGGTCGAGCGCTTGACCACGATGACATCTTGATTGGGATCGGGTTCAGCGTACAGGGAAGATTCCTGTGGAACTTGAATCTGCTCCTGTGAAGTGTCTTCAACCGCATCAGCAGACTCCAACACGGTATTGACGTCGGTCATAGTTACAATCTCCAATCCACCGAGATGCAACGCTGCCTTATCCATCTTCCGCCTTGGGTTGCCTGGCAAAACGATGGTCAGGCTGTCTCCGTCTCAGGCTACGCTATTGAGCCGCTTGTCGTTGACGCTTATCTCCGCTGAGGAGTTAAGTCACTTACCGTAAAACCTGCGGTCTGGACCGCAGCGATGATCTGTGCTTCCGTCACCTTAATCTCGTCATATTCGACATCGACAGTCTGTCGCACATAGCTGGTCGTTGCCGATTTCACACCAACCAAATTTTCCAGCGCATCATCAACTTTCACAGCACACCATACACCTTCCAACTCCTTGACTCGAAAGCGTTTTTTCATCATCGTTTTACCCTCTGAAATATAGTAACGGTTAACCGAGGGTAGTCAGACACTCGAAGGTATCGCGCTGATAGTCCTTAGCCAGCGGTCAATGTCAGTCCTCTATCAGCATCAATTAGCAATATGATGCAATGTCGTCGGGAATATCTAAGCTGTACACTCCAAGACAGGATTTCAATCCTCAATTCCCCACCTCGCGGGTCACGCGGAAATGTGTCTGTCCGCCTTCGGCATAGCCAGTAGAGATATAAACGGTCCACCTCAATCGATAAGCTCCTATCGAATCCGTCCCTGTGCATTCAGCCACGAGCTGCCCAACGCCTGGCTGAATTGGCTGAGTCCCTCTGGCTGTTTGACAGGCCGAATCGGGGTCGTAGATACATTCACCGAGTCGATTTTCATAGAAGCGAGCGATGTCGCAGCCTTTCTGATCTGTGCCATAGAGGAACTCATCCAGCCCTGTGCCTTTTTGCTCATGCAGCAGCACCGTCATCGTGCCAGCAGTCGGCAACGGCGGATTGGGCGGCACAACCACAGCAAACAGAGTCGGACAGATGCGCACGCCGACAAATAGTGCAAATAAAAAGGCAACCATCAGCCCAAGTAGAGACATCCATAGGGGCAACCGCTTGACTTTTTTGCCTGGCTTTGACGGTGGTGCAAGCGCTGGGGTTGGATTCTCAGTCAAGGTCTGTCATCTCATTCAACCAGCCTGTGGATCACACTCCCATACTTACCCATACCTAGCTTTGGAGTCCTGGACAGATTTTCAGGTACTTCTCGTGTCACGTTCATTGGACGTTTTCCGGACCATGCATACGATAGCGCGCAATGAAATCGTAGATTTGACCGCTATCCACCTTGTCCATTTTCAGCAGATGCCCCCAGGCTGCTACCGCAATTCGGCTATCATTGGCGGGGCGGTGAGTCATGATCACGTGGGACGGGTAGCGGCGGGCAATATCTTGGAGTTGTTGGACAGTTTCGGCGTCATCAACATCACGATATGACAACCAAACTCCGCCGTGTTCCATGCTGTGGATTACATTCTCATCCGGGATAACAGACAAGTAGACACCCCAGGCGGCGGGTTGTGGATCATGCCAGCCTGACGTGGGTGGATTTGAGTTATAAGGCGGATGCGGGGTGCCTTTCCCCACATGCTGCCTTCCTAGATCAGGGAAGATTTGGCTCTTATCCGGTTGGCTATAGTTAATGCCGGGCGGTTGAATCGCAATGAAGATGCCAACGACCATGAGCGATACGACAATAGCTCCTCCGATAATGACTCGTTCAACGGAAAGGTGTTGGCTAATGCCGGTTGAAAAGCCCTTTGTGATGGGCTTTTTACGGATTGCTGTCTTCTTGGTCATTCTCACTCGAATCCGTGATTGTTGTGCCAAAGTAAGCGAACTCCATCAGATAAGCCAGTACAACACGATTTCATTGATCCCGATTAGAATAAACACAACGCCAACCCCACGCTGAATCCAAACGTTGGCAGCCTTGAAGTGCTTCACAAACTGCCCCACGTTAACTTTGCCGGAGGCAAGCAGCACTGCCAACCCCAACACCGGCAGCACGGTTCCGATGGCAAAGACACCCGGAAAAACCACACCGCCCGGAGATGCAATTGCCAACGGAATGGTCAACCCGAAGAAAAGCCAGAACAGTGTTGGACAAAAGGTAAAGGAGAATGCCACACCCAGCAGGTAGGCAGGGATAACTCCCTGCCGTCGCCCGACCTTTTCATTGAGCCAGCTTGAGAACCGGCCACCGAGCGACAGGCGCGAACTTAGCAAGCCTAGCATAAGCAGGCCGACTACAATCAGCAGCGGGCCAAGTGCGCGACGGGCAACGACCACGACAGGAATTACTTTTTCGCCGATCTGATTGAGTTGCAGGCCAAGCGCCACCACCACGCCGCCAACCAGCAGATAGACCGTTACCTTACCGGCGACGAAAGCCAGCGTCTGGCCCCAAATTCTTCGGCGGTCGCCCACTCCGCGCGACAAAAACGCGAGTGCTGCGACATTGGTACTCAATTGGCAGGGTGCGGTCGTGCCGAGCAGCCCAAAAAGCAGCGCCGAAACGAGGGGAAGGTTTATGGCATCAGCCAGACCGCGAATGGGGGATGCCAGGACGTTAAACAGGCCGCTCAATACCCTGTACCATTCAAGGATGAACTGCTGCATCATTAACTCGCTAGTTGTTGGGTAGCTGGAACGTCGGCATCATCCGGTGCCGGTCTTTGACTACTCAGAAGCGCTTCACGCTGCGCTTCCAGTTCCGACAATCGGGCAGTCTCGGCGATCTCAGCTTCTAACATTTGGCGTTGCTCACGAAGCGCAGTTAACCGTGCAGCCGAGTTGGACGGCGTTTGATCGGCACGTTTAGCGTGATCTCCCTGGTTGTTCATGTTCTTATTCATAAACCACATCATCAGGCCCATGCCGATGGGGCAGGCTAAGACGGCAATGAGTGGCAAAATTTTACTGAGGTCCATCGTTTATCTCCTCATGTCTTGGGATTTGGTAATCGAAGGTTCGCTTACTTGGCTTATAGGTTGGCTATCTCGCGCTCCAACTCTTTTCGCTGGGCGCGGAGCGCCATCAGTCGGTCGGACTCAACAGTTGAAGGCTGCTTGCCCGGCGCGCAACAGTCCATCATCGAACTGTCGGACGTGGGATTCCGCCTCATCCCGCGCCACATCATCACCCCCATGCTCAGCGGACAGGCCAGCACTGCCAACGCAACCAGGCCAGTGCCCAGCGGCCCGCTAATCAGGGAGGCTCCCCCAATTGCAGTGCTGAGAACTACGACAGTGACCACTGCCACGCCGGGCAAGCAGCACAGCGCCATGGGAAGCCAGGACTTCACTTTAGAGTTAGCATTCATCTTCTCCTCCACGTATTACTCAAGCTGACTCTGTTTCCGGGAAATCTTAAATAACGCCGGGGACTCTGCCCAAGCTGAGAAGAGGATTTGGAAGGGTGAATAGTGGACGCATCACTCACCCTCTTCATCAGGGCGGCGGCGGGCAATCTTTTTGAGTAGTTTCCGCGCGTGCGCGGCAGCCTGCTGATCTGATAGCGCGTCGAGTCCACTGAGCGTCGCACCGCTAAGACCAACCAACAGGTTCTCAAGAATGCGGCCAACAAAACGCTGAACAAACTCGTCCTGGGTAAAGTTTGGGTAATAAACGTAAGCCTGATCACCCTTCTCCGCCCGGAGCAGGTTCTTCTTTGCCAGACGGGTCATCGTATTCATAACCGATGTGTAGGCGATGCGCCGTCGCTCATACAAAACCTCGAAGACATTGCGGACAGTCGTTCCCTGGTCTGCCGGGCGCGCCCAAATAATCTCCATGATCTCTGCCTCAAGATCGCCAAGCACTTTGCGGATGCCTGGGCGACCTGGTCGAAAGACGCCAATTTCGGGTTCAATAGTCATTGCAATCTCTCCCCCCCACTCCGATTGACTACCAGTGGAACGCCACTGGCCTATCCAGCCAATGCTGTTTTCACTATCGTCAGTATGGCAAATCGGCCCTCATGCTCCTTTGATTTAGTTCACCAGTGCCCCTGCAATATTCCGCCTCGCGGGCCGATAGTCGGGTTATTCAGTACAACCCAGGAATAAACTTCGGGAATACCTTTTTGCCCTCTATACTTGACAAAGTATATTTGGTTATCGTACTATTGTCAATAGTACGGCGATAGTAAGCAGAGCTTACTAGTCACCCAGGATTTAAGGTGTGGGCAGGATTATCCTAAATCTCGTGGGGGAGACTCGTTATGATCGTATTGCGCCGGAATCACCTCGTGGTCATTATTGTCGTCACACTTCTTCTTTCATTGGCTGCCCAAGCACAGGCTCAGGGACAAACGCACATCGTAGCGCCCGGCGAAACACTGTTCCGCATCGCGTTACGCTACGGCACAACCGTCGAGGCATTGGCAACTGCCAATAACATCGCTGACCCCACACGAATCTTTGTGGGTCAGGTGCTGACAATCCCCGGCGCGGTGGCTGTGCAGGTGCAGCCACCGCCGCCGACCAATAGCGGCCCTGTACACGGTTCAGCCCGGTGATACGCTTAACATCATTGCCCGGAAATTCGGCGTGAACTGGCAGGATCTCGCCAAAGCCAACCGAATCGCAGATGCTGACCATATCGAAGCTGGTCAGCAACTAGTTATCCCAGGGTCATCGCTCCTGCTGCGAGCGCTACCGTACCCAATGTACCCTCGGATAATGCGCCCGCCCTTGTGTCCGGCTCAATCCCTCCAACTGCGGATTCTCCCACCAACACAGCGGGTGGCGCTACCAGGACACACATCGTCCGGCCCGGGGAGGGACTCGCCATGATCGCTCGACAGTATGGCGTCCCCTGGCCCGACATCGCTGCTGCTAACAATATCAGCGATCCGAATACGATTTATAGTGGCATGGTGCTTCAGATCCCATCGCCAAATGGCAGTGCGACCACAATGGAAATAAGCGCAGGCGTGCCACCTGGTCCAAACCCGCCAGACACATCGAACAAATTGATCCAGGTTGTACTGCACGAACAACGTGTGTATGCCTATGAGAATGGGGTCCTTGTCCGAAATGTCCTCGTATCGACGGGGTTACCGGGCACACCGACAGTGCAAGGAGATTACCGGATCTACGTGAAAATTAAAGCACAGTTGATGACGGGGCCGGGCTACTACCTGCCAGGGGTGCCGTGGGTGATGTACTTCTATCAGGGTTACAGTTTCCATGGGACGTACTGGCATCACAATTTTGGTCATCCGATGAGCCACGGTTGCGTTAATATGCCGACTGATGAAGCCTTGTGGTTGTTCAATTGGGCGGACGTTGGAACGCCGGTTCACGTCCAATGGTAGCAATACCCTTCGGCGCGGGTGGCCGGGCACATCGCGCTCGAAGTTCGGGAGATCGATGTGCTTGCGTCGTAGGAGGGAAGAAGCATGACAACGACTTCAGTTGCTAAGAGAAGAGCAATCGCGGCGCCGACCAAAGCGGCTGCTGCACCCGCCACCCCTGACATCCAGACAAAAGGCGTCAGCCGCCGTGAGTTCCTGTACTACATTTGGGGAGCCAGCATGGCGTTGCTACTGGCGGAGTCGACAGGCACAATCATTTGGTTTTCCTTACCGCGATTCCGCGCAGGTGAGTTCGGTGGCGTATTTACAATCGACCCGGCAACCCTGCCCCAGAAAGGGACGGTGCCTGTTGTCAAGCCTGACGCTAGATTCTGGTTGAGCAATACCAACGAGGGTCTGCTGGCGCTCAGTGTGGTTTGCACGCATCTCGGCTGCCTGTACAAGTGGGTGCAAGCAAACAATCGCTTTGAGTGTCCGTGCCACGGCTCGAAGTTCCTGGCCGACGGCATGAAAATCAAGGGGCTAGGCCCAGCGCCACGCAACCTGGATCGTTTTGTGATCACCGTGACGACACCTGGCGGTACCACCAAGACCAATACAAACGGTGGGCCAGTTAAAGTCGAGGGCGCGACTGCGCTCACAATTGATACCGGCAAGAAGATCAAGGGGTGGCCTGAAGGGTCAGCGCCACAGGTCTGAACATTGCTTGAGTGCCATTAGCCAGTCATGCCATAGACAACAGTTAAGGCAGTGGTTGCACCCAGAAACCAGGCAACTTCAACGCTATCGCTGTCCAGCCAACAGAAATCGATTGCGACCACATCCGGTTGACACTAAATATTGAGATCATTTGCTAAGATGCTGCCTTCTGCGCACGTCCGCTCTGCGCAACGGATCTACCTTCTTACATGCCTCATCGTGATAGTCATCCTCGTCTCGGCTTGTACAGGACGTACTGCCGCGTATGGCGTCGTCAGCACCCCAAACCAGCCTACTGCCCAATTGGGCCTGGACGATGCGCAACGCACTGCCGCAGGCTTTCTCAACGCCTGGACTCTGGACGATTATAATGCAATGCATAGGCTGCTTGCAGTCAACAGCCAGGATGCCTATGTGGGTAAAGACTTTGAGGGCTTGTATGCCAACGTCGAGCGCACCATGACGTTATTATCGGGAGGTAAGTCCTATACACTGACCAACGCCCTTCGACAGGGAAATACCGCCGACATTGCCTACGATGTGACGTTTAAGACGCAACTCTTCGGCGTTTTCACGGACTCAACACGCACCCTTCATCTGGTCAGCACGCCCGATGGCTGGCGCGTCGCGTGGTCGCCGGGCGATGTCATTGCAGAGATGAAAGACGGAGGAACGCTGGATTCGATACAAAACACCCCTAATCGTGGCAACATCTACGACCGGGATGGCAACGTAATCGCCGATCAGAACGGAACGGCAATTCGAGTCACGCTCCTCACACAAAGCTACCCTGATGGAAATCCGGCTGACTGTTTTGATGAACTGGCGCGCGTTTTCAAGAATCGCAGTGCGGAACAGATGCAAAAAGCCTATGGGGATCGCACGGGGCGCGATTTCGCTTTTGACATTGGTGAACTGAGCCAGGAAACCGTCATTGCAGAAAAAGCCGCGCTCGAACGTGTCTGCACCCTAAAATATGCGAGTATTCCAACACGACGATACGTCTCGGGCGGTCTGGCGCCCCACGTTGTTGGGTATGTCGGACGTATTCCTGCTGAGGCCGTCAATGATTGGACAGTGCGTGGCTATCCACCCGATGCCATTGTCGGTATTGATGGCATCGAGCGCCAGTGGGAGGACACGCTCACGGGGCGGGGCGAAACAAGGCTCGTTGTCCGACTGCGAGGAGTCGTCGTGCGAACGTTAGCCAGGCGCGATGCTCAACCGAGTCAAAGCGTATATCTTACCCTTGATCGCAAACTACAAGAAGCGGTGCAGGATATGCTCAAAGACGCTTACGCCAATTCAGTATGGGGCAGCGGGTCTTCGGGTGCAGCCGCGATTGTTATGGACGTACATACGGGAGAGATTCTAGCGATTGCGAGTTACCCGGATTTCAATGTGGACGCCTTTAACCCCAATACGTCGCTCAAGAATGCCCAAGAACTAATCAACGCCTGGACCAAAGACCCTAGAAAGCCGACTTTTAGCCGCGCCACATTAGGCCAGTATCCACCGGGATCGGTGTTTAAGATCGTGTCAATGGCAGCGGCGGCTGATAGCGGTACATTTGGCCTGGAGAGTACGTATACCTGTACAGGCATCTGGAACGGTGGGCCGCTCGGTGACCGGCTGCGTAAATGCTGGATCTACTTCACACCGCAGCGCGCGCACGGGACCCTGACGCTCAAACAGGCGTTGACTGGCTCGTGCGATACCTGCTTCTGGCACGTGGGTTGGACGCTGAACGCGGCGAACCCGCACTTTCTCGTGGATTACGCCCGCCGCTTGGGCCTGGGCGTGCCTACAGGCATTAAAGACGTTGCGGAGTCACCGGGAGCCTTGCCTGATCCTGACCATTACGAGCAGATCACCGGCACGAAGTGGCGGGGCAGCGACGCCCTGAACCTTGTCATCGGGCAGGGTGATGTGTTGGTGACGCCGCTCCAGATCGCGCGCATGGTCGCGGCGATAGCCAATGGTGGAACACTTTATCAGCCATTATTGGTCAAGAAGGTAGGAATCATCAACGAGCCAACGTATATTGCGAAGCCAATTGCCAACGGGAATCTCGGCCTCAAACCGGAGGTACTCAACGGCATTCGTGACGCAATGTGTGAGGTAACCACCAACCCGACACTCGGCACGGCGACATTTGTATACCGGAATTTCACTGGCGCAGCAGTATGTGGCAAAACGGGAACAGCACAAGCTGGTGGCGAATTTGACCGACCACACGCCTGGTTTGCCGCTTATGCCGGCAAAACCGCCGATCACCCGGACATCGCCATTGTCGTGATTGTAGAGCATAGCAACGAGGGTTCATATATCGCCGCGCCAATCGTGAGGCGGATCGTGGAAACCTACTACGGTCTGAAAATTTCGCCCTGGCCGGACTGGTGGCGCGGCGGCTTGCCAACCGTCGGCACCGGAGATTAGCGCTGATCGTGAGCAAGCAAGGCTCATTACTGGCTTTACAGTCAGCTATACCTGTGGCCTCCTGTAAAAGTATGGGGTGAGTTGCAGGACGCCAGGCAACTAGCGCGGAGAGCCATTCGTATACTCACCGCTGTGATAGACGTACACGTAGGCGTTGGGCTGATCTTGCGTCCACTTAAAGGCCCACTGCGCATCTGTCATTGACATATTGACGCAGCCATGACTGTGGCGGTAGCCAAAACCGTCATGCCAGTATGTGCCATGCAATGCCTGTTCATCTTTGTTGAAGAACATCACCCAGGGCACCTGGGGTAAATAATAAAAATCGGGCTGGCCGTAGGCGCCGCCCAACTTAATCAGTTCGTAGCGTTCCAATATCGTGAAAAGGCCCTCGGTCGTAGACCATTTCGGCAACCCCGACGAAATGAGCGTTGCGAAAACCGCTTTATCATCTTCGTAGGCGATCAATGTTTGCTCGTACAGATCGACGGCGAACCACTTACCGCTCACACCTTCCGGGCGCTTGACTGGTTGTAAACGAGCAATGCGTGTCTGGATAATCCATTGGTCTGGACCGATCAGATACCATTCCCAACCGTCAACATTCTCAACCGCAAAGAGGTTGATCAGCGTATACCGCTTTAGTTCGGTTGTTCCGGGCACAGGTTTCGCACCTGGAGATCGGCTCGGCTTGGTGTCGAGCAGTATCCAGCCAAAAGCCCGGTCAGGCATACCATTCGGCAACGCGACACCTGCAAACTTCGAGACAGCTTTGTTAACTGGGCCAAGCACTTGCTCTGGCACCCACTGGCCGGGACGAATCTCGACCCAGCCGTTTACACGCCGCCCGGCATTGACGAAAGTAAATCCATTGTCGATGTGGCCGATGACACTCCCATTGGCAGCATTGTAAACGTCAGTTTCTTTCAGCACGCGGCGATAGGCACGTCGATAGAGCATCTTTTCATCGACTGGGATCGGGGTGACTTCCGGGCGGGGGTGAACGGCCATTTCAGCGGCCACAGCCCGCATTTCGATGCCATAGATACCGATCTCGCCACAGGGTGGCGTGTCAGCGTCATTTTCAGTTTTACATTTCTCTGCATGAGCGATCTGCTTGCCAGACCCTATGAGGATAAATATGAGAATGACAACCCAAAACGCGCGATTCTTTCGCATGAGTCACCTTTGATTAATTGTGTGAGAGCGCATCAAGCGCCGGTTTCTTCCGAATTCATGGCCGTGACAGGCAGTCTCCGACACCACTCAGAGGTACTGTGCCGTTGAAAAAGGCTGTAGTACACGTTTCCAACTTGTAGCTGAAGGACGCGTTAGCCGCCCCGAATTGCGAGAGGCGCTGCAAATCATCGGTGTACACCAGAATGCCGATCACGATCATGAGAACACCGCTGGCAACTTTGAGAGTGCGTAAGTGGCGTTTGAGGCGGTTAAGCACACCTTGTGTGCGATCCAGGGCGATGGCTGTAATTATGAACGGGATACCCAGGCCAAGAGAGTACATTACCATCAAACCGCCTGCTTGCGCGACACTGCCCCCACGGCTGGCAGCCATTGTCAGGATTGCTCCATAAATTGGCCCGATACACGGTGTCCAGCCCGCCGCAAAAATGACACCCATTAGACTTGAACCAAACAAGCCATACTCACGTCGGGGCGTGAGTTGGAGTCGCGTGTCGGCATATAATGCGGCTTGCAGCCACGCCAGTCCACGCTTGATGCGCAGTCCAACTGCCCCTAGACGATCCAAGACAGTTCGGCGCTCCAGCCACTGCACGACAAGTCCGATCAGGCCCAGAAAATGAAGGCCAAACAAAATGATGAGGATACCGCCGACGTGTGGAATGATTACTCGCTGAATTTGAAATAACGCCGAGGAAAGGGCCTGAGTGCCCGCTTCGATAGCTAAGCCAAATACGACAAATATAAACATGAAGCCCGCAACAAAGGCAATTCCATGCAGCGCCATCTGAAGTCGCTGCTTTTGGACTACCCGTGTCGCCATTGCAGGTCCGTTTGCCACGGCCAGTCCCGAAACCACTTGAGCGGTGACGCGATTGCTCATGTAGCCGACATAGGCAGGGACTAAAGGCAAAACGCAAGGCGAAACAAACGACAAGAAGCCCGCGATAAATGCCAGCCATGCATTTACGTTAAGCATTAGTGCGTCCTTGTTTGTCCCGACACGATGGGTAATCTAGTGTTTGCTGACTGTATACCCTGCTTTCTCCCAGGCGATCATTCCGCCATCTAGATTAAAGATATGTGTGTAACCCAACTTCACCAGTTGTTCGGCGGCTATCGTACTCATGCGACCACTCCGACAATACAGCACAATCGACGCAGTTTTATCCGCCGGAAGGCGATCCAGGTGTTGGTCAATCTCGTTATAAGCGATTAACGTATCAGTCGAGGCGATCTCGCCTTCGTAGGGAATATGGACATTGATTAGAGGGAAGTTTTTTGCTTGAAGCATCGTTGCCAAATCTGCCGGTGTGATATTGGTGTAACTTCCTCCTGCCACCGAGATCGTTGTTCCGGTAACTGTCGGACCGGCTGCGGGACGGCGCAACGTCAGGATAGCGGCGACGCCGATTGCCACCAATATCAATAGTATCACTGATAGCCTACGACGAGTAATCATGGGGTGATTCACTTTCCGTTTTGTTACTTCACCAACTTGTCACTGAACGGAATAATCCTGATGCCGATACATCGGCTACTATTGCCAATAGTACCGCAGCCGTGCGTAATCGTGCAAGATACAATTATGGAGAAATTCGAAACTCGATGCCCGGACCAGATGATCTGGGCAAGCATTATCAGGCGGCGGCGACGCACATCGACACTGCGCCGAATCTATACGCAAAAGTCATCCGGCCCGGTTTGCATGAGTTGGCCTCGAATGCCGACCTTGCCATCAGCGAGGCACTGACCAGCGCCCAAAATGGGAATGCACCCGCGCTGGCTGCAGCCAGTGCGGCGGCTTGGGTCAGATTTGTTGTGGGATAGTCATCTTGCCACACCGAATGCGCTGAAAAGCGGTAATAGCAATACTTCGGATTGGCTACGGTTGTGCGAATATCGCCGGGCCACCAAATTAGCGCTGTGAGCGATGGCGCTTGCCAAATTGCAACCTCGTATTAAACTGTGGTGCAGGTCGCCTGACCGACGGTTTTGTTGGCCCTCGGTTCCGAAAGAGTCAATGCAGTGATAAATAGGAACGAATCATGATCACGTCTCGATCAGATCCACCAATTTGGAACAGGTGATACCAAGTTCGCTTGATCACTGTACGTTTCGATTTCCGTTTTGCCCGATTCTGCTGGCTTCTCGTTGTTCAAACATATAGTGATCATCAGGTTTTGGTATGACACGGATTTCAAAACTCAGATTTCAGACTGGTTTCATAACAGCATTAGGGTGAACGTAAGTATCGGCAAAGGAAATTGCTCTGAAAGAGAACAAGGCGGTCTTCTCAGCGGCAAAAGGATGTGATATGGCCGAAGTGCATCGTCAACACGGCAATAGCCATTTTGCTGTCCAGCAAACTCAGATCGCCAGCCACTCAGGGACACGTCTCTCCCAGGTCTTGCAGACTGGTTAAGCGCGTCATCATGATTGGGCGGTATTGAGGAAAGGTTAGCAGTTGCGGGAACTGGTCAGCCAGGTGGGTCAGAAAAGCCGTGGTCACCGGCGCGAACGGCTCCGCTTTGTCCCAGATGAGCCTCAGCGTGCGCTTCAATTCCACGTCCTGGACAGGTAGGGCGCGCATCATCCCAAATTGCTGCTCATGCCAGATCGCGTACTCCGGCATGATCGTAATCCCCATCCCGGAAAGGACGGCTTGCTTGATCGCTTCCGGGTTATCGAACTCTGCCACAATATTGAGTACGATGCCGTGCTGATTTAGTAGCTGATCCAGCCAGGAACGGGTCTGGCTCCGGCGCGAGCGGGTAATAAATGGCTGCCCGTTCAACGCCGCGATTGGTACGGACACTTCGCCACACCAGGGATGCCCCTTGCGAATGACGATGAACTGGCTAAACTCCTGCAGGATCATTTGCTCCAGGCGGTCATTGCTGTCCAGTTCGCCTTCGACGAAGCCCAGATCGAGCGAATGGTTAAGAATCTCCGCTGCAACCTGACCCGTCACGTCCGTCATTAGCGACACAGACAGATGAGGATAACGGTTCTGGAAAGAACGCATCCATTCAGGCAGCAAATACATGCCTACGCCCGGAGTTGCGCCAATCCGAATCTGGCCGCTGCTCAGTTGATCGACATTGGTAATGGTACTCTCCGCTTCCGCCACCAGCCGAAGAATGCAGCGCGTGTAATCACGGAGCATTTCACCAGCCGGGGTTAGCTGTATACCTCGCCGACCACGTTTGAACAGTCTGGTTCCGAGCGTGGCTTCCAGCGCCCTCATATGCTGGCTGACAGCGGGCTGTGTCAGGTACAACCGCTCTGCTGCCCCGCTAAAACTACCTTCTTGGGCGACCAGATTGAAGATTTCGAGCTTGTAGAGACTGAGCATATCGGCACTCAGACATAAGCAATTGCTTATGTCTGATTATAAAGGATTGAGTCTACCTTGCCAAGCAGCACATCTTTTATGCTGGTACAGGTCATTACGAAGTTGAGGGATGATTTCAAGAATGAATCTGTTCAAGCAACTGTTTGGCGAAAGTACGGTGCAGGCAGTCAATCCACGAGAGGCGCAGGCGAAGCTCACGAGTGAGCAGCCGCCATTTCTGCTAGATGTACGGCAGCCCGACGAATATCGAGCTGGGCATATCGCCGGTTCGACATTACTTCCGCTGGCGGAGCTGGCGGCCCGTACCAGTGAACTGCCGCGGGATCGGGAGATCCTGTGCGTGTGTCGATCCGGGTCGCGCAGCGGAAGCGCAGCCCGTCAGCTTGCCGGAATGGGTTTCAAAACGGTTAACCTGAGCGGAGGTATCTTCGCCTGGCAGCGTGCCGGGCTTCCGATCAAGAAAGGATCTGCTCGGTGACGGTCGGTACGCTGGTCAACCTGACGTTTGGGTTCAGCATTGGGCTATCCCTGGGGCTGCTTGGCGGCGGTGGCTCAATCCTGACTGTACCCGTTCTGGTGTACGTCGTCGGTCAAAGCCCACAGGCGGCAATTACGGCTTCGCTTGCCATTGTCGGTGCGAACAGTGCGCTGGGTGCGTTCTTTCACCGGACACGGGGGACACTAAACTGGCGACTGGCCCTAGTCTTTGGCGGTGTTGGAATGGTCACGTCATTTCTTGCCGCAGGCATGTCCAGGCAATTTGCGCCGACAGCGCTGCTGCTCGCGTTTGCGTTCCTGATGCTGATCATCGGCGGGTTGATGATCGTCCGGCGTTCGCCGCAGGACACGATACAGGCACAGCGGGGCTGGCCGGTGGTGCTTGCCAGCGGTGCAGGTGTCGGCCTGCTGACAGGTTTCCTGGGAGTCGGCGGCGGGTTTCTCATTGTTCCGGCACTGGTTTTGCTGGTCGGAGTGCCCATGCAGCAGGCCATTGGCACTTCGCTGGTGGTCATTGCCATGAACAGCCTTGCCGGTTTGCTCGGTCACCTGGGCGGACCGTCACTCGATGCGGCGCTTATCCTGACTTTCGTGACCACGGGGCTGGCTGGCACATTCGTCGGCGCACGCCTGGCGGATCGTCTTCCGGCAGCGCATCTGCGCCAGCTTTTTGCACTATTCGTGATCGGGCTGGCACTCTTTCTACTCTACGACAATCTGCCCAAACTGCTCGGTTGAGGGATGTAACCATGTACGTTCAACAGTTCTTTATCGATGGACTGGGCTGCGCATCTTATCTGATCGGGTGCGAAGGCGCTGGCATTGCAGCAATCGTCGATCCAGATCGAGATGTCCAGAAATACCTGGACGCGGCGCAGGCACGCGGACTCAAGATTACTCACATCGTCGAAACCCATTTACACGCCGACCACGTGTCCGGCAATACTGACCTGGCTATTCGGACGGGCGCAGCAATCTATCTGCATGAGTCCAGCGGTGCAACTTTTGATCACCAGGCGCTGAAACATGGCGATGCCCTTGCACTTGGCAACGTCCGGTTGCACGTGCGGCATACGCCCGGCCATACGCCTGAAAGCATTACCCTGCTCGTTGCCGATACCACGCGCGCCGAAGAGCCGTGGCTGGCCCTGACCGGTGACACCCTGTTTGTCGGGGATGCCGGGCGACCCGACCTGGTCGGGATCGAGGCAGCGCAGGGACTGGCCGGGCAGCTTTACGAGAGCTTGAACAACGAACTGCTGCCGCTTCAAGACGGGTTGCTCATTTACCCTGGGCACGGTGCAGGATCATTGTGCGGGCGTTCTATTGGTTCGGTGCGGAGTACCACGCTGGGCTTTGAGCGTCTCCGTAATCCCGCGCTTGCCCCCCGCGAGAAGGCCGAATTCATCGACTTTGCGACTCATGACTTGCCGGAACAGCCGGGCAACCATCAACGTATCAAGGCCATGAACCGGCGTGGCCCGAATCCGTTGGGTGACGTGACACCGCGTGCCCTTTCCATCCACGAAGCCATCCCGCATTTCCAACGCGGCGCGGCCCTGCTCGATACGCGCCCCAAGGCGGATTATGTCCAGAAGCACGTTCCTGGCTCAGTTCACTTGGAAGCCGACGACCAGTTGAGCAATCGCGTAGGCTTTGTGCTGCCAGCCGATGTGCCGCTCGTGCTGATTGTCGAGGACGAGGCGACTTACCGCAGCGTGGTATACAGCCTGGCCCGCGTTGGCTACGAAAATATCGTCGGCTATCTCGGTGAGAGCCTCGACACTTGGCAGGTGATGGGCTTGCCTGTGACCAGTGGCGATGTCCGTGATATTGAGCCCACAGAGTTGAATCGCTTGCTTGAGTTGCCCGATGGCGAACGGCCCATCGTCGTGGACGTGCGTGAACCATGGGAGTACCGGCAGGGTCATGTACCCGGCTCACGCCTGATTCCGCTTGGGGACTTGATGCGCCACGTCGCTGAACTCGATCCGGCAGTGCCGGTGGCCGTGATCTGTGCATCAGGCAGCCGCAGCCAGTCGGCAGCGGCGCTGCTAGGGCAGAAAGGTTTTGCCACCGTCTATAACGTCCTCGGCGGCACGTCGGCCTGGATGATAAACCGATTGCCATTAGATCGCTCTAACTGAAAGGAGAAATCCATGTCCGATACATCCCTGGCGCTTGCAATCACAGTGCGGCTCAGTACCGACTACGACCGGGCGCTGGCACGCACCATTGAGGCACTGAAGACCGAAGGCTTTGGTGTCCTGACCGAAATCGATGTGAAGGAAACCTTGAAACAGAAGCTCGATGTTGACTTCCGGCCCTACAAAATCCTCGGCGCGTGCAACCCACCGCTGGCCCATCGTGCCCTGACGATTGCGCCGGAAATCGGCTTACTGCTGCCCTGCAACGTGACGGTTTCGTATGTCGAGCCAGGCGTGACGGACGTTGCACTGATTGATCCGATGGTCATGCTTGGTTTCATGGACAGACCGGAACTGAAGCCCGTGGCCGGAGAAGCGCGCGCTCGTCTTGAGCGTGTGGCCGCGGCATTGAAAAAGGAGTAAAACCGATGCCAATTTACGAATACACCTGCCCAACGTGTGGGAACTCCTTTGGGAAGCTCATCCGCAGTATGGCGGCGGCCACCGAAGTTGTTTGCCCAACCTGCGGCAACGCGGATGTCAGGAAGAAGGTTTCGACCTTTAGTTCCAGTGTGAAGGGTGGCAGTGCGCCGTCTACAAATTCAGCGCCATCCTGCTCCTCCGGCGGGCTTTGGGGGATTCGGCATTAATCGACCGTGGGTCGATCTACATGCGGTCATTAATCAGACCGCATGTAAATGGGCTTTTGCGTCCGGCGGTGATGCATGGGAACTCAAGAAGCGTTCGTCACTATGACGGATTGGCTCGTCATCTTTGCTGTGGTTGCCCTGCTGCTGGCAGTCTATACAAGCTGGCTCACCAGCTATCGCACACCGAAAGTCACGCCCGTTGGCGCAACCCTGTGGTTTGCCCTGCCGGTGTGGGCACAGATAGGGGTAGGCTTTGCCATCAGCGGATTAGGCGCTTACGTAGGCTACCTGCTGTGGACTCCGCTTCCCATTACAGTGACACCTGGCGTGTCCTTGCTCCTGCGCCTGGTTGGGTTGGTGCTGATTGGTGGTGGGGTATCCCTGTGGTTTTGGGCACGGTGGGCGCTGGTGCGATGATGGGCATAAGTACCGCATCGGCGGCGCAGTTGCAGGTACATCACCGGCTGATCCAGCACGGGCCGTATGCTGTTGTTCGCCACCCCATGTATCTCGCTTACTGGATTGTGCTGGCGGGGTTGGCGGTCGTGTACCGAACCTGGACGCCGTTGGTCGTCCTGGTTTTAATGGTGTCATCACTCTCCGAGCGGGCGCGGCGTGAAGATCAGGTTCTGGAAGCTGCTTTTGGGGAAGCATGGCGAAAGTATGCAGAACGGGTGCCAATGTTTACGCCCCGCAAGAAGTAATTGGCTGTGTGCTTTGGGGTTGACTTTTCTGTACACTCCCCCTGTTCAATGGAAGCCCCCCTGGCATAGCAGCCCGCAACGGCCACAAGCATTTTCCACGCTACGCCGATTGACTTGACGCTTCGTCGGTCTTTGGCGACTCGTAGCGCGTGCATTCATAGACACCACGAGCCACATCTGCCAATACGATGTCTGCCAGTTCTAGCAATTGGTCGATCCTGTCATCACTCAGGTGGTAAATCGAGTAGCGACCATTCTGATCGGCAACAACAAGGCCACAGTCGCGCAGGCAGCCTAAATGATTGGATGCATTCGACTGCGATAAACCTATCGCCGCCACAATTTCGCTCACGGTGAGCGGCCCACTGCGTAGGGCTTCGAGGATACTCAACCGCGAGGGATCGCTGAATCCCCGGAACAGTTTGGCTTTTAGACCGAGCTTCGTCTTATTGGCTTCCAACAGCATAGTCGATTTCCGCCATATATTGTCACATCATCAATTGGTGATATAATAATGCAAAAATGCCGTTTCGTCAAACAATAGGGAGTTAACGATGGCGAACGAACGAACGCTTGAAGTGCCTATTCGGGGAATGGATTGCGCTGAATGCGTGGCTCATGTCCAGCACGCAATTGCAGGGCTGGCCGGCGTCAAATCGGTGGATGTGTTCCTCGCCTCGGAAAAGGCGGTTATTCAACTCGGCCCACAAGGCGCAGACCTCCCGACGATTCGCAAAGCCGTCGAAGGCGCAGGTTACAGCGTCCCTGAGACTGCACAAGACGATATACCCGGTCAGCCGCGCCCAACGGATTTTACCCGCTCAATTTTAACGTTGTTCGGTATTGTGTTCGCGGTCGTCTTGTTCATCGTTGTTGTCGGAGAATGGTTGGGATTGTTCGAGACGATCACCAGCCGCGTCCCCTGGCCTGTCGGCTTGATAATGGTGCTGATCGGCGGTTATCCCATCTTCCGCAATGTCATCCGCGCCGCATTAAAGCGACAGGTAATTGCTCATACATTGATGAGTCTCGGCGCACTGGCGGCACTCCTCGTTGGACAGTGGGCTACCGCCGTCGTTGTCGTGTTCTTCATGCGGGTGGGTGATTACGCCGAACAGTTCACAACGGAGCGCAGCCGCCGAGCGATTAAGAACCTGGCGGCGATGGCTCCGCAAACCGCCCGGATCGAGCGTGCTGGGGAAGAACGCACGGTACCTATTGGCGAGGTTCAGGTTGGCGAGATCGTCGTCGTTCGCCCCGGCGAGAAAATCCCGGTTGATGGGGAAGTGGTCAGTGGGCAGGCGACGATAGATCAGGCCGCGATTACAGGCGAGTCGATGCCTGTCGAGGTTGGCACAGGGTCAAAAGTCTTTGCGGCGACGATGGCGCGTTTGGGAAGTGTGCGTGTTCGCACGACGCACATCGGTAAGGATACCACCTTCGGGCGCGTGATCCGGCTGGTTGAAGAAGCCGAGGCGCACCGCGCCGATGTCCAGCGTATTGCGGACAAGTTTTCGGCCTATTACTTGCCTGTCGTGGGCAGTATCGCCTTGCTAACGCTTCTCCTCCGGCGCGATCCCCTCGCTGCGGCTGCTGTCACCGTGGTAGCCTGCTCCTGCTCCTTTGCATTGGCAACGCCGATTGCGATGCTTGCCTCCATTGGTGCGGCGGCTAAAGCGGGACTACTCATCAAGGGTGGAAAATATCTGGAAACGCTGGCGAAGGCGGATGTCTTACTGCTCGATAAGACGGGGACTTTGACCCTCGGTAAACCACAAATCACCGATGTCATTGCGCTAAATGGCCTGCTTCAGGCCGAAGTTTTAGCCTTAGCCGCCACTGCCGAGCGCTACTCGGAACATCCTTTGGCAGAAGCAGTTCGCGTCGCTGCAAAAGAGCGCGATGTCGCGCTGGGACAGCCTCGCCAATTTGAGGCTGTGCCAGGCATGGGTGTCCGTGCCGAAATAGACGGCCACCGTGTCAGCGTTGGAAACGCGCGCTTTGTCCCGGAAGCCACAAAACTGCCGCTGACTACCGAATTGGAAGCCCAGGGGAAGACGTTGCTCTTTGCGACACGGGACGGCCAAATCATTGGTGTTCTTGCGGCATCGGATACACTGCGGGCTGAAGTACCCCAGGCAATGAACGCCGTTCGTCAGCTAGGTGTCCGCCAGATCGAACTACTCACAGGGGACAACGAGCGATCTGCCGCAGCGCTGGCGCAGCAAATCGGCGTTAACTATCGCGCCAACCTGCTGCCCGAAGACAAAATCCGCATCGTCAAGGAATATCAGGCGCAAGGGCATATTGTCGTGATGGTGGGCGATGGGGTGAACGATGCCCCCGCGCTGGCCCAGGCGAACGTCGGGATTGCGATGGGCGCAGCCGGAACCGATGTGGCGATTGAGGCGGCCCACATCGCGTTGATGCGCGAGGACTGGACTCTCGTACCCGAAGTATTCCGCATTGCGCGTCGTACTATGCGCGTCGTCAAGATGAATATCGGGTTTACAGCGGTCTACAACCTGCTCGGCTTAACGCTGGCCGCGTTCGGTATTTTACCGCCTATCCTAGCAGCGGCAGCACAATCTTTGCCCGATCTGGGCATCCTGGGAAATTCGGCTCGCTTGCTGCGCAGGAAGTAAACATGGTATGAAAGGAGCGCCTGATGTGCATGTTTTGCACGGCTGTGCCGATGACTGCTTCGCTCAGTATCGCGGCACATGCCAACTGGAAAGCGAAATGTAAAGAAGCAAAGGCGGCTGGAAAAACGCCGCCAGAGTTCATCCCCACGATGGGGGAAATCGCCACGTCTGCTGTTGGGGCGGTTTTGGGGATGTTCGTTGTATTTCTGGTCATTGGGGCAATTGTATACCATACCACGATCCTCCCTAAGACGGGTGTTTAGGGGAGATCATGATGAATGAGAGTTTCCTGTCGCTTTGCCTTGACACCCGCAGAGCCAGAAAACAAGGCCCAACCGCGTTAGCGCAACGGCAGCGCGCTCGTCTTGCCGATATTGTGGGCTTCGCACGCGCCAACTCACCTTGCTATCGCGCACTTTACCAGAATCTGCCGGAGCAGGTGGAGGACACGGCGCTGCTGCCGGTCACTAACAAGCAGGAATTGATGGCGCACTTCGACGACTGGGTCACCGACCGCGAGGTGACCATCGAGAAGGCTCGCCCGTTCGTCGAAAACCGCGACCTGTTCGGGAAGGAGTTCCTGGGCAAGTACCCGGTGATTACAACGTCCGGCACCACCGGAACCCACGGCATCTTTCTGTATGACAAGCGGACCCATTCGGTGGTTGGGGCCCTGTTCTTACGCATGATGGGTGCATGGCTCAATGTCCGCGACATTGTCAGGATTATCGCCGGAGGTAGGCGCATCGGAGCGATACTTGCAACCGGCACTCCCACCGCCACCGGTGTCGGGATTACCCGCTTCGGTCCGCGGCTCGGCAAGGCGTTTCAAGCCCTCTCGGTGCATACGCCCCTGCCAGAACTTGTGGCTGCGCTCAATAAATTCCAGCCAGCCATTCTTACGAGTTACGCGACCGTGACGAAGCTCCTTGCCAGCGAGCAGGAAACGGGCCGCCTGCATATCAACCCGGTGCTGATAATACCTGTAGCCGAGGGACTCGCGGTGGACGAGTATGACCGTATCGCCAGCGCGTTCAACGCCAAGATTGGCAACAGCTATGCCGCCTCCGAGTGCCCCTTCATCAGCTACAGTTGCGAGTACGGGTGGCAGCATGTCAACAGCGATTGGGTTGTGTTGGAACCCGTTGATGCTGACTACCGACCTGTCTCGCCGGGTGTCCAGTCACATACAGTCCTGATCAGCAATCTCGCCAACCGCGTGCAGCCGATCCTGCATTACGACTTGGGCGACAGCATCCTGGAGCGTCCTGATCCCTGCCCATGCGGCAACCCGCTGCCTGCCATCCGCGTCCAGGGTCGCGCCGCCGACATGCTCATTTTGCCAACTGAGTATGGCGAACGGGTCACGATGCCGCCGCTCCTGTTCGGCACCTCAATTTATCAAATTCCAGGCATCGAGCAGTTCCAGATGGTGCAGACTGCACCGACGAGCCTGCGCGTGCGGTTGCATCTCACGGACAGTGCTGACCCGGATCGTGTATGGCAGGCGGTGCATACCGAGATCGCACACTTACTTAGCAAACACAAGCTTAACCATGTCACAGTCGAACACGCCGAAGAACCGCCAGAGCAGTCGCCGGGTGGCAAGTATCGTGAGGTCATCCCACTCAAGCGAGATGCCTAAACGAGTCCACATGCAAGACAGAGGGAGATTCTCCCTAAATTCGATGTGTAACAAGCAAGTCTCATCCTGGTTGACATGATGAAGTAATCATACAGAGGGTCTCAAATGGAACCAAGTCAATTCGAACTTCGTGTGGCTAACCTGGATTGCGAACACGACGCAGCCGCTATCGAGCGCGGGCTTTCGGGCAGCAAGGGGCTGATCGACTTAAAGGTCTACCCCAAGGCAGCCAAAGTGTCGCTTACCTACGATCCGGCAGCAACTTCGCCAGACGCTTTACGAGAGCGGCTAGATGAACTGGGCTTTCCCCCACAGACTGGACGCACGATGCCGGAGCAGCCGAAGCCTTGGCGCAATCCGAAGGTTGTGACTTCTGTCGCATCCGGACTCCTGTTGTTAATCGGTTGGCTCATCAGCCAGGGTGGAGCCGCGTCCGGTATCTCCTTGGCGACCTACATCGCGGCCATCCTCATCGGCGGCTATTTCTTTGGTCGGGAAGCGCTTGAAGAACTGATCCACGAACGCAAAGTGGGCATTGAACTGCTGATGGCTGTCGCTGCCATTGCCGCGACCCTGCTGGGGGAATCCGCCGAAGGCGCGATGCTGGTGTTTCTGTACTCCATTTCTGAAGCGGCGGAGGGCTATACCGAGGAGAAAACCCGTTCCGCCATTCGCGCATTAATGGACTTAGCGCCCAAAATGGCCCTCGTCCGGCGCGACGGGCGTGAATTTGAAATCCCGGTTGAGGAATTGGTTGTCGGCGACATCTTCGTGGTGAAGCCGGGGCAGGCCGTAGCCACGGACGGCGTGGTGTTGGTCGGAACGTCGAACGTCAATCAAGCGCCGGTGACGGGCGAAAGCGTGCCGGTGGAGAAGCAGCCGGAGGACACGGTATTCGCAGGCAGTATCAATGGCGAAGGCGCACTGGAAGTGCGGGCGACCAAGACCTTCGCCGACAACACCATTGCCCGGATCATTCACATGGTCGAGGAAGCGCAGGAGAAGAAAGGCCGCAGCCAGCGCTTCATTGAGCGCTTTGGCGCGCGTTACAGCCCACTCGTGCTGGTGGTCGGTCTCCTGATCGCTCTCGTGCCACCGCTGCTGTTCGCGGGAGCCTGGAACATCTGGCTGGCGCGGGCGGTGGTCTTCATTGTCGCGGCGGCCCCGTGTGCCCTGGTCATTTCCATTCCTATCACCCTGGTTGCCTCCCTGGGCACAGGCGCACGGCAAGGGGTCCTCATCAAGGGCGGGATGTACGTCGAGCAGCTTGCCCGGATCAAAGTCGTTGCACTCGATAAGACCGGGACATTGACGCGCGGCGAACCGGAAGTTACGGATGTCCTGCTACTTGGGAACGGATTTACGACTCAAAACCTGCTGGCTATTGCGGCAGGCATCGAGCGGCGCAGTCAGCATCCGCTGGCCCTCGCTATCCTGCGTCATGCTGAAGCACAGGGTATTACACCAGCCGAAGTTGCCGATTTTCGGTCACTGACGGGTGCAGGCGCTACTGCTCGTCTCAACGGGTCAACGCTTTACGTCGGTAGCCCTGATTTGTTTCAAAAGCAGTTTGGGATCAGCCTCGACTCCTCCCAGGACACAATCAGCAGATTACAAAGTGAAGGCAAGACCGTTGTTGTGATTGGCGACGAGAAAACCGCCAGGGGACTCATTGCTATTCGTGATAATCTGCGGCCCAATGCCCGCAAAGCAATTGAAGCACTCCATACTGTCGGCATTGAAAAAGTTGTCATGCTGACAGGAGACAATGAACGCACTGCCCAGGCCATCGCCCGCGAGGTTGGAGTGGATGAGGTCTACGCTGACTTAAAACCAGAGGATAAGGTAACACGGGTACGCGAACTGTCAAAGCGTTATGGTCATGTCGCCATGGTGGGTGACGGTGTGAATGATGCCCCTGCACTGGCAGAAGCGACAGTTGGTATTGCGATGGGCGCAGCAGGAACTGACGTAGCGCTCGAAACGGCGGATGTGGCACTGATGGCCGATGACCTGGAAAAGTTGGTTTATGCACTGAAATTAGCCCGACGCAATCGATCCGTGGTCAATCAGAATCTTGCCCTATCCGCAGTGGTGATCGGAGTTCTCGTGATCGGCGCACTGCTCGGTGTCTTTACACTGCCCATTGCCGTCTTAGCCCATGAAATCAGTGAATTTGTCGTGGTCGGCAGTGGGTTACGGATGCTGCGAGCCTGAGGGAAAATCAGATGAAGTCACTTCCTACATCTGTCGATAAGAAGTTCCTCTTACCTTCACTGGATGCGTATCGCCGCAACCCAGTTCGTGCCTGGTTCCGCATCGCTCTGGATACGCTTCGTGCCCCGCACGAAGGGCATGACCGAATCCAGGCCCGTCAAGACGTTCGCCTCGGCGACCTCATCCGCTACGCGCGTGCTCACAGTGCGTACTACCACGACCATTACGCGAGGCTTCCGGATCGCCCCCGGCTTGATGAAATCCCACCCACGACCAAGCCCGCTCTTATGGCGCAGTTTGACGATTGGGTAACGGATGACCACGCTAAGCGCCACAATGTGGAGGCTTTCATTGCGGACGTGGCGCTCGTGGGGATGCCTTTTGCCGGGCAGTACGCCGTGTGGACGACCAGCGGCACGACGGGCAAACGCGGCATCTTCGTGCACGATCGGGTTGCGATGAGCGTTTACACCATGCTGCTGCTCATGCGCGCCTATGCGCTTACGCCGGACGGTGTACTCCGTGTGCTTGGGAAGCGCCTGCGCATTGCGGCCATCGTCGCTACGGGCGGCCACTTCGCCGGAGCGAGCATGGTCAGCATCGTTCAACATCGTTTCCCTCGCCTGGCGCGGGGTGTGCAGACGTTTAGCATCATGACACCCCTGCCACGTCTCGTCGAAGACCTCAATGCCTTCAACCCGGCCATCCTCGCCGGTTATCCGACCGCCATCGAGCTGCTGGCTGAAGAAGCGAACCGGGCCGCCTCCGCATTCGACCTGTCCTCATCGTCGTTGGCGCTGGAGTTCTCACGCCACACACGCGAAGCACGATTGAGAACACCTTCAATGCGCGCGTCTTTGATTAGTATGCCGCCAGCGAGTTCCTCCACGGGATTGCCTTCGACTGCGGGCAGGGATGGCTCCACGCCAACTCGGATTGGCTCATCCTGGAACCGATTCAAGCTGATGGCACGCCGACGCCGCCCGGCCAGCCCAGCGATACCGTGCTCCTCACCAACCTGGCAAACCGCGTCCAACCCATCATCCGCTACGACCTCGGCGACAGCATCACGACCAATCCCAACCCGTGTGCGCGCGGCAGTCCCTTTCCCGCTATCCACGTTGAGGGTCGCCACAATGACACCCTCCGCTTCCTCAACGGGAGCGGTCACTCGATGGCGATCCTTCCGCTCGCACTTGGCACGGTCATCGAAAAAACACGGGGCGTGCAGCGCTTCCAAGCCTACCAGACCCACGACGACGAATTGACGATCCGGCTGGAGGTGAAGGCTGATGCAGACTGGGAAGCCGTGTGGCAACTCGTCCATCAGCGCATCCAATGGTTCTTTGCGGAAAACGGCATCAAAAGTGTCCACATTCAACGCGCCAGTGAACCCCCGCAGCGCGACCCGCACAGCCAGAAATACCGCACCGTCTGGGACGCCCGATTGAAAGGACAATGACGATGTTCCTGAAAACGCTTGGCTTGCTCTTGCTGGCATTGGTCGGCGTCAACCTGGGGTGGCGCTGGGCAAGCCGCCGTTCACTGCCCTGTCCGACCTGGTTGGCGACTTTTTTAGAAGGGTCGTTGATGGAGTGGGTTTTGGGCACTCAGACGACTTTGGATCGTATCGGACTGCGACCGGGTCAGCGCGTATTGGAGGTAGGTCCAGGGCCAGGACGTTTGCTGATCCCAGCCGCACGGCGAGTCCAGCCCGATGGCGAAGTCGTCGGGTTAGACATTCAGCCGGGCATGATTGAGCGGTTGAAAGCGCGTGCCGCGCAGAAAGGTATCGCCAACCTGACTGCCGTACAGGGAGATGCTACTCGACCCCACTTCCCGCCAGCTCACTTTGATGTGATCTGGATGTGTACCGTGCTGGGCGAAATTCCAGACCGCGAAACGGCGCTTCAGCAGTACTACACGGCCCTCAAACCCGGAGGTAGGCTCTCGATCACGGAAATCTTTCCCGATCTACACTACCAATCGCTTGCCACTGTACAACGGCTGGCGGAAGCAGCGGGGTTTCGTCGGCAAGCGATGCACGGCCCCTGGTACTTCTTTACGGTCAACTTTGTGAAAGGATAAGCCTATCTGGTGATAGCCGTCATCGTTGACCATATGCTGCGGGAGTTTGAGCAGCCCACCACATCATCGACGAGGGTGAGGCGGGCGGCTCGCTTTTTCCAGGTTCTTGTAAAGCCACGTTTGTGATGATTATCACACTTGCTGATGACATGCTTCACTCGATAGGAATCACAAGACCCTGTACCATTATTGCAAATGATTCGCAATATCAATCTGCGATGAATCAGGTGTTTCGTTAAAAGTTACGCCTAAGCAGGGACACCGCCCGGTGTCGCCTGGAAAGAATCGATGATGCAAGACGTACCGGAACCCATCTCCAACCTAAAAGCGCAGAGCGCGAGCTGCCATTCTAGCGCCCAGACTAACACAGCTGGTTTGCCGCTGGTAGCCATTGTTGGTTGTCCCAACGTGGGAAAAAGCGTCCTGTTTAACGCCTTAACGGGCGCTTACGTCACCGTGTCTAACTATCCCGGCACGACCGTTGAGGTTGTAAGAGGTAAAGGCCGTTTCAATGGCAAAGAAGTGGGCGTTGTTGATACACCGGGAATGTATCAGTTGCGACCTATCACTCAGGAAGAGCAAGTTGCCCGCCACATTCTACTACATGAACAGCCTGTAGCTGTGATTCATGTGATAGACGCCAAGAATTTGGCCCGTATGCTCCCAATGACACTCCAGCTTATTGAAGCTGGTCTGCCTATCGTGCTGGATCTCAATTTAATGGACGAGGCGGAACGCCTGGGTGTGCAGGTGGATTCAAACGCTTTAGCGCATCTACTGAGCATCCCTGTCGTGCCAACTTCTCTGGCGTTGGGCAGAGGTACACCACAACTTAAAGATCAAATCTCTGCCCGTATTGGCGGTCCTATTGAAAAACAACCGCTAACGCGACCACCGTCTTTTATTCAATACCCAGCAGTTATTGAAGATGCCCTTGTCCAGATTGAGGCGCGACTCACTGGCTCATATCATATAACAGAACGCTCGATAGCTTTGCTGTTAGTCCAGAATGACACCGATGCTGTCGCGCTGGTACGAGAGCAGGAAGGCCGGGACATCGAGGATATTCTAAAGATCGCTGAATCTGCACGGGCACGGTTCAATCGGCCAATTTCCTATATTATTGCGCGTCAACAGCAGGAGGCCGTTCAACGTATTCTTCCCTCGGTGTTAATCTTGCCTGAACGACCTCGCGCCAGACTCAATGAGCGTATCAGCGAAATGCTGATGCACCCTCTATTTGGCTCCATCTTTCTCCTGCTGTCGCTCTACCTGTTATATCTATTTGTCGGGGTTCTGGGTGCGCAGACGCTTGTGAAATTTCTGGAAGACACGGTCTTTGGCGAGCATATCAATCCCTGGGTAGACAATACGTTGGCGCAACTGATTCCGTGGAGCGTGGTGCGAGACCTGATCGGTGGTCCCTATGGAATAATTACGCTAGGGGTACGGTATGCCGTTGCCATCATCCTGCCGGTGGTCGGGACTTTCTTCGTCGCCTTTTCAATTATCGAAGATAGTGGCTATCTACCGCGCCTTGCCATGCTCATTGACCGGGTTTTCAAGAAGATCGGATTGAACGGACGGGCTGTTATTCCTATCGTGCTGGGTTTCGGCTGCGATACGATGGCAACCATCGTCACGCGGACTTTGGAAACACGGCGCGAAAGACTGCTCAGTACCATCCTGCTATCCCTGGCTATTCCCTGCTCGGCTCAACTTGGCGTTATGCTTGGCCTGCTGGGAAATCGGTCAGATCTGGTGACTTTATGGGCCATTTTCCTTGTTGGCATCTTTATGCTTATTGGGCTGCTTGCCGCAAAGGTGATGCCAGGCGAACGCCCCACTTTCTATATGGAACTCCCTCCACTGCGGCTGCCTACACTGGGTAACGTGTTGGTCAAGACTTATACGCGCATGGAGTGGTATTTCCGGGAAGTTTTCCCGCTGTTTATCGTCGCTAGTGTGATTATCTGGGTTGGTCGTCTCACGGGTCTTTTCGATCTCGTGGTCCATGCCTTAGTGCCGCTGGTGCGAACTCTGGGGTTGCCGGATCAATCCGCTGTTGCCTTCGTCTTTGGATTTTTCCGACGGGATTACGGTGCAGCCGGGTTGTACGACCTGAAACCCGTCATGAATGGCACACAACTCCTGGTTGCAGCAGTCACGATGACACTCTTTGTCCCCTGCGTTGCCCAGTTTTCGGTAACCCTCAAGGAACGCGGTTGGAAGACGGCGCTTGCCATCAGCGCCTTTATTTTCCCGTTTGCGTTCGCAGTCGGCGCTTTACTCAACTGGCTCCTGAACGCGCTGGGGGTGAAGCTATGAAATGCAGCTTTTGCGGTCACCAGTTCGATATCACCAAGGCGGAAATCGCCTGCAAGGGCTGTCCACTTGTCAAAGATTGTCATCTCATTCGTTGTCCACGCTGCGGCTATGAGATGCCACCAGAAGCGAAACTTATCGTTTGGCTCCGCCACTTGCGTAACCGTTGGCAGCAGCCAGAACAACTATCATCCGATGCTAGAGAAACTATACAACAATGAGAATGAGTGAAGGCGCGCAGCAGCAGCTCAACCGACTCTGGATGGCTGCCGAAAATCCAACACCGACTGACCTTGCAATAACATCGACACCATCCGACGCAACGGATGAATTGGTACAATCAGGCATGGCACAATGGAATGACCACACGTTGGTGTTAACCGCGACAGGCCATCGTGAGGCATCCCAAGCCATACGTCGGCATCGTCTCGCCGAACGCCTCCTGGTCGATATTTTGAATACCGATGAGGCGAAACTTGATAATCAGGCTTGTTGCCTGGAACATGTTTTGTTTGATGGTCTGGATGAGAGTATCTGCACGCTGCTTGGACATCCCCAGTTTTGCCCTCACGGTAGACCCATCCCATCAGGCGAATGCTGCCGTCAGAAACAACAATCCGTAGACCGATTAATTGCGCCATTGTCCGAGCTTAAGCCAGGACAGCATGGGCAGATCGCGTACATTCATATGACACACGCCGGTCATTTACAAAAGTTGATAGGGATGGGTGTACTCCCCGGCGTGGCTGTCAAATCACTGCGCCGCTTCCCATCTTTTGTGTTTGAGGCTGGTTATAGCCAGTTTGCAGTGGATGAAGAAATCGCGGCTGACATCTACGTGCGGCTGGAACATGAATAGGCTATAAGGGCTGCAATCCAGCTCCCATCTGAGTAAGTGTCAGCCCTGTCTTCGATGAGCGCCTACCTCGAATTGTCGGCATCGAGAACGCATTCTTTTAGATCAGCACCTCACGCGACCTCGTCGCCGAACTTCATCAAAACTTCACAAAAGCGGCATACTGGCCTCAATTTCCAATGGCATCCTATGATCAAACCTATTCGCTTAAGGGAAATCTGCTCGCTGTAAAAGCAGAACGTCCAAGGAGAAATGAACGATGTCGCGGCAACGCAAAACCCAAATTCTGCTGGTGATCACTGCCCTGGCTATCGGGCTGATTTTTGCAGGCATACTTGGCACTTCCGTGGTCAGTGCGCAAGGGCCAGGTGGGGGGGCCACACCCTACCCTGGGCAGGGCAATCCGGGCTGGGGCGCTGGTCACATGATGGGTGGTCACGGCTGGATGGGTGATCATTGGTCTGGTTCAGCCGCCCCCTACTCAGGGCAGGGGAATCCGAGTTGGGGTGGTGGTCACATGACGGGTGGTCATGGCATGATGCATAACCGTTGATCTGCTTCAGGCGCAGTCAAACCTATTCACTAAAGGGAAACCTGTCTCTGTCAGGGCAGGATGTTCAAGGAGAAACAAACTATGTTGCGGCAGCGTAAGACACAAATTCTGCTAGTGGTCGCCGCATTAGCTATCGGGTTGATTTTTGCAGGCATACTTGGCACTTCCGTCGTCAGCGCGCAAGGGCCAGGCGGGGGGGCCACACCCTACCCTGGGCAGGGCAATCCGGGCTGGGGCGCTGGTCACATGATGGGTGGTCACGGCATGATGCACGGCCAGGGGTCGGGTTCAAGCGCACCCTACTCAGGGCAGGGAATGCCGTGTTGGGGAAATGGATACATGGGTAATCCAGGTATGATGAGCGGTTGGGGTATGATGGACGGCTGGACACCACCTGCAGATTTGATACCCGCGACACCCGCCGCTAGCTCAGGCGGAAGCGGTGGCGCAGCAGCGGCGGGTGACCCAGCACGTGGCAAGGCGATCTTTAACGGCCAGGGAATGTGCTTCACCTGCCACAATGTATCAACCGGCAATACCATTGTTGGCCCATCGCTGAAGGGCGTTGCCAGCCGGGCAGGCACCAGAAAATCGGGGATGTTGGCGCAGGATTACCTGCATGAGTCGATTGTGAGTCCGAATGCCTTTGTTGTGCCGGGCTTCGTACCAGGTATCATGCCGCAGAACTTTGGTCAGGTCCTCACGCCTCAGCAGATCAGTGACGTGATAGCCTACCTGCTGACACTGAGGTAGGGGCATGATGGGCGGCTGGACACCGCCCGCCAACCTGATGCCCGCCGGGCAGCCGCTGACCTTGGACAGCGCCGTAACGTTGGCAAAAGCTTACCTTGCCAGTTGGGGAAGCAATCCCACCTTGCAAGTGGGCGAAGTGATGCAGTTCGCTCAGAACTTTTATGTCCGGGCCGTTGAGAGCAGCACGGGACGCGGCGCATTTGAGTTCCTGATCCATCCAACGAACGGAGCCGTCTGGCCCGAAACCGGCCCCAACATGATGTGGAATCTGCACTACGGCATGATGAACAGTCACATGGGCATGGGGTTTGCGGCCAACAGCGCGGATCGCGGGGAAAAAATGACCGTTGCGCCGGACAAAGCCCGTGAAGATGCCCAGGCGTATCTGGACAAAGCGCAGTCCGGTACGAAGATCAGCGAGGATGCCACCGCTTTCTATGGTTATTACACCCTGGATTTCTCGCGTGACGGCAAAGTGGTCGGCATGTTGAGCGTGAATGGGTACACCGGACAGGTCTGGCTGCATACCTGGTATGGCGACTTCGTGAAGGAAGTTTCGCAGAGCAATCAGTAAACAGCCGCTAAAACAGGGAATGGGTCTACTTGCTGTTAGCGAGTAGACCTACGCATAATGTGGAATCGATTCCGCGATCCGCACACCGGCTTGATCAGCAATTGGCAACTGTGTATTCAAGCGAATCAAGAGTCGGCTGCTCATCAAGGTAAATGTCGATTTCACGTCAGGCGTAGACCTATTTTTTTTTGACATCTCGCCCCTCTTCCAACCCCAATAGGCGCTTTGTGGTACAGTACGGAATAACTGGGAAGCGTAAACCATTAGATGTGAGGGTGAGCGTCGGGCTGAGGAATACGTGGGAATGGCAAAAAGGATTTTGATTGTTGAAGATGAACTCAAGATCGTGCGCACGGTACAGCTTTACCTGGAACAGGCCGGGTACAGTGTCGCCTGGGCAACAGACGGTACGAATGGACTGGCCGCCTTTCGCCAGGAGAACCCTGCGCTGGTTCTCCTGGATTTGAATTTACCGGGCGAACTGGATGGGTTGGATGTGTGCCGCGCCCTGCGACGCGACTCGAATGTTCCGGTGATCATGCTCACTGCCCGAAGTGAGGAAGTGGATCGATTGATCGGCCTGGAACTCGGCGCAGACGATTACATGACCAAACCCTTCTCACCCCGCGAGGTCGTGGCGCGGGTGCGAGCCGTGCTGCGGCGTTCTGAACAAGCGGACAGCGCGCCAGAGCTTATCGAAGTCTCCGGCATTCGAGCGGATGTGCAGCGCCGTGCCGTCACGGTTGCGGGTGCGCCAGTCACCTTGACCGCGAATGAGTTTGACCTGTTGATCGCCTTCATGCGCGCGCCGGGCCGGGTTTTTACCCGCGCCCAACTGCTCGAAGCGACGCAGGATACAACTTACGAAGGGTACGAGCGCACGATTGATCAGCATGTCAAAAACCTGCGGCACAAGATTGAACCTGATCCGCGCGAGCCGCGTTACCTCCTGACTGTGCGCAGCGTCGGTTATAAGTTTACGGAGGACTAACTTCCATGCACAGCCTGTGGCTTAAACTGATCGGGGCTTTTGCGCTGGTCATCGTCATTGGCACGGGTCTGGTGGTCATCCTGGTGAGCCAGACCACCGCAGGCCAGTTTGAGCTGTACATCACGCGCACCGGTCAGCAGTGGGCCGCTCACCTGGGCCCTGTCCTTGCCAGCTACTATGCGCGTACCGGAACGTGGGAACGGGTGGAGACCGTTTTGCGCAATCCCTGGTCATCTGGCGCTTCCAATGGCAGTATGATGCACGATGGCATGATGGACGGCGATAGGGGGTGGATTGAGCAGGGAGGAATGCGCGACTCGGATATGATGGGTGATATGTGGGCATGGTCAGGGGATCGCCTCATTCTCGTTCAGGCGGATGGAACTGTCGTAGCCGACACCGCCAATACCTTGGTCGGGAGCCAACTGCAAGCCGACGTGATTAATAAAGGAACACCCATCCTGCTCAGGGAGCGAACGATAGGTACGCTTGTTGTGACGCCATTTGCTATGTCTGCTACACCTGCCGGTGATTTTCTCGGTGCCGTCAATCGTTCAGCGTTGCTGTCCGGGCTGGCTGCAGGCGTTGTCGCCATCGGCCTGGGTTCGCTGCTTTTTATCCAGATCATCCGCCCACTCCGTCGTTTATCGGCGGCGGCCCAGGCTATCGCAGGCGGCGATCTCAGCCAGCGGGTCCAGGCCAGAGGTCGAGATGAGATCAGTCAGGTCGCGCTCACCTTCAACCAGATGGCGGAGCATTTGCAGCGTTACGCGGTGGAACGCCAGAACATGATCGGCGATATTGCGCATGAGCTGCGCACCCCGCTGTCGGTGATTCAAAGCAACCTGGAAGCGATGCTCGACGGCGTTTTGCCAACGACCTCAGAGGAGCTGTCCTCGCTTCACCAGGAGACATTGCTGCTCAATCGCTTGATCACGGATTTGCGTACCCTTTCACTCGCGGAGGCGGGTCAGTTACATCTGGACAAGCGTCCTATCGATCTCGATCCGTTGGTCAGGCAGGCGGTTGACCGGATGCGGCTGCGGGCCGAAGAGAAGAACATTGTTCTGGAAACACACATCGCGGGTGAGCTTCCCCAGGTTCAAGCCGATCCAGAGCGCTTGATGCAGGTGATCACCAACCTGGTGGACAACGCGCTGCGCTACAATCCTGCCGGAACGCATGTCACTGTTAGCGCTTGTGCCGAGGAGAGTAACGTTCAAATATCTATCCGTGATAACGGTACGGGAATTTCGCCCGATGATGTTCCGCATCTCTTTGAACGTTTTTGGCGGGCGGAAAAATCCCGCAATCGCGCCACGGGAGGCTCTGGACTAGGGCTTGCGATAGTCAAACAACTTATCGAAGCCCATCACGGACAAGTAAGAGTCGAAAGCCAATCCGGCATTGGAACCCGTTTTACCGTTCAACTCCCATGTTTCTAACTGCTGCTTGCACCGATTCGACAAGCCTTTTGGGGCGGATTTCGTATCGACACCTTCGACGAATTCACAATCTATCCTTGCCAAAACGAGATTGTCAATCCGTCTGTCGGAGTCTATGAAGGATACAGTGGAATTGACGGCCTCAAGGTATTAACTGCCCGCAGGCACTGCCACAAAGTCAATTTCCAACCGAACGTCGTTTGAGACATTCACCACGCCGGGCGCATCAGGAATGGTAATGTTGAAGTCTTTATAGCGTACATTGGTTTGTGCCGACCCCTCAACGCGATCCGGATTGGTCAGTGTCACTGCCGTATCAAACGTAACTTCGCGTGTTACGTCTCGTACAGTCAAATCCCCAACGATTTGGAAGAAAACCTTCTTTCCTATAGCAACGCTCTCAGGCATCCCTTCGATTTTCTTCGGCACAAACGTAGCAAACTCGAAATCAGGCCGTGTCGTTAACAAAATTTGTCCGCGCAGCGCACGGTTGCGAAATTCGTTGTCTGTTTGGAGCGTTTTTACGTTGATACGAAACACACCAAGCTGCGTATTCTCAGGATGCGTCAGATCGACCATGATTTCACCGGCCACCTGATTGGTTGACCCGACAACAGTATTCGGTTTTCCAATCAGCATTTCGTTGATAATGAAGCGCACCTGGGAATTGTTCTGCACAATGCGGAAGAGCTTACCCGTTGGACTGACTTTCAGGCTTGGTGCAGTTAACGCAGAACTGGCCTGGCCCGTGCCGCCAGAAAACCAGATATAAGCGACCACGGCTCCAGCGAGCAATCCAAGAAGTACGATGAGCGTCAGTCCGATTTTGAGAAAGCCGCGCGGTACACGAATGTTATTTCCTTGTATATCTTGGCGCAGCGTTTGTCCTTCAACCTTATTCATCGACACCTCTCACCCTCTAACCACGATAATCGTCACAATAGCGACAATCAGACTCAACACGGCTCCAATGAGTAGACCCTTCAGAAAGCCAGTAAAATGAAACTGAAAGGTGTTGTACTGTTCCATGCCCTCGACACCTGGAATAAACAGGAACCTGGGTTTCAGGACCATCAGGATAAGGTAATCCAAGACGAGCAAATCGAAAAGATTGCCAATCTCAAAGATCAGGTAGGTATTCAAGAACGTTACGAGGAATAAATTCTCCTGACCATTTCTGGCAATGAGTGAACGTGTCGAGTAGAAAATTACACCGATCACAACGCCATAAAACAGCAGCCCCGTTACCAACAGTTGGCGCTTTTCCTTGCTGTTTAACGGTGCAAGTTTTTCTTTTATTTGCGGCGGGTAGTCGCCACGCATGATCCTGGGGTTGATAACCATTGCAGTCAACAGAATGATGCTCACACCAACGCTCAGGATTATCCCGTCAAGGAGTATCTGTTGTATGGAGAGACCGTTCATCACATAACCTTCCACTGCCTGGATTAAAATTTCACCAGAAAGGCCGTCAAGTACATGATGGCAAGACCAGCGCCTAACCCGGATAGCGTTAGCCAATTAATCGTGGGCTTGCCAAGCCGCGCACTATCTTTCGCCACCAATTTGCCGACCTCCCAAACCACCTGCAAAATCGCGCCGATGCCCACAGCCAGGAAAATTGTTGCCAACACCGGATCGAAGGCAAAGCCGCCTAACCATGTACCGAATATGGCCGGGCCACCTGCCAGAAGTACGAGCAGCACAAAGTGTTTTAAGCCGGGGTTTTGACGCACAATTGGGGCCGCAATACCAACGCCTTCCGTGATGTTGTGCAGGGTAAAGCCTAAAATCAGGAAGGTTCCCAGAGCAGCTTTACCAGTGGCGAAGGCTGCTCCAATCGCCAGCCCTTCACCCAAATTATGTAAGCCGATGCCGAGCGCGATGCGATAGGAGATGCCCAGCGGTGTGCTTTCCCGACCTCCGCGTACACTGCTCACAGCGATTAGACTACCAAGCGTGATCAGGCCGATGAAAATGACCATTGGTATACCTTGCCAGAAGGTTGGTAAGTCCTGCGCAAACTCATTGGCATCCAGCCATGTGCCGAGTGCCAGGAAAACGAGCAACCCAACCGTCAGAGCCAGGATGAAGTTCATGGCCCCACTGCTCAGGCGGCGCATGAAGGGATACCATAGAACACCCAGGAAGATGGGTACTATTCCCACGTAGAGACCTACCAGACCGAACTGAGCAAACAGACTCAGTGAGGGAAGCGGCGATTGCACAGCCGCTTCAATTTGATGGTCAAACGTTACACCCAGCGACGTGATCAGGCTGATAGTATGCGATTCCGCAGCGACCCAGGGATAGTTGATCGTGAATACGGCTCGCCCTAGACGTGGAATAGTGTTTGACGGTTCGGCCTTGAACATGAAATAAGCGTCATCCACTCGCACTTGCGGGATCGTCACCTCCTGCGGGCCATCATTGACGACCTCCACACTGATAATCCCTGCCTTCGGCAGAGACACACGCTGAACTGAAACCTTCTCCACGGGAGGGCTGGCCAGTTGCGTTAAGCCGCCACCCGTGGCGACGAGATAGGACAGCATAGCGCCCAGCAGCAACAGCGGAACAAGGGCCAACGCCCAGGCCGCCCCAGATAAATGCTTTGGTTCAGTTGGTGTTGCAGTCGTCGTTTGGGTACTCATAGTGATTGCGCCTCCACGGTGCTGCCTTTTGTCGCTTTGGTATCCCATTCGTCATCGACTTCCGCCAGTTTCAGTGCCTCCCCGAATTTCTCTGGGGCGACGGCGTTGAACATGCCCATCCAGCCCAGCTCGGTAAATTCGCTGATGTGGGCATGGAACATATACTGACCCGGCCAGCGGAATTTGAATTCCAGAATGCCGCGCTGCCCCTGGCCCTGCATGATGGTATCGACCATCCGCAGCGTCGGTTGAAGGGTGGTTCCGGTATCGTAGTAATCAAAGAAGTGACCATGCAGGTGGAAAGAGTTAATTGGGTCGAATTCAACGATGTTGATCAGGTAAATGCGGATCAATTCACCCACTTTGACCGGGATGGGACGCCGCGCAAACTCATGTCCGATGGTGTTCACTGCATAGATTTCGTTGCCGCTGTCGAAGTTTGTGTCGAACGCATTCATCATCATCACGAATTCACGGGCCGGGGTACGTCCCGCTTTGGGATCAATGATAAATGCGCCGTACAAGCCCTTATGGATATGGCGTTTGAGCGGCGCAGCGTGGCAATGATATAGGTGACAGCCGAACGGGTCAGCATCAAACTCGTAGACAAAAGATTCACCTGGATTAATTTCGCCGCGCCCGACCCCTGGTACGCCATCCATTTCTGATGAATGGAAGCCATGAAAGTGCATCGTATGGGGATGCGTTCCGAAATTGGCAAAGTTGATCCTGATGCGATCCCCTTCGGTGCAGCGAATGGTTGGCCCTGGTATCCGTCCGTTATACGTCCAGGCTGGAAAGAAAATGCCAGGGGCGATTTCGACTTCCTGATCGCCGGCAGAAATCGTGTATTCGCGCAGTGTTTGACCGCCCGGTAGCGTACTGACCATGCCGTAATCCCAATCGACGAGAAGCCGCATCGGATCGAAGCCATTGCGAGCGTGATCGACCTTGCCAACCAGCATTCCCATCCCGTTGACGTGCCCGCTATGTTCCCCCTGGGGATAATCATTCGGCCCCTGCGCTCTTGCCGCCTGAGTCATCAGGCTGGCTCCCACAACGCCCGCTGTTGCGCCCACACCCAATCCTATAAATTTTCTGCGAGAAATGGTGGAGTCGCTCATGGAACCTGCTCCTGCTCCCTGTGTATCCGGCATGGGTAAATAAGAGAGGCACTCAATCCTATCGAGAAAAGTTCAGACTCGTAACAATGGCAAGACTGGCAGCTAACCCGAACGGCATTACCCGATTGATCAGACGCACTACGGCGCACCGATCCCGATGCCGTCTGTGATACACAATACGCCTAATGTTTTAGGCTAATATATATTTGGGCAACGATGAGAACAAGAGATAGCAACACGTAGATACGCATAGCCCATAGCAAAAGCCTCACGAACGGTTTAAGCTCTGCCTTGCCGTAAGGCTCCAACCGCCTCGAATTCGCCAGTCTCAAATCGTCCGATTTAAGGACCTCAACGACCCATGCTTTGTCCTCTACATTGGAATTGGTATTCAAACCAATCCTTTTCTCCATAGTTGTCATTGCCTATTCTCCTCGATAAACAGCCTTATATTGCTGTTTTACGAATTCGGTAAAATTCCCAGACCCGTCAGAATGGTCACGATACCCCAGGTCAGACCTGCCAGGATGAGAAATACTGTCACGCCAACGGCCAGAATATTGGCAAAACGCCCATTGACATAATCGCCCATCACTTTTCGGTCATTCACTAACAAGATGAGAAAGATCAGCGCGGGTGGCATTGCCAATGTTGCAATCACATTCACGACGAGTACGATCAGCGTCAGCGGCGCGTTCGGGATGATCACTATCGCTGCGGCGACTGCTGCTCCCGCGATCATCACAGCGTAGAAACTTCTGGCTTCTTTGAGCGGTCGGTTGAGGCTGTGGGCTGCGCCTGTCACTTCACCAAAGGCATAGGCGGAGGAGCTTGAAATTGTGATGGTCGCCAGTAAGCCCGCTTCGAGGATAGCGAGGGCAAAAAGGGTCGCTCCCACATGACCCGCATAAGGCTCCAGCGCCTGGGCGAATTGGGCAGCGGCAAATGCGCCGCTCGAAAAGTTAGACGTATCAACGTGATTGGCAAACAGAACTGACGTTGCCACGACAGCGGCAACTCCAAACGCAGCAGCTAGAAAAGCGCCGAGCGCCGTATCGATCCGCGCTTGGGGGATGTCTTTCGGGGTTAAGCCCTTATCCTTCAACGCGCTCTGCTGGAAAAACAGCATCCAGGGTGTAACAGTTGCGCCGATGTCCGACATGATGAACAAGAGCAGATTCTGGTTAACTCCTCCAGGGAGCGGCCCCCATGTGATGAGCGCATGACCGACCTGACCCCAATCAGGGTGAACCAGAACTGCCACCGGAATGAACAGACAGTTAAATGCAGATAATAGCAGTGCGATGCGTTCCCACGTCCAATAACGGCGCGAGAGCATGACGCCAACACTTAGCAGGAGGCCAGCGCCGACTGCAATGGGAGTCGGAACGCCGAAATAACCTAACCCGGATTGAATGGCGATGAATTCAACCACTAAGGTGAGGAAGTTCCCAATCGCCAAGTCAATCATGGAAAACCAGCCCCAGAACGGCCCGAACCGATCAAAGATGAGTTCAGCATGACCGCGATGTGTCACTGCTGCCAGTCGTACCGTCAATTCTTGCACGACGAAGGCCATTGCAAAGGTCAGCACGATGAAGGGGACAAAGAAACCTATTCCATAGGTCGCCCCTGTCGCTGAGTACGACAGCATACTCGGCCCATCATTTTCACCCAGCATGACCAGAATCCCTGGCCCGATCAGCAAAAACAGGAGCCACAAACGACTAAGCGGGTTTTTGCTGGCCCGCGCCTTGCGCACGCGCAGCCGATCTTTAGCGCGGTGAATATCCTCTGTACTTACATCTGGTTGTAACAACGTACCTTCCTGCACACAACCTCCTAAAAGTTGGCGCTGACTTAGAGTTAACGCCGCGTATCGGTTCACCCTTGCCCTGATCCAACGAGTTCACGTCTATGGTTAGCTACCCCGATACGAGCCTTTTTCTTGCTCACCAGACGAAGATGACTGGCGACCTGACTGCTGAGTATATAGGTGTTGGACGGAGTATCGATCTGAATCGTGATGATATCGCCCAGCGGTGAGCGATTCAGCACACGAAGTTCGACCCCTGGACGCAGCCCTAAATCGTCCAGGTAATGCAATAACTCAGGGGAGTGGTCGGTAACCTGACTCACGATGCCACCCTGCCCATCCGTCAAATCCATTAAGCATTGGTCGCCGCGAACGGGGAGCCTGCCCTCAGCGGTCGGGATAGGCTCTCCATGTGGGTCTGCTTCGGGGTTCCCCAGCGCTGAAGCAAGACGTTCCGCGAGTTGTTCCGAAATATCATGTTCCAGACGATCCGCTTCTGCCTCTACTTCATCCCACTTATAGCCGAGTCTTTGAACAAGAAACAGTTCGAGCAGGCACCGCCGACGAATAATCTGAAGCGCGATCTGTTCACCCGCAGACGTTAGACGCACGCCATGATAGGGCTTATGCTCAAGAAGTGGCACAGGTGGATAGTATCCATTGGGGTGTTGTGACGCCGATTGCCTAAGCCCAAGCCGCCGAATCATGTCCGTGACTGAAGGAGCTTTTATACGAAGGGTTCGACTAATCATCGTCATCGGGACTGGAATAGTCGTTTGTTGAAGGATGTAGACTGTCCTCAAAAAATCCTCCACCGCCTTGGTGCGCCAACGACTAAATTCATCCTCCATAGCAAATCCTCGCAACACCCGTTGTTACTTGCATTAGGCCGATATATACCATGTTTTAGTCCGGTCTAAAAATATTATAGCAAATACCCGAAAGCATTGTCAAGCTAACAATACCCTGATTGCTAGTTCATTGATGTTTCATGGCCTGATGCCAGTGCTGGTCTCGAATTTCGGCCAAAACAGCCAATGCTACGGCAAGGTTCGAATCGGCCTATACAGCCAAAATTCCATCAACTAGCAATCAGGGTAACAATTCGTCATGCTGTTCCGAAATCAACGTTTGACAAGCTGCCATAATTCTTTAAAATATGAATACATGAAAAGTTGTTCAATCATTGAGACTGCGTATCAATAAGGAGATAACTGGTGGCTGAAACGACTCTTGAATTGGCTATTCCGCTAGTGTTGCCGGGCGTTGAAAAGGACGATGACGACTGTGTGGAACGCTTGCAGAAAGCGCTTCAGAATCGCAAAGGCTTGCAGCGAGTCCATCTGGAACGCGACCAAGAGCCAGTAAAACTCTGCCTTCACTATGATCCCAGCGTGATTTCCCTTGTCGAAGTTCAACGACTGGCCGAACGTACCGGGGCGCAGATCGTAAATCGCTATCATCACGAGATTATTCCCATCGAAGGAATGCAATCCTCGGACAGTATATTTGTCCTTGAACAGGGTGTCCGGCGTATAGACGGTGTATTGGCAGTCAATGTCAACTATGCTTCACAACGAATGCGTGTTGAGTTCGACAGCCAAAAGACGAATCTTGCGGCGATCCGGGAACAGATAAAAGCGCTCGGCTATTCCTTCCCTGTGGAGGGTATGCAAAAATGGTACCAAACGAACCGTGAACTGATCTTTAGTGTCACTGCGGGCGTATTGGTACTTGTGGGGTGGGTTGGCGGTCAGTTCCTGAATTTTCCATCAGTGTTGAGCATTGCGTTGTACCTTACAGCGTATGTCCTGGGTGGCTGGGATGTGTCTCAACATGCCCTGCACGCGCTGCGGGAACGGCACTTCGATACTGATTTGCTCATGGTTACGGCAGCTATCGGCGCAGCGCTGCTTGGAGACTTTGCAGAAGGCGCATTTCTGCTGTTTCTCTTCAGCCTGGGCCATGCCCTTGAAGAACGAGCGTTAGATCGCGCCCGTTCCGCGATCAGCGCGCTTGCCGACCTCACGCCCAAAACGGCGCTTGTGCGCCACGATGGGAAGGAAACCGAACTTCCCATCGACCAGATTCAAATCGACGACGTGGTTATCGTTCGTCCTGGGGTGCGCGTCTCTGTTGATGCCGAGATACTCAACGGACAATCGGGCATCGATCAGTCACCGATAACAGGCGAGTCTGTACCTGTAGATAAAGCGCCCGGTGACAAAGTATTTGCAGGTTCGATCAATGGCGAGGGCGCGCTGGAAGTGAAAGTTACGAGGCTGGCAAAGGACAACACACTGTCTCGTGTGATGAAAATGGTCGAAGAAGCGCAAACACAGCGCTCTCCCACCCAACAGCTAATGGAACGCTTTGAGCGCGTATTTGTACCTGTCGTACTGGTAGTCACTGTCCTGATCATCGTCGTACCACCGTTGTTTGGCGTACCTTTCCAGACCTCATTTCTACGGGCGATGACATTGCTCGTTGCTGCTTCGCCTTGCGCGCTGGCACTCGGTACGCCAGCAACGATATTGGCGGGCATTGGTCGGGCGGCACAGAAGGGCGTTCTGATTAAGGGTGGAGCGCACCTTGAAAATCTGGGCAAGCTCAAGGCTATTGCATTCGACAAGACGGGTACGATAACGCACGGTCATCCTGAAGTGACTCAAGTGTTGCCACTCGTCAAAGACTACTCGGAAGATAAGCTCCTGGCATTGGCAGCCGCCCTCGAAAATCGCTCCGGACATCCCCTCGCACAGTCGGTGGTGCGTGCCGCGCAAGCGAAAAAACTTTCGCTCCCTGCCGTATCGGAAGTGGAATCCATAACCGGACGAGGCTTACAGGCTTCAATTGATGGACAACCCGTGGTGGTCGGCAATTTGAAACTGATGGACGAGAAGCACGTTGACGTGTCGGCGGATACCCGCAAATACGTCGAAGCCCTGCAAGCCGAGGGCCAAACGATTATGATTGTGGCATTGGAGGGTACAGTCCTCGGTTTGATCGCTCTGGCAGATACGCTGCGCAATGATGCGGTTGATACGATGAAAGCCCTGAAGGATGCCGGTGTTCAGCATACCATCATGCTCACAGGCGATAACGCGCGTGTAGCGGCAAACATCGCCACGCAGGTTGGGCTGACCGATTTTCGTGCTGACTTGATGCCGGAAGACAAACTGACGGTGATCAAAGACCTCACGCGGAAATACGGTGAGGTAGCAATGGTTGGTGATGGCGTCAACGATGCCCCAGCCCTGGCAAATGCTACGGTCGGTATTGCGATGGGCGGAGCAGGCACAGATGTCGCCTTGGAAACTGCCGATGTCGCCCTGATGAGCGATGACCTGTCCAAACTGCCCTTTGCCGTGGGGCTAGGGCGCATGACGCGCGCCGTGATTCTCCAAAATTTGGTGATCGCTTTAGGCGTCATTGCGCTGCTGGTGGTGGCCTCATTATTCGGTATCGTCAGTATAGGGATCGCCGTCCTCTTCCACGAGGGCAGCACAATCGTCGTGGCGCTCAATGCGCTCCGCTTGCTTAGCTATCGAGGAGTATGATGACAATCAACATGAATCGCTGGAACAGAAGATGAAAGACGTTGCGCCGATCACGGAGGATACTGTTTCGGCATCAGAGTCGCGCATCGATACCTTGCGACATATCATGCTTTATGTCGCTTGGGGACAAGCGATAATCGCTACCATTGGGAGTCTGTTTTTCAGCGAAATCATGGGCTACGTGCCCTGTTCATTGTGTTGGTATCAGCGTATCCTGATGTATCCGCTCGTTGTTGTGTTGGCAGTCGGCATTTTACGCCGAGATGATGGGATTCGTAGTTATGTCCTGCCGCTCAGTGGATTGGGGTTTGCCATTGCCCTGTACCATAACCTGCTGTACTTTGGCTTTATTCCCGAAGACACGATTCGAATTTGTACAGTAGGAGCATCGTGCCGCACCCGCTGGTTCGAGTGGTTCGGCTTTATCAGTATCCCACAGCTCTCACTGATCGCCTTTACCGTGATCATCGTGGCGATGCTTTGGTATCGAAGGAAGGAAGTGGAAGATTTATCAGGAGATGAAGCCATCGAAGATCAACCATCCGATCTGGCAGAATCACAGCCTATTACCACAAAAACAGTCTTATTGACTGTATGTTTAAGCGTGCTGCTGATTGGAACACTGGTGCTGGGAATGATGAAAAATCTCTCGAATGTAATTAACGCGCCTCGCTTAAATCCCGTAAACACGCCAGAAACGAGTGCATCTACTATACCGAACAAAACCGGGGATAGCAGCGTTTATGATGTCAATTTGACTGCTGAAGGGCGTACCCAGTTCAGTCGTACTTGTACAGCTTGTCATGGTACGGATGCGCGGGGCGTACCCAATCTTGGTCCCAGCCTAATAGGTAATACTTTTACGAGGGACTCAACCGATGCCGCGCTTCGAATGTTAATCATCAATGGTCGTTCAGTGAGCGATCCAATGAACAAAACTGGACAGCCGATGCCTGCAAAAGGGGGCAATCCGGCGTTGACCAACCAAGAGGTTTCAGCCCTAATCGCCTTCCTACGCTCGTTGAACCGCGATTAGAGCGCATTTGAAAATTAAGTTATCGTATGAATAAGCGCCAAAACAGCATTGCTATGTTGGTATTAACGAATCATGATGTATCCGTTGATTTTCATCCTCACAGTTGGCGTATTGCTGTGGGAAAGCGGCCTGCATTGCTGCGTACTTCGCTCATGTCGCTGATGCCATTCGCAGTTATCATATTCAGCATGATTTTCTACAGGTATGAGGACCTGAAAGATGACTCAAGCGAAACAGAATACCAAAAAGCAGAATCTTAAAACCGGGAAACGGTTGCAGAAAAAGACACGCCGAAACAGCCAAGAGGCCCGTATCCTTCTGGGGCTAGGCATAATCATACTTCTAGGCGCAGCATTACTGGCCCTTGTATATGTGCAAGCGCATCCAAAAACAGCACCTACCCCTTTTGCTGCGACAAATTTGTCGACTGGCCCGGCGCAGTTAATTCGAGATGACAGCCCCACGCTTGGCCCTGCAAATGCGAAAGTTACCATTGTGGAATTTCTTGACCCAGAGTGCGAGGCGTGCCGGGCAATCTTCCCCATCGTCAAGCAGTTGTTGAAGGAGTACGAGGGGCAGGTTCGACTGGTTGTTCGTTACTTTCCGAATCACAACAACTCGGTTCTGGCCGCCGCTGCTACAGAAGCCGCTGGTGAACAGGGCAAGTATTGGGAGATGCAAGACCTCCTGTTTCAAAATCAGCCAGAATGGGGCGAACAGCAGTCGCCTCAAACGGAACGCTTTGTTGGCTACGCTAAGAGCCTGGGCTTGGATGTACAGAAATTCACAGCAGGCCTTAATAACAATGCGATCCTCCAGAAAATATACCGAGATCGTAGCGAAAGTCTAAGCCTCCAGCTTGAGGGAACACCGACATTTTTTGTCAACGGGCAGCAGCCGAGTGGGTTGAGCTACGCAGCGCTCAAAGCGGCTATCGAAGCCGCGCTGAAGCAGTAGTCGCAGAATCACGGGGATGTGTTGCGCGGGCTGAGAGTGAGTTGATGACTCAGCCCACATGCTAACTTTTTAGGGTATCTCTTGCGGCGGGTTCCGATCCCGCTGCTTATTCAGTTGGGGAGGTATATCGGATTTGCCGTAATTACGCGATTTCCCTACGCTTCAACTTTCGGCAAGGGTTGAAATAACGAGAAGCAGCAGGAATCCTACAAAAAAGGTGGTCGTCGTTAAGAGAGTGTCGGACGTTTCATGGGCCTCGGCCAGGAGTTCCTCCGTAACAAGATAGAGGAGAGCCGCTAATCCGAAAGCGAGAACAATGGTAAAAGCTGGACCTTTGAGTGTGCTAAAGACGGTAGCTCCCGAAAATGCGCCCACCAGAAACAACGCCGCAAACCCAACAGAGGTGACAATAACCCTACTTCGCGGCATTTCCGCTCTACACAGTGCGGCTGATACGGATAGGCCAAGAAACAGAATCTCAATGGTCAGCGCAAATGTCAGCAAGGCTCCCTGGGTAGCTCCGACAGCGAAGCTAATCCCGACGAGGAGGCCATCGATAAAAATGTCCAGCGCCACGTTTGTAATGAGGCTCGTCGGCCGTCTGGTTTGCGTTTCACCATCTTTGCCGACTTTAGCTGTTAAGCGACGTAATCCTAACATGGTGCCAACACCAATCATGAATCCAACAATGATTGGCAGCGGCAATCGCTCGTGCTTTATATCAGGTAACAATTCGACGCTGACAGCAGCAAATACGATTCCAGCGGCTAAATGCTGAATGGCACTGCGTACAGTCGCTCCTGGTGTGCGGAATGCAGCAATAATACTACCGATGACCACCGCAACAGCGGGAACTAAGGTGTAAAGAAAAATGTTTTGGAAGGACATTGCACCAACCTCTCAAGAGCGTTTGTGTAAGGATCATTCAGCGCCTAGTTTAGCTTACATTTGCTCTTGACGGAGCTTGCTCGGTGGGGAACTGCCACTTGTAAACTTTTCGAGATCAGAAACGCCCAATACTGTTTTTGCCGGTAGCGGACCATCCATAGTTGGAGATCATAGACAGAAAGGCAGGATGCGGTTCAGGCTGCGCTAGGGCAACTGCGCCGCAAAATTCATATGGAGACGATCCATAGCACACAGGCTGCTCATAATCAGCCAGAGCAGTCTTCTCGATACACAGGAACCGCACCTATCTGGACGTGGATGGTCCGTCTATCGCTTCTCGGCACTTCTGCTTTACTCTTACTGATCCTGTTAGCGGTACTCTATATAGCTATTCACCAACTCCGCTACAACGGATTAATCTACCCCGGCGTCTCGTCTTTTGGTGTGAAATTGTCCGGTCTCACCAAGCAGCAGGCGGTTGAAGCGCTTTCTGCCCGATACACTTATAGTAAGGATGCCGTATTCACCTTTCGTGACGGACAGAAAGCGTGGCAAATCTCGGCTGTCGATCTCGGCGTTAGTTTTGATCCAACCACGACCATCGACGAAGCCTACAGGATTGGGCGAGGTAGCGAATTGTTGTTGAACTTAACCAGTCAGGTAGATGCCTGGCTGAATGGGCATGTTATCCAACCCATCGTTGTTTTTGATGAATCTAGGGCCGCTGCTTTTCTCCAAAAGATTGCAACAGAAATCAATAGGCCAGTTCGGGACGCGACAATCACGTTGAACGGAACAACTGTGGCAACCACCCCCAGCCAGATTGGACGAGATCTGGACATACCGACCACGCTTGGCATCCTACGACCCGTGATACTCCAAATGAATACAGGCGCTGAAATAAAGTTGGCTATTAAGGAGACACAACCTGCACTCCGCGACTCAGAAGTGGTTGCGTCTCAGATACGCGCTGCGGTTGCTTCACCCATCCAAATCTATGTAGAGACAGCAACAACAAAAGACCCTGGCCCCTGGCAGATTAGCCCGGGTTTTATTGCCGGATTGATCGGTATTGTCCGCGTAGACGAAGCGAACGGCGCTGCTCATTATGAAACAAAGGTGAATGTAGAACCACTCAAAACGTTTCTTGAGCAATTGTCTCCGCAGTTAAGCGTGGAACCAGTCAACGCACGATTTCTATTTGATGATACTACTGGACAACTTCAGGTCACGACCGATAGCGTCGACGGACGTACTTTAGACGTAGAGGCTACCTTGAAAATTATTCGAGATAGTGTTCTCAAGAAGGAAAATCGCCGCGTACCCCTGGTCTTCCTTAAAAACCCTGCCAAAATCAGTAGCCAGTCTACAGCGGAGCAGCTTGGAATCAAGGAGCAAATTGTGCAGGCGACGACCTTCTTTTACGGTTCCACTGCCGAGCGGCGCACCAACATTCAGGTAGCCGCATCTCGCTTTCAGGGCATTGTCATTGCCCCGGGTGAGGAATTCTCGTTCAATAAATACCTGGGTGACGTCAGCCCCGAAAGCGGCTTCCAGACCGGGTTGGTGATCTACGGTAATCAGACGATACAAGGGGTAGGCGGTGGTGTTTGCCAGGTGTCGTCAACCGTATTTCAAGCTGCCTTCTTTGCAGGATTGTCGATTAAGGAGCGTTACGCGCATGGCTATCGTGTGGGTTACTACGAGACAGGCAGCGCGATTGCGAACGGACAGCAGTACAGTGGCGGTGTGGGGCTTGACGCGACAGTTTACTCACCGATTGTTGATCTGAAATTCGTAAATGATACGCCGTACCACATTTTGATCACAAGCACGTACAGCGCAAGCCGGCAATCTTTGACCTTTCGCTTTTATAGTACAAGCATGGGGCGTGTGGTGACCAAAGAAGGACCAACATTGAGCAATCCCGTGCCGTCTGGACCTACCCGTTACCAGGAGGCGGCTGACTTGAAGCCAGGCCAGCAGCGTCAGATCGACGGTGCAGTTGATGGAGTGGATGCGCGTGTCTACCGTACCATAAAACAAAATGGACAAATTGTTGTCAATCGCGAGGTATTTTTCAGCCATTATTTGCCCTGGGGGGCAATTATCCAGGTGGCACCGGGCTACGCACCCAAGCGATGAGCATTATCTTTTCTATAGCGGACGCTGCCACCGCATTGATTTCATTTGAGGTTAAGGGATGTCACCTACAAACAAATACCATTCCGATAGTGATTTGCCAATGGAGGAAATGGCCGTTTTTCGAGAGCCACCTTTTGACCCGGAAGATACGTCGCCAACAGGCGTACTGCGGCGTGAGACATACAGGACAAATCCTCGTCTTACAACAGACAGGAACCGATCAAACCGTGGAATGTTATGGTTAAATCGTCTGATCTTGGGCGCAGCACTGCTGATCACGCTCATCGCAGGTGTAATCTACATACAGCCCAGTACCCAAACTGTGCCAAAAAGTAATGACCCTGCCATTCTGCTACCTTCTGCTTCACCGACAAACGTCGCTACATCTACGCCTCTTCTCCCCCTTCCATCCGCCGTTGAGACAACTGATACAGCAGTTCCGCCAGATGTAGTTGCTGAACTGCTGATGCAGCCTGGAGACACAGCGCCGCCACCGGATCGGCTCTACCGCCAGCAAACCGCGTACACAATTGCACCGCCACGTTCTCGCCCCACCCTAATTTCCTACACAATTCAACCCGGCGACACGCTAGATAAAATCGCTACACGCTTCGGCATTTCAACAGATACGATTGTCTGGGCCAATGACGATATATATGTCAACCGACTACTACCTGGCGATCAGCTCACGATTTTGCCGGAAAGTGGTGTGCTGCACAAAACACAGAGTGACGAAACCATCCAATCTATCGCCGATAAATATAAGGTTTCACCTTACGTCATCATCGACTCGGATTACAACAACCTTCAGAGAGCGAGACCTGATACGCTCTTGCCCACTGGATTCAAGGTGATTATTCCTGGTGGAACGAGCGCCAAAAAAGCTGTCTACTGGAATCCTGGTACAACGTTCAGGCCAGCAAAAGCGGCAGTGACTGGTGGCTCTGGAGCCAGCATCAATGCTAATGGTGAAGTATCATTTGGCGGCGGGCCAGGATCGTGCGGCTATCAACCCAATAGTGGCGGTGGTCCACTTCGTGTTCCATTAGGCAGTTACCAGGTGAAACAAGGTTTTTATGCAGGTCACAGCGCTATCGACCTCGCTGCACCAACAGGAACGCCTGTTTTCGCAGCAGCAAATGGGACAGTGATTTTCGCTGGGTGGAGCAACTGGGGATACGGTTATAGTGTCGTGCTGGCACATGGCAACCTGCTCACCCTATATGCACACATGAGCCGCATCAACGTAAGATGCGGACAGTTTGTTAATGCCGGGACACCCGTTGGCGCTGTCGGGTCAACAGGCAATTCAAGTGGCCCGCACCTGCACTTTGAAACTCGTCCTGGTGGAGAGCCTGTAAACCCCACGCAGTACTTGGCGTTTTGAAACGTGAAGCTGCGGTTGAATTCAGCCGGGAATGTTTATCCAGTTTAGGAGGATATCCTATGGCTACTGCAATGTATAGGCGATACCTCATCATTATTACGACGTTGTTGCTCATCTGTTCCTTATTCCCGCTGCCATCCCAAACTGTTTACGCTCAGGGGCAGGTCCATATTGTGCAGCCCGGCGAGACGTTGTTCCGCATTGCGCTCCGTTATGGCGTGACGGTTGAAGCAATTGCTGCCATTAACAACATCAGCGATCCCACCCGCATTTACGCCGGTCAAGTGTTAGCAATTCCGGGGCAAATCTCTGCGTCAGTGCAGAACCAGCAGCCTGTCCAACCACAGCCCGAAACCCAAAGCGTGAATGTGGGTCCTGTTTATTACACGGTTCAGCCAGGTGATACCCTAAACATCATTGCCCGCAAATTTGGGATCGCCTGGCAAGCTCTTGTGAATGCCAACGGTATCACAAATCCCAATCACATTGAGCCAGGCCAGCGCCTTGTCATTCCGGGTGTGGCCGCTCCTGCTGGTAGCGCGACAGTACCGGATATGTCCGCATCTCAGCCAATCGTTGGGCCAACAGCCGTTTCACCTACACCAATTCCGCCAACCGCCATTGTACAACCACCTGCACAGTCGAATGTTTCGACCACCGGTGTCAGAACGCATATTGTGAAGCCAGGTGAGGGGTTAGCCGCCATTGGCTGTATATACGGCATTTCGTGGCCGACGATTGCCGCAGCAAATAACATTACAGACCCAAACACGATCTACGCCGGAATGGTACTTACGATCCCGGCATCGGACAGCAATCCGACGATGATGACGACCAGTCAGGGAGTACCGCCCGGCCCCAATCCGCCAGGTGATTCTGGTAAACTGATTGTAGTCATTCTCCGTGAACAGCGTGTTTACGCTTATGAAAACGGGCAATTGGTGCGTAATGTGTTGGTATCAATTGGACTGCCAGCTACACCTACAGTGCAGGGCGATTTTAAAATCTACGTAAAATACACTGCACAGTTGATGACTGGCCCTGGATATTATCTGCCTGGCGTTCCCTGGGTAATGTACTTTTATCAAGGTTATAGCTTTCACGGAACGTACTGGCATAACAATTTTGGACGACCGATGAGTCATGGTTGTGTCAACATGCCGACGGAGGAAGCGCTCTGGCTGTTCAAATGGGCAGAGGTTGGAACTTCGGTTCAAGTTCGATGGGCGTAATAACAATCATGCTGAATGGCTTTATCTGATTGTTCCACGCGCGATCTAAAGAGTTGCGTGAGGATTGGGTTTCTGTTCGATTCGTGTTGACATATTGAGTTACCAAGTAACGTTGATCACCGCTGAGTCTGTGGTTAGCTGATTAGAGGACATAAGAATGATCAATGTGACAGTGTGGTTGGCCTTTATAGCTGGTTTTCTATCGTTTGTTTCGCCATGCGTTTTACCGTTGGTTCCTGCTTATGTTGGCTACATGGGCAATCGTGTTACTGCCAAGGCTATCGTTGGAGCTAATGCGAATGAAGCCAGAACAACAGCCGAAATTGTTCGCAAACATCGATTCCAGATGGCTCTGCATGGAATTGCGTTTGTTGTGGGTTTTACCTTTGTGTTTGTTGTCTTTGGGTTAGCTGTAACGGCAGGAACGCGGCTTCTATCGTCAGCGGTGTACGATCTACAGCGTGTCATCATTCCGCGAGTAGGTGGCATTCTGATCATCTTATTTGGACTCCATTTCATTGGGGTACTCGGAATGGTCTTACGTTGGTTGGAATGTCGTGCTGGTTTAGAGCGCCTGGGGTCTACAGGATTTCGGATCAAGCATGGTCTATCGTGGTTGCATGGTCTTCTGTACGCCGATACGCGCCCCCAACTCGTGCTGTCGCGTGATTATGGTTTACTAAGTTCGAGTCTGATGGGTATTATCTTCGCAGCAGGCTGGACACCCTGTATCGGCCCGATTTATGGCACAATCTTGACAATGGCAATTAACAACAAAAACATATTTCAGGCGGGCGGATTGATGGCAATGTACTCCCTGGGGTTAGGTATTCCCTTTATTATTACAGCTCTGGCCTTAGACCAGACGCAAGGTCTGCTTCGTCGCTTCAAACGGCATTTGGGAATGCTTAAATATATGAGCGGTGTCATGATGATTGTGATTGGTGTTTTGGTCTTCACTGGCGAACTACAACGTATCTCGCAATTTGGCGCAGCCAATGCGCTGTTTAGCTACCAGTTGGAAGTGTGCGCCACACAGTTTTTTGATGGCACTCTGCCTTTAAGTGAAGTGGGCAATTGCCTATCGCGTCAGTGAGCAGGCTGCATCGCCGTTGCTGCCCTGACTAACTGAAGATGGAACGATTGGTTTAGTCAGATCTGCCCATTCTTCTAGTTGTGATGAGTTAGCCTGCTATTCACATAAATATTCATCCCCATTAAAATGCGATAACCGCCTGTGAAAATCCGATCATAACATGAGTGATTGACTGCACAAGCCTGCATCGCCTATACTTCTGCTTGTTGCAAATGATTTGCAATAGCAGTGGCATTTGGTAGCAAAAATGTTTACAGATTTTACGTCGATCTCCCTAACCGATTATCCGATACGTGAGTACACACCCTGATTGCTAGTCGGGAATGATGTTAGTGAAAGCCAGAGCGAGCAAGCTGGCATAGGCTTTCAGGTCAAAACCATGATTGGTACGAGCATGAAGACGTTGAACACCCATAGCCTCAAATTGACTATAGACGGTTTCAATGCGCCTGCGATAGCGGTACAGGTCAAACTCGTCAGCCCAAGTGTTAGGAGACATATTGCGGCGGCGGACGGCCACAAAGCGAATACCAGTTGCTGCCAGGATGGACTGGGCATCAGGGTCAGAAACGTAGCCCTTATCGCCAAAGACGGTCGCGCCTTCAGGCAAAGCAACGGTCAGTTCATGAATAGGCGTCAAATCCTGCTCGGCAGCAGGCAACACGTCAAAACTGACCGGAATACCATCAGGTGTACAAATCAGGTGCAAGCGCCAACCGAAGAACTTTTCTTTCTTGGCGGCGCAATAGCCACAAAAGGCTTTGCCGCGTACCTTCTTGCAACGCGAGGCCCGCGCCCGTTTGCACACCGGCAGGGGCATACTGTCGATGATAAAGGCTTCCCCTTGAGCGTAGAGGTCTGCGACCAAGCTGATGATCCCAGACAGCCATTCTCGCAGTGCGTGCAAGCGTCGATTGAAGCGCGACACACTCAGCCCATGGACGTAGCCCAAGCGTATCATCAAGCCCAAGGCCCGTTCATGATGGTTCTGGAAATATTTGGCGGCTATCACCCCCACCGTCAATATCTCCGCTGCTGTACCACTGGCTCGACTATCATCCTCAAAACCATACCCTTTCAACACGTCATCAATCACCACATACGCCGTTACAATATACGTGTCGTTCATGTCGCTCCCTCGTTTTATGGTTGTCTGGTAACTCCCATTTTAACGAGCGCTCCATGAACGACTTCATCTAGCAATCAGGGTTACACATAAGATCAATTTCGATGTTTAAGCGCGTGGATGGGGTGAAACGTGTATAAGGGATTTACCATTCTTCTAATATTTTTGGCGATTTTGCTGGCTATACCAATTCGTGTAACTCGTGCAGAGGGTGACTCGTCTAACCCGGCGGTGAACGTCGCTGCTGAAGCGCAGGCAATCCGTGATTTGCTACAACAGGCCATGCGGGCCTATCGTCTGGGAGATTACCCGACGGCATTCAAGTGGTCGCGGGCCGCCTACTTGGATCACTTTGAGAATATCGAGATTCCTCTGCGGACAATAGACGGCAACCTGACTCTCGATCTGGAATATCGTTTTGCCAATCTGCGTAGCAAGATGCAGCAAGGTGCGCCAGCTTCTGAGGTGGAAAAGGCCGCTCAGAGCGTGCGCGAAGGCGTAGACGAAGTAGATGCTATGTTTACCAACGCAGGCGTGCTTGTTCCGACATTGGCGCTGGTCAGTGGATTCAGTGTGATTTTCCGCGAGGGGGTGGAAGCGGTACTAGTTCTCGCCGCACTGCTGGGCTATCTGCGTGCCAGTCAGAGCCAGTCGTTAGGACGTTACATCTTCTATGGTGTTGGCCTTGCGGTGCTTGCTAGTGTCTTGTCATGGCTGCTTGTGCATTATCTTATCCGCATCACCCCCCTTGCACGTGAAGTTTCTGAGGCGGTGATTTCGTTCCTCGCTGTTGGTGTGTTGTTCTGGGTTAACTTCTGGTTGATTCGCCGCCTGGATCAAAAGCGCTGGATGGAGTTTATGCGTGCGCGGGCCTGGTCAGCTATGGCATCAGGAAGTTCAGTTGGCTTGATTATCCTTGGCTTCACGGCGGTCTACCGTGAAGGTCTGGAAACTGCGCTGTTTTATGAAGTGCTGACGCTGATGAGTACACGCATGGAACTCTACCTGTTGTTGGGCTTTGGCGCTGGCGTTGTAGCGCTCGGCGCAACTACATGGGTTATTCTTAAAACGAGCCGCCGCCTGCCCATTCATCGTTTCTTTCAGATTACGGTCACGCTGCTCATGATCCTCTCCGTCACCTTCATCGGTAGTGCGGTTAACAGCTTACAAGAATCAGGGTTTATCGGTACAACATTGCTCGTGGGATCGGTTCCACGTTTACCCTACCTTTTGGCGACACTGACAGGCTTCCATCCCGCCGTCGAAACGATTGCTGCTCAAGCGTTCATGGTTGGCCTATACGTTATGGGCTGGGCCGTTATGCAAGTCCAGCGGCGAAAGGCCACGCAGTCAGCAAAGTCACAGCAAGTCGCCAGTGCTTGAGTTTGATGCGTCAACAGATCATCATGTATCGCCTTGACTATTCAGAATTGCCGTCTGCAAGTCGCAGTGCACAAATAACAGTCATCGCCTGGGCAATTTGGGTTGGTCTGACGCAAGCGCAGCATTGTTCGAATAGGTTAGCCCTGAGTGGATGAGCAACAAGCCTTTCTACGGGCGAATCACTCTGCTGCCGTATGTTCCTGAACTGTAAACGTAGACGTAGATTGTTGGCTCACCTTTCCCATCTGGCTTTGCCTTTGTCATCCAGTCGAATAGATAGCGCGCATCGCTAATACTGAAGTTGACACACCAATGACTCTGACGGTATGCAAACAGATCACTGCAATACCGACATTCCGCAGGGGATGATCAAGAATTGAGGATTTATGGGGTAGGCTAATGTAGAAACGCCCATAAGCAAAAAGACCGGACGATGAACGACGTTCAGATCAGCACGCAGCGGATAGATCATTTGGGGATTGTGGCCGGAGTATGCCGGGAAATAGACCTCATCGGACAGATTGACCGTCTGGTCGGAGACAGCGGACGGAAGGTGAGTGTTGGACAGGCCATCCAAGCGATGGTGCTGAATGGATTGGGGTTTGTGAATCGGGCGTTGTATTTGACGCCGGAATTCTACGCCAACAAACCCGTTGAGTTGCTGATAGGGCCAGGGATAATGGCTGAGGACTTGAACGATGACTGCCTGGGACGGGCATTGGATTGGGTCGTGAGAGTTGGGGTGACGGAAATCTACTACCACCTGGCCGCCCACGTGCTGGCGGTGATGGGCATCGTGAACCGCTTTGCGCATGTGGATACAAGCGCGTTCAGTGTGGAAGGGGCCTACGAGAACGAGGAAGAAAACGCCATCAAGATCACCTACGGGTACAGCAAGGATCATCGGCCCGACCTCAAGCAAGCGATGTTGGGCTTGATATGCGCTAATGCGCAGAGCATCCCGGTCTACATCGAGGCACTGGACGGCAACCGGGCGGATAAGAAGGGGTTGGTCTCGATGGTGACAACTTACATCGGACACTTCGGTGCAGAACAGGAAACCCCGTATATCATCGCCGACAGCGCGTTGTACAGCGCCGATAATCTCAAGCAGTTGTCGAAGCTCAAGTGGGTCACTCGTATTCCAGCGACTTTGGGTGCAGTCCAAGCCTTGCTGACTTCCATCTCAGAGAAAGATATGACCTCCACGCCAGACGGTTATTTCTACTCAGAACAGCAGGTGAGTTATGGGGCCGTTGAGCAGCGCTGGCTGCTCATCCTCTCGCAGAAAGCGCGGGAGCGCGAATTACGCCAGTTCGAGCGGGCCGTCGCTAAAGAGCGAACGGAGACCAGGAATGCGCTCAAGAAGTTGGCGCGTGAGCAATTCGCTTGTGAAGCCGACGCGCTCTCCGCCTGTGAGCGTGTGCAGAAGGGATTGAAATATCACACCCTCACGCCATCGGCCAAGTCCACGACGCGCTATGCCAAGCGAGGTCGCCCTGCTCCCGGTGAAGTTCCCAGCATTTCCTGGGAACTCCGGGCAAGCCTGCAAGTGGATGAAGCTCGTGTCGCAGAAGGTCGGGAGCCTTTGGGCAAATACATCATCGCTAACAACGAACTTGCCAAAGAAAAACTGCCAACACTTGAACTGCTCACCGTCTACAAAGACCAGAACCGCTCTGTCGAACGGGGCTTCCGCTTCCTGAAAGACCCCTGGTTCTTCGCTTCGAATTTCTTCCTCAAAAAGCCATCCCGAATCATGGGCTTACTCATGGTCATGGCTATCAGCCTGTTGGTCTACGCTCTGGCAGAGCATCGCCTGCGCTCACAACTTTCTGTTCAAAAACAGACCATCCCTGACCAGCTTGGCAAACCGACCCAGACCCCTACCATGCGCCGCGTGTTTCAGATGTTCAATGGCATTGACCTGTTCATCACCCAACGCGGCGCTATACGTTTCACCCAGGTTCTCAATCTGCAACCCATCCATCACCAAATATTGGCCCTTTTGGGGCCATCTATCCAGCAATTCTATAATTCCATCTCATACAGCCATTCTTGGGTTACTTGAACGCCTGTGTTTCCAAATTCGTTGGGTTTTCGATTACCTCTGCCGAATGTCGGGAGAAAGATACTATGGACGAATTAATTTATGCCTCAGCCGCAGCACTGGCGCAAGCCATTCGTGCTAAAGAAGTTTCCTCGGAAGAGGTAGTCAATGCCTATTTGCAACGTATTGAGGCTGTAAATCCCCAACTCAATGCCGTCGTGCAACTCACAGCTGATGCAGCCCAGAAGCAGGCGCGCGTAGCTGATGCGGCACTCGCTCATGGGGACATCCAAGGACCGCTTCACGGCGTCCCGATGACGATAAAAGATTCATTCGATACAGCAGACGTCATCAGCACAGGAGGAACGAAGGGGCGCGCGTCGTTCATACCAACACAGGATGCGACCGTTGTGGCCCGGTTGCGTCGTGCTGGCGCGATCCTGCTTGGCAAGACTAATACCCCGGAATTGACTCTTGCCTTTGAAACCGATAACTTGATCTATGGTCGGACGAACAATCCGTATAACCTGTCGCGTACCCCTGGTGGCAGCAGTGGTGGAGCAGCGGCTATCATCGCCGCAGGTGGATCACCTCTGGACATCGGCAGTGACTTTGGAGGAAGTATCCGGCTACCGTCACATTTTTGCGGCATTGCTGGGATTAAGCCCACCTCCGGGCGCGTGCCCAGAACGGGCCATATTATTTCTTTTGATATGGGAGCATTGGATGCATTACAGCAAATTGGCCCGATGGCCCGCTTCGTGGAGGACTTGGTGCTGACACTCCCCATCATTGCCGGAGTAGACTGGCATGATCCGGCGATTGTCCCTATGCCACTCGGTGATCCCAAAACCATTGCTCTCAAAGGTCTGCGCGTAGCCTTTCACACTGATAATGGGATTGTGTCACCCACACCCGAAACGGCTGAAGTTGTCCGGAGCGCTGTAAAAGCGCTCTCTGACAAGGGGGTTTCGGTAGAGGAAAACCGACCAACTGGCATCGAGCGATCCGACGAAATGATGTCGAGGCTTTTTAGTGCAGATGGTGCTTGGGTCCGAAGATTGCTTGAGCAAGCTAGAACAACTGAAGTACATCCTTTCAACCAGTGGGCGCAAGACACGCAGTCAGGCGTTGCGAAATTGACTGCTGAATTCGTCGATTTAACTAGACAATTGGATTCATTCCGCAGTGCCATGCTTGCCTTTTTAGAGACATATGACGTGATTATCTGTCCTGTGAACGCCTATCCTGCCATGTCCCATGGTACTCTGAGTGACAAATTTCCCGCCTTCAGTTACACAATAACTTATAACCTGACAGGATGGCCTGGTGCAGTCGTTCGTGGAGGCACTTCGCCTGATGGGTTGCCTATCGGGATCCAGATCGTGGCTCGTCCTTGGCGTGAGGACGTGGCCTTAGCAGTGGCTCAACACATTGAGACGGTGTTGGGCGGTTGGCAGCGTCCACCACTCTAAATATCCTTGCCAAACGCAAACGTTGCTACTTGTCATACCTGGGGTGGATCTCGGTTTGAACTGGCTCCATTACCTCGATCTCAACTAATGAGAATTCGCTGAATTGCTGATCCAGACTGCTGGTTCGATATTGCGCACCTTCGTGGTGAAAAATGCGGAATTGCGGCAAGTGGGGTGCGGAATGTCGGCAATATGTTCCATGTAGGCTAATGCTCTTGTCGAAGTACATCACCCACGGCACAAGCTGAAGTGCGTAGGCGCTCGGTGCGCCAGTAGCCCCAGACATAGCGGCTGTTGTCCACTATAGGCTGGCGCACCAGCGCTCATCGCGCCAGCCGAAGATAGAAAGTGCGTAGCACTCAACCTGCTTGAGTAATTGGTAGCTCCACATCAAACGGTAGATGAGTGAGAACAGTGATTGGGACGATGCCAAAGTAATTCAGAAACGGACCAGACATGGTCGGTGAGTTTGGCAGCCATAGTCGGGGTCTGGTGCTTGAGGGTAGAATGGACACGGCAGAAGTTGTAAACACAGCCAAGCAGAAAGACAGCACCCGTGACGGTTTGCTGAGTGCGAGCCAGGCCATGCGTGCGCCGAACCAGCGGAGCCAGATAAGCCCGGAAGGTACCGTTGAGGCGCTCGATAAAGGCCGTGTTGATCGTGCCGTCGAGTTGGGTGGCAGTCCGCAGGCGGGCGAGCATGGTACACGAGCCGCGCAGGACATAGCGGGCGATGCGAAAGGAGCCGTTGGCCTGGTGTTTGACGACCTGAGCCAAGGTCAGGCACGGCCAGACACAGTTGACCGTGCGGTCCCACAAGCCTCGTCCTTTGTCGGAGAACGCGCGCTCGAAGGCGTCACGGTAGGCCGCCAAGCCGTCAAAGGTGATGTACAGCGCCACTTTTTGCGCCCAACGCCGCACCAGTGTCAAATTGCGGACGAGAATCAGCCAAGAGATCGCGGCGAAATACAGCCAGGGTGTTGCATCCAAAGTCAGCCAGATAAGCAGCCCTCAGAGCGAAAACGACAACAGCCTCCACCTTCTTTCCTCGAATTAATCGTGACTATCACGCATAGTTGAGCGAGTCCGGTAGCTGGAGCCAGTCATCACCAGTTTTTCGGCATCATGCATCAGGCGGTCGAGACCGGCAGAGGCCAGCAAGGGATCGCGGAAGAGATCGGGCCATTCCGCCGGGGAGCGATTCGAAGTTAGGACAATGCTGCCGTGTTCATACCGTTCGGCGATGACATCATAAAGGTCTTCAGGCGCATTGCCCTGTAAAGGCTTCAGGCCAAAATCATCCAAAATAAGCACATCAGGGCGGAGATACACTTGGAGGCGCCGTTCCAGAGAGCCGTCCGCGCGCCCACCGCTCAGATGTTGAAGCATTTTACTGGTGTTGACCAACAAAACATTGAATGCTTGCCGACAGGCTTCATGGGCCAATGCCTGGGCTAAATGGGTTTTGCCCACGCCCGCTGGGCCACAAATCAGGACGTTGCGCCGCGCGCGAATGTAATCACCGCTGGCTAGCGAGAGGATGTGCTGGCGGTTGACCGAAGGATTGGCTGTGAAGTCGAAGGTATCGAGTGTCTTGGCCGACTGAAGGTTGCCGCGCCGCAGGCGCAGGGTCAATTGTTTTTGGGCACGGCGTTCGACTTCATCTTGCAGCAGCCGTTCCAGGAACTCTTCATAGGTCCATTGGCCGTCTACCGCCTGGCGACCGCGCACTTCCAAGGTATCGAGAATGCCCGACAGCCGCAGTTGTTTGAGGTGTGGGATTAATTGGGGGCTGGTATTCATAGCTGCACCTGGGCCCAATCACCCAACAGTTCATTGACTGAACGGGCAAAGGTGGCGGCCACTGGCGTAGGCGGTTCTGCCGCAGCGGGCAGTGCCGGTGCTTGGGCATCCAGATTCAGTTGCAAGATCCGCTTAATGGTGCGGTAGGCTGGGTCATCGTGGGCCAAGGCTCGTGCACAGGCCGCCTCCAGGCGCACTGGGCCGTAATGGTCGGCTAGTTTTATTAGCCGCCGAATCGTGGGTAGTGGGTCCACGACTGGGGTCTCAAACAACCGTTGAACCGTCTGGAAGGTGGCGGGGCCAATGCCCTGCGCTTTGTCGTGGACGACTTCAGCAGTCCACAACACCCCAGGCTGTTTATAAGGCACTAGGTGGTCCGGTTGGGTTTGGCGCTGCCCTGGCCCAACCCGGGAATGGGTAGCGATTAACTGATAATCTGGCGTATAGAGCTTGACGGCCTGGTAATCCCCACGCACCCACAGTTTTTGACCCACATAGCGGAATGGCGCCGAATAATAGGCCCCGTCAAAAACAACGTAGCCATCCCGATGCAACCGAACGGCTTTCCAGGTCGCCAAATCGTAGGGACGCTCTGGTAAGCGCTGGAGGGCAGTCTGCTCGGTGTCCTGAAAACAGCGCAGGGGCTGCTGCCGAGTTGTGCCATGCTGGCGTAAACCCGCTTCGCCCAAACACCACCCCCGCACGGTCTGGTTAGCCAGCTTTAGCGTCACCGCCTCGCGGCCTGCCACAAAACTCCCTTTGACATAGGCCACACCGCGCTCGACTTTGCCTTTATGTTGTGGCGTCGCTGGTCGGCACGGTCCTATCAGAAAGCCATAATGTTCCGCCAATTCCCGATACGCCCATTGCACTTGCGGCAAATCGCCATCCCAACTGGCCCGCACGATGGCCGCTTTCAAGTTGTCACAGACTAGGCGGCGCGGAACACCCCCAAAGAACGCGAAAGCGTTCACATGCAGGCGCAGCCAGGTTTCCAGTCGTTGGTCAAAGACGAACTCGACATACATATGGCGGCTCCAGGACAGCGTCATCACGAAGGCCCACGCTTTCCGTGCCCGTCCAGATTCATCCAGCAGTAAGCCCACATAGCCAAAATCGACCTGCGCTTCTTCGCCTGGCGTACATTCCACGCGGACGGCGACCTCTGGTCCTTTGCCTTCCATCTGCCAGACGAAACGGTACACGGCGTGCATACTCCCGTCATAGCCGCGTTCCTTCAGGCGACGCCACACCGTCTTGATATTCACCCCTTTGGTCCGCAGTTCCTCCACCATCGCTCGATACGGTTCGACGCTGGACACGTTCTGCGGAACAACTTTCTCGCCCAGGCTCTCTTTCAAACGTGCTTCCAGGACCTCTACACCCGGCAGCGTGCCTGTTAACAGTCCTTCTTGTTCAGCCCATGTCCGATACCGCTTGACCGTCGCCCGGTCGATTTTCAGTTCCCGATGAATTGCTCGGTCACTTTCCCCAGCCCGGAGGCGATTCACTATTTCTCGGATGTCCATTGTATCGGTTCTCCTCGTCACTGCTTGGTCCCTTCCAACGCCTGGTTCTGCACGTTGGTCAGGATTCTGTCCCACGACGAGAGTTACTACTGGCTGACTTTGGCCGCGATCTCCTGGCTGGATACTGTCGCGATCTGGTGGCTTACTCTAACCTGCGATCTGACACACCAGGCCAGCCAAGTTGTCAATCAGGTGACGATCCCGCTGCGGACAGATGACAGCCCCCAGCCACAACCGGGTGCTGACCATGATCGCCATCGCCACCCACAGCACGCCCCGCCCTTGCAACTTGACACGCAGTTCGTCGGCTTGCACCTGCTGCAAATCCACCGGCTGAATGAACGCCTCATGCACCGCCTGGGCATGAACCCCGGCGCGCTGCTGCCAGTCCATCACCGTGCGCTCGTCCAACCCAAAGGCCGCCACGATAGCTTGGCAGGGACAGCCATACGCCAACAGTGTCACCACCTGTACCACCAGCGCCTCCGCCCGGCGCAATCCATCGAACATCGTCCCCCGTCGGTAGGAAAATGTCCGCCCGCAACTCTGGCACTTGCACCGTTTCCGACCTTTTTGCCACCAGACCACATTGCCTTTACCGACCACGCCCTTGTCAACACACCCCGCCTAGGGGCAAAATACCGCTTGAAGGTTCATTTTTCCCTTCCTGCCGCCAAGCGTAAAGGGTTAAATGGACCTTCGATTCTATCGATCTACCGTTTCGTGTGGAGCTACCGAGTAATTACAGCATATTAGTCGAAGATATCGAACATGTCCCCAAGAAAAGATTTTCTCTTAGGTTTCTGCCCTGCTTGAGATCTATCGTCATCCCAATCTTTGCTTTGACCGTGATGCGACGATAATTCCGAGCCTTGAGGCGACCTGAACATCTCCTGTGCAGAGCGCTCGATGATCTTATCGAGTTCCCCGCGGTCTAGCCAAACACCTCGACATTGAGGGCAGTAGTCAATCTCGACACCCTGACGATCTGTCATCTTCAGTTCTACGTTACAAATTGGACACTTCATGATAAGTACCTTCTTCTACTCGCTCATCGCTTCACGGGTACACCGTAATGGTGTAGCCATCCGATCTCGTCTTGCAGAATTTGACCAACTCAGGGGTTGCCTGGCTGACTCGTCTTGTCTGTATTGGCGGCAGACTCGGCGTAATAGCTGTCCAGTACACTGTCGTAGAATACCAGGTTGGCCTGTTTTGCGAGGCGTTCCTGCAATTGCCGCAAGAGGTCTTCGTGTTTTTGGTCGGATAGTAAGTCCTTGATGTAGGGCTTGGCCTGTTCAAGGGACAGTTTTTGCGGATCAACACGTTCCAGAACCTGGATAATGTACAAGCTGTCGCCTAATTTGAGCGGTGAACTGATCTGGTTGATACCCAACTTAAACGCAGTTTGGTGTAGTTCGTGTAAGTCCGGCGGCTCGAATGGATCATTAGTTTCGCCCAACCAGCCTGGTAATTCCCCGCCATTCGCGGCGGTGGTCGGGTCTTCTGAATATTGCTTCGCCGCTGAGGGAAAATCTATCCCTCCCGATGTAACTCTCTGGTAGGCTTCATCTATGCGGGTGCGAGCAGCTTTCTCCTCATCTGCCGTTTGACCCACACCAATCCGAATGTAGCGAATCCGTACTTTGGCTGGGATGGACAAGCGATCTGGATTTTGGTCATAGAACTGCTGTATTGGTAGTGATATGAGATTATCTCGCACCTCCGGACGGAAAGACCGGCGTGAGCAGGACATCACGAATTGACCAGATGTGGTCGGTAAGGCACAGGGCCATGGCTGGGG